>DFMV01000029.1:0-10382 GCA_002375765.1 Rhizobiales bacterium UBA3584 | reverse complement strand
GCACTTTCGATGCGCACGGAGTGCGTGGTGAGATCGACATCCACCTTTGCCGCCGGGTCCGCGCTCTTGACGGCCTTCTCGATTGTTCCTGCGCAGTGGCCGCAGGTCATGTCCTGAACTTTGAACTCATGCATGGGTGTATCCCTTCCGGTTCGACTGCGCCAATCATGGAGCTTCCCACCGTTGGAAGGTCAAGCGCGAATTTGCACTTGACCTTACCATGATTGGAAGGATTAGATCATTGTGCAGTTGTCGAACAAGGACTGCAGAAAATGAACCAGGTGAAACAATTAAACGGCATGAAATCCCTCGATTTTACCATCGAGGGGATGACTTGCGCCTCCTGCGTATCACGCGTTGAAAAAGCTATTCGGGCGGTCCCCGGCGTAGCTTCGGCTTCGGTCAACCTCGCCACCGAGCGTGCGCGAATTGAACTTTCGGGTCCGACAGATGTTCGGCAGATCGCCGAGGCGGTGCATAAAGCCGGGTACACCCCAGAGGCCTCGGAGACTATTACACTCGATATCGAGGGCATGACCTGCGCCTCGTGCGTGGGTAGGGTGGAAAAGGCGCTCAAGCGCGTTGAGGGTGTCGTGGACGCCGCCGTCAATCTTGCGACCGAACGTGCAACAGTCGAGGTGCTTGGGGCAACGGCCACAAAAGACGATTTGGCACGCGCCGTCGCGACGGCTGGCTACAGTGTCCGAAGTGTCGCGGCTGAAGCCAAGTCCAACGGACCCAGTCGCGAACAGATCAAGGAAGCCGAAGCCATCTCGCTTCGCAACGCGATGCTTCTTGCAGCGCTGCTCACCGCTCCGCTTTTCGTCATCGAGATGGGCTCGCACTTCATTCCTGCAGTGCACATGTTCATCATGGACACGATTGGCATGCAGACCAATCGCTACGTGCAGTTCATCCTCGCCACGATCGTCCTGTTTGGCCCCGGGCGCCGGTTTCTCGTCAAAGGCTTTCCCAACCTCTGGCGCCGGACACCGGACATGAATTCCCTTGTGGCACTTGGGGCATCCGCTGCGTGGGGGTATTCGGTGGTAGCGACCTTCCTACCAGATTTGCTGCCGGCAGGGACGAGCAATGTCTATTATGAAGCCGCGGCGGTGATCGTCACCCTGATCCTGCTCGGCCGTTATCTCGAGGCGCGGGCCAAGGGACGCACCGGACAGGCAATCAAACGCCTTGTCGGACTGCAGACGAAGACGGCGCGGATCGACCGCGATGGTGCGATCGTCGAGGTCGATCTCGATGAGGTCGTGGCCGGGAATGTTGTTCACATTCGCCCGGGTGACAAAATTCCGGTCGACGGACGCGTGCTCTCGGGCTCGTCCTATGTCGATGAGGCAATGATCACCGGTGAACCGGTCCCCGTTCAAAAGGCGGCAGGTGCCGAAGTGGTTGGCGGGACAATCAACAAAACGGGCGCCTTCACGTTTGAAGCGACCCGGGTCGGGCGTGACACGGTGCTGGCCCAGATCATTGCCATGGTCGAGGCAGCACAAGGGGCAAAGCTGCCGATCCAGGCGTTGGTCGACCGGGTTACCGGGGTCTTTGTGCCAATCGTCATCGGTTTGGCCGCTTTAACATTTCTGGTCTGGCTGATGTTCGGCCCCTCTCCACAGCTGAGCTTTGCGCTGGTCAACGCCGTCGCCGTGCTCATCATTGCATGTCCATGTGCCATGGGGCTGGCGACGCCCACATCCATTATGGTTGGCACCGGGCGGGCGGCCGAGCTAGGCATCCTGTTCCGCAAGGGCGAAGCGCTGCAAACGCTGCGATCGGCCGAAGTCGTCGCGCTCGACAAGACCGGAACTTTGACATTGGGCCAGCCCGAGTTGACCGATCTGATCGTCGCTCCTGGGTTCGAGGAAGATGACGTTCTCAGGCTCGTGGCAAGCCTCGAGCAGCACTCCGAACACCCGATAGCCGAGGCGATCGTTCGCGGTGCGCATGCCAGGTCTGTGGACCTTTTGGCCGCCGATGATTTTCTGGCCGATCCGGGTTTTGGCGTCACCGGTGACGTGGATGGGCGCAAAGTGCTGGTTGGGGCCGATCGTGCTTTGAGACGCAGCGGAATTGAGGTCGATTCATTTGCAAACCAGGCGGTTGAATTTGCCGAAATGGGAAAGTCGCCACTCTATGCAGCAATTGATGGACGGCTGGCCGCCATCATTTCGGTGGCCGATCCTATCAAGCCCACGTCACGCACAGCGATCGAGCGCCTTCACGCCCTTGGGCTTAAGGTGGCGATGATCACAGGCGATAACGAAAAAACCGCCCAGGCTGTAGCCAAACAACTCGGTATCGACGAGGTAGTCGCCGAGGTGCTGCCGAGCGGTAAGGTCGACGCCATCAAAGCGCTTCGCGGGGCAGGCCGCCACCTCGCCTTTGTGGGCGATGGTATCAATGATGCGCCCGCGCTTGCCGAAGCCGATGTCGGCATTGCCGTGGGAACGGGAACGGACATCGCGATCGAAAGTGCCGATGTGGTTTTGATGTCGGGCGACCTCACCGCCGTCGGCGACGCCATCGCCTTGAGCAAGGCGACCATCCGCAATATCAAGCAAAACCTCTTTTGGGCATTTGCATACAACACTGTCTTGATCCCGGTGGCAGCCGGTTTGCTCTATCCCGTTTGGGGAATTCTGCTCTCGCCGGCCCTCGCTGCGGGGGCCATGGCCCTTTCGAGCGTGTTTGTGCTGGGGAACGCCCTGCGGCTGAGGCGGTTTTCGCCTCGGCCCATCAATCCTCATTCCGTACCTCAGCAACTTTCCCAGATGAATCTGGAGCCCGCACAATGAATATCGGACAGGCAGCCAAAGCTTCAGGCGTATCGGCAAAAATGATCCGCTACTATGAATCCATAGAGCTCATAGCGCCGGTGCACCGAACAGATGCAGGGTATCGCATCTACGATGATCAGGACGTCCACACATTGCGGTTCATCAGCAGGGCGCGGGATTTGGGGTTTTCGGTGGACGACATGCGCGAACTTCTGGCGCTGTGGCGGGATCGCGAACGGGCCAGCGCGGATGTCAAAGCGATCGCATTGGCCCATGTAGAAATACTGGAGGAAAAAGCCAGGGCCCTGCAGCAAATGAGCGAGACGCTAAAGCATCTCGCCTCCCACTGTCATGGAGACGGTCGCCCAGACTGTCCCATCATCGAGGATTTCGCCAAACCTGAATTGGCCAAACAAAGGTTGAAACGCAAGCCTCGCTTTGAGGCAGGAGTTTTGGTTTCCGCGAAACCGGGATAACTGCCTTCTGACTATCAGTTTTGCTCGGACATTTGTTCTTGGTAAGCGCGTGCGCGTTCTGGCCAAGTGCTTTTGATGTAGTCGAGAATTGCCTCGATCTCGTCGTCAGTGAGCAGGTCCCCGAACGCCGGCATGTCGCTTTCATAATTTCCACCAACAATTGCTGCCACGCCATCATGAGTGATGCGAAAAAGTTGCTCGTCGCTGTGATGCCAGGTGTGACCTGTCTCATCATGGGGAGGAGCCGGCATGCGACCGTTAGGCAGACGCTCGCGCCATTGGGGCTGGCCCTCGAGCGTTTCACCGTGACAAGCAGCGCAATTGTCGAGATACAGCTGCCGACCTTCGGTCGAATTCTCGACGGCATGCGAGAGGGTTCCGCCGGTCGCGATGGAGACCGCAAGAATGGCCAAGAGAATACTCACCGATGCGGTTATGACCGCTATTGGAGCCATGGTGGAATTTTTCATTTCTAGGGTTGTGCGCCGGAAAGCATGGCGATGTCGACCAATCTATCCGCAATTTTAGTCATCTTAGGGCGTGCATGAATTTTTGGCGACCTTCTTGATGTTTTCCGTAACTTACGTATAATTCCCGTGGGAGAGGAAGGCGTCATGCAAAAAGTTCCGGCAGCCGAGATCGCGAAGAACTTCGGAGAGTGGCACGATCGTGCCTTGAACGAGCCGGTCTTCGTAACTCGATATGGACGCGAAAGCGTAGTGATCGTTTCTGCACAATTGTATGGTGACCTCGTCTCGACAAACGATATTGCCAAGAGAGACGAGAGGAAGCGCACGCCTCTCTTTTCACCTCATCAGATTCTTCAAGCGTACTCTCGCGGTCACATCGGGTCTGATGAGGCTGCCACGCGACTTGGCCTGGGCGGCTATCGAGACCTTGCTGTCGCCCTGGAGGATGCCGGTCTTCCCCTTCCGGGCACCGACGAAAATCGCATTAAAAGGGAAGCGATCGGCGCGGCGAAACTTTTGGCCCCTTATCTTCTAAGGGACAACGATGCTTAGGCTGGTCCTCCCCGACGCAGGGCCCCTAATCAGTTTGGGGCTGATTGACCGACTGGATCTTCTTGATCGCTTCGACTGTGCAATCGTGGTCACGGATATGGTTCGGTACGAACTTGAGCGTGGTGGGGAAGGTGCTCCGGACAAGCCAGCACTGGATCGGTGGTTCTCAAAGGCGGGCAATCGCATCCAGTCCATCGAAACAACGTATGGGCTCATGTATCAGGCTTTGCCACCGGATGTTCAGCGTCGCATCCGGCTGACGACCGACGCCGGTGAAAACTCCATCAGGGAATTTTCCGATCACGTCCGACACACTCTGTCTCGGGGGGATCAGATATTGATCCTCTACGAGGACGGCAAGGTGCCGACCAAAGATTTCGGGCCACAGGCCCACCTCGTCCACACCTTCGCCTTCTTGTTGGCGCTGGAGAATATGGGCGTCATACAATCTGCTGACGCGTTGCGAGAAGCAATCCATCATAAACGCCGAAATCTTGCACGCGATCTCTTTGAGCGACCGGCAGCGGATGCTGGAGACGAGAGTTGGACGCAAGCCTACGATACGCAGCCAGGTGGTTCGCAAATGTGAGTCGATGCTGAACCCAAGCAAGGCTCAGTCTCAATCCCGCGGCGATGGGAAAGTCTCTTCAGTGAACGCTGCCAGACGATAACTCAAAAGGCCGACCCATTCGTGGGCCGCCAGGTCGGTTGTTGAGAGCCCGTTCGACGCCGTTCCAGGCCAGGTGCCGCCTGCGGATTTGGTCCGGTAATCGACCGGGTAGGGTACAACCGTCAGGTTCGTGGTCCTGAAGCAAGCAACAGCGCGTGGCATGTGACTGGCCGAGGTCACAAGAACCCAGGTGCCGGACGCGCGCCCAGCAAGAGCGGCGGCCGTTTCTCGGGCATTCTCGCACGTGTTGCGGGATAGTTCTTCCATGGTGAGGCGTTCGGCGGCAACCCCAGAACTGATCAAGGCGTGTCGCGCCAGTTCGGACTCGGTGAGGCTACCATCGTTCGACTGGTGTCCTCCACCGCCGGAAAGAAAGATCTGGGCCTCGGGATAGCGCGCTGCGAGCATGCGGGTCTCAACAATGCGCTCGCCGGCTTCATTGAGAACGAGTGTTTTCCGGTCGAAAGAAATGTGCGTGTCGACAGCACCACCCAGCATGATGACGCCTGCAACTTCGTCGGGTAGTGCAGTCCTGGGAAATCTGTTTTCCAATACGCCCAATGCGAACGGGCCAAGAGGTGACCAAGCCGCAAGGGCCAATCCCAAAATCGAAACGATCCCGAATGCGGCAGCCAGTTTCCGGATCTTCATGACCCAAAGCGCCAGCGCCGCCAAAAGGGCCAGCAACAAAACGTTGGACGGCGTGAGAAAGAAGTCGAGAATTTGCGAAAGGGCAAAGAACACCGGAAACCTCCCTTGGTTTCGCCACCTAACACTGGCGGCATCAACAAAGGATTGACGTGAATAGGACTTGACCTTCCCAGCATTGGAAGGAGCACCATACCGTTCGTTTGTCTCACCCGCGATCAGTGCTCGTGGCCGAAAACATGTAGGGCTTTTGCAAGAGCGAAGAGGAATTGGAATGGATCAGCATCAACAACACCGTCATGCCCATGGCACTGCCGCGACCGAAGACACCACGGGACGCGACAAGCATGCGGGGCATTCGGTGGCAATGTTTCGTGACAAATTCTGGCTCTCACTGGCCCTAACAGTTCCGACGGTGTTTTGGGAGCCGATGATCCAGGAATGGTTCGGGTATACGGCGCCACGGTTTCCAGGATCCGAATTCATTCCCGCCCTTTTTGGGACGGTTGTCTTCATCTACGGGGGGTGGGTGTTTCTGAACAGTGCAATCGGTGAGCTCAAGGCGCGGCTCCCGGGCATGATGACGCTGATCTCGCTGGCCATCTCCGTTGCGTTTGTCTACAGCGTTGCCGTCTTGCTCGGGTTCGACGGTCACCCGCTGTGGTGGGAGCTGGCCACATTGGTGACCATCATGCTGCTGGGACACTGGATCGAGATGCGCTCGATTTCCCAGGCGCAAGGCGCACTCAACGAACTGGCGAAGTTATTGCCCGATTTGGCTGTACGGGTAATTGAAGGAGATAGGACCGAAGAGGTGCCCGTGTCGGGCCTCAGGACGGATGACGTCGTTCTTGTGCGACCAGGGGCCTCGATTCCGGCCGATGGCGTCGTCATGTCGGGCAAAAGCGCTGTCAACGAATCCATGATTACCGGGGAATCTCAACTGGTCGACAAGACAGATGGATCCGAAGTGCTCGGCGGCACCGTGAACGGGCAGGGCTCCCTTCGAGTGCGCGTGCTTCAAACAGGTCAAGAGACGGCCTTGGCCGGCATCATGAGGCTGGTTTCTCAAGCACAGTCATCCCGCTCGCGCGCCCAGGCGCTGGCCGACCGGGCCGCCTTTCTGCTCACCGTCGTTGCCATTGTTGCCGGTGTCGCGACCCTTGCCGCATGGTCACTGCTCGGTGCCGAGATCGATTTTACGGTTACCCGGGTTGTGACTGTGCTCGTCATCGCCTGTCCTCACGCCCTAGGGCTTGCCGTTCCGCTGGTCACGGCCATTTCAACCACCCTGGGTGCCCGAAATGGTTTGCTCATTCGGGACCGTCGCGGTCTTGAGGAAGCGCGAAATCTCGACACGGTCGTATTCGACAAGACCGGAACATTGACGCTTGGTTCCCACCGTGTGGTCGAGATTGTCGCCGCAAAGGAAAATGATCCGGATACGGTATTGTCGCTCGCAGCAGCAGTCGAACGGGACTCCGAACACCCAATCGCACAGGCATTGCTCAAGAGCGCAGAAGACAAAGGGCTCGCGCTCCCGCGGTCATCGAGTTTCGAGTCGGCAGCTGGCAAGGGCGTCGAGGCTGTTGTCGAGGCACGCCGCTTGTCCGTTGGGGGGGCGGCGTTGTTGCGGGAACGCAATGTCGAGCTCGACAATGACGTGGAGAGCGCAAGCCGTCGCTTTGGTGACAACGGGCAGGCCGCGATCTACCTTCTGGAGGGCGAGAACGTTTTGGCGGTGTTCGCGATCGCCGATCAGGTGCGCCCGGAGTCCAAGGAGGCCGTAGCCAAGCTGCAGTCGATGGGCATCGAGGTCGTTATCCTGACGGGGGACTCCGAGGCCGTGGCGCGATCGGTGGGTCGTGAACTCGGGATCAACACAGTCTTTTCCGGCGTGCTGCCCGATCAGAAGTCCGACAAGATCAAAGAGCTGCAGGCCCAGAGCAAGCGCGTTGCCATGGTGGGCGATGGCGTCAACGACGCGCCCGCTCTCGTCACCGCCGATGTCGGAGTGGCCGTAGGTGCGGGAACCGATGTGGCTGTCGAAGCCGGTGATGTGGTGCTGGTGCGTTCTGATCCCCGGGACATCGCCCGCATCGTAACCCTCAGCCGCGCGACCTATCGCAAGATGATCCAGAACCTGTGGTGGGCCGCCGGATACAATATTGTTGCGATCCCGCTCGCTGCCGGGGTGCTCTATTGGGCCGGTATCGTCCTGGCGCCCGCGGTGGGGGCGGTGCTAATGTCTGCCAGCACGGTCATCGTTGCGATCAACGCTCAGTTGCTACGGCGGCTCGACATGGCGCGATAGACAGATCTTACTCGGACGAGCCCGTCGGAGATGGGTTGCGCGGCCGAGGCAAAGCGGTGTCGGCTATCAATGCACGCGGCAGACGAGGAAGGGCGCGCTGGCTTGCCGGCCCTTCCTCTACCCTTAAGCAGAACAGGCGACGTAGCCGCCATAGCCTACGCGGAGTTCGGATCCGATTTCGAACACCATGGTGGCTTCATTCTGATCAGCATCCCAGCCCTGTGCCTGTTGCTCCGACGTCAGGCTGATCCGAATGTCGCCCGCTTCATACCCAAGGGCTCCCTCGGAATTGCTGGCCAGCGCCAAGCGAACCAATGCTCCGTTGACTTTGATGAGGGCAGCATCTTCCCCGTCAGCGCCCGGGTTAAAAGCGAAAACAGGGTTTCCCTCGCTGGTGTAGCGAAACACGCAGCGACGATCTCCATCCAGACCCTCTTCGATCTGGGCATCATCGAGCGTCGCGGGATCCAGACCGGCGATCTGCGCACCCTCCAGTGCGGCTCCTGCCGTCATGAATTCTGCGGGCTCGTCGCCGAGCGCGGGATCGATTGCATCGTCAGGCGCACCACTATCGTCGCGATCCGCAAGGTCACCGATGAGAAACTTCATTTCTGAAATTTCCCGCTCCTGGGCCTCGATGATTTCGTCGGCGAGCTTGCGGACGCGCGGATCGGTAATCTGGGAGCGTTCAGATGTCATGATGGCAATTGAGTGATGTGGGATCATTGCCTGCATGTATTCGCTGTCGTCAACGCTGACTTGACTACGCACTAACCAGAGCGCCCCCGAAAACACGACGATTGAACCAGCGAAAATGGCGATGTTGAGCTTGGTGTTCTTGTACATCGAGAGCATGTACGCCAGCATGATGACGGCCATGGTGGCACCCATGACCAGCGCCATCCAGGCGCGGGTTTCGCTCCAGAATACGTGCTCGAAAGCATAGGTGTTGAGATACATCAGGCCGAACATGACCAGCGTAGACGTGGCGATCATGGCGGCAAAGCGCCAATACATTTTCATGAAACTTCTCCGATCGAAATGGATCCAAATGATTTGCGGACCTGCTTAGGTCCGGTTCATCTGGGCGGAGGTGGATCAATGCCTGCATTGTTAGCTGGTGGCGCTGGGAAAGCCCAATGATCGACCAATGTCTGCTTTTCGTCGGTATTTATGTTGATACCGGCGGGCAGCACAGCGGAGGTGGCGCAATGGAGATCGAAGGCGTTGCCGGACCCGGCGTGATGGGCCTGGCTTAGTTCACCTGGCGTATTTTGACCGAGCGACTCAGCATCTTGCGTGGGGGCGAGAAGGAATGTGTGTTCGCTTTGGCAAACTGCCCCAATCGCGGGTAGGGCCGTCAAGACCATCATGAGAAAGCCCAGCGATATGGCCCTGCGGAAGCGCATGAGGGTCATAGCATCCTCATCATCCACAGCGCCATGGCGACCATCATCACGTTCTCGGTCAGGGACACGAAGCCCAAGGGGACGTTGCTGTTTCCGCCGACGCAAGCGCATTTGAGATCGCGCTTGTCGATATAGACGGCTTTGAATACTGAAATGGCACCAATGGTGCCGATGACGAGGGCGACGGGGATCGCGATCCAGAGCAGAGCGCCTGCGATCATCAGAACGCCGGCGAGCGCTTCCCCGAAAGGATAGAAGTAGGCGTAAGGGACGTAGCGTTGCGCTACGAGATCGTATCCGAGGAACGTGTTTGAAAACGATGAGATGTCACGGAGCTTGAGGACCGCGAGGATGCACATGGAGATGGCGATGAACCACTCCACGGACCGAATGGTCACAACGGTGCCGAATGCTGCCCAGGTCGCGGCCAACGCCATTGCTGCAGCCATGGCAAAGACCGCGACTACCGGCGTGTAGCTTGTCTCGCCTTCATTTTTGCCTTTGCCAAAGTGCCTTTTGAGGTCGTCGTAACCGCCGACGCGCCTGCCACCAAGAAAGGTTTGCGGCGTGGTATCGACCTGATGCTCTCGCTTGAAAGCGTCGGTTTGCTCCCGAGTTGTCAGCCAGTTGTCCTCAACCTCGTAACCTTCGGACTTCAGCAGATGTCTCGATTTGAGGCCGAACGGACAGATATGGTCGTCCATCACCATCCGATAGAGTACAGCTTTTTCGGCACTTTTACTCATAGGTTCGCACCCCCCTGTTGAAATGTAAACGGCCGAGCGGCGGCATGGTTCACGACTTCATCAAGGATAACTCGACGATTTCCGCGTCGACGGCGCTGCGGCCCGCGCCCTGAACGAGGATCGGCCAAACGGGTGATCTTCCCCAGCTTGTGAGTTCAGCAGGGGGAGTGGGGTTCTCTTCCCCACGTTGACGAACACCGATGTACCTTGCGTTTCCTGATTGCCAGATTGAAACTTTTCGGTCGCGGAAACTGTAGCTTAGTTGATTGTCGCTGAGATCTGACCCGGTATTGGGGGATTTT
>DFMV01000008.1:28522-73226 GCA_002375765.1 Rhizobiales bacterium UBA3584 | reverse complement strand
AATGGCGATCATAGCCCGAGGTCTTTGACCGTCGGGGGTTTTGGCGTGCGCGCCAGCATAAAACCCTGCTAGGACACCAGAACCCTAAACCTCTGGATCGCTGCAATGGCCGACATCTCCCCGCTCCGCAACTCCGCCGCAAGCGCCAGGGACCGCGCCCGCCGCGCCATCGACATCGCCATGGGTCTGGAGCCCGCCGTCCGGCGCTCGGTCTTCACCCAGTTCGACGCCGACCGGATCATGGCCGAGGCCGGGGCCCTCGACGGTAACACCGAGCGCAGGAAGGGCCCACTGGCAGCCATCCTGGTCTCGATCAAGGATCTGTTCGACGAAAAGGGCCAGGTAACCTCGGCCGGCTCGGCCATTCTTGCCGATGCCCCACCGGCCAGCGCCGATGCAACCGCAGTCGGTCGCCTGCGGGCCGCCGGGGCCCTCGGGTGCGGCCGCACCACAATGAGCGAATTTGCCTTTTCCGGCGTCGGCCTCAACCCCCATTTCGGCGACCCCGGCAACATTTTCGACCCCGCCCGGATATCAGGCGGATCGACCTCGGGCGGCGCTTTGTCGGTCGCCCTGGGCATCGCCGATATCGCGCTGGGCACCGACACCGGCGGCTCGGTCCGCATTCCCGCGGCGCTCAACGGGCTGTGCGGCTTCAAGCCCACCCAGTCCGCCGTCCCGCTCGATGGCGCGTTTCCGCTCTCCCAGAGCTGCGACAGCATCGGCCCGCTGGCCCACACGACAAGCCAGTGCAGCGCCGTTCACGCCGTCCTTTCCGCCACGATGCCGCCGCCGCAACAGCGCAAAACCCTGCGCATCGGCATCGCCACCGGCTTCCTGACAGAAGGGCTCGATACCCAGGTCGCCGCCGATTTTCAGCGCGCCATCGCCACTCTGGCCGCCAATGGCTTTGCGCTGACCGAAATCGACCTGCCCATGCTCGATGGGTTCGGCAACAGCAATCGCGTCATCGTTGCCTCCGAAGCCTATCGCATCCACGCCAGCCATCTCGACCGCATGGAAACCGCGGGAGACCCAAACGTTTTGCGCCGCATCCGCGCCGCACAGGGTTTTACGCCACAGGACGAGGCGGAAGCCCGCGCCCAACGCGCATCCGCCATCGCCGCCTTTTCCGCTCAGGCGGAAGATTTCGATGTCCTGATTGCCCCCACCGTGCCCACGGTCGCGCCGCTGATTGCCGATGTGAAAGCCGATTTCGACCGCCTCAACGGCTTGATGCTCCGTAACCCCTCGGCGGTCAATTTCCTCGATGGCTGCGCCGCCACCGTGCCGATGCACGCCGGCCAGCCCCTCGCCACTGGCCTGATGATCTTCGCCCCCGGCGGGCACGACTGGACGGTTCTGCGCATCGCCGAAAAAATCGAAGCCCTGCTCGCCCCGCTCAGCGCGACCAGCCCAGACGCCGGGCAATATTGATCGCGCTTTGCCGCACCAGGTCCTTAAGGTCGGGATCGGTCTGGTTGACCTTCTGATCGGGCACCACAATGGAAATCGTCGCCCGGCAGGTCCCCGCGTTATCGAGGATCGGGGCCGCGATACAGGCAATCGAATAGGCCGATTCACCGGCCTGTATGGAAAGCCCCGCATCGAGCGCCTGGCGCGAACTTGCCGTCAGAATCTCGATATCGGTCTCCGCCCGGCCCGTGGGCGATGGGCAACTGGCATGCGAAAAGATCGCGCGCCGCTCATCCTCGGGCAGATGCCCCACCAGCAAGCGCCCCGACGCCGACCAGTTGAGCGGGGTGCGGCTGCCCACTTGCGAGGCGACCTGAAAATGGTCCGGCCCGTCGACCATCCCCAGCACCACCATGAAATCGCCATCCCGCCCGCAAATCTGCACCGTCTCCCCCGAGGCCAGCGCAAGGTCGCTCATCTCGTGGTTGGCGATGGTCAGAAGATCGACATGGCGCGCATAGGTCAGCCCGTAATGATACAGCCGATGCCCGAACCACAAGGTTCCGTCCTCGAACCGGTCCAGCATGTCCTTTTCGACAAGATCCTCGACCAGCGTATAGACCGTCGAAAGCGGCGCCCCCACGGCGCGGGCGATTTCATAGGCCGTCGCCGGCGCATCATTGCTCTGGAGAAAATCGAGCACCTGCAGAATGCGGTCGAGCGCACTCGTCCGCGTGCGCTTGGCCTTCACAGCGTCCTTGGACGTTTCCAATGTGCTCATTTCGCCGATCCTCCCGTGAGTGCCGCGCCGGGTTCAGTTTGCATTATTCTCCCCGGCGCGCAAATACAGCGTCCTCAATCGGGCCAGTTGAGAATGGCCCTTTCCTGCGCCAGCATGCGCAGCCGCAAATCGGAAACGATTGGCGTGTTGGATTTGCGCGCCGCATCGAGTTCCTCGGTCAGCCGTTCGGCGACGACGACCTCCTCGTCAGGGTGCAGGTTGCAGGGATCGAGATAGAAATAATTGTGCTCGACCTCATGGTCGCGCACAATCACCGGCCTGTCCCCTTGCGCCATCCGATCGGCAAGATCCCATGCCGAAATGTTGGCGCCCTCGGGATCAACCAGCACCTTGAGCCGGTCGAGCGGGTTGTCGGTTGGGTCAGGGTCGATGATGGCGGTGATGCCATCCCGCCCTTCCAGCGTTGATTGCCAGAGATCGAGAGCCCTTTGCTCGCGGGCCCTGATCCCGGCGTGGTCGCGCGTCTCCCAGGCTTCAAGAGCCGCAATAACTCCCGCCACGCCTTCCTTGCCCACCTTCATGCCGCGCCCGACGCCCCGGTTCTGCAGATAACATGCGGCAACGAAATCCTTAGTGCCCGCGATAATGCCCGACGTCGGCCCGCCCAGAAACTTGTGCCCGGAATAAAGCACCAGATCGGCGCCTGCCTTCAAGAATTTTTCCAGATCATATTCGGACGCCGCGTCCACGATCACTGGCACACCTTTTTCATGGGCAACCTCGCAGAACGTTTCGAGCGGAATCTGCCCGTAATCGACAACGTGGTGCGAAATCACATAAACCGCCGCCGCGGTCTTGTCGGTTATGGCTCCGGCCAATTGGTAAGCATGCGCGCTGGTCGCCTGACCCACCGGCACCACCCTTGCGCCAGAAAGCCTGATGCCCTGTTCCACCGGCGCGCCATAGGAGACCATGTGCCCGGTCTGGATGACGATCTCGTCCTTGAGCCCGCGCGCATCGGGCAGCTGCTCGATGGCGGCCAGATCCTTGCCGGTCATCGCGGCGGCGCAGGCCAGCGTGATGGCCGCAGAACAGGATGCGGTCACGCACCCCGCCTCTGCTCCGGTCAGCCGTGCAATGGTGCGCGAGGCGATGCGCTGCAGGTCGGACATTTCGGTCCATTGCGACAGGACCGCAGCCACGGTCTCGACTGCATGCGGCACGACGATTGAAGCGCCAAGCGAAGTCATGGTTCCCGAACAATTGATGACGGGGCGCAGGCCAAGCGTTTTGCGAATATCGGTATCGGTCATTGAACTGTACTCAAATGTCTATGGCCACGATGGCTTCGATTTCCACCGTGATCGCATTGGGGAGCGAGGAAAAGCCGACGGCCGAACGGGCATGGATGCCCTTTTCGGCAAATACGGCGTTGAACAGGTCCGAACAGCCATTGATGACCTGCGGATGCTCGACAAAGTCAGCGGTGGCATTGACCATGCCCAGCACCTTGACGATGCGGCGCACCCGGCCCAGATCGCCCAGCGCCTCCTCCATCACGGCAATCAGATTGAGTCCGGTCAGTTTGGCGTGTTCATAGGCCTCCTCGGTGGAGACGGCATCGCCCACTTTGCCCGAATGGCGCCGGCCATCGGGATAGGTCGGCCCCTGGCCCGAGAGATAGAGCATATTGCCTTCAATCACATGGGTGACGAAGTTGGCGATCGGCGGCGCGGCCGGGGGCAAGGTCAGCCCCAAAGCGGTCAGCCGGTCGTAGGGGCTTTGATCCGCGCGCTTTTTCGCCTCGGAGACAGTCATAGGAAACTCCACTTAGAGTGCGATCAGGACCCGGAGGGCCGCGAAGCGAAAAGTTGCGGACTTTTCCGGTTCGATCGCACGACAAAACAAGGACCTGGAACCCTAGCCCAATTCAACTGGGCTGGGGTTCTGGGACGCCTGCGCCAACTCTTCGTGGCGGATGCAGGCAACGTGGTGATCGCCGCCCAGATGGTCGGTGGGCGGGATGATTTCGGCACACGCCGCGACGGCATGCGGGCAGCGGGTGCGAAACACGCATCCCGATGGTGGGTTGATAGGGCTGGGGATGTCGCCGGCCAGCGGTACATGTTCGCGGCGGCGCGTCGGATCGGGGATCGGCGCCGTGGCCAGCAGAGCCTTCGTATAGGGATGGCGCGGATTGGCATAGACCGTCCGCGACGGGCCCCGTTCCATGACACGCCCCAGATACATCACCACCACCTCGTCACAGAGATATTCAACGACCGAGAGGTCATGGGCGATAAACAGCAGCGTCAGGCCCAGCCGTTTCTGCAGATCGCTCAGAAGGTTGAGCACCTGCGCCTGCACCGAGACGTCGAGCGCCGAAACCGGCTCGTCGGCGACCACGAATTCAGGCTCGACCGCAAGCGCCCGGGCGATCCCAATGCGCTGGCGCTGGCCGCCGGAAAATTCATGCGGGAACCGTCTGGCGTGCTCGGGGGCAAGTCCCACAAGCGTCAGAAGCTCTGCAACCCGCTCCTTGCGTTTTGCGCCCTTGGGGTAATTGCAGGCGTCGAGCGCCTCCCCAAGGATCGCCTCGATCCGCATGCGCGGGTTGAGCGAGGAGAACGGGTCCTGAAAAATGATCTGCATGCGCTGGCGATAGGCTCGCATGTCGCGCTCGGACAGCGCAAAGATATCGACGCCGTCAAACACCGCCTTGCCGCCGGTGGGCTCGATCAGCCGCAACAGGGTGCGTCCGGCCGTGGTCTTGCCGGATCCAGATTCGCCCACCAGCCCCACGGTCGTGCCGCGCTTGATCGAAAAGCTCACATCCTCGACAGCATGAACGGTCCTGCCGCCACGTCCCGAAAAACGTTTGACCAGTCCCTCTATGGCCAGCAGCGGAGCCGTTTCCATTGCGACGCTCATATTTCGGCACTCCTCAGGCAGCGCGACAGTCGACCGGAACCGGCGCTTTCGAGCTGGGGCGGGATGGTGGTGCAGGCAGAAATCGCGTAGCGGCATCTTGGCTCGAACGCGCAACCTGGCGGCAGGGCCGTAATGGGCGGCACCGAGCCGGGAATGGAATAAAGCGCCTTGCGCTCCCCATCGGCGGCCAGATCGCGCTCCGCATTGGGCGTACAGGCCAGAAGTCCCTCGGTATAGGGATGCTTTTGCTTTTGAAACAGTTCGATGACGGGCGCCTGCTCCACAACGCGCCCGGCATACATCACCACCACCTCATGGGCGATTTCGGCAACCACGCCGAGGTTGTGAGTAATGAACAGGATCGACATGCCGAACTGGGTCTGCAGCCGCCGCAACAGATCGAGAATCTGCGCCTGGATTGTGACGTCGAGCGCCGTTGTGGGCTCGTCGGCGATCAGCAGCGATGGGTTGCAGGCCAGCGCCATGGCGATCATCACCCGCTGGCGCATGCCGCCCGACATCTGGTGCGGATAATCGTCAAGCCGGTTGGCCGCGTCGGGGATTTCCACGTGCCCGAGCATCTCAAGCGCCCGCTTGCGGGTATCTTCGCGCCCGATATTTTCGTGCAGCGCGATCATTTCCCCGATCTGGTCACCCACCGTATAGAGCGGATTGAGGCTGGTCATCGGCTCCTGAAAGATCATGGCGATCTCCCGGCCGCGCAGCTTGCGAAAACCGCGCGGCGACGTCTTGGCCAGGTCGTGGACAGTGCCCTTGGAGTCCCGGAACAGCACGTCCCCGCTTTCGATTTCGCCGGGGCGGGACAAAAGGCCCATGATCGAAAGTGAGGTCACCGATTTCCCCGACCCCGACTCGCCCACAACAGCAAGCGTCTGGCCGCGCTTGAGATCGAACGTCACCCCGTCAACGGCCTTGGCCGTCAGCCGTTTGGTCGTAAACCAGGTGCGCAGATCGCGCACCGAAAGGATCGTATCGGGGGCAAGCTCTCTCATAGCGCCCACCCGCAATGGGGGCAGTTGGCCAGTTGCGCACCCGGCGCCGGCTGGTAGCGATGCGCAGCGATGGCTCGCGCGCCGAGAACGGCGTGGCGCGGCTCGAAAATCTCGTGCAGCGTCGATGTGATGCCCTTGGAATCCTTGACTTCGATATCGCTTTTTTCGAGATCAAAAATCGTAAATTCCGCCGGCTTTCCCTTGGCGAGCAGGTCGGTGTGATCGCGCCGTATCGCCTTGCGCGGGGCAATGGTCGCCGCGTGGATAACCTGCTCAAACCCCATGCCCAGCGAGAGCAATTTGGACATGGTGGTGCCCATGTCCCAAACCGCGCCATCCATGGAGCGATTGTGCAGATCGGTCGAGATGGTCTGGGGCAGCATGTTCTTTTCGAGCGCTGCCTTGGCCACCTCGAACGAAAATGACGCCCCGCCATGCCCGACGTCGAGCACCACACCACGCGCCGCCGCATCCTCGACGAGAGCGTAAAGATCATCGTCTTCGAGGATCGAGCCACCCACCTTGCCGTTGAAACAATGGGTGACGATGTCGCCCTCGGTCAGCAGCGAAAGAATATCATCGTAAAGCGGGGGCGGCTCGCCCACATGCACCATGATCGGCAGCTTGAGCACCCGGCCGAGCTTTTTGGCCAGCTTGACCGGCACCAGATCCCAGCCACCGGAAATCACCGCGCTGGCCCGGACTTTGAGCCCGACGATCACGTCGCGATTGGCTTCGACAGTCGCGGCGATCCGGTCGATATCGATCGATCGCATGTCCTGAAGCTCGGTCACCCGGTTGCAGGCGACCAGACCGATCGAGCCGATGTTTAAGAACGCATAGACATTTTCCAGCGCCGGCTCGATCATCAGCTCGCGCAGACCATGGAAATTGGCCTCGCCCGCCGAGCCGGCATCGACCATCGTGGTCACTCCATGCCGCGCGCCGCACTGTTCGGGCCTGAGCGAAATATCGGTACCACCATACCAGATATGGGTGTGGATATCGGTCCAGCCGGCCGAGAGAAAACGGCCCCCCGCATCGAGAATTTCCGCATCACCGGGCACGCCGACCGTGGTTCCGGTCTCGATGATCTTCCCGTCCTTGCCGACAAGGATATCGATGGCTGACGACTTAACGCCGGCAAAACCGACCGGCTTTGCGTTGCGGATCAGAAGCGGTTTTTCGGCGGGGGGAAACTGATTGCCGATCATTTAGATGTCCTTTGCAAGACGGGGGTCGAGGAGGTCGCGCAGGCCGTCGCCCAAAAGCTGGAGCGCCAGAACGGTGATGACGATGGCGAGGCCCGGATAAAACAGCAGCCAGCTTGCCGAATTCATGAACTGGCGGCCAGCCGAAATCATCGTGCCCCAGGTCGGGATATCGGGCGAAATGCCCACTCCGAGAAACGACAATCCTGCTTCGGCCAGAATGGCTTGCGCGAAAATGAAGGTGCCCTGCACCAGCAGCGGCGAGGTAACATTGCGCAAGACGTGTCGCACGAGAATAACCGGGGTCGGCACCGCCAGCGCGCGGGCCGCCTCCACATAGGACAATTCCCGGATCACCAGCGTCGAGGCGCGCACCACCCGCGCCATGCGC
The DNA here is from genome assembly GCA_002375765.1 of Rhizobiales bacterium UBA3584. Classification (GTDB taxonomy): domain Bacteria; phylum Pseudomonadota; class Alphaproteobacteria; order Rhizobiales; family Devosiaceae; genus Pelagibacterium; species Pelagibacterium flavum. The sequence continues at coordinate 65,522 of DFMV01000008.1, read as the reverse complement.
GGCGCATAAACGATCCCCAGGGCCAGAACCACGTTGAACGCCGAAGCGCCCAGCGCGGCAACCAGCGCAATAGCCAAAAGGATATCGGGAAACGCCATCATGGCATCGATCACCCGCGAGACCGGCGCGTCGGCTTTACGAAAAAATCCGGCCACGAGCCCGAGCACGATGCCGATCAGCGAGGCGACGATAACCACCGAAAAGGCCACCGAAAGTGAAGTCTGCCCGGCATAGAGTACCCGTGTAAGAATATCGCGACCCAGATCGTCGGTTCCCAGCCAGAACTGGTTGTTGGGCGCGGTCAGACGGTTGACGATCGAAAGCTGGCTTGGGCTGTGGGGCGTAAGCAGCGGCGCAAGGATCGCGGCCAGCACCACCAGCACGATGACGATCAGCCCGGCGGCAGCGGTGGGTCTCGCCAGAAGGCGGATCAAGAGGTTGGGTGATTTGCCCTGTGCGGACGAAGCGAGCGCGGCCATCAGTACCTCACACGCGGATCGACGAGCAGATAGAGCATGTCGATGACGAAATTGACCAGAACATAGAGCCCGGCAACGATCAGCAGCGCCCCCTGGATAACCGGATAGTCGCGCCGCAACACCGCCGAAACGATCAGGTTGCCGACGCCGGGTAGCGCGAACACCGTCTCTGTGACGATGGCGCCTGAAATCAGCAGCGCCGCCGTCAGCCCGACAACAGTGAGAATCGGGATCAGAGCATTCTTGAGCGCATGGCGGACGACGACGCGCCACTCGCTCATGCCCTTGGAGCGCGCCGTGCGCACATAATCATCGTTGAGAACGTCGAGCATTGAGGCGCGGGTAAAGCGCATGATGAGCGCCGACGAGACGATCCCCAGCGTCGTGGCGGGCAGAACCAGATGATAGAGCCGCTCGCCAAGTGGCGAATAGGGCCCGCCATAGCCCGAGGTCGGAAACCAACCAAGGCTCACTGCGAAGGTCTGGATGAAGATCAGCCCCAGCCAGAAACTGGGAACCGAAGCCGCGAACATGGCCAGCGAGGTCATGGCCTGATCGAACCACGACCCGCGCCAATAGGCCGAAGCGACACCGATCGGCAGCGCGATCACCGTGGCAATGGCGAGCGAGAAGATGGTGAGGAAAAAGGTCGGCTCGGCCCGCATCCATAGCGCGGTTGTCACCGGCTGGCCAAGAAAGATCGACTGGCCGAGATCGCCGCGGAAAATGCCTCCGACATAGGAGATGAACTGCTCGAGGATCGTGCCATCGAGGCCCAGCCGTTGACGCAGTGCCTCGACATCGGCCGCAGTGGCATCGGGGCCGAGCATGACCGCAGCCGGATCGCCCGGAGTCACCCGGACAATGATAAAGACAATCGTCACGACGATGGCCATCACCGTGAGCATGCCGATCAATCTGTTAAGCGCAGCGCCAAGCATGGAACGACTTTCAAAAAAGGACGCGAAGGGAAGGATGGCCGTGCCGGAAAGGACTGGCAATGGACTGCTGGCCCTCCCTCCCTTCGATATCTCCGCGGGCGCCGCCATTGTCCGGAGGACAGGAAACGCCAGCGCCCGCAGGAGGATTGCTTATTCTTCCAGCCAGGCGTTCCAGAAATAGGGCCATGGCGCGGGGTTCATGCCTTCGAGGGTCGGCGATTGGGCCGCAACGGCATTGAAATTGCCGACCTTGAAGGCGGGCACTTCCTCATAGATCACTTCCTGCACCGCCGCCCAGAGTTCGACGCGGGCTTCTGGATCGGCTTCGGCGTTGAACGCGCCAAGCGCTTCATGTTTGGCATCGGACACCCACCAGCCGGGCGAGGAATCCGACATGATGCCGGTCAGAGACGGTTCGGGCAGGAAGGGCGAGTGGGTGATATAGATGTCCCACAGCGCCGGATCGGTGCGCCGCTGGGTCAGCGTTGCCCATTCCACAACGTCGAGCTGCACGTCGAACCCGGCTGCCTCGAGATAGGCTTCGGCAACCTGAGCCATCGTGTAATGGAACTCATACTGGCGCGAGGTGAGGATGCGCAGCGGCGACCCGTCGTAAGTGGAGTCTTCGAGCAACTGGCTTGCCAGTTCCGTATCGCCCATCGGCTTGTACGGTTCGGTGCCTGCCTCGGTGTGCCAGACATACCCTTCAGGATACATCGCCCCATCGGCCTTAAAGAATTCTTCCGACCCGAACGCGGCCAGCAGCATGTCCTGCGGAGCAAGCGCCGCCTGGATGGCTTTGCGTACGGCGATATCGGAGTTGACGCCTTCGGCAGTGTTCATCACGAACACCGGCCAGCCGAACGGAGCCAGCATCACCGGTTCGGTATTGCCCGAAGCGATACGGTCATAGGCTTCCACGGCAATGGAATCCACATAATCGAACTGGCCCGCGACAGCACCTTCGATGCGGGTGTTGGGGTCGGGGACGGGAACGAACCGGATTTCATCGAGATACTGATGGCGCCCGCCGCCATAGCCGTTGGACTCTTCGTCACGCGAGGCGTAGCCCTCGAACCGCGTAAGCTGGATGTATTGATCCGGGCGGCGTTCGGCCAGCTGGTAGGGCCCGGTGCCGACAAAATCTTCCATGACGTCTTCGCCGGCGATTTCCGACGGAATGACAATGGCGGCAGAGTTGTTGAGCGACAAGAGGGACAAAAGCGGTGCATAGGGTCCGCTCAGAGTAATCTGCACCGTGTAATCATCCACGGCCTCGACGCTTTCGACGGTTTCCGCCGTCTGCATGCCGCGGCTTGCGATACGCAGCCAGCGCTCGAGCGAGGCCAAGACATCCTCGGCGGTCATGTCCGAGCCGTCATGGAAGGTTACGCCTTCACGCAGCGCGATTGTATAGACGGTGCCGTCTTCGGAAATCTCCGGCATGTCCGCCGCCAGCAGCGGCACGACGGCCCAGTTGGCATCGAACGTATAGAGCGTTTCAAACATATGCTGGGTGATGATGCCGACCAGATCGGCGGTCGATGTCATGGGGTCGAGGGTGGGCGGCTCGCCAATGGTCGCGACGTCGATTGCGCCACCCTCGGTTTGCGCCACGGCAAAACTTGGCAATGAAATGCCGGCCAGGGCAGCGATGGCCGCTGCCTTGAGAAAAGTCTTCATAACGATGCTCCCTTTGTTCAATGATACATAATTATGTAATACATATCATTGTTCTGTTATGAGAGCAGAGCATTGACCGCTCGTCAAGTCCGCTGTCTGTCGATCAGTCGACGCCGTATTTCATATTTACAAATGAATATATATTGATATGTTGGAACAAATGATCGACCCGGAAATTTGACACGCAATGACGACCCAGCACGGCGACACACCCCATAGCCACGCTCAGGCCGACCATCACCATGGCCAAGGGCACCACAGCCATGCGCCCCAAGTCGGCGAGAACAACGAACGGGTGGTCCTTGCAGGGTTCGCCCTGACCGCTGGATTCATGGTGGCCGAGTTGATCGGCGGCATCCTCTCAGGCTCTTTGGCGTTGGTGGCCGATGCCGGGCACATGCTGACCGACGCGGCGGCATTGGCGCTAGCCTGGGCGGGCTTTCGGTTCGGCCGCAAGCTTTCCGATTCAAAGCGCACGTTCGGCTATATGCGGCTCGAAGTGCTCGCGGGCTTCGTCAATGCCATCACGCTCTTTGCTCTGGTCGCCTGGATCACCTACGAAGCCATTCAGCGCCTGTTCATGCCCCACCCGGTTCTGGCCGGGCCCATGATGGTGGTCGCCGTTCTGGGCCTGGTCGTCAATATCGCCGTGTTCTTCATGCTTCGCCAGGGCGACACCAACCATGTCAACATTCGTGGTGCCCTGCTGCACGTCCTTGGGGATTTGCTGGGGTCGGTTGCCGCGATCGTTGCGGCAGCTGTGATCTATCTCACCGGCTGGACGCCGATCGATCCGATCCTCTCGGTACTGCTATCGGTACTGATTCTGCGCGCCGCCTGGGCGCTGTTGCGCAATGCCGTGCAAATCCTGATGGAGGGGACGCCCGGAAACATCGAAATCGATGCGCTCCGCAGGCACATTCTCGATACCGTGGCCGATATCGAAGACGTTTCTCACGTCCATGTATGGTCGATAACCTCGGGCAAGCCCGCAGCGACCATGGAAGTCTCGCTCAAACCCGGAGCCGACTATCGTACGATTTCAGAGCGGGTCAAAAGAACCCTCGCCCAGCGCTATGATATCGGCCACGCCACAGTGGAGATCAATTGGGAAAGCTACCCCTCCGATTGCCCCCTGTCCGAACCGGCCCATCACCACTGACCGCAAACAAAAGGGCCGCTTGGAGAAACTCCGGCGGCCCCTCTCGATTACGGCGTTTCGGGCCAATAGAGCCGGGTCGGGTTGTCCACGACCAGTCGCTGCAGGCTTTCTGGCGTGGGAGCGATGATCTTGAGCAAATCCACCAGCTCCCCGTCATCGGGCATGTTGACGTTGATATTGGGATGCGGCCAGTCGGTGCCCCACAAAACGCGATAGGGGAATTTTTCGACAAGCAACCGGCCATATTCGGCGGCCTTGTGAAAGGGCGGCTCGGATCGCGAGAGCCGCTCGGAACCGCAAACCTTGACCCAGAAGCGCTCGTCTTCCATCAACTCCAGGAGCAATTGGAAAGCCTGCTGCCCGACGCCGGCGCCGGCGTCGATCCGCCCCATGTGATCGATTACGGTGACGATATCGAGCTCTTTCAGGAACGGGGCCAGATCCTTTAGCCAGTGGGAATCGAAATGCACAACGATGTGCCAGCCCAGCGGCTTGATTTTGGCAACGATGTCGCGCACGGCGTCCTGATTGGCGGCATCGCCCAGATGGGCAACAAAGTTGAACCGTACGCCTCGCACCCCGGCTTCATGAAGATCCTGAAGCTCAGCCTCGGTCACATCGCGCTCCACCATGGCGATGCCGCGGTAATTGCCCGCGCCAGCCCTGAGCGCGTCAATCATCGCCCTGTTGTCGGTCCCATGGCAGCTTGCCTGAACGATCACTGAGCGCGAAAGCCCCAGATGCTTGTGGAGCGCGAACAGCCTTTCCTTTGGTGCGTCCTCGGGCCGATAGGTCGCAGAGCTGGAGTAAGGAAATATGTCTCCGGGGCCGAAAACGTGGCAATGGGCATCGCACGCACCCTCAGGCAGAACCAGATCGGGCTTTTTGGGAGACGGATGGGGAGGCAAGGACATGTATTGGCGTCTTCTTAGTTGGGTTGGACTTCAATGGTGGGACGTGGTGCGGCCGTGACCATGCGAAAGATCGAAAGGCCGATGATGGCCAGCCCGGCAAGTCGCGCGCCGAGCGTTACCGCATCGGTAGCGTCCACCGGGGTCGGCCAGCAGACCAGCGCCGTGCCCACAACCAGCGCCCCGCGCTCCAGCCAGGAGATGGGGCGAACCAGCCAGCCCGCAAAGGCGACGGTGATCGAAATGACGGCGAATGCTGCAAACACGATGCCGAGCACGATCTGCAGCGGCGTGCCGATCATCAAGATCCCTGGCATGGTCACGAAAAGGAATGGCACGAGCAGTTTGACGAACCCGAGCCGGATCGATTCCACCGCCGTCTCATTGGCACCGGCGCCCGAAATCGATGCCGCCGCGTAGGCGGCAAGGGCGACCGGCGGGGTGATGGCCGAGACCAGCCCGAAATAGAAGATGAACATGTGCGCCGAGATCGCCGGCAGACCGAGCTGCGTCAGCGCCGGCGCCACAAGCACGGCCAGCAGCAGATAGGCGGCCGAAGTCGGCAGCCCCATGCCCAGGACAAATGAGGCGAGGGCCGTTAGCAGCAGGATCGCCCAGATATTGCCCGCACCCACCTCAACGATGAGGCTCGAAAGCATCAGCCCCATGCCGGTGAGATTGAGCACGCCGATGACGATACCGGCCGCCGCGACAGCCGCCACGATGGGCAGCGTTGCGAAAAGCGTGTTGCGGCACACAACCAGAAGTCCGGTCAGCCCGATCCGCGTTTCCTTGCGCCACGGGCTGATGAGCAGCGCGAAGCCGATGCAGTAGACAGCAGCCCGCGCTGGGGTCATGCCCATGAACAAAAGCGCGATGATGCCGATAAGCGGCAGCAGCAGATAGCCGCGCGTCTTGAGCGTTTCGATGAGAAACTCGACGCCGCCGGTTGTGTCGCGCGCCAGGTCCAGCTTGCCGGCCTCCAGCCGCACTGCGACCAGCAGCGCCAGGACGTAAAGCAATCCGGGCACGAGGGCCGCGAGCGCAATGGTTGAATAGGGAACCCCGATAATTTCCGCCATCAGGAAAGCAGCAGCACCCATGACCGGCGGCAATATCTGTCCCGCCGACGATGCAGCCGCTTCGATGGCACCGGCCAGCTTGGCCGAATAGCCCACGCGCTTCATGAGGGGAATGGTGAATGTCCCTGTCGTCACCACATTGGCGACGGCGCTGCCGTTGATGGTGCCGACCAGCGTGCTCGATACGGCGGCGGAAAGCCCCGGCCCGCCCTGAATGCGGCCGGTAACACCACGCGCCACGTCGACGAACACTTCGCCGGTGCCGATCTGCATGAGCAGTGTGCCGAGCAGGGCAAACAGGAAGATGTATTCGACCGCCACGCCCATCGGCGCGCCATAAAAGCCTTCGGTGGAGAGGAACAATGTCGATGCCAGACGGGCGAGATCATAGCCGCCATGGCCGTATTTTCCGGGAATGACATAACCGAAATAGGCATAGAGCAGTGCTGTGACCGAAAGGATGAGCAGCGCCCAGCCGAGCGTCTTGCGCACCAGAATGAGGGTGATGATGACAAGCGCAATGAACATCCACTCGTCGACCTGGGTCGAGAGCGCGCCGCGCATGACGATGTCGAAATAGGAGTGCCAGAGATAAATCCCTGGCACCAGGGCGATGATCCCCAGAACGTAGAAGATCACACGCGTTGGGACGAACCGTGTCTCCAGACTGACGGCAAACAAACCCGCCATTGCCACCATGGAATAGAACATCGAGCGCAAGACAAGGGCGGTGATGCCCCCGAAATAGGCGCCCCAGATGACGATGGCGGTCACGCCGACGGCAAGGATGGTGTAAAGGAAGGAGGCGATGATCGCCTCCTTCTTTGTTCCATGCTCATTGGGCAGCGCGATCTTGCTGTAAAGTTGGGACAGGAACGACATGATCAAGGCTTTCCGTTACTGGGCCTGTTCGTCGAAATAGAGCTGTGCGCCTTGGTGCAGGCCAATGGGCGTGTTCACAGCCGTTTCGACGGTGATTTTCGCGGCTTCGGGATGGACCTGTGCCAACTCCTCGAGATTGTCGAACAGCGCCTTGGTGATGGCATAGACCTGCTCGTCGCTCGCAAACTGGCTGGTAAAGATCGTCGCCGGGTCGTTGATGACCATGACCGGTTCGTCCTGGCCTTCGTAAGTGCCGGCAGCCATCTCATAGACCTGATAGAACGGGTATTCCGCCAGCATGGGAGCAACCGTTTCCTCGTCGATCGAAAGCAGGACCATGTCGCGCTGCGCACCCAGATCGATAAGGGCAGCGGTCGGGGCACCGGCCAGAACCACAGTAGCGTCCACCTGGCCGTTCATCAGCGCCGCGGTGCCTTCGGTGTAGGAGAGGAACTGGGCATTGGCCGGGTCAAAGACGCCATACGCTTCCATCAGGCGCTGAACCAGAACCGCCGAATTGGAACCCGGAGGGCCGAGGTTGATGCGTTTTCCCGACAGCTCCTCCATGGAGGTGATACCGGTATCGCTGGTTGTCGCGATCTGGAGCACGGCCGGGTAGAGATAGGCCATGGCGGCCACCGGAAGCGCTTCCTCGAACGGACCCTCGCCCACGCTGGCCTCGTAAAGTGTCGAGGACGAGGAGAACCCGAAGGTCATCTGATCGGCCGCGACGCGGCGGATGTTTTCAACCGAGGCGCCGGTTACTTCAGCGCGCGCGGTGGTGTTTTCCATGTGCTGGTTGAGCACTTCGGCCATGCCGGCGCCGATGATGTAGAACAGGCCGCCGGTGCCGCCCGTGCCGATGGAGACGCGCTCCTGGGCCAGGGCTGGCGAGGCCAGAAGTCCGATCGCCAGGCCCGCGCCGGCGAGCAGTTGTTTAAAGTTCATGCTAGAACCTCCCATAGAGAAAAGGTGGCCATCAGGCCGCGTGGTCTGGCCGCTTTTCGCGACCGCTCGTGTCCAGAGAGCGGAAGCTGGCAAAGCTGGCCTCCACGATCTGGTTGACCGCGGTATTGCGGTCGTTTCCGTCCACCGCGCCGTCTGAAAGGCGGGTGACACGTTGGGGGTTGATCAGGGCGTAGTAGAGCGCCCCAAGCAGAAAATGGCTGCGCCAGACCAGACCTTCGCGGTCGGCGCCGGGCAGGCAATCGGCAATTGCATCGAGAAAGGCCCGGCTCGTCACGTCGAACGCTCCGGCAATAATGGTGCGCGCGTCCTCATTGCCCTCGGCCGAAAGCACGGCCCGCATACGCGTGAATTCCACGCCGCCACCATCGAAACCCGATGAGGACGAAAAGGCCGGCAGCACATAGGCGCGCAGGATAGCCATCAGGCGCTCTTCGGGATCATGGATGCGGCGGGCTTCGCCCAGCAATTCCATACGCCGATTGTTCATTGGCTCGGTGTGTCGCTGGTAGATTTCTCGCAAAAGGGCGGCCTTTGACCCGAAATGGTAGGTCAGGCTTCCGACATTGGCGCCGGCGGCCTTGGCGATCTCGCGCAGCGAGACAGCGTTATAGCCGTTGGATGAAAACAGCGTGACCGCAGCACTCAACAGCGCTTCGCGCACATTACCTCGAGACACATGAACCTCCCAGTTCGGACGTTAGTACGTCGTTCTTGTACGAATGTACAAATTGCTTGTGCGAGTCAACAAGAAACTGTCCCTTCCGCTGCCAGCCGTGTAAGCTCATCGCTTGCAGGGGGCATATTTGCCAGGCACAGCTGTATGACACGCCGAATCTGGAGGCATGGCGATGCGCGTCGATTATCTTGGGCTCGAAGCGTTTGTCGCAGTGGCGGAGCTGGGCAGCTTTTCGCGCGCCGCGCAGCGGCTCAATCTGACCCAGACCGCGCTCAGTCACCGCATCCGCAAGATCGAGGAGGATTTGGGCACACGCCTTTTGGTGCGCACCTCACGCGAGGTTTCGCTGACCATGGCCGGTCAGGCCCTTCTGCCGCAGGTGCGTGGCCGCCTCGAGACGCTGGCCGAGCTCTACGGCACCGTGCGCAACAGTGGCAGGGAAGCCATGCGCAAGGTGGTCTTCGCCTCGGTTCCAACCATTGCCGGCTATTATCTGGCCGGATTGATGCAGACTTTTTCAGAGGCCAATCAGGGCCTCAGCGTCATTTTGCTCGACCAGCCCGCAGCCGCAGTTGTCAGCACCGTCCAGCGTGGCGAGGCCGAATTCGGCATCACCATCACCGGCGCCACCCCCTGGGACATCGAATCCGAATATCTGTGTACCGAGCCCTATGTTCTCCTGGTCAACCGCAAGCACAGACTGGCCGGGCGCAAGTCCGTGCGGCGCGAGGATCTGCTCGGTGAGCCGCTGGTCCGCATCCGCACCCAGTCCACCAACCGTCAGTTGATCGAGGATTCTCTGGGGAGCGTCAGCAGGGAGCTCGACTGGCGCTTCGAGGTTCAAAATGCTGCCACGGCGATGAACCTTGTGGCGGCGGGAACCGCCATCACCGTGCTGCCGCGACTGACCATGTATCAGGCACCCCACCAATTGGTGGGCTTGAGTTTTGACGATGTCGATCTGACCCGCGCGGTCGTCGCCGTCACACGGCGCGCCGTGCCCTTGTCAGATGCCGCCGAAAGCCTGCTCGCCATGATCCGCAAACGGCTCTCGGAGGTCGACGACGCTCACGCGTGAGAAGCCGGCGGGTGGGCCCGTCGGATCACTGGCGAAATCACCTGATCGGAAATCGGAAAATTCCAGATCGCCGCGCCGCCCTTGTCGCGGAAATCCTCGATCAAAGCCGGAAGGGTGGCAAGATCGGTGATCGTTTGCCCGCCAATGCCAAATCCCCTGGCGATTGAGGCGAAGTCGGGCCGACCGAACACGGCACCATCATCGGACAGGCCCTCGGAGCGCAGCTTGTGGATTTCCGATCCATAAGCGCCATCATTGAGAATGCAGATAAGGATATTGAGCCCGTGCCGGGCAATGGTCTCGATCTCCTGGATATGCATCATCAGGCTGCCATCGCCGTCAAACAGCACGACCGTATCGTTGGGCCGCGCGGCAGCCACCCCCATCGCAAACGAGATACCGTTGCCGATCGCTCCGAACTCGCGAATGGTCAGGAACCGGTGCTGCGGACGCGAGGGCATCTGGGCAAAGAAATAGGAGCAATGGCCCGATGAATTGACCATCTCCCAGTCGGCCGGGAGATGTTTTTCGAGAGCATCGACAACGGCCCGCGGGTCCAGCACTCCGTCCTCGATCGTGAACGGCTCTGAATCGGCCCGCGTTTCGCGAATAAGGTCTGCCGTTTCTTCCGTGCGCCACTGGCCGGCGCGCGCCTCGATTGTTTCGGTCAGCGCTTCGACGCCCAGCCGCGCATCGGCGCGGATATGGCTGTGCGCTGCAATACGCCCCTGGCTTACGGCAATCGGCTCGATATCGATCTGGAGCACATGGGCCTTGCCGAACAGCTTGCCGCCATCGGCATTGTGATGGGCCAGGATGGTGCCCACTGCAATGACGAGGTCGGCTTCGGCCATGAGCTTGCGCCCGGCTTCGGTGGAAAAACCGCCGGCGACGCCGAAGCAGTAGGGATCATCGTAGAACAGTCCGCGCGCCGGCAACGTCGTCGCCAGCAGCCCGTCGCACTTCTCGGCGAGCCGTCTGCACGCTTCGCCCGCATCGGCCAGTACGGCCCCCATGCCGGTCATCACGACAATCTTTTTGCTGTCGCGCAAGACAGTTGCGGCGCGGGCTATGTCGTCGGGATGTGGCGGGACGGGCCCGACATCGGGCATCAGTTCCGCCGAGGGCGCCGGCAGGCTCATCTCGCCCGGCCAGTCGCGATCCTGCAAATCGAAAGGAACACCCAGAACGACGGGCTTCCGGGTCATCCGCGCTTGCAGGAACGCATCGCGAATGGCTTCAGGCATCCGTGGTATGTGATGGAGCGAATGATAGGCCGCGCCCGTAGCGCGGATGAATGGCGCCTGATCGATCCCTTGGTTGTACCAGCCCGATTTCAGCGGCGCCTCGCCGGCAAAAATGACAAGCGGCAAATTGGCCCGCACGGCTGCGGGCAGGGCGGTCATCAGTTGGGTCAGTCCGGGTCCGCACGTCACCGTGGCAACCCCGGTCTTGCCGCTCTTGCGTGCATACGCCATGGCCGCGGCGACGGCGCAATGTTCGTGACGAACGTAGATCATCCGGGTCCCGAGCCCGGCCAGCGTCGTCCCCCAATTCATGTTCGCATCGCCCAGCAAGGCAAAGCACGTGTCGATCTGCTCCTGCGCGAAGGCTCTTGCGAGAACTTCATAGGTCTTGGGGGTGCTCATCGATTGCTCACTCTGTATTGGGCATGAAAAGGACTCGGGTCCGCGCTCGCCGCGCCAGGCGGCGCGCCGTCCCGAAAGATTTGGTATCGCGAGGGAAAGGCGGGCGTCCGCCTTTCCGCATTCAGCTTATGGTGCTGTCGATCATCTGAAAGGCCATCCGAAGTTGGTATAGGCCTGCAGCAATCCGCCGGGGAAGTCGCGGCCCAGAATGTAGGCCAGGGCAAGGATGAACGCGATGCCGCCAGCCGAAAGCAGGATGGTCTTTATCCAGCTGACACCGGCTCGAACCCGGAAAAACAGCGGCAAGAACAGCACGAGCCCGATGATGAACCCGAACAGCCCGGTCAGAGCCAGCAGCCCCAGGAACCAGCCGAGCGTCCGCCATAACCCGTGTGGGGCGCTGCCATCGTCCTGGCCCAGCTCGTAGTCGATGAACACATCGTCGCTCTCGGGCTTGAGCCGCATGCGGATCAGCAGCACGATGCTGGCGAGCAGGGTAACCGAACCCACAACCAGCGGGAAAATCTTGTCGCCAAGACGCGAGATCGACCAGGCATCAGCCACCGCCACGGCAAGATAGGCCGCGATCGCCAGAAGGAAAATCAACGGCGCCCGCTTGGTGCCGGTTGGCGTCTCGAGGTTTTCCCGGATGTTTTTGGACTGCTTGATGCCGATGAAGATCGAAGCAAGCGTGATCACCAGCAAGGTGATGGTGATGGGCGTGAATATATACTCAAATCCGGTTTCCAGATCGCGCCGGAACCGGGCGCCTGCAATCTGGATGGCCGAATTGGTGAAGTTTTCGGCCTGATGGGCCAAAACGAAGCCGATCAGGAAGGCCGGGCGCGAATAGTCGAACCGGCGCAAAAGAATGCCCAGAACGCCGATGATCACAAGCGTGATCAGATCGCCGATCGATTGCTGCGCCTGAAACGCCGCGAACGTGATGATGAGCAAAAGGAACGGCGCAAGCAGCGTGAACCGGATCGTGGTTAGCCGCGCGATCTGGCGCGAAGCAAGTATGCAAAGGGCCGTTCCCATGACGTTGGCGATGGCGAGCGACCATACGATCGTATAGGTGATGTTGAGGTCCTGGCGCACCATATGCGGGCCGGGCGAAAGCCCGAGCAATGCAAGCCCGCCCAGAAACACCGCCATCGATCCCGAACCGGGAATGCCGAACATCAGCGTGGGGACCAGTCCCCCGCCTTCCTTTGCGTTGTTCGAGGACTCCGGGGCAATCACGCCGCGAATGTCGCCCTTGCCGAAATTCTCGCGATTTTTCGAGCTTTGGACAGCGTGTCCATAGGCAATCCAATCCACGACCGAGCCGCCAAGGCCGGGGATGACCCCGATCAGCACGCCGATGGTTGCCGAGCGCAGCGAAAGCCAGCGATTGATCCACCAGTCGCGCAAGCCGGCCGTCCACCCCGCGCCCAGCGTTTCCGTTTTGGAGATGGGCCGGTCCTGACGCAGCAGTGATACGATTTCGGGAATGGCATAGATGCCCAGCCCGACGATCACCAGTTGCAGGCCGTCGACGAGATAGGGGATGTCGTATGTCGCCATGCGCAGGCTGCCGCCCGCGCCGGCAGCGCCGATCGTTCCCACCATCAGCCCCAGCCCGCCGGCAACGACGCCCTTGAGCGGCACGCGGCCGGCAAGAATGGCGACCATGGACATGCCAAGGAACGTCATCATCATCATTTCGGGAAGCCCGAAACTCAGAACGATCGGGCGAGCGATCAAGATGAAGAACGTAAGAATAATGGCGCCAAACAGTCCGCCGAACAGCGAGGACACAAAGGCTGCCGACAATGCGCGTGTCGCCTCACCCCTTTTTGCCAGGGGAAATCCGTCAAGCACTGTGGCTTGAGACGCCGACGATCCGGGAATCCCCATCAGGACCGATGAAAACGTATCGGAGGTGGGAATGACCGCCACCAGCCCCACCATGAGAGCCAGGCCGGATACCGGATCCATGCCGTAAACGAACGGCAGGACCAGGGAAAGTCCTGCAATCCCGCCCAGGCCGGGCAGCACGCCGACCGAAAGGCCCAAAAGAACGCCCGCCAGCATGAACATGAGTTGCTCGGGCTGAAGAACGAGAGCGAGAGCGTCGCCAAGCTGGGGCAACGCGGTTGAAAACAGTTCCATGGCGGCCTCTTGTCGTCGCTGATGTGCAAGGGCAAACGGGCTTCCGGGTATCCCCGGAAGCCCTGTGACTTATTCCAGCGTCACGCCATAGTCCTCGGCAAGCCAGTCAAGCACATACTGCTTGGCTTCAGCAGGCACGGAGATCGCCGCCTCATAAGCGCCCTGGCCGGCGGCGCGGGTCAACTGCGGATAGACGCCCAGTGTAGCTTCGGCCATCTCCGCGAAGTCGTCACGAGCCGTCATTTCCTCAAAGGCCGTATAGTACATTTCGACCACTTCATCGGAGGCCGTGCCGGGCAAAAACACCATCTTCTGCGCCGCAAAACCGGCAACGAAGAATGCTTTCCACGCATCCCAGGCAACGCCCGATGTTTCACACTCGGCCGTCGCTTCGCAGACTTCCTTGAAGCTCGGAAGGTCAGGGAAGGTCGGATCGCGAACGATATTGCCAGCATCATCGAGAGCGCCAAACGTAAATGCCGGAACGGCAAGGCCTTGCTCGATGAGCGGCTCTACATTCTGGATGTAGGCCGAGGAAGTCTGATAATCGATGTTGGCTTCGCCACGCTCGAACATCAGCCGTCCGTCACCGCGCCCTTCGACACCGAACACCGGCTCGACATCGAGCCCGAGCATCTTGAACGAGAGCAGCGGCACAAGGTCGAGCGTCGTCGCGCCCTGCGAGCCATAGATAAAGAACTCGTCCTGCAAATCGTCGAAATCGCCATCGAAGCGCGCGCCCAGATCGGGCGGCAGATAGACGACGCCACCGGTGCCCGAGGCAAGGACCGGCTGCCAGTCACGATATTCGTAACGCACGCGCGGATCACCCAGCAGATAGGGGAACTGGGTCGAACCCGAAGAGCCGAAGATCAGCGTGCCGTCGTCGGTTGTCTGCTCCTGGAACCAGTTCGCGCCGGCCGTCGAACCGGCGCCCGGCCGATATCGAACGACAGTTGTGGGATTGCCCGGCAAATGCTCGCGCAAAAGCGGAGCAAAGAAGTTGGCCCATGCGGCAGAACCACCCGATTCCGAGAACGGGATCACGAATTCGACGGTCTTTCCCGAAAGATCCTGGGCGGCTGCGGGCATGGCGATTGTGGCCATCAGACCAATCGCAAGAGCGCCCAAGGCCCGGCGGCCCATTGTGTGTGCTTTCATGTCTTCCTCCCGGTACCCTGCATGGATGCGGGCACTTATGGATTTGAAATTCTGCGCATCCAGGGCTGCTGCGCCCTGAATGACAGGTCCACCCTCCTCGGCGGACGACACCAGATTGCCACGTGTTAATGTATTATAGAATTTCTTTCATCTCATAGGTCGATGATTATTATTCATCTTCCGATGGCATAGGCCTGCATCAGCCGGGGCGTTGCAGCGCCCCTGAAAATTCCGCCGCTGTCCTGGCTCACAGCGGTCAGACGTCCCGCCGCCCACGGCGCGGAAACTTCGATATTGTGGCCCTTGCTTCTCAGGGCACCAATGGTCTCTTCGCTGAAAGCCGGCTCGACCAGAAGGTGCCCGCGCTTGAACTGGCGCGGATAAAACGAGGCCTGCAGGTGCCCGGTGTGGAACAGCGGCGCATCGATTGCTTCCTGCAAGTTCATGCCGTGATCGGCGAGCCGCAGGAAAAAGCTCAACTGCCATTGGTCCTGCTGGTCTCCTCCGGGCGTGCCGAACGCCAGTCGCCGCCCATCGGGGCTCAGCGCCATGGACGGGGTCAGCGTGGTGCGCGGCCGTCGCCCGGGCGCCAGGGACGTTGGGAGCCCCTCGGTAAGCCAGAACATCTGCGCTCGGCTGTTGAGCGGCATGCCCAATCCGGGAATGACCGGCGAGGACTGCAGCCAGCCGCCCGAAGGCGTCGCTGAAATCATGTTACCCCAGCGGTCGACGATATCGAAATGAACGGTATCTCCGCGCCGGGATGTAAGGTGGGCCATGGTCGGCTCGCCAATACCGGGCCCATCCCCGGCGATTGCGGCCATGCCGCTGCGCTCGATCGCGGCCCGCGCCAGCCCTTCATAACCATCGATGGTTCCGGGCCGCATGTCGTGAGAAGCCGTAGTGCCGATCATTTCACGCCTCTGCGCCGCATAATCTTTCGACAGCAGAGTGGACAACGGAATATCGAAATGATCCGGGTCGCCGTAATAGGCTTCCCGGTCCGCAAAGGCCAGCTTGAGCGCTTCTGTGACCCAATGGACGAACTCGGGTCCGCGCGGATCGGCATCGGCAATACCTGTGCCCTCGAGCATGTTGAGCGCCTGAAGCAGCACCGGTCCCTGTGTCCACGGCTCGCACTTCCAGAGCGACCATTGCCCGTAGGACCCGGCAATCGCCGGTTCGAAACCGGCCCGCCAGCCAGCCATGTCCTGAGCCGACAGCACGCCCCTGCGCCGCTCGCCGGTCGCATCCATGACGCAGGCATCGCCGAGATAGCTCTCGATCGCCTCGGCCACGAACCCGCGGTAAAAGCAGTCCCGCGCAGCCTCGATCCGCTCGTTCCGGTCGGCAATCGCTGCCGTTTCCTTCAAAAGGCGGGTCCATGTACGGGCGAGATCGGGGTTGGCAAAACGCTCGCCTGCCCTTGGTGCCGATCCGCCTTTCAGCCAGACTTGCGCCGAGCTTGGCCATTCATCGCTAAAGAAATCAGCAAGGCCCGAAATGGAGCTGGCGACCTGCGGCAACATCGGATGGCCGTTTTCGGCATAGCCAATCGCCGGGACAAGAACGTCTTCGAGCCCCATCGTGCCATGGTCGCGCAAAATGAGCATCAACGCATCGAACGCTCCGGGGATGACCGTCGCCAGCAGCCCCGAACCCGGAACCAGTTCGAGCCCCTCGGACCGATAATGCGCAATGGTCGCTCCCGCAGGGGCCGTGCCCTGTCCGCAAACAGCGGTCGGTGCCTCCTCTCCCCGCGGCCAGATCATGCCCACCAGGTCGCCCAGCGGACCGTTCAGATGCGGTTCGACCACATTGAGCACGAACGCCGTGGCGACCGCAGCATCATAGGCATTGCCGCCCTTTTCGAGAATCGACATGCCCGTGGCCGACGCGATCCAGTGCGTCGATGCCACCATGCCGAACGTTCCGGAAAGCTCGGGCCGGGTGGTAAAGCTCATCTTGTTTCCTCCGGCGCGGCCGGTCACGGCCATGGCCCGTTCCATGTGGGTGCCCTAGATAGAGCACGCGGCCCGATATCCGGTAAACCCCGCCCGCTCGACCCCGCAGGAATGGGTTTCAGATCTTGCCCAAAGCGGCAAGAACCTCATCGACCGAGTCGGTTTTGACCGGCAGATCGCCCAGAAGCTGTTCCCATTTCGCAGTGGCGCGCGCCATGTCGTCGGGAAGACCCAGTTCGGCAACCATATTGGCCGCTTCCACCATCTCGGCCGCCCGCCGGCGCCCGTGAACCGTCATGCGGTCCATCGTATAGGCACGCTTTTTGTGCCAGTCGATATCGGGATCGCTCGCTTCGAGCGAAGCGAGAACCTCATCTTCGACCCCGCCAAGCCGCGCTGCAAGAAAGCACTCGGCGACGATGGCCTCCATGCCCTTTATCATCACCGAGCGGGTGAGCTTGATGGCCGATGCCTGTCCCACGCGCTCGCCCACCACGCGTGGCGCCATTCCCAGCGTCGCAAGGATCGCCGACGCCTGCTCGGCCTTCGGACCGGCTAGAAGGATCGGCGTTTTTTCCCTCTTGGGGTAGACCGGAGCCATGACGGCCATGTCGATATAGTCGGTGCCGCTCGGCTCCAATGCGCCTGCCGCACGCGCCTTGGTCTGGGGCGAACATGAGTTACCGTCGATATAGAGCGTGCCGGGCCTGAGATATTGCGCCGTGTCTCTTGCTGCATCGAGTGCCCGGTCCGCGTAAACGAGGCTGACGACGATATCGGCCTCGGCATAAGCCTCCCGCGGCGTATCGCAACAGATGACCGAATTTTGTTCGCACCGGTCAACAATCGCCTGGCGCTCGTCTGCCGAACCGATCTTTTCGTCAAAAGCGCGCAGCGGGTGCAGCGCGTCTCGGTTCCAGCCCGATGCAAAGGCCGTTGCCGCTTCGCCGAACCCCCGCAATACGAGGGCCAATTTGCCATTGGTGTCGGTCATGCTTCCTCCAGACTCTGTTAGCCGGAACGGTGCTGCAATCGGGAGAAATTGCCAACAACTTATAGCCGTGGCTTATGAATTGGGTTTCATAATTGAACCTCGGGCCGGGCCGGTAACCACGGCTAAGGCCCGGGCTGGTCCCCGAGCCTTTGCACACGTCTGAGTTGCGGGAACATGAGGGCCCAGACGGCCGAAATGCCGACGATGAAGGCGCGGCTCAGGGCAACCGCGGCGATCGGCCCAACCCACACCGCCATCACGCCGGCCCTGAAGGCGCCCAATTCGTTCGAAGCGCCGATGAACACCTGATTGACGGCGTTGACCCGCCCGCGCACCGCATCCGGCGTCCAGACCTAGACCAGTATGGAGCGAATATTGACGCTGATCATGTCGAAACCGCCGACCAGCAAACGATCGCCTCGGCGGCTATGCACACGCCCATGATCGAGCGCCGCGAGAAGCGGTCGGCCACTTGCCCTGTGACAAGCACCAGCAGCAGTGCCGGCATGAACTGCGACAACCCCACAATGCCCAGACCCAGTGGATTGCGGGTCAGATCGTAGATATACCACCCCACGGCGACCGTCTGGATCTGCACTGCGAAGCCGTCAAGGATCAAGGCAAACCAGTAGAATCGCTAGCCCGGGCTGGAAAACGCCGCGAGCCGACCCGCGGGCTCTCGGTCGGATGCAGCTACCACGTCCGGCACGCTGATCTGTCGACGCCTTGGCTTCCCTAGTGGGATCGTTCGGTCGATCGCATTGTCCCTCTTTCGCTCTGCCGCCGCCTCTTGTTCATGGTGTCATTAGCTGGACCATGCAGCGCAGCCAATAGCCAGATTCAATATCTCATAGAGCGCATTGCTGTAGCATCGTCATCGCTCTGCTAGGCCAATCAATGGTCGCCCCCGGTTTGAATGGCAATCACGTATAGCGTAAAGTTATATCTAGGGCTTAGAAATCAATTTGTGGCAACTCAGTCACCTCGCCTACGATGATGGCACATTTGGCCCTCGATCCAGCCAGCGGAGTCAGGTTTTTTGTCTGAGCCTTGTTACGATATCGCCCATTTGGGTCACGTTGAGCTTTTGAGCGACCGCTTCGAGGAAAGCCTCGATTTTTTCACGCGGGTTTATGGTCTCAAGCAGAGCGGGCGCGAGGGTGACAGCGTTTATCTTCGGGCCTGGGATGATTATGAATTTCATACGCTAAAGCTGACGCGCTCGGAGACGACGGGCGTGGGCCATGTGGCCTATCGGGCGTCATCCGAAGCGGCGCTGATGCGGCGGGTGGAAGCCATTGAGGCCAGCCGGTTCAAATCGATCGGCTGGGTGGACGGTGACCTCGGTCATGGTCACGGCAAGGCGTTCCGGTTCGAGGATCCGTTCGGGCACGTCTTCGAGATCTATTGGGACACCAGGGTCTATGAGCCTGCGCCCGAGGACGCCTCGGCGCTCAAGAATCTCGCCAGCCGCTATCATGGGCAGGGCTGCAGTCCGCGCCGGATCGATCACCTCAATCTTTTGGCAGAAGATGTCACCGAGTTCCGTGCGTTCATGGAGACATGCCTGGGCAGCCGCGTCACCGAGATGATCGCGCTCGACAATGGTCGGCTGGGCGGGTGCTGGTTCACCGTCAACAACAAGACCTATGACCTTGCCTGCACCGAGGAGCATGGTGGCGGGCAGGGGCGTTTCCATCACGTCACCTACGCCACCGATCAGCGCGAGGACGTTCTGCGCGCCGCCGATATCTTTCTCGAGAACGGCGTCCATATCGAAACCGGCCCCCACAAGCATGCCATCCAGGGCACCTTCTTCCTCTATGTCTGGGAGCCTGCGGGCAACCGGGTGGAACTGGCCAATGCCGGCGCCCGCCTGATCCTGGCGCCCGACTGGAAGCCCGTGGTCTGGACCGAAGCCGACCGCAAGAAGGGGCAGGCCTGGGGGCTTAAGACGATCGAAACCTTCCACACCCACGGCACGCCGCCCGTGGAGAAAAACAACTAGGAGCTCAACGCTCCAGGACATCAAGGACAGAAACACATGGCAAACAAGACAGCTCTTATCGTTTCAGCGCACTCGGCAGACTTTGTCTGGCGATGTGGTGGTGCCATCGCTCTGCACGCCTCGCTCGGCTATGACGTCACCGTCGTGTGCCTGTCCTACGGCGAGCGCGGCGAGAGCGCCAAGCTCTGGAAGCACGCGGACATGACCTTGGAAAAGGTCAAGACCGAGCGCCGCAAGGAAGCCGAAAACGCCGCCAAGGCGCTCGACGTCCACGACATCGAATTCTTCGATCTTGGCGACTATCCGCTGGAGATGACCCGCGAATCCAAGGATCGGCTTGTCGGTGTCATGCGCAAGGTGCAGCCATCCTTCACGATGACGCACTCCAAGTACGATCCCTACAACACCGACCACATGTATGTGTCGCAGTGGACGCTCGAATGTCGCGCCATCGCGCAGGCCTGGGGCCATAACCCGGGCGAGAAGATTCTCGGCGCGCCGCAGGTCTATCTGTTCGAGCCGCACCAGACCGAACAGATGGACTGGAAGCCCGACACCTTCCTCGACATCACCCCGGTGTGGGACAAGAAGTGGGCGGCCATCCAGTGCATGGAAGGCCAGGAGCACCTCTGGCACTATTACGAAAACGTTGCCCAGAACCGCGCCAACCATTTCGCTCGCAACTCGGGCGGACAGTCGGGCGGACGGGCGGCAAAATACGCCGAAGGCTTCCAGTCGATCTATCCTCGCACAGTGGATGAACTTTAATGGGTGTCGTCGTCCAGACCATCGAACGGGCCGATCCTGAAATCATCGCCGGTCTTGCTGAATGCGGCGTGGCCACCGTGCATGAAGCGCAGGGCCGCAAGGGGCTTCTTGCTGCCTATATGCGGCCCATCTATTCGGGCGCACGGCTGGCGGCATCGGCAGTAACCATCTCGGCCCCACCCTGCGACAACTGGATGGTCCATGTGGCCATCGAACAGCTCAAGGACGGCGACATTCTCGTCCTTGCGCCGACCTCGCCCTCCGATGCCGGCTATTTCGGCGATCTGCTGGCCACCTCGGCCCAGGCGCGCGGCTGCAAGGGCCTCATCATAGATGCCGGCGTGCGCGACGTGGCCGACCTCACGACCATGAAATTCCCTGTCTGGTCCAAGGCAATCTTTGCGCAAGGCACCGTCAAGGAAACCCTCGGCTCGGTCAATGTGCCCATCGTGTGCGCGGGCGAACTGGTCAATCCCGGCGATATCATTGTTGCCGATGATGACGGGGTCTGCGTTGTCCGCCGCGAGGAAGCCGCCGAAGTGCTCGAAGCGTCGCAGAAGCGCGTCGCCAATGAAGAGTCCAAGCGCAAGCGTCTGGCGGCGGGCGAACTCGGCCTCGACATCTACGGCATGCGCGAGCGGCTCGCCGAAAAGGGTTTGAAGTATGTCTGAAGCAACTCCAGGAAAAGTGCCCAGCGGTTTTCCGTCCGGAATTGCGACCAGTAAAGAGAGCGGCACACGCGCCATGTGGATGCGCGGCGGTACCTCAAAGGGCGGCTACTTCCTTGCGTCCGACCTGCCCTCGGACACCGCCGAACGCGATGCGTTGCTGCTCAGGATCATGGGCTCGCCCGATCCACGCCAGATCGACGGCATGGGGGGCGCCCACCCGCTGACCTCCAAGGTCGCCGTGGTCAAACCCTCGACACGCGAAGGGGTCGACGTCGACTATCTGTTCCTGCAGGTCTTTGTCGACAAGCCCATCGTCACTGACGGCCAGAATTGCGGCAATATCCTTGCCGGGGTCGGCCCGTTCGCCATCGAGCGCGGGCTGGTCGCGCCGCGCGACGGGGTCACCGACGTCCGGATCTTCATGGAAAACACCAGCCAGATCGCAACCGCCAGCGTCAAGACTCCCGGCGGCGTTGTCGATTACTCCGGCGAAGCCCGTATCGATGGCGTTCCGGGAACTTCGGCCCCCATGCCAATTGTTTTCGAGGACACGGCAGGTTCGACCTGTGGCGCGTTGCTGCCCACCGGCAACGCCGTGGACAGTGTCAATGGCATCGAAGTCACCATGATCGACAACGGCATGCCCTGCGTCATTCTCGATGTCGCCGATTTCGGCATCGCCGGCACCGAGTCTCCGGCTGAACTGGACGCCAACGAACCTCTAAAGGCGCGCCTTGAAGAGATCCGGCTCGCCGTTGGCCCGATGATGAATCTGGGCGATGTCTCGGCCAAATCGGTCCCCAAGATGACACTGGTCAGTCCCGCCCAAAACGGCGGTGCCATTTCCACACGCAGCTTCATCCCCCATAAATGCCACGAGGCGATCGGTGTTCTGGCTGCGGTCAGCGTTGCCAGCGCCTGCCTGTTGCCCCAGGGACCTGCGGCTCGATACGCCCAAATTGCCGAAGGACAGGAAAAATCCATGTCCGTCGAACACCCGACCGGCGAATTCACGGTCATCGCAAAGCTCGACCAGAACGGAGAGCTCCTCTCCGCAGGCGTCCTCAGAACAGCACGAAAACTTGCCGATGGCATGGTGTTCTAAAAACTAGCGGCTCTTGAACTCGGCCCGGATCAGATCGAGAAATTCGTTCTGTATCCGGGTTGGCTTCCAGTTGGCGCGTACGGTCAGCCCGATTGCGCGCCGGCTTTCCGCTATCCCCAGCGGCAAAGCGGTCATCAGTCCCTTGCCGATTTCACTTTCCGCCTGCAGCCGGGAGACAACGCCCAGATAAGGTCCCTTGTGCAGCAGTTCGCGCATCAGGATCATCGAGCTTGTCTCGACCAGCGTTGCCGGCAGCGATAGCCCCGATTTGAGAATATGGGCATCGAACTGGTCACGGGCGGGCGTGCCCGGGATTGCTACAACCCATGGAAATTCCATCGCCTGGGCGAAGTCGGGTGCTGCGCCCTGACTCAATGGATGCTGCGGCGCCGCGACAATCACCAGCTCGTCATTGAAGAGGTGCTCCTGTAAGATGTCATCGACCGGCGCCGGAGACCGCAAGGCCCCGAACAGCAAGTCGATTTCCGCCCGCCGCAGTCCTGCAAGCAGCGTCTCATAGGGCCCTTCGACAATTCTGAAATGCACCTGCGGGTGCATGGTTTGAAAATCTGCGATGGTTCCGGGCAGGACGTAGGAGCGCGAAAGCGGCATGCCACCGATGGTGATCGAAAGCGTGCCCTGTCCGATCGCCTCGGCAATCTCCATCTCGGCTTGCGCCAGTTCGGCAAACGCCAGTTGCGCCGCCTGGGCCAGCATTTGGCCCGACCGCGTGGGGATCGAGCCGAACTGGGTGCGCTGAAACAGCACGCGCCCAACCTCCTCCTCCAACTGGGTGATCGCCCGATGTATGGTCGGCTGCGCGATGCCTAGATTGCGCGCCGCTATGGAAAAATTTTCAGAATGAGCCATCTCGATCAGCGCCTTGAGACGGGCTGTGCTCGCCGTCAGCCTTGGCGCCGTGCCAAGAGCGCTCACTGCCCGGTCGAGCAGGTCCATAGCCCGCTCCACCCGCGAGGCGAGAATGCGGCCGGTGGCATTGACGAAAACGCCGTTCAGGTTGCGGTCGAACAGCGGGCTGCCGAAATGGGTTTCGAGCTTCTTGAGCGCCTGGGTCACCGCCGGCTGGGAAATATTGCATATCTGTGCGGCCTTTGTGACCGAACCCGTCTGGGCAACGGCAAGCACAAGACGCAAATGGCGCAGATTGAGCGTGTATGGTGCCATATTTCTCCGGTCGCCGACCATGAAGGTGTTGAAGGACAACAACTTTATGCCCCGCGACCGGGCGATAAGCCAGTAATTGTGTCACAACCGGAAAGAAAAGATCGGCAATGGCATCGCCCCTGGGCCGGGAAATCTTCTCGTTCACATGCCTGGGCTAGGTGATTTACGCCGAGCCCTGCGGACCCGGAGCGAACGAGATCACGCATCAAGGTAGCAAAAAGCTTGAAGCCGGGCACAGTCCCTATTGGTCGATGGTCACCCAACGCAGCATGAAGAAGTTGTCGGGGCGCTGGACCACCGAAATGCCGTTGCGGGCTGCCCAGACCAAAGGCTCCTCATAGAGCGGCACATAAGCGACCTCCTCCTGCAAGATGCCGGCGATTTCGTCGAGCATGTCCTGACGGGCCGCGGCATCGAGCTCGGACTGCACCAGGGGGAGCAGCTCGTCGACCCGCTCGTTGGAATAGCCGCCGAAATTCCAGGTTCCCAGCGTGTCGGTCGGGGTGTGCGCCAGAAAGCGGATGGGGTGCTCGGCATCGAAAGTGCCGGGCGACCAGCCGAGCAGGAACATGTCATAATTGCCCTCGCGCAGCTCGGTCCAGTAGCCGGCAACCGGGATGGTTTCAAGCTGAGCCTCAAGGCCGATCTGGGCCAGCATGGAGACGATCGCCTGACAGACTTCGGCGTCGTTGAGGTAGCGGTCATTGGTGCATTTGAAATTGAAGCTGAACCCGTCAGCATACCCCGCCTCACTTAAGAGTCTGGTCGCCAGGTCAAGGTCATAGGCAGGCCGTGCGGCATGCTCCTCGGAATATCCCGAGAGCCCCGCCGGCTGAAGCTGGCTGGCCGGTTCGGCGAGCCCGTCCATGAGAACCTGATCGATCGCATCGACATCGATCGCATGGGCCACCGCCTCGCGCACCAGCACATTCTGAAACGGATTGCCCTCCACGGCGCCGTCCCCGCCATAAAGGGTTTCCTTGTCGTGACCGAACCCGACCATGATGACGCGGGCTTCGAGCCCTTCAAATACCGTAATCTCTTCACTGTCGCGCAGCCGGTCGACATCCTGCACGGGAACGGAGGTGAGCAGGTCGATTTCGCTCGACACCAGTGCGGCAATCGCGGTTGCGGCACTGGTGATGGGCGTAAAGATTGCCTCGGTGATATTGTGCTCGGGCGTGTCCCACCAATCGGGGTTTGGCGCCAGGGTTGTCCGCACGCCCGGCTCACGTGCCTCAAGCATGAACGGTCCGGTTCCGTTGGCCTCGAGCGTTGTTGCGGTCACCGCGTCCCGCGCCGGTTGGGCCGAGCCGTTGGCCTCGGTCCAGTCGCGGTCCATGATCATCCAGTTGGCAATGGAGTCGGGAAAGATCGGATTGGGCGCGCTAAGCACGATATCGACCGTAAGCTCGTCGACCACCCGCACTTCGGACACCGGCGCAAACCAGGACCGGACATCGGATTGCTCGGAAATGCCCCGCTCATAGGAAAACAGCACATCATCGGCCGTGAACGCCGATCCGTCGTGGAAGGTCACACCCTCGCGCAAATTGAACCGCCAGCCGTCCTCGTTTTCGAGCGGCTCCCAACTGGTGGCCAGCGAGGGCTCGAGCGTCATGTCCTTGCCGCGCCGGATGAGTCCTTCGTAAATATTGTTGAGAAACGAGGTCACTGGCGCCAGATTGGCCGCGTGCGGGTCCATCGTCGATGGATCGGTCGTCGCCGACCATCGGAGCGTCTCGCCATGAGCGGCCCCAGCCATGGCTGTCGTCGCCAACAAGATGCCTGCAATCCGGTAAAGCCCGCGCATTCTCATTCTCCTCGCAACGTTCAGGTCAAGCAGCGTGCCGGAGTTTGGCAGGCAGGGCAACTGCCCTATCGCGATTGTTACGTCCCACCGGGGTGGGGTAACGCGGCGGCCCACGGCCGCCACGCTCACGCTCATGATTTGAGATTCGAAAAGAAGGCGGCGACCTCTCCAGCCCAAACCTCGGGCACCTCCATCGCGGCAAAGTGGCCGCCGGTGTCCAGTTCAGTCCAGCGCACGATGGTGTTGCCGGTCTCGCCATAGCGGCGGATGGCGACCTCGTCGCGGCCGAAGATCGCAACACCGGTCGGCACGCCGGAATTGGGCTTGGGCGACCAGGCTTCAGGGTCGTGGGCGTTCTCGTAGTAGAGCCGGATCGACGAGGCAGCCGTTCCCGTGAACCAGTAGATCAGCACATTGGTGAGGAATTTGTCCTGCTCCACAGCGTCGGGGCTGTCGCCGAACCCGGCGAACATGTCGCCAAGCCAGGCGATCAGCCCGGCCGGTGAGTCGGTGATGCCATAGGCCACTGTCTGCGGCCGGCTCGATTGCAGGGCGTTGAAACCGAAACGTTCCGCCATGAACTGTTGCAGGCGCTGCAACCGCGTCTTTTCCGCATCGCTGAAGGTCGCGATTTCGCTCGGTTCGATCGGGCCCATGGGAATAAAGCCCATGGTCGCCGCATTGACGTGAACCCCGGTAACCCGCTCGGGCGCGGCGCGGGCGATGGTCGGCGCGATTACCGCTCCCGCGTCCCCGCCCTGGACACCGAACCGCTCATAGTCGAGCCGTGTCATCAGCTCGAGCAGCGCGTTGGCAATGCGCCCGTCGTTCCAGCCCGCGTCCCGCGTCGGTCCCGAAAAGCCAAAGCCCGGCAGCGAGGGAATGACAAGATCAAAACCGGCCGCCGTAAGCGGCGCGATGGCATCGAGAAATTCAACGAACGAGCCCGGCCAGCCATGCAGCAACAGGAGAGGCGTGGCTTCGGGCTGACCCGATTTGACGTGGAGGAAATGGATGGTCTGGCCATCGATCTCGGTCATAAATTGTGGATGGCGGTTAATGGCCGCTTCCTGTTTGCGCCAGTCGAAACCGTTGAGCAGGCGCTCGACCATGCGGCCGACAAATTCGCCCGTCGGACCGTAGCTCCAGCCCCCGCCGACTATCTCGTTGGCGAAATTGGTGTTGGCCAGCCGCTGGCGCAAATCGGCCAGCTTGCTTTCCGGAATGGCAATCTCAAAG
This sequence comes from Rhizobiales bacterium UBA3584, assembly GCA_002375765.1. Lineage (GTDB taxonomy): Bacteria > Pseudomonadota > Alphaproteobacteria > Rhizobiales > Devosiaceae > Pelagibacterium > Pelagibacterium flavum. The sequence continues at coordinate 38,945 of DFMV01000008.1, read as the reverse complement.
GGGGTGATATCGGTCATCTTCTGCGTCCTTGCTGGGTTGAAAGTGCACCCTTTCTAACCAGCGCATCGACGCAGCGATTGAAGATTTCCGACAGATTAGAGAGTGGCGACCTGCCTTGGGGTCTGGCCCATGATCGCCTTGAGCGAGCGGATCATATGGGGCTGGTCGGCATAGCCCAGGGCAAAGGCGACGTCCGCGGCGGGGCGTCCCTGCTGCAGCAGGGCCAGCGCCTTCTGGGCCCGTTCGATCTGGGTAAAGGCCTTGTAGGTAAGCCCCGTGGTTTTCAGAAAATGCCGCTGCATCGTGCGCTCCGACATCGCCATCGGGTGCCCCGATACGACGGACGCCACCACGATGTTGTCCTCGACAATACCGCCTCGAACCAGCTTGTCCACGAACCGATCCACTGTGTCGAAGGTGGGGATTTCCAGCACATCCGTCCCCAACCAGAAACGGCCCTGGCCGGCGTCTGGGAGGACCACGCCCTCGTCCCGCATCCGCTCGCCCGGCATCAGCGACATATAGCTGGAAGGCTTGAAGGCAATGGAGAGGATTTCATCACCGGCAGAGAAACTGTGCGTAACGGCCGTCGTGGTAAGGCCGGTGCGCAGCACCAGAACGCCTGCCGCGGTCTTCATCATCACGAAGTCCCAGCGGCCATCGGGCCGCATCAATGTGCTGCCGTCTTCTTCGAATGTGGTGTGGGTCACCGACTCCACGACCGGAGACGTCCACCCTTCCAATTTCACGACGCGATGCATGCCGCCAGCCCGATTTCGCTGCGGCAACTCTGACACGATCAGCAATTTATGCAATCGGCAAACAAGGGCGGACCGGACTTTACGTCCGGCCCGCACCCTTCAACGCTTACGGCTAGAGTGTTTGGCCAAGCCATGCGGTGGTCTTGTCGATGACCTGCTGGCCAATTTCGGGCTGGTCGCTGAAAACGCCGAGCATGTGGTCCGCTCCCGGTATCACCACCGCATCGGTTCGCCCCGCCGCAAGGCTCAAATACTGGTCGAAATAGTTCACAGCAGGGTCGGCGGCGCCGGCAATGGTGAGGAATGACCCGGCATAGCCTGCGAAGCGATCCGCCAGGTCGTGCCGGGCAAGGCTCTCGAAAAAGGACTGCTTGAGAGAGATTGTCCGCCACCCCAGATCGGCGCTGGCGACGCCATCGGCCGCCGCTCTGTCATAGAACTCCTGTCCCAGAAATTCGTGGAATTCGGTCTGCAGATCGCCCATCTGACCCCAGACGACAACCGTCTTGAAATCGTCGGGCTCCAGCATTGCCACGGCCGCGCCGAAGCTGTAGCCGATCACTCCGAGACGGGCGCCATCCACGCCCTCGACGCCCGCAAGGAAGGTACGGGCGGTTGCCGCGTCGGCAATCAATCCCTCAAGCGTGGTGTCGGCCATCTCGCCCTCACTCTCGCCATATCCGCGAAAATCGATGCGCAGCGAGGCGATGCCCTTGGCAGCGAGATCTGCCGCCTGCACGGCAAACAGTCCGCCGACTTCGTCACGCGAGCTGCCAAAGCCGTGCAGCACGACAACCGCAGCGCCGCTCGCGCCACTGTCGGGAACGGCAAGCGTCCCCCTGATCCCGTTGGGCAGGTCGACCACCGTTTCGGCCCCGAGGGAAACGCTCGAGAGCAGACCCAATGCGAGCGTGGCGGCAACTCTTTTCGCTGAAACAGACATCAAAATTCTCCTTGTTGGTAAAGGGCCGGAGTTGATGTCGTCGGTTATAGATCTCGCGCCGTGCCCACGATTGAAGAAATCCGACAATCGGCTGCCCTTGGGCGGGGTGCGGCCAGCACATTCGGCCCGGGCAAGTCTGGCCGTTCCGGCCGTTCGGTCAGGGCGGAAATTCGATGCAGACCAAAGTGAATTTTTTTTACTTGCAAAAAAATGCAAGCAAAATTATATAGCCAATAACCGACCCATCACACACTGAACTCTGCAGGACACCCATATGAGTACCAAACCCGAAGTCACCGGTTTTTTCGAGCCTCGCACCTGGTCCATCCAGTACGTTGTGGCGGATCCCGAAACCGGGAAATGCGCCATCATCGACCCGGTGCTCGACTATGACGAAAAGTCCGGCACCACCGGGACCGAGCAGGCCGACAAGATTCTGGCCTTCATTGCCGAGCGTAGCTATGAGCTCGAGTGGATTCTCGACACACATCCTCACGCCGACCATTTCTCGGCGGCCAGCTACATCAAGGAAAAGACCGGCGCCCCCACTGCAATCGGCGAGCGGGTGACCGATGTGCAAAGGCTCTGGAAGGGCATCTACAACTGGCCTGATTTCCGCGACGACGGATCCCAATGGGACAAGCTGTTCGCCGATGGCGAAACCTTCAAGCTCGGCAACATCCCGGCTCGCGTCATGTTTTCGCCCGGCCACACGCTGGCATCGATCACCTACGTCATCGGCGACGCTGCCTTTGTGCATGACACCTTGTTCATGCCAGACAGCGGCACCGCGCGCGCCGATTTCCCGGGCGGAGATGCAAGGGTTCTGTGGAATTCGATTCAGGCCATTCTGGCACTTCCCGACGAGACCCGCATCTTTACCGGCCACGACTACCAGCCGGGTGGTCGCGAACCGCGGTGGGAATCGACCGTGGCCGAGCAAAAGGCAAAAAACATCCACATGTCCAAATTCAAGACAGTGGACGACTTCGTCGCGGCGCGTGAGGCGCGCGACAAGACCCTGCCGATGCCCAAGCTGATCCTGCACGCGCTCCAGATAAACACCAACGGGGGGCGCTTGCCCGAGCCCGAAGACAACGGCAGACGCTACCTCAAGATTCCGCTCAACGTTCTCCATGAGACAGCATGGTAGCCCAATGACCCAGAACGCCGAACTGTCGGCCGAAACGCGCACCATCAAGTCCAGGGTCGATGAAGCATCGAGCTTTCTCAAAAAGCTCGCCAATCGTGACCGGCTGCTTGTTGTCTGCGCATTGGCCGAGGGTGAGCGCAGCGTGCGCGAACTCGAGGACCTGCTCGATATCCGTCAGCCCGGTCTGTCCCAGCAGTTGGCCGAGCTGCGCACCGCCGGCATGATTGCCGGTCGCAAGCAAGGCAAGGCCGTCTACTACCATATCGCTGACCCCAAGGTCCGCGCAGTGATCGGCACCATGTACGAACTCTTCTGCGCGCCCGCCGGCCAGTAACACGAAATCAGCAAACCCTTGGGCGGCCCGTCCGTCCCCATCATCGGGTTTGCGAAAGGGATCGCCATTGACTGAATTTACCCCATTCCTCTCGCTCGCCGGCGGCGCCCTCATCGGGCTGGCCTCGGTGCTACTCATGGCCTTCCACGGCCGAATTGCCGGCATGACCGGTATCCTTTCGGCCGTTGTGCCACCGGTTTCGCCCGACTGGGCATGGCGCGCCACTTTCCTTCTTGGCGCTATCGCCGCGCCGGCGATGATCACCGCCCTTTGGGGGAATGTGATCGATTTCCAGAGCGCTATTCCCATGCCCTGGCTCATTGGGGGCGGGGTGATTGTCGGCATCGGCGTTTACTTCGGGTCGGGTTGCACCTCCGGCCATGGTGTGTGCGGCATCGCCCGCCTCTCGCCGCGCTCTCTGGTTGCAACCGGCGTCTTCATGGCCGCAACGGCCGCAACCGTCTTTGTTGTCCGCCACGTCCTCGGAGGTCTTTGATGCAAAAGCCACTGTTCGCAGCCCTTATCGGTCTCATTTTCGGCGCCGGCATCGCCATCTCGGGCATGGCCAATCCGGCCAAGGTGCTCAATTTCTTCGATTTTTTCGGCACCTGGGATCCCTCGCTGGCCTTTGTTATGGGCGGCGCGCTGATCGTGACCGCCTTGGGCTACCGCCTGGTGCTCAAGCGTCGGGCCCCGCTTTTTGACCGCACCTTCCATCTGCCCACCTCCCGGCGCGTCGATCTGCCCTTGCTGGCCGGATCGGCGGTCTTCGGGATCGGATGGGGCATAACCGGGTTCTGCCCCGGCGGCGCCATTCCGGCTCTTGGACTGGGTGAGCTCGACGCGGCGGTTTTCGTTGCCGCCATGATCGGGGGAATAGCCCTGGCGCGCTCCGCCCGTCATGCTCTCGCCACGCGCCTTGGCGCCCAGAGCGCCTGATCTTTCACTCAACCTGATAACTGAGGTGACACCAATGAACATCAACAGGATCGACGACCGGTTCGCAACCACCGGCCAGATCACCCCCACCGATATGGCCGAGATCGCAAGGCTTGGCTTTTCCGGCATCGTTTGCGCACGCCCCGATGACGAAGAGCGCGGCCAGCCCGCGTTCGACGAGGTTGCAAAAGCGGCCGAACAGCACGGGCTGCACATCGTCCACATTCCGGTTTCGGGCATGCTGGGCGAGGGGCAGATCATCCGCTTCCATGAAGCGATGGCCCAAATCGACGGACCCGTCCTCGGGTATTGCCGGTCGGGTGCCCGCGCCGGTAGCCTTTACGCCACCCTCAAGCGCTAGGAGCCGCTTCGGTGCTTGCCCGATATATTCCCATCCTCGACTGGGGCCGGCACTATAACCGGGATCGGTTTGGCCGTGACGCCGTCGCGGCGATAATCGTCACGATCATGCTGATCCCGCAATCGCTGGCGTATGCCCTCCTTGCCGGGCTGCCACCGGAGGTTGGACTCTATGCGTCCATCCTGCCGCTGATTGCCTACGCGATCTTTGGGTCGTCCACCTCGCTTGCGGTGGGGCCCGTGGCTGTTGTTTCCCTCATGACAGCGGCCGCGGTCGGGCGGCTTGCGGCCGAAGGCACCGCCGATTATGCCAGCGCGGCCATCGTGCTGGCATTGCTCTCGGGGGGCATGCTGGTTGTTCTGGGCCTGTTCAAGCTCGGCTTTCTCGCCAACTTTCTGTCCCATCCCGTGATCGCGGGCTTTATTTCAGCCTCGGGAATCATCATCGCCACGAGCCAATTGGGCGCTCTGCTGGGCATTTCCAGCCACGGCCACGCCATGCCCGAGCTCGTTACTTCCCTTTGGGTCCATATCGATCAGATCAATCTCTACACCCTCGCGGTCGGCGCGGCCTCGCTCGTGGCGCTGGTCTGGATCAGAACCGGGTTGAAAAGCCAACTCCTGGCAATCGGCGTGTCGCCGGCCGCAGCGATTTTTGCCGTTCGGGCAGGGCCCGTCGCCGTGGTCCTTGTCGCAATCGCCGCCTCAGCCATCTTCGGGTTGGGGGACAAGGGCGTGGCGCTGGTCGGCGATGTGCCGCAGGGCCTGCCCATGCTCTCCTTGCCCAATCTCAGCCTCGATCTGGTTCTCGCCCTTGCCGGCCCCGCTTTCATCATCACCGTTGTGGGATTCGTGGAGTCGATTTCGGTCGCCCAGACGCTGGCCGCAAAAAAGCGCGAACGGATCGATCCCGACCAGGAATTGATTGGGCTCGGCGCCGCCAATATCGCCGCTGCTATCGGCTCGGGCTATCCGGTGACCGGGGGCTTTGCCCGATCGGTGGTCAACCACGATGCCGGCGCCGCAACACCCGCCGCCGGGGCCTTCACCGCCGTCGGAATAGCCATCGCCACTATCGTGCTCACGCCTTTCCTGGCGTTGTTGCCCAAGGCCGTTCTGGCCGCAACGATCATTGTCGCGGTGCTTTCCCTGGTTGATCTCTCGATCCTGAAAAAGGCGCTCAACTACGCCCGCGCCGATTTTGCGGCCGTTGCGATCACCCTCGGGGTGACACTGGTCGCAGGCGTCGAGCCGGGCATCTCATCGGGCATCATCGCCTCTATCGCGATCTTTCTTTATCGCACCTCCAGGCCGCATACGGCCGTGGTTGGCCGCGTTCCCGGCACCGAGCATTTCCGCAACGTGTTGCGCCATGAGGTGGAAGTGGCCCCCCATATCCTGTCTCTGCGCGTGGACGAAAGTCTCTATTTCGCCAATGCCCGGTTCCTCGAAGACCGCATTGCCGGTCTGGTTGCGGAGCAGCCCGGGATCAGGCACGTGGTTCTCATGTGCCCTGCGATAAACGCCATCGACATGTCAGCGCTCGAAAGCCTCGAAGCCATCAACATGCGGCTGGCTGACCAGGGGATCGACCTTCACCTGTCCGAGGTCAAGGGGCCGGTCATGGACAGGCTCAGGCACACCGACTTTCTCGAGCGCCTGAGCGGCAAAGTGTTTCTCAGCCAGCATCAGGCCATCGCCGAACTGGAATAATGGAAATCCCGGCTGGCGAGTGGACCGCTCCGGAAGCGGTCAGGGCTCCGCCCCATCGGCAAGAAGATGGTTCGCGCAGTCTGCATCGGTGATCACGACATTGACGTGCCCGGCGGCAACGACCGCACGCATGATGGCGTGCTTGTGCTGTCCGCCCGAGGCGACGATGCGGGTAGGGATCTTCCTGAAATCGTCGAGCTCGGGTGACATGACCTGATGGTTGAGCGGGTGGTCGATCTGCCGCCCTTCGCCGTCGACATAGCGGCCAATGACATCGCCCACGGCTCCGGCGCTCACCAGATCGTGGGGTGTTACCCCTTCGGGCAGTCCGTAGCGGACCTGAAGCGACTTGTCCGACACGTCGCCGACGCTGACCAGTCCAACATCGGCATTGCAGATCGCCTCGAGCGCCTTGCGAAAGCTGCTCTGGGCAACGATTGCCTCGCGGGCTTCGGCGCTGTCCATATAGATCGGGGCGACCAGATAATTGCCGCTGGCCCCGAAACGCTCGGCAAAACTGCGCACGATCTCAAAGGTGTTGATCTCGGTGCCGTGGGTCAGCCCGCCCATTATCGAATAGACTTCCAGGCGTTCGAAATTCTGCGGCCGGGCCGACATTATGGTCTCGCGCAGAGTCGTGCCCCAGCCCAGGCCGATGGCGTGCGGTTTGCGTGCACTGATCAGCCGCGTGAGATAGTCGGCCGTCGCCTTGCCCAGCACCTTGTGCGCGAGCGCCGGATCCGAGGGGGTGGGCACAACCACCGCTGCCTCGAGCCCGAACCTGTTGCACAGCCGCGATTCGAGTTCGGCACACAGGCTGAGTGGGGAGTTGAAATGCACCGAAACCAGCCCAGTTTCATGGGCTTGCGCCAGCATTTCGTTGACCCGTCTGCGCGTCAGGTTCAGCCGCTCGCCGATGCCGGCCTGGGTCATGCCCTCGACATGATAGTACCACGCGGCCTGAACCATGAGGTCCTCGCTCTCGTCCTGCATCGTCATCCCTCATTGTTACATATGTCACGCGACCGTAACATATGTAACGTAACGGTATCGAGCGACCGCAAGGCGGCATGAGTTCAATTGCCGCGAACGGCGAGAAATTCAACCCGTTTCATTCAGAAACGGATCGAAACAAGGACGAGGACGATGAACACGATTTTCAGGGGCGCCGCTCTGACGGCCCTCGCGGGATCGCTTGCCGTTATGGCGCTGCCCGCTCTGGCCCAGGACAAGACGACCATCGAATGGTGGTACGCCAATGGCGGCCGCATCGAAGAGGCCATTCAGGAAATGATTGCCGACTTCAACACCAGTCAGGACGATTATGAAGTCGTCGGTGTTCGCAAGGGCAATTACGAAGAAACCTTCGCCGCCATGATTGCAGCCTATCGCGTCGGCCAGCATCCCACCATCATCCAGGCCACGGAACGCAGCTTCCTCACGATGCTCTTTTCGGATGCCGCGGTTCCGGTGAACCAGCTGATGGCCGAGCAGGGCTATGACACCGACTGGAGCGATTTTATTGCCCCTGTCGCCGATTTCTACGTGGTCGATGGCGCGCCAGCCGCCCTGCCGTTCAACTCCTCGACCGGCATCATGTGGTTCAATGCCGATCATTTCGAGGCAGCCGGGTTCGACAAGCCGGCCGAAACCTGGGACGAATTCGAACAGCAGCTCTACGCGATAAAGGACCAGGGCATCTCCGAATGCGGAATGGTGCTGAACTCAGACTTCCCCTGGAGCCTGCTCGAAGGCTACTCGACCATCAACGACTATCCCTTCGGGACGCAAGCCAATGGCTTTGACGGGCTTGGCACCGAATATGTCTACAACACAACCCCGGTGGTCCAGCAGGTCGAGCGTCTCAAGCGCTGGATCGATGACGGCATCATCCAGCTCTCGGGCAATGGCATGTCGCCCGCCCAGCTGTTCAATTCGGGCACGTGTTCGACCTGGTCGGCCTCAACGGCCTCCCATGCCGGCGTCGAGGCCGAGGCCCAGTTCAACTGGAGCGCCACCCTTCAGCCCCACGAGGCTGGCGTCGAACCCCACAATTCCAACATTGGCGGCGCGGCCCTCTGGGTTCTCCAGGGCAAGGCCGACGAGGAATACGCCGCGGCTGCCGCCTTCATCGACTTCGTTGCCCAGCCCGAAACCCAGGCCTGGTGGAGCGAACAGACCGGCTATATCCCGGTCACCAACGCAGCCTACGAGCTGATGGCCGAGCAGGGCTTCTTCGAGGAGCATCCGACCCGCGAAATTGCGCTGCTTCAGCTCACCCGTCACGAGCCGACCGAAAACTCGCGCGGCATGCGATTTGGCAATTCCAACCAGTGGTGGGCCGTGCTGCTCGAGGAACTCGAAGCGGTCTGGACCGATCAGAAATCCGCGCAGGAGGCCTTGGACAGCTCGGTTGCCCGTGGCAACGAAATCCTGCGCCAGTTCGAGCAGCTCCATGCCGGCAGCTGACGTTCTCGTCCCCGCAGGGGTGCCGAAAGGCACCCCTCTCTTCGATGGCCGTCGCCTGTTTGAAAGGCTCACGCGGTCCAGCGAAGACGGCCTCAAGCGCGCGCATTTCAAGAACCACTGGATCGCTGCGGCGCTGCTCTCGCCGCAACTGATCATCCTCTTGTTCTTCTTTTTCATTCCCTCCTGGAAAGCGCTCTCGCTCGCTTTCGTCCAGGTCGACCCGTTCGGCGGGAAATCGCTGTTTGTCGGCTGGCGCAACTTTACCGAGCTGTTCGCAAGCGAGTCCTACCGCAACAGCGCATGGCTGACCTTCTGGTTCACCATCGTCCAGAACATCGCGACGCTGGCATTGGCCGGGGCACTGGCTTTCGCCACCGACCACATCATTCGCGGCCGCTTCGCCTATCGCAGCATCCTGTTGCTGCCCTACGCCATTGCGCCGGTGATCTCGGGCGCCATCTGGGCTTATCTGTTCAACCCCACTGTCGGCCCGGTCGCCATGGGTATCCACGCCATGGGCCTGCCCTGGGATCCGAACCTGCGCTCGGGCGACGCGCTTATCCTGATTACCATTTCGGCGGTCTGGAAGCACATCTGCTACGATTACATATTCCTCGTGGCCGCCATGCTGGCCGTGCCGCAATCCCTGCGTGAGGCAGCCGCCATCGACGGCGCCGGCCAGCTCAAGCGGTTCTTCACGATCTCGCTGCCCCTCATCACGCCCACGATCATGTACCTGTTCATCATCAACATGGTCTATGGGCTCTTCGACACCTTTCCGATCATTGATGCGGTGACCAGCGGCGGGCCTGCCGGCTCGACCACAACGCTGGTCTACAAGGTCTATCAGGACGGCTTCGTCATGCTCAATCTGGGCTCGTCCGCCGCCCAGTCGGTTATCCTGATGATCCTCGCGGTCACCTTCACCGTGCTCCAGTTCCGCGCCATGGACCGCAAGGTCAACTATCAGGTTTAGCCATGATCGAGCGTAGTCCCGTCCTCACTATCGTCTGCCACGTCATCCTGATCGTCGGGGCGATCATCGTTTGCGCGCCGCTCTATTTCGCCTTCGTGGCCGGCTCGCACACCGGGCAGGCCATCCAGCAGGTCCCCATGCCGATGGTGCCCGGCGAGATGTTTTTCGAGAACCTGGCGATCGCATGGGAAACCGCCGATTTCGGGCAGTCCTTTATCAACACGCTCATCGTTACCACCGGCATCGTGGTGGGCAAGATCGTCCTGTCGATCCTTGCTGGCTTTGCCATCACCTATTTTCGGTTTCCCTTCCGGCTGACCGCCTTCTGGCTGATCTTCATGTCGCTCATGCTGCCGGTCGAGGTGCGCATCCTGCCAACCTATGAATCGGTGGCCGACGTGGCCGGGCCGATCCGCTGGTTGATGGACACAACCGGCATCTCGTTTCTGATCGAAATGCTCACCGGATACACCGTCGATGCACGCTTTAACTGGAACCTGGTCAACACCTATCCGGGCCTGACGCTGCCGCTCATCGCGTCGGCAACGGCGGTGTTCCTGTTCCGGCAATTTTTCATGACCGTGCCCGAAGATCTGTGCGAGGCCGCCAAGCTCGACGGCACCACGCCCATGAAATTCCTGCGCGATATCCTGCTGCCTCTTTCGCTCCCCAACATCGCCGCGCTGGCCATCATCCTCTTTGTCTATGGCTGGAACCAGTATCTCTGGCCCCTGCTGTTCACGACGCAAAAGGACATGATGACCGTCATCATCGC
>DFMV01000008.1:0-28291 GCA_002375765.1 Rhizobiales bacterium UBA3584 | reverse complement strand
GTCGAATTCGACGTGCATCTCTCCGATGCCGGCGAACTTCTGGTGATCCACGACGCGACGCTGGCCCGCACCGCGGAGGGCTCCGGTCCCGTGCGGCTGGTCACCCCCCAACAGCGCCGCACGCTGCGTCTAAAGGACAGCCCCGACACCCTGCCCACCCTGGCCGAAGTGCTCGAGGTGCTGGCCGAAGGCAATTGCCATCTCCATGTCGAGCTCAAATCCGACGAAACGGGCACCCCCTATCCCGGTCTCCCCGAGCGGGTGGCCGCGACCCTTATCCGGTTCGGGCTGGCCGGCAGGAGCCACATGACCAGCTTCAACCTTGACGTGCTGGACGCTTGCAAAGTCGCTGCCCCCGACATTCCGCGGCTCTGCTCGGTCAACCACAAATCGGCGCAAACGCGCGGACTCGAGCAGACGCTGCGGGCGGCTTTGGATCGTGCGGACATCATTGCCATCGAAAAATCCCTGCTCGCCGAACACTGGGACGCGGTTCTCGCCATATTGCCGCTCGAGCAACTCGGCGCCTGGGTGCCCAACACCGAAGAGGATATCGCGTTCTGGCTCGAGCGCCGCACCGGCTATCTGACCTCGGACGATCCGGTCCTCGCCCTGTCCGTTCGCGACCGGCTTGCCCTTTCGGCCTGAAAACTGAAAGCACTTGTGTGGAGACCTTCGTGCCCTTATTGAACCGCCGCCTTTTTCTCGGCACCGGCCTGGCCGCCGCCGCTATTTGGCCAAGCCTTGGAAGCGCGCGTGCGCAAACTTTCGACACCGATCCGTTTTCCCTCGGCGTGGCATCAGGCTGCCCGACGCCCGACGGCGTCATCCTCTGGACGCGACTGGTCTTTCCGGTCGAGGCGGTCCCGCTCGCTGATCCCTTCGCGCCGATCCCTGAGGTCGCCATTCCCCCAATGGAAGTTTTCTGGGAGGTGGCCGAGGATGAAGCATTTTCCCGGCCGGTCCGCTCCGGCATCTATCGGGCGGTTCAGGAATGGGGCCATTCGGTCCATGTGGCGGTGACGGGTCTTGGGGCCGGCCGCTGGTATTTCTATCGCTTCCGCTGCGGCAATGCCGAAAGCAGGGTCGGCCGCACTCGCACTGCGCCCGCCGCCGACGCGGCAAACGATCGTTTCACCTTCGCCTTCGCGTCGTGCCAGCAATATGAGCAGGGCTATTACAGCGCCTATCGCGACATGGCCCAACGCGACCTCGATCTCGTCGTCCATCTGGGCGATTATATCTACGAGGTCAGCTACGGCACCCATCTGGTGCGCCGGCACGGCAATGGCTGGCCGCCAACCCTTTTGAGCGAATACCGGGAGCGGCACGCCCAGTACAAATCCGATCCCGACCTGCAGGCCGCCCACGCCAGTTTCCCCTGGCTCGCCGTCTGGGACGACCACGAAGTCATCAACAATTACGCCGATGACGACGCCCCCAATGTCGTCGGAGGCGAAAAATTCTTGCGCCAGCGGGCTGCGGCCTACCAGGCCTGGTACGAGCATATGCCCGTTCCGCCAATCACCAGCCGCGATTTTACCGATTTCAAAATCTATGGACGGCACGGGTTCGGGCATTTGCTCGACATCGCCATGCTCGACACCCGCCAATACCGTTCGGCACCGCTCGAAGTCTCCGAAGATGTGCCCGGACGCACCATGCTCGGTGACGCGCAGGAAGCCTGGTTCGACGCAACCCTCGATGCCTCGCACGCCAAATGGACGGTCATCGCCCAGCAGACGCTGCTCTCCGAACGCGACACAAAGGCGGGAGACGCAACCGGGTACAATCTCGATGGCTGGGATGGATACCGCTCGGCCCGCACCCGGCTTCTCGATTCGGTGCGCGCCTCGGGCACGGCCAATCCGCTGGTCATCGGTGGTGATCTGCATGCGTTCTACGCCGCCGACGTCAAAGAGGATTTCGCAAATCCTGACAGCGCAACCCTCGCCACCGAATTTGTGACCGGGTCGATCACCTCCGATGGGCCAAGCCAAGCAAGTGTCTCGACGGCTTTGGCCGAAAACCCGCACCTCAAATTCGCCAGCAGCCGCGAGCATGGCTATGCCATTCTTTCGCTCTCGTCTGAACAGGCGCGGGCCGATTTCGTCGCGGTGTCCGACCGCAAGGACCCGAATGCCAGCGCCGCGATCTTCCAAAGCTTTGCCGTGCTCGATGGAATGGCGGGAGTGAACCGCCTATGACCCGGCCGCTCGATCTCGTCATTTTCGATTGCGACGGCGTGCTCATCGACAGCGAGCCGATCGCCAGCCGCACTCTGGCCCAATCCCTCAGCGCCGCCGGCCTTTCGATGAGCGCCGAAGAAGCTCATCGCACCTTCACCGGAAAGTCCGAAAGCGATTTGCGCTTCTATTTCGAAGCAGCGGGCATCACCGCGCTCGATAGCCTGTTTTCGAGCTGGCATTCCGATGTGTACGCGGCGTTTGCGCGGGAATTGCGCGCCATGGCCGGTATAGAGCCGCTGCTGCGGGCGCTTGATGTGCCAAAATGCGTTGCCTCGAACAGCACGATGGCACGCCTGAAAAACAGCCTCGGACTGCTTGAGCTATGGGATATTTTTGCCCCCCATATCTTCAGTGCCGAAATGGTCGCCAGGCCCAAACCGGCGCCCGATCTGGTGCTCTACTGCCTCGCGGCTTTCGATGCGCGCCCGGAACGCTCAATCATGGTCGACGATAGCCATCATGGCATCCAGGCCGCCCGCGCCGCCGGGGTCAAGGCCATCGGCTTTGTCGATCCCAACGATCCGCGCCCCGACCGGCGCGAAGTGCTGCTGGCGGCCGGCGCTGCCGGCGTGGCCGTGGGCGCGCAGGATCTGGCCGCGCTGATCGTCGCCGATCTGGCGCCCTCAACCCTCTAAGGACGGAAACTGGAAAATGTCGAGCATTGCAATCAATCAGGCCCGGAAAGTCTATTCGGGCAATGTCACGGCCCTGCACGGCATCGACCTTGCCGTCGAACCGGGGGAACTCATGGTTCTGGTCGGCCCGTCCGGCTGCGGAAAATCGACGCTTCTGCGGATGATTGCCGGCCTTGAAACCATCACCAGCGGGACGATCGCCATTGACGGGCGCGTGGTCAACACCGTCGAACCTGCCGCCCGCGACATTGCCATGGTGTTCCAGAATTACGCGCTCTATCCGCACATGTCCGTGCGCGGCAATCTCGAATACGGATTGAAGAATCGCGGTGTCGGCAAGCAGGACCGTCAGGCTCTCGTAGCCGAGGCTGCCCGCATCCTCGAACTCGAACCCTATCTTGAGCGCCGCCCGGCAGCGCTATCGGGCGGGCAGCGCCAGCGCGTCGCCATGGGGCGTGCCATCGTTCGCAAGCCCCGCGCCTTCCTGTTTGACGAGCCCCTCTCCAATCTGGACGCCAAGCTGCGCGGACAGATGCGGGTTGAAATCCGCCGGCTGCAAAAGACGCTCGACACCACGGCGATCTACGTCACTCACGACCAGCTCGAAGCCATGACCCTGGCCGATCGCCTCGTTGTCATGAACGCAGGCAATATCGAGCAGGTCGGAACGCCCACCGAACTCTACGAGCGGCCCCGCACGACCTTCGTTGCGCGTTTCATCGGCTCGCCGGGCATGAACCTGCTCGAGGCGGCTGCCCTTGCAGCTCATGGTGTTGATCTGCCCCATATTGTCCCGCAGGCAGGGTGCACCATCGGGATACGCCCCGAAGATATCGTTCTGGGCGACGATCCCCGTCCGGCCATTTCGCTTGCAGGACGGATCGAGGCGGTGGAAATCCTTGGCAAGGAATCGCTCGTCTACGTTGCCGTGGATGGGGTCGATGAACTGGTGACGGTAAGGGCTGCTGGCGGCCGATGGTACGCCGGAGCAACCGAGAAACTCATTCTGCCCCTTGCAAACCTTCATTTGTTCAACTCTGGCACCGGGCAGCGGCTGGAATCAAAATCGTCACCCGCCTCGCTATAGAACATGCTCCGGCCGCGTTTGTCCGCAGAACCGCCGCGCCATTCCGGACAGCGCGGTGGCTCACATTGTGTTCCTTGCGAAGGCGTGCCTATTCGCTGTCGGCGTGAACCCTGATCGTGAGTGCGCGGTCGTCGTCCAGGCCCACGGCAAGTATATCGCCGCGCTCGTAGCCTTCCGCGCGCAGTTGCTCGTAAATGACAGGGTTCTCTTCGATGGCATCGAGGATGGCCTCGAAGTCCGCCGACTGATCATCGACCATCGCCTCTATGCCGATGTCATCATTGTCCGCATCGCCCTCGCCTTCTTGTTCAACCGCAATGACGACGAGGCTGCGGCCCTCGTCGAACCCCACGATCTGGTCGACCGTCACCGGCCCAATCGATCGCTCGGCTACCGGCTGACCCTCGGCTGCTGCTCCATCGTTTCCATTGGACTCCTGTGCCAGGATGGCAGGGGAGGTGGAAGCGACAAGGGCAAAGGTCGCAAGGGCCTTGAAACAGTGTCTCATAACGCGCTCCTTTCGGTGGCTGCATGACATCCCGTTTGGCTATGGCCAATGAGCTCACTTGGAGAAAGTTGCCGGTTGCCGAGAACGCGAGGCAATCTCTAAACTCAGGATAGCGAACCGATTCAGCGCCAAGCCGCAGCCACACCAGGGGGTGCGGACGAAAATTGCCCTCGCGGTTTGGGGCAGCAGCTTCGGCCCAGCCGTGGTGTCCCGCGGCGTTCAGAAGTACGGATAGGCGGGATAAGCGTAACCGGGCCCCCAGAACGGCGCATATCCGTAATAGTCGTAAAGACCTTCATAATAGTCCCGCCTTTCCCCGATCTCGGGATCGTAGACGGGTGCACGGGCCACATGCTCGCGCGATCGATCGATGTGCACTGCATCGGCGCCTATATCCGTGATTGCGTCGATGGGCACGAACACCTTTTCCTCGCCAATGCCCAAAAGCCCACCGTGGGCGACTTCCATGAGGCGGACCTTTTTTTCGCCGTCATCGACCAGGAGGTCGCTGACGTGACCGATCTTGTCTCCGGATGCATCCAGCACATCGCGCCCTCTGATGTCCTCGGCGGACTCCTTGGTCGTTAACTGAGTATCGTTGAGGGACAAAAGCTCTCCTTTGACTTCAGCCATCTCATCCTCCGTTGAATTGTTCCGTGCCGGCATCCCAATGAAGCCGGCTGTCTAAGCCAATGCAGCCCGGCGACCGACGGTTCCGGCTGTGACCGGCGCCGCAAAACGCGCAGCCGCACAACTGGGTCGCCTCACCCACGACGCCTGATGACTGGCAGGCGGTCTGCAGCAGCTTGAAAGCGAGCGTCAGATTTCGCCCTGATCGCCGGATCGGGCACACCCCAGGCCCTGCGGCTGCCTCAATCGCGAAAAGCGCACCGGTTCGGCGCGGCAGGTCGAACACAACATAGGAAATGCAACGCAACATCACGCGCGGGGGCGGCGTTGGCACAATTCACAACAATCGGAGGTAACGATGAAACGTATCGCATTGGCTACCACAGCGCTCTCGGCCCTTGTCGCTCCTGGAGCGATCGCACAGGACGCTCCGGCGAACGGCAACAGCCAGCAGGTCGACGTACTACCTATCTGGCCGGATTGGTAGAGGCGGGCTTGCCCATCGACCGCAGTAATCTAACCATCCTGGCAGACAGCCATCTGGTCCATTGGGAACTGCTCAAGGCTGGTCTGGGTATTGGCATGGTCCCGGAATTTCTAGGCGAAAGCACCCCTGGCATTGTCCGCGCCCTTGATGACAAGGCTCCAGCCTTTGTTTTTCCCATCTGGCTAACCACACACCGCGAGCTCAACACCTCTAGGCGAGTCCGAATGGTGTTCGACTTCCTCGCCGAGGAACTCAGCGGCATTTAGACCAGCCTGCACTCAGCCCTCGCCCCCTCGACGAGGTTGAATAGCTTTTATCCGCCCGCAAACGCGGCTACCGTCGGCTATAGCAGGTTTCGAGATCGTAGGCCGAATATGGACAAGCTTTCGGTGATGAATGCCTTCCGGCGGATTGTCGAGCGCGGCAGCTTTGTGGGTGCAGCCAGCGATCTGGGGGTGTCTCCCGGCTTGCTCAGCAAGGAAATCAAGCTGCTTGAAAAGAGCCTGGGCTGTACCTTGGTGACGCGCACGACCCGCAGCATGTCACTCACGGAAGCGGGGCAGGCTTATTACGAGAAGGCCGTGACCATTCTGTCGGCAGTAAACGCGCTTGAGGATGACATCCGTGCCAGCGCCAGTTCGCTGATCGGCCATCTCAAGATCAATGCCCCACATTCCTTCGGACAACTGGTAATCGCGCCAACGCTCCCGGGCTTTCTGGAAAGCTATCCCGAGCTTGAGGTTACCCTGTCTTTGGACGATAGAATCCTCGACGTTATTGAAGGCGGCTTCGACATATCCATCCGCGTTCGACCCAGTCTACCCGACTCTTCGCTGATGGTTCGTCGTTTGGGACAACTCAAACAGGCAATCTTTGCCTCGCCCTCTTATCTCGAGCGTTTCGGCACGCCGACCAGGCCCGATGACATTGCTGCTCACACGGTGGTCGGTTTCACCCTGGCTGGCCATCAGAGCGAATGGCAATTGCTTGGGCCGGACGAGCCCAAAAAGCTTGCACTGCATCCGCGCATCAAGGTCGGCAGCAGCGTCGTTCTGCGCGATCTGCTGATTGCAGGCTGCGGTATCGGCACGCTTCCAGACTTCATATCGCGTGAACCTGTGGCCAATGGACGCCTCACGCGTGTCTTGCCCGAATACGAACTGCCCTCGCCCGAGGTCTTCGCCGTCACCGCATCGCATATGGGATCCGACCCCAGGGCCAGGGCTTTTGTTGCCCATCTTCAGGATGCGCTGAACGATCTCCATTCTTGATGCAGCGTGAACAGTGTTTTGAGCGCCGGGTGATTACTCGGCCGCCCAAGGTCAGGGATGTTGCTGGCAATTCCAAACCTTGCCAGAGGCATCCAAATGACACGCATACTTGTCGCCTACTATTCCAGCTATGGCCATGTCCGCGCATTGGCGGAGGCAGAGGCCGAAGGCGCGCTGAGCGTCCAAGGGACGATCGTGGACCTGCGCCGTATTCCTGAAACGGTTCCTCAAGCCGTCCGCGAGAAGTCCGGCTATATTTTTGACGACACGCCGCTGGTCAGCCCCGGCGACCTCGCCAACTACGACGGCATCATCCTCGGAACCCCAACACGCTTCGGCATGATGGCGGGGCAGATGAAGCAGTTTCTTGATCAGGCAGGCGGGTTGTGGGCCCGCAATGCGCTGGTGGGCAAGGTTGGTGCGGTCTTTGCCTCGACCGGGTCCCAACATGGTGGCCATGAAGCCACTATCCTGTCTACGCAGGTTCCGCTCATGCACTTCGGCATGGTGATTGTCGGACTGCCCTATTCCTTTGCCGGGCAGACACATGGCGAAAGCGTGGTTGGGGGCTCACCTTACGGGGCCGGAACAATCGCCGGCGTTGATGGCGCCCGTCACCCAACCGAGATCGATCTTGCCGGCGCTCGCTTTCAGGGCGCTCATGTTGCCCGAGTTGCAGGGCGGCTCGCACAGGAGGATTGGGCACTGGACGCGGCCTGAGGCGGCCGCGGCCTAGTCCTGCATCATCCGGCACTGGAGCTCAAAATGTCACGGATATCAGATATCTTCCTGACTGCCCTGGCACCGGCAGTCTGGGGCAGCACTTACATTGTGACCACCGAGGCGCTTCCCGGTGGTCACCCTCTGACCCTGGCTGCGCTCCGAGCCCTGCCGGCAGGCATCTTGCTCCTGGCACTCACGCGCAGCCTCCCGCCCCTGGCCCTGACAGGCCGCGTTCTGGTCCTTGGTGCCCTCAATTTCGGGCTTTTCTGGACCATGCTCTTCATCGCCGCAGACCGGCTGCCAGGCGGTGTGGCGGCAACCCTTGGCGCTGTCCAGGCCCTTATGGTAATCGGATTGGCGCGTGCCTGGCTCGGCACGCCCATTATGGGCGGCGCTGTTATTGCGGCGGTCGCTGGTGTGGTCGGGGTCGCACTACTGCTTCTGGGACCCGCCGCTGCGCTTGATCCCGTAGGCGTTCTGGCAGGGGTTCTAGGGGCGGCTTCAATGGCCGCCGGTACGGTGCTCAGTCGGAAGTGGGCTCCGCCGGTCTCCGCTCTAAGCTTCACGGCATGGCAATTGACTGCAGGTGGTTTGGTGCTTCTGCCTCTGGCCATGCTTGTTGAACCGGCACTGCCCCCATTGTCCGCCACCAACTGGATGGCCCTTGCCTGGCTTGGTCTGGTCGGTGCGGCCGCCACCTATGGCCTGTGGTTTCGCGGGCTGGCTCGACTGGAACCAGCCGCCGTCTCCATGCTGGGCATGGTCAGCCCGCTCGTTGCCGTTGCCCTGGGTTGGTTGTGGCTCCACCAGTCCCTGACCCCCCTCCAAATCCTGGGGGGCAGCATCGTTTTGGCTTCAGTATGGGCTGGACAAGTCACCAATCGTCGACCACCCGGCAAAGCCAGAAGCGCGCGGGTCGTTCTGGCCCCCGAAAACCTTAAATGGGGACCGTATATGTTCCTGGCCTCCAAGCTTGGTCGCCTTGCCGACCGCCGCCGAAAGCGTAATGTAACCGTTCAACTCTGTGCCCTTTCCGAACACCGACTGAATGACCTTGGTCTCTCGCGCTTGGATCTCATTGGTTCGGCGCCGACGACAAAATGCCAACCAGTTCGCAACCATCCTCGCACAAACACAGCTTGATTATTCCGGCCGCGGAGATGTTCCCAGGAGGACAAAATGGAAGGGATAACTGCCGCTCGGTTTGGGATTATCCTCAAGACAGAGAGATTTGCCGCGTGCACGGAATTTTACCGGGACGTGCTCTCGTTGAACTTGTGGTACCAGAAGCCCCACCTGCTCTGCTTCCATTTCGGTGTCGACAGCTATCTGATGGTGGAGCGGGGCGGCGTAAGCGCAGATCTCCGCAAGGGCGCCGAGATCAATCCCGTCGTCTTGCGGTTTGATGTGCCCGATATTGATCGTGCAGCCAACCGAATTGCCGAGCTCGGGATCGCTGTAGAGGTTCTGCGGCTCGAGTGGGGCACGATCGCCATCTTTTCGGATCCGGACGGAAACCCCTGCGAGTTCAAAAATGCCGACGATCCGTACTTCGATTTGCCCTAGCGTGTGACATGGTGCGATCTGAGATCTGTATCACCGATGTTCTGCCGTGCTGCCATACCCGCTGCGGCTGACCTATGTCGTTTTGGGGTGGGCATGGGGTCGACCGGTACCGCGACAGTTTAGACGCCTTGCTGGACGCCCGCTCCCGACTTCAAAAACTCGTGGCAGAGCGAGGCGGTCGCGAGTTCTCCTACGCCTCTTGGCGGTTCAGTGACAAAATCGGCCGACCCATCTTGCCCGTTGTATAAAGGAATGAGAACGTTCACAGTATGGAGCCGACTGTCCGGTTCTTTCGCCCGAACGCGGCATCGATGGATCAGAAATAGGAGCAGGCCCGTGCCTTTGTCGTTCGACAATATCTGCGCGATGAACTTCCACTACCAGCGCTATCCGCTCGAGGCATTCCTTGACGATGCCGCCGAACTCGGTCTTACCCAGGTCGAGATCTGGGGCGCCGCGCCACACTTTTATGTGGGCGACCGGACACTGAGTGATGCACGCGAATTGAGAAACCAGATTCGCACGCGCAACCTAAAGATCGCCTGTTTCACACCGGAACAATGCGTCTACCCGATCAATCTCGCATCACCTCAAGAAAAGCTTAGAAATCGCAGCGTTCGCTATTTTGAGCAATGCCTGGAGATGTGTGCGGAGATGGCAAGTCCTGCGCTGCTGGTTACACCAGGCTCGGGATATGCCAATGAGCCGGCGGCACTGGCGTGGGATCGGTGTGTGAATTCGCTTGGAACGATTTCAAAACGCGCAGAAGAGCTTGGCATAACCCTTTATCTCGAGTGCCTGCCACCGGCATGGAGCAATGTGGCAACCACGGCACGCGATCTTGCCCGGCTGCTCGCTGTCGTCGGCTCACCGGCAATCCGATCAATGATGGATACCTCGGCAGCGGTTCTGTCGGAAGAAAGTGTTTCCGATTACGCGACCGAGCTGAAATCCGGTTTCGCTCACATGCACATGACGGATGCAGATGTCGCGGGCAGTCATCTGGCTTGGGGAGATGGCATGCTCGACCTCGATCTCTACCTTGCCGAGCTCCAAACCATTGGCTACCAGGGGGCCCTTTCGCTCGAGTTGACCAATTCGAGATATTATCTTGATCCAAAGCCCGCTCTCAAGCAGAGCGTGGAAAAGCTCTCTGCAGCCATCGGGCGCTTGGCATAGACAGGGCCCGAGCAAATAGAACGCGCCGGAATCGGTTTTCCGATACCGGCGCAAATGCGGCTTTTCCCTGCCTGGCGGGTCAGAAACTGTGATCAGTAGTCGGAGATCTTTTTCATATAGCGCCGGCCCTCCAGCATGGGCTGGTTGCGCAGATCAGCAATTCTATAGGCAAAGCGCCACAACGTGTCGAAGAACACCAGTGGAACAAGATAGCCGCGGAAGGCTTCGTCAATGCCGCTGAGGTCGAGCTTTTTTGCATCGAGGACCATGACGTTCTTTTCCGAACCAAACCGGAGTGCGAAGTCTCTTGCTCTTTCCTCCATGCGGCGGGTCTCATCAAGACCGACCATGACGATGAAGCTTGCGTCCTCGTCGGTGACTTCGAACGGGCCATGGAAATATTCGTTGGCGTGAATGGCCTGAGAATTGATCCACTGCATCTCCATCAACACACAGATCGAGAAGGAGTAGGCTGCGCCGTAGTTGGCGCCGCTGGCAAGCGTATAGATGACGTCTTTCTTGGCGAGCCGGGGTGCATAGTCATCGAACATGGGAGCAAAGACCTCATGGGCCTTGTCGATGGCCGGCTGAAGATGGCTCAGGCTCGACAGGAGTGAAGGTATGATATCGACTCCGTCGGTCTGGTTCACCAGACCGGCCAGCAGCATGTAGAGCACGCCATAATTGGACTCGGCAGCGTCGATGGGAATGCCGGTCGTGTAGAACGCCTGATAGTTGAGAACATGTTCGGCGGTCCGGCCGAGCGGGGAGTCCGAGTCCAGTGTCATGGCTATCGTGGCAGCGCCCCTTGAGCGCGCGAACTCGGCTGCGGCGGCAGTTTCTTTTGTGGTGCCGGTCTGAGAGCAAAGGATGACCAGGGCGTTTTCGTCAAGCTTGAGGGGATTGCGCGCGATGAACTCGTCGGCGTTGTAAACGTCAGAGTTCAGTGTCTTGGAATGGCGGTCGAGAAAGTACTTGCCCGGGTGCATGATTGAAAGGGATCCGCCACAGGCGACGAGAAAGACGTTCCTGATCTCGCGACCCCTTATGGCGCTCAGAGCTTTTGAGATATCGGGGTTGAGTTCGGTTTTCATAAAGGCCTCTTGCATTGGCAGGTCCAAATGGGGGGACGGTCTGGCGCTTGGAGCCAGGGCGGGTTGAAAAATGTGCGTCGCGCAGAAGTTCAGCGTGCCGCGTTGACAACTGTCCTGATAAAGTGCGAACGTTCTCACACAGAGTCAACACGAAAATTCGCTTCAGAAGGGTCAGATGGTCAGAATCGCAGCAATGGGCGACAACGTGGTGGATTGCTATGTCGCCAACGGGATGATGTATCCTGGCGGAAATACACTAAATGCCGCTGTCTTCATCCGCCGGTTCGGCGGGCTATCGGCCTATATCGGTCGCGTTGCTGACGATCCTGCAGGGCGCCATATCTGCGCAGCGCTTGAATCAGAAGGGGTCGATGTCTCCCATTTGCAGGTGCTCGATCAAGGCATGACGGCCTATTGCGTCGTCGGCCACGAGAAGGGCGACAGGGTCTTTCTCACCTTTGACCTCGGCGTCTCGATGTTTGAGCCGACCCAGAGCGATATCGAGTTCGCTTCTGGCTATGACGCCGTCCATATCGGTCGCTCCAGTGGACTCGATGATCATCTGGCCAAGCTGGCTGGACGGACGCGGCTGTCCTACGACTTTTCTACCAGGTACGAAGCCGAGCACGTCGAGGCTGTTGCCCCACTCTGCTACCTCGCTGCCGCTTCGGCCGGTGACATAGCTGAGAGAGAGGCCCTGGCCCTCCAGCAACGCATGCTTGATGCGGGAGCCAACTGGGCGCTGGTCACCCGTGGCAAGGCCGGAGCGATCCTCTCGGATGGACGCCGGGTTCACTCAGTGGCAGCAGTTTCCACTCAAGTTGTCGACACGCTGGGAGCGGGGGATACCTTTACTGCCAGGACACTGTTTGGCTTGCTCAAAGGTGAGGGGGCAGATGAAATTTTGGCGTCAGCGGCGCAGGCGGCGGCCGACACGTGTCGATACTACGGTGCCGTAGGGTATGGCACCCCGATTGAAATTTGCGCCGACGTGCCGGTTCTAAAGGGCCTTGGTGTTTGATGGCGCCGCCCGCTCATGAGCTTTTGGCATGACCTCAGCACCATTGGGCGTTTCCCGGGCTTCGCGAGGATGTGTAGGACCTTGGGTGCGAGACTTTCAAACCAGAGTGAATAATGGCTGTGACAAAACCCTCGCTTGGTGACCATCTCAAGTTGGCCCACCGGGTAAATTCCATCGAGGTCTCTCTGATCGTGCGCCTGAGTGAGACCGCCGCCGCGCGCAAGGCAGCTGGCGAGGATGTGATCTCGCTTGGAACGGGCGAGCCCGATTTCGGCACTCCCGATTTCGTTCTGGACGCAGCGCGCGCAGCAATGGAGCGCGGCGAGACGCGATATACCGCCAATACGGGAACCGCGGCGCTTAAGACTGCCATTGTGGCGAACTACCGAAACAAGGGCATTGGCATCGGCCCCAAAAACATCATCGCATCGGCCGGGGCCAAACAGGTCTTGTTCAATGCCTTTATGGCAACGCTCGATGAGGGCGACGAAGTGGTGATCCCGGCGCCCTACTGGACAAGCTATGTCGACATGGTTTCGATGTGTGAAGGTGTGCCTGTAACGATACCGACGAGCGCCAGAGAAGGTTTTGTTGTATCCCCGCAAGCGCTGGAGCAGGCGATCACCCCGCGTACGAAGTGGGTGTTGCTCAATTCCCCGTCCAACCCCTCAGGCGGGGCATACGATCACGATCAGCTGCGCGCCCTGCTGCCGGTTTTCGAGCGGCAGCGGCATGTGGGCCTGATGTCGGACGAGATATATGAGCATCTTGTCTATGATGACTTTTCCTTTGTCTCGGCATTGGAAGCTCTGCCTGAACTCGCCGAGCGAACCCTTGTGGTGAACGGCGTTTCCAAAGCGTATGCCATGACCGGATGGCGGCTCGGTTACGGTATTGGTCCAGAGGTATTGATTGGTGCAATGGCAGCGGTGCAGGGGCAGGCAACGTCTGCGCCATCCTCTATTTCCCAAGCAGCGGCGATTGGAGCCTTGGAGGGTCCAATCGCCGTGCTGAAGGAACGTCGTGCCGATTTTGAACGCCGGCGGGATTTGGTGGTGGCTGGGCTCAATGCCATTGATGGCTTGGTTTGTTCCAGGCCGCGAGGCGCCTTCTACGCCTTTCCAGACTGCACGGGGCTCCTCGGACGCAGGGCGCCCGGCGGCAGGCTGATTACCACGGACACCGAACTTTGCGAGTATTTCCTTGATCGGGCAGGCGTTGCTGTCGTGCCCGGAGTGGCTTTCGGGGCACCGGGACATTTTAGACTGTCTTATGCCTATGCCCAATCGGCGCTCGAGCAGGCGCTCGAACGCATCGCGGCCGCCAGCGCCGCACTCTCCTCCCTCACGTGAACCAGGAACTGCATTAGCCCATGGCCCACAATGACACTTTATCCAACGCCGGTCTGACCCAAGACGAACTCAGCGGCGGCGATCTCAAGGTCTTCTCGCCTGTCGACGGCGCCATGATCGCCGAGATCAAGACCCACACGCCGTCCGACGTCGAAGCAATGATCGCTCGCGCCAAGGCAACGTTCGACGCCTGGCGTCGGGTGCCCGCGCCAAGACGCGGCGAGTTGATCCGGCTCTTCGGGGAAGAATTGCGCGCCGCCAAGTCTGAACTTGGAGCGCTCGTAACGCTCGAATGCGGTAAAATCCTACAAGAGGGTCTCGGTGAGGTCCAGGAGATGATCGACATCTGCGACCTCGCCGTCGGCCAGTCGCGGCAACTGTTCGGTCTCACCATCGCCTCTGAACGTCCCGGGCATGCCATGCGCGAAACCTGGCATCCCATGGGGGTTGCCGGAGTCATTACCGCCTTCAACTTCCCCGTCGCCCCCTTTGCCTGGAATTTCTGCCTCGCAATCGTCTGTGGCGACCCGGTTATCTGGAAACCCTCGGAAAAGACGCCGCTTTGTGCCCTGGCCACGGCGAAACTCTTCGAGCGAGCAGTCGAGAAATTCGGCGATGCTCCGGCCGATCTCCTCCAGATTGCTCTGGGTGCAGGCGAAGTGGGCGAAGTTCTGACCCGATCAAAGGACGTTCCGATCATCTCGGCAACCGGCTCGACCCGCATGGGCCGCGCGGTAGGGCCGGTCGTGGCCGAACGGTTTGGCAAGTCTATCCTGGAGTTGGGCGGCAACAACGCCATGATCGTCGCCCCGTCCGCCGATCTGGACAACGCGGTGCGGGCCATTGTGTTTTCGGCCGTCGGGACGTGTGGCCAGCGCTGCACGAGCCTGCGCCGGGTGATCGTGCACGAAGATGTTCGCGACACACTTGTCGAGCGCCTCAAGGCTGTTTACCAGGGCCTGCCCATCGGCAATCCGCTTGAAGCGGGGACGCTTGTGGGGCCGCTCATCGATGGGGACGCGGCGCGGATGATGGAAGAGGCGCTCAGCGCGGCCAGGGCGCAGGGTGGAACGGTCACCGGCGGTGGAAGCGCAGACGGCGTTGAGGGGGGAGCCTACGTGCACCCGGCCATCGTTGAAATGCCCGACCAGACCGATATCGTTTGCACCGAAACCTTCGCGCCTATCCTGTACGTTATGACCTACAAGACGCTCGATGAGGCGATCGCGTTGCAGAACGGGGTGCCGCAGGGGCTCTCGAGCTGCATTTTTTCAACCGACGTGCGCGAGACCGAGACATTCCTCTCTGCAGTGGGATCGGACTGTGGCATCGCCAACGTTAATATCGGTCCCTCTGGCGCGGAGATTGGCGGGGCCTTCGGCGGCGAAAAGGAGACCGGAGGTGGACGCGAAAGTGGATCTGACGCCTGGAAGGCCTATATGCGCCGCCAAACCAACACTGTGAACTATTCCCGCGAACTGCCGCTCGCCCAAGGGATCACATTCGACATCAAGGCCATGCCATGACCGACTTTCTGTCCAAAAGCGAAATCAGAGCCCGCTTTTGCCGGGCCATGTCCGAGATGTACAAGAAGGAGGTTCCCCTTTATGGAGACCTCATTGATCTGGTCCGCGACGTCAACAATGATGTCCTGGCCAACGATCCAGATCTCAAAGCGCGACTTGAAGCGCTCGACAATCTCGATCGACTCTCTGAAGAGCGTCACGGGGCCATTCGGCTTGGCAAGGCGGACGAGCTTTTCACGATGCGGCGCCTGTTTGACGTCATGGGTATGGAGCCGGTTGGTTATTACGACCTCTCGGTGGCGGGAATTCCCGTCCATTCCACGGCTTTTCGCCCCACCCAGAGCGAGGCACTCAAGCGCAGCCCGTTCCGCGTTTTCACCTCGCTTTTGCGTTTGGAGCTTATTGAAGACAAGAATTTGCGCGAGGCAGCCGAGTTGACGCTTGCCGAGCGCGATATCTTTTCTCAGCACGTGCGGTTTCTGATCGACAAATCCGAATCTGAGGGCGGCCTGAACGAGGCTGATGCCGAGGCTTTCATTTCCGAGGCTCTCGGAACTTTCCGCTGGCACTCGAACGCCACTGTGTCCGAAGCGACCTATCAGGAGCTCCATGACGCTCATCGTTTGGTCGCGGACGTGGTGAGCTTTCGCGGTCCCCATATCAATCATCTTACGCCGCGCACCCTCGATATCGATGCTGTCCAGCGCCTGATGCCCGAACGCGGCATCACGCCCAAGGCCGTGATCGAAGGGCCGCCGCCACGCCAATGCCCGATCCTGCTGCGCCAGACCAGTTTCAAGGCGCTCCAGGAACAGATTGCCTTTATTGGGAAAGACGGCAATCGCGTTCCAGGCAGGCATACGGCGCGGTTCGGTGAAATCGAGCAGCGTGGGGTCGCGCTCAAACCCAAGGGCCGCAGGCTCTACGATGAGTTGCTCGACAGTGCCCGCGGACTGGCTCAGCCCAAGGCAGATGGCTCCAACACAGCTCAATATATGAGAGCGCTGCGTGAAGTCTTTGCACCCATGCCGGATTCTTATGAGAACTTGCGCGCGCAAGGGTTGGCCTATTTCCACTACTACGTGACAGAGCAAGGCAAGTCGGCGTCGCGCCATGAACTGTCACACGATATCGAATCGCTGATTGACTCTGGGTATGTGGGGACTGATCCCATCGTGTACGAAGATTTTCTCCCCGTTTCGGCCGCAGGCATATTCCAGTCGAATCTGGGCGACAATTCTGCCAGGGACCGGCTGGAAAAGTCCCACCAGCAGAGCTTTGAGGCGGCCCTGGGAGCGCCTGTCGCAGACGAATTTGCGCTCTACCAGGCCCTTGAGGACGCTTCGCTTGACGCTGTATGGGATGCACTGGGCCTGTCACGAACTCAAGCGAGCTGAGAGCGAGAGTGCACGCCCGCTCTCCCACAAAAGACGCTCGCCTCAAGCGCTTCATCAAGGCGCTCAAGGCCGGCGGTTTTGCAGGCGACATTGATACCGGATTGGGAACCCGAGAGGTTTTGGCGATCGACAATTCGGTCTATCGGGTGCCTCCCTTGGCAGCGATATTCCCACGCCGACCCAATGATATCGAGATTGCCGTCCGCGCACTCGATCAATCGGGGCCCGAGCCCCTGAGCCTGACGGCCAGAGGTGGAGGTACCGGCACGAATGGGCAGTCTCTCAATGACGGGATCATTCTCGACACCTCGCGATACCTCAGGTCCATTATCGGGTTTGATGCCGAAGCTGGAATTGTGCGCGTGGAACCAGGTGTGGTTCTTGATGAGCTCAACGCGTTTCTCGCCCCCCACGGCTGGTTCTTTCCCCCGAGCGTCTCGACGGCCAGCCGCGCAACGATCGGGGGCATGGTTGCAACCGATGCGTCTGGCAAAGGATCGCGCCAATACGGCAGAACCTCGGACTATATCGCATCGATGGACGTGGTTCTCGCGGACGGTACGCCCTTAACGATTGCGCCCTTGGACGAGACTCAAGCCGCCAACGTCGCTGGGCGCGACGACAGGGGTTCGCTTCTTGCCGCCGAAGTCAAGGTGATGCTGGAGGCGGCAAAGCACCATTTCCAGCACGTCTTTCCCAGGATGAACCGCGGCCTGACTGGCTACAATCTCAAAGAGGCCCTCCCAGAGAAGGGCGGTCTGAATTTGTGCAAGATTCTTTCAGGCTCGGAAGGCACCTTGGCGATCACGGCAGCCATTACCCTGCGCTTGCGGCGAACGCCAAAATCGAAGGGGCTCATGGTGCTGTTCTACCACAGCTTTGCCAGTGCCCTCGGCCATGTGCCCCGTCTCGTCGAGGCAGATCCGCTGGCAGTAGAGATCCTTGACGACAAGATTTTGAGCCTGGCGCAGAACGACCCTGTCTGGGCAGAGCTCGGATCGCTGTTAGGGGAGGTCGATGGTCGTGTCGGGGCCGTCAATTTTGTGGAGGTGGCTGGAGACAGTTCAGTGGAGGTCAGCGCAAAGCTGGCGACGCTGGCTTCTCATCTTGAAGGTGATGACACAGCCTTTTTGACACGTTCTGTAATCGATCCTGCCGCCATAAAGGCGGCGTGGTCACTCCGGGCGAAGTCCGTTGGGCTCCTTGGTGCTCTCGAAGGGAAACGGAAAGCCTATCCCTTTGTCGAGGATACCGCGGTGCCGCCTGAAAACCTCGCCGCCTATGTTGCCGAATTCCGTGCACTTCTTGATCAACACGGCCTTTCCTATGGCATGTTCGGCCATGCTGATGTGGGATGCCTGCATGTTCGTCCTACGCTCGACATGCGCGATGCGGCCGACCGAGAGTTGATCCGTACCGTTTCCGATGGCGTCCAAGCATTAACCCGCGCATATGGCGGCTTGATTTGGGGCGAGCACGGACGCGGTGTACGTGGGGAATACCTTGAAGAGGTCTTCGGGCCAGATCTCTACCCGGTTGTGCAGCGTATCAAGTCCCTCTTCGATCCTGGCAACCGGCTCAACCCGGGCAAACTTGCAGCGCCTGCCGGCAGCGAGGTTGGTGTGCTGCGAATCGACGAGGTGCCTTTCCGCGGCGAAACCGACGCCGAAATTCCCGCTCACCGTCGGCCGATGGTGCAAAATGCCATTGACTGCAATGGCAACGGCGCCTGTCACGATTGGGATCCTGCCGACCCGATGTGTCCCTCCTACAAGGTCAGCAGGGACAAGACGCAATCGCCAAATGGTCGCGCCGCGCTTCTAAGAGCATGGGCGCGGACACCCGATCCCGAGGCCGAGGCGGCACTCAAGTCCAGTCTTGATACGTGCCTGTCCTGTCGTGCCTGCGCATCGGCTTGTCCGGTCAAGGTCGACATTCCGACGATGAAGGCGTCGTTTCTCGAGACCTATTATGCACGGCATCGCCGCCCGATGCGCGACTACGTTGTCAGGCTTATGGAACCGGCGCTCCTCACCGCCCGTCGCTTCGCGCGACCGTCAAATGCCGTGCTGGACAGTTGGCCGGCAAAGCGGGTGCTGACCGCTCTTGGGCTGGTGGACCTGCCAGGGTTCTGTGACCGGACTCTGGAAAGCCGACTGCGCGAGGAAGGAATTGCGCTCCTCGATCTGTCCCGCCCTCCCACAGAGTCGGGAAGTGTGATTATTGTCCCTGACAGCTTTCTTGCCAGTTTTGACATCGGGCCGCTGATTGCCACTGCCAGGATGTTGAGCCTACTTGGGTTCAAACCGGTTGTGGCACCTGTTCTGGCCAACGGCAAAGCGCTCGAGGTGCGCGGTTTCGGTCGGGCCCACGCCAAGTCAAACCGGCATCTCCAGCGGACTCTGCGTTTGTACGCTGCACTAGGATGGCCCCTGGTCGCCGTTGAACCGGCAACCACGATCGATGCCCGCAGGCATGGCGCCGACTTCCTGCTCCCGATTGATGTGTTCCTTGAGCGGCAGCTGGCAGGGGATGGCAATTTCGAACGCATCAGAGACGGCGGCAGTCTGTTTCTTCATTGCACGGAAGCAACCAGCGATCCCAAGGCCGGTGGCCGCTGGCAGAAGATCTTTGCCCATTTCGGAATCGAGGTGGATGTCGTCAGTGTCGGCTGTTGCGGAATGAGTGGATTGTTTGGGCATGAGGCTGAACACAAGGAGATGTCGCGCGCGATTTTTGAGCTTTCATGGGCTGATCCGATAGCAAGAGGCGGCGCCATGGCGACGGGCTTTTCCTGCCGATGTCAGACCAAACGCTTTGGGCAAGGGCGGGTGCCCCATCCCCTTGAAGTTCTGGCCTGTCACGTTGCCGGGCAGGGGAGTGGCTATGGGGGGCGGCAAAATGGATAATGCGTCCCCCCAAGGGTCTGTTAATTTGAGGGCTTTCCCACTCCGCCCCTCTGGTGAACCCATGGCCATTCCGCGTCGCTTCCTTCCCTCCATGTCGTTGCTCTCGGCGTTCGAGGCCGCGGCACGCCATGAAAGCTTCACAGCTGCTGCAGAAGAACTGTCTGTCTCTCAAAGTGCAGTCTCTCGTCAGATCCGGCTGCTCGAAGAGCAGATTGGAAGCAAGCTTTTTGTACGGGACAGGCAGACAGTCCGGCTTTCCGAGGCCGGAGCCACCTATGCGCGCGAAATTCGCGAAGCTCTGCAACGAATTGGCAGTGCCTCGCTCAACCTGCGCGCCAATCCGTACGGGGGGACGCTCAATTTGGCCATTTTGCCTACATTCGGAACACGCTGGCTGGCGCCGCGACTTCCGATGTTTTTGGAGCGGCAACCTGGTGTGACCATCAATCTTACCACGCGGCTCGAGGCATTTGACTTTCGCGCCGACCCTTTCGATGCGGCCATTCATTTTGGCGACAACCCATGGCCGGGAACCGAAGGCGTGGAGCTGATGACCGAAACGGTCATCCCGGTTGCGTCACCTGGGTTTCTGGAGCGCCACACGATAAACACCGCCCAGGATTGTCTCGGGGCTCCTCTGCTCCATTTGGCGAGCCGAGCCGATCAGTGGGAGCGTTGGTTTGCACAACAAAACGTCGATGCCGGGCGTTTGCGCGGCATGCTGTTTGATCAGTTCGCAACGGCGGCCCAGGCTGCCAGTTCGGGCCTGGGCCTTGCGCTTTTGCCGCGCTTTTTGATCGAAAGCGACCTGGAGCGGGGTGATCTGGTTCCCATCCTGAACGCGCCAATGCTCAGCCGCGAGCGCTACTTTCTCGTTTGGCCGCCAGCCCATGCCAGCCACCGTCCCCTAAAGGCTTTCCGTGACTGGATCATCTCGCTGTCGAGAACGGATAACGACTAGCCTCCGTCTGCTTGACCGGGAAGAAAGGACATCCACGGGCTGTTGACTTATCGTTCCATAAGGAACTAATATGAAGGCGAGGGTGCCGGCGCGCGGTTCGGTAGGCCGCGAGTTCCGGGCAATTTTGTGCCGTTATGCGGTATGATGAATTGGAGAGTCGATCAGTTTATCGTCAGATTTTGCCAAGGCCGGCCCGATTTTGGTACTGATTTCCGAATTGGCCGGTTCCGCCTTTCGGCGGTCTGAGCGTGGCTTTCTGGGCCGCTTCCGCGGTTTTGAGAAGATGCCTGCGCGGCCGGGCGGCGCGACCATTGACCAATGTTGTTCCATATGGAACATATTTTCATTGGGTGAGAATCCTGCGGCGCAGGTGAAAACAGCTCTCCTCAAGGAGAGCGAAACAGAGGGTGGGGTCGATGCTGCACGACCCCGGAACCGAAATGATGCTAGCGCAGCCAAAGGGAGTAACACGATGATTTCGTCAATGATTAGCCGTCGGGCACTGGGCAAGCTACTTGCGGCCACCTCGGCATTGGGTCTTATGAGCGCGCCCGCCCTCGCTCAGGAGGTGACGATCCGCCTTGCCACTGTCAATCCGCCCACCGGCGAATCCTTCATCATGGCCGAAGACGCTGCCGAGAGGGTCACCGAGCGCACCGAAGGGCGTGTTCAGTTCCAGATGTTCCCTTCTGCTCAGCTTGGCTCGACCACCGATTCCATCGAGCAGGCCAGCCAGGGGCAGCCCGTGATGACGTTCACTTCGGCGTCCTTTCTGGCCGGTTTTGGTGTGCCGGAGCTCGCGATCGTGGAAGGTCCCTTTATTGTTGAAAACACCGAGGAAGCCGAACGACTGGCGTTTTCCGATCTCATGATGGGCTACTACGATGATCTTGCACAGACTGCAGGAATTCGCGTTGTAGCGCTGAACTGGTTTGATGGACCCCGGCATATGATTGGCAATGCTGGCTATCCTCACCCCGATGATCTTGAAGGCGTGCGCATGCGTGTGCCGCCGGTCGAAACCTGGATCAAGACTTTTGAACCTCTCGACGTGTTGGCAACGACCGTCGAGGCCGCTGAAGTCTATTCCGCTCTATCTCAGGGTGTGGTGTCGGCGGCAGAAGCCCCGTTGACGGGGCTGCGTGCGAGCGGCTGGCAGGAAGTGGCCAAGCACATTACGCTGACCGGGCACTTCAATCTGTTTCTCGGCTGGGTGATGAGCGAAGAGACCTATCAGGCTCTCAGCGAAGAGGACCGAGCCATTTTGATGGAAGAGTTCCGTGTAGGCGGCCAGGACCTTACAGCGCTGTCCAAGGGTCTCGAAGATGAGGTTCGGGCCGAATTTGAAGAGCAGGGCGTGACCTTCCACGAAGCGGACGTTCAAGCTTACAGAGACCAGACGGCGAGCTTTTACACAAGCTTTCCTGATTGGCCCGAAGGGCTTTACGATCAGGTTCGCGCTGCTGCCACAGGCGAATAAGACAAGGATCAGCGCCGCCCTGTCAAACCGGGCGGCGCACACACAGGGGTGAGTCAATGGTAACGATCCGACGCGTGGTCGAGCTAACAGGCTCGGTCTTGCCCGCGCTGTTTATCGCCTGTCTTGTTATCGTTGTCTCAGCTGACGTCATTGCGCGCAACGTGCTGCGCGTTCCCTTTTATGCCGCCCACGACCTGGCCATATTGGCCTTTTCTGCGACTGTGTGGCTGGGGCTGGTTGGCGCTGCGCTCTATGGTCAGCTCTTCGGCATCGGCTTTTTTGTCGAGCTTTTGCCGAGACGAGCCAGAACGCCAGCTTCAATTGTCTCTCATTTGCTTGTCATAGCCATATCGGTGTCGGTCATTCAGGCTGCCATCGCCCAGATATCGACGGCCCGGTTCACGACATTTCTTGCCTTGGGCTGGCCCAAGTGGATCATGGCCGCGTTGCTTGCCGTCGGCATGGGCGGGATCATCGTCGTGCAGGTTCTGGCAATAGTCGAGGAAGTGAGAGAGGCCAAGGCAAGATCATGACCGTTGCCGTAATCGCTTTTGTGGCGCTTATCATCCTGCGCGTTCCCATCGGATTTACCATGCTGGGTGCCTCAGCGGCCTATTTCGCGTTGAACCCGATGATGGCGAGTATCCTCGCTCAGCGCATGGGGTCGAGCATGGAATCGTTTCCCTTGCTGGCCATTCCCCTGTTTGTCGTGGCTGGCTGCGCGATGGCGCGAGGAGGAATAGCAGAAAAGCTCTACGGGTTCGCCGAAAGCCTCGTGGGCCACTGGAAGGGCGGACTGGCGCAGGTAGCGGTGCTCAATTCGGTGTTCATGGGAGCGATGTCGGGATCGGCCAATGCCGATGCCGCCATCGATGCGCGCACGATTGTGCCGGTGATGCGCCAGAGGGGCTATTCCAACGCTTATGGTTCAGTGGTCAGCGCTGCGTCCTCGATCATCGCGCCTATCATGCCACCGTCAATTGCGCTGATCGTTTACGGTCTGTTGACGAATACCTCTATCGGCCGGCTGTTCATGGGCGGCGTGGTACCGGCAATCATTATCGGTATCGCACTGATGCTGATGGTTCGCTGGACCGCGGGGCGGCGCAATTATGCTCCATCGCGTTCAACGCGTGCCAGCCTCGGCGAGATCGGCCGGAATGGCTGGGCGGCGTTGTGGGCACTCGCAATGCCGGTCATGCTGCTGTTTGGCCTGCGGATAGGGCTTTTCACGCCCACCGAATTGGGTGCCATTGCCGCCCTGTACGCCTTCCTGGTGGGCGTATTCGTCTATCGTGGCATCGGCTGGGGTGATGTCTATGGGCTTCTGCGTGAATCTGCTCACACAACGGCAAGCGTTATGTTCATCGTCGCCGCGGCGGCCGTTTTCTCGCTCATCCTGAGCCTTGAGCAGGTGCCGCAGATGTTGGTGAGCGGGCTGCTTGGTATCTCGGACAACAAATACGTCGTGATGCTGGTCATAAACATCGCTCTGCTGCTGCTCGGGACGGTCTTTGAAGGATTGGCCCTGGTCGTCATACTGGGCCCCCTCCTGATCGAGGTGGCGACAGAGTTGGGAATAGATCCTGTTCATCTCGGGGTTGTTCTGGTGTTCAATACGGCCATCGGATCGATGACGCCGCCCGTGGGTACAGTCATGTTCACGGTGTGCACGATTACCCGATGCTCCATCGAGGAATTCACCAGGGAATTCTTGCCTTATTTGGCAGTTCTCGTTTCGGTTCTGCTGCTGTTGACCTTTGTGCCCCCGCTGGTGACATTCCTGCCCGATCTCGTGTTCTGACCGGCAATCTCCGGGCGGAACGATCTTTGCGCTGCAGAGCAGCGAACGACCAGTGAAGGCGCGGGGGAGAGGAGGTCCCTAGAAAGGCTCGATCCAGTCATCAGCGTCTTCGATCAGTTTAGCGAGTATGGCATCGAGTGCCGTACGTTCCACCGGGCTGAGGTTCTTTAGCATATAGGCTTCTCGTGCCTTATGGATAGCGAGGGTCTGTTCATGCAACTCCCGGCCGGCCGGCTCTATGGTGAGGAGCACGCGGCGGCGATCGGCTGGATCCACTTCCGTATGGACGAGCCCTTTTTTCAGGAGCCGATCGATGGCTCGACTGATTGAGTTCTTGGGACGGCCGAGGAACTCGCTGATCGATTTGGCCGTCAGTTGCCCATAGGTTGCCAAGGCAAAGAGGACGTTGTTTTCGTCGCGATAGAGCCCGAAGCGCTTCTCGATTTCAGCAAAGACGGGCCCTGTGTAAAAGCCAGACCACAAACTCAGGCGCAGTCCGTCACGGTCGATGTCAGGGTTGGACAGCACTTTGTCGAGGATTCCTTTGGGCGTCGCTACGTGACTGCCCCCGACGTCATCAAATCGATCGTTCATTTCATTTGTTCCGCTCATCGCCTGCAGCTTCCTAGCCCATTACCGACAATAGGACCAGTCGGTCGCCTTGACAAAGTTCCATATGGAACCAATAACAGCGCGATATTGGTGCTCATACGCGGGCACCGAACGGCGCAAGGCCAAGATGCCAAGTGGAGACAACAATGAAAAGCTTTGATGTAGCGGCGGTGGAGAAGTTGGTTGACTATCCAGGACTCATCGCTGCGTTGGAGGAAGCCCACAAGGCTGGCATGCCCGAGGCGCAGCATATGGTGATGGATGAGCCTGAGGGGGGGAGCAACAAGTTTGTTTCGCTCCTTGGGTGGGCCAGGAATGATGTCGTTGCCGCCAAGCTTGTGGGCGTGTTTCCAACCAACCTCAAGCGCCAGCCCGCTGAGCCATCCGTCCAGGGGCTGGTGGTAGTATTTGACGCCACGACCGGAGCTCCCACTCTTATCGCGGACGGAGCCGCCATGACTTTCCGCAAGACAGCGGGGGATTCCGGGCTTGGCAGCAGGTTGCTCGCACGACCGGATGCCAAGACACTGCTGGTCCTTGGCGCAGGAGGGCTGGCACCTCACATGATAGATGCCCACGTCGCCGCGCGGCCATCAATCGAGCGGGTGATGATCTGGAATCGCACTCCTGAACGGGCCACCGCGCTGGCTGAGCGTCTGGCCGACCGCTACGTGGTCACCGCTGTTCTTGATCTCGATGATGCGGTGGCTCAAGCCGATATCGTCAGTTGCGTGACCATGTCGGACCGGCCTCTGGTGAAAGGGCGCTGTCTCAAACCCGGCGCTCATCTTGATCTCGTCGGCGCCTATCTTCCGACCATGCGCGAAGCCGATGATGAAGCGATCAGACGCGGATCGCTGTTCGTCGATACCCGAAACGGAATGGAGGGAGCCGGAGACCTCATCCAGCCTGTCAACGCCGGCGTCATCGGCTGGGACGCTGTGCAGGCGGACGCATTCGAGCTGTGCCAAGGCGTGCATGCAGGTCGCAGCGCTGACGACGAAATCACGATCTATAAGAATGTCGGGGGCGGACACCTCGACTTGTATACCGCCCGATATCTCGCGTCGCGAATCTAGAACCGCGACGAGGCGAGATGCAAAAGGTGGCTGCCCAGCTTGTAGGCTCTCGTCCTCACCCTTCCCAGTCTGGCACGGCCAACAGGGTTCTGGGGGAGCAACATTTGCTCTCCCAGCACAATGTGTCGCGCCATGGCTCGGCCAAAGACCGTTCCCGGCGCGATGCCGCGCCCGTTGAAGCCGTTCACGCCAATCGCTTTGGGGCCATGGTGATGGAACTTTGGCAGCGCGTTGTCGGTCATTCCGATTTGTCCGTGCCAGCAGTGATCCAGCCGCACTTTGGAAAGGAAGGGAAAGAGCCTGGCGATCGAGCGTTGGGCGAAGGCCCGTTGAGCACCCAGCGATATCGGGTCGAGTGCGCCGACGCTCCCAAAGATCAGCCGGCCAGCATTGTCCTTGCGGAATGCTGTCATCACAGTGCGGGTATCCCAGCATCCGTGACCCTGGGGCAGGATGCGTGCCGCAATCTCCTCGGGCAGCACTTCGGTTGCAAATTGAAAGAAGGGCAGGAGGGTCAGCTCATCTTGCTGTCGCACGAAGGCATAGCGCTTTTCGAGCCCTGAATAGGCGTTGCTGGCAACGATGATCCACTTTGCTCTCACGGTTCCGCCCGGTGTTTCCAGCGTCCAGTGGTCGTTCTCGTGATGAGCCGACGTGACAGGCGAGTGAGTGAAGATGGTTGCACCTGCAGCTTGCGCGGCCGCCGCCAGTCCCCGTGCGTAGGACAGGGGCTGTAGCGTGCCGGCCCGTTCGTCCAGAAGGGCGGAGGAAAAAGCACTTGTCCCCGTCAAAACTTCCGCGTCTGCTCGATTCAGGCGTCGAACAGGGGCGCCTAGCGCCTGCCACTGGGCTTCGCGCTCACCGAGTTCTTTATCGCCCGCTGAACCCACGCCCAGATGGAGCGTGCCATTGCGCACTGCCTCGCACTCGATGCCGAAGCGCGCTATGAGGTCGAATACCAGCGCGGGCCCATCGCCCAGCGCCTGGATCAGTCGCGTGCCCCACTCGAGACCCTGTGCATCGATTAGGTCGTTGGGCATAACCCACATGCCCGCGTTAACCAGCCCCACGTTGCGACCAGACCCTCCATGCCCGATATCCCTGGCCTCAAGAACAATGGCGTGCTGATCGAGTTCAGCGAGGTGAAGCGCCGCCGACAGCCCGGTGAAACCACCACCGATGATGGCGACATCTGCGACATGATCGCGTGAAAGCACCGTGGTCGCAGGTGGCACGCTGGCGGTGTCGGCCCAGAGATTGTTGTGGTTATGGTCGTCAAGCACGGTTCAGATCATCCTGGTTGAACCGTCAGCTTTAGCGAGCATGCGATGGCGCGCAACAAACCATTGGTTTTGACTTCATTCACCTCGGTTGCAGAGCGGGCCTGGGCACTGTGATCGGAGGTGGTGTACAGCCTCGTTATTGCCCGGTCACCGAAACAGCCTGACCGGGAAGCGCGCGCGGTGGTGCTACCGATCCGCGGACTATCTGACGCGTGCGCATGACGATGCGTTTTTCAGGTTCGTCATTTCCCGCGATCCGGTCGAGCAGGAGTTGGGCAGCGGCCTCGCCCATTGCACCTCGCGGTTGCGCCACGGCATCGAGCCGGGGTCTCACGAACCCCATCCAATCGAGATCGTCAAAACATATGACGGAAAGATCATCGGGCAGCGCCAGATCGCTCTCGGCCACCGCCGCCATTGTCCCCTCAGTCATCAGTCCATCGGCGGTAAACAAAGCGGTCGGTCTACTCTTGTTTGAAAGCAGCATTTGGGCCTGATGCTGCGCCCCTTGAGCAGAATAACTGCGGGATCGCCCAATGAGCATTGGATCGAGCGGTACCCCAGCTTCTCGATGCGCTTCAACATACCCATGCAGCCGCTGCCAACTGGGGTAGAGGGAGTCCGAAGCATAAGAAGGTGCGCTGGCAAGAGCAAAGAACTCCTCGATGCTCCAGTCACCGTACCCAAGTTCGCCGATCATCCCAATTCGGCGATGGCCCTGCGCCAGGAGCCTTGCTACCGCATCGTGAGCGCCCTGCTTGTTGTCCACTCCCACGAAATCGGCGCCAAGGCTGTGCACCTGACGGTCGATCTGGACGATTGGGATGCCCGCCGCGACGACGGAAACCAGGTGCTCTCCACCTTCCGGATCGCATGGAGACACGATCATCCCATCGACCTGCTTTTCCAGAAGCAGGCGGACTGAGCGGATTTCGTGTTCGATATTTTCGTCACTATTTGTGATGATCAACCCGAAATCATTGCGTTCCGCTACATCGGAGATCCCTCGCAGAATGCTGGCGTAAAAAGGGCTTTGGATGTCGCCGGCAACGACCCCGATGGTTTTGGTTCGCCCCGTGATCAGGCTGCGGGCGAGAAGGTTCGGACGATAGCCGAGCGCCTGGGCGGCCGAGAGTACCTTCTCGCGCTTTTCTCGGCTTGAGTATCCATAGTCACCGAGCACTCGCCCAGCTGTAGCTGTGCTGACTCCAGCGAGACGTGCAACATCGGTGATGGTTACGCCTGTCTTCTTTTTGCTCAACAGTCTCTCCCAATCGGACCCGTGAGCCAACCGTTGCTATCGCACCTTCTACCTCGTGCGAGGGAGTTGGTTGTCCCGACTCGGTGTGGTGAGGTCACGTGCCTAAACAACTGCGCTCTGCCACTTCAGGTCAAGCGCGCAGCTGACGACATGGTCGTCAAAGACTCGGCCTGGCGC
>DFMV01000007.1:3254-6238 GCA_002375765.1 Rhizobiales bacterium UBA3584 | reverse complement strand
CTACCCTTCGGTCAAGACCGACGTCATCAACGCCGGCGCGCAATGGGAAGACAGCCCCGTCGCCGCCGATCAGGGCCTCGTCACCAGCCGCAATCCCGGCGACCTCGACGCCTTCTGCGAAAAGATCGCCGAGGAGATCAATGAGGGCCGGCACGAGCGCCGCGCCGCCTGACTCAAACACCTGTGACCAAACGCAGCGCGCGGCAGTCTTGGATTGCCGCGCGCTTTTCGTCTATAGCCATCCCAACTCTATAAACGGATGGTGTCATGGCGAAAATTCATGTGATCGGCGGCGGCCTGGCCGGGTCGGAAGCAGCTTGGCAGGCGGCCCAAGCCGGTGTCGACGTGGTGCTGCACGAAATGCGCCCGGTCAAACCCACCGACGCGCACCACACAGATGGCTTTGCCGAACTGGTGTGCTCGAACAGTTTCCGCTCCGACGATCACGAACACAACGCTGTTGGCCTGCTGCATGAGGAAATGCGCCGAGCCGGCTCGCTCATCATGTCCTGCGCCGACAAATGCGCCCTGCCCGCCGGCGGCGCATTGGCGGTCGATCGCGATGGCTTCTCCCAGCAAGTTACCGAGGCGCTCGAAGCCCATCCCCACATCACCATCGCCCGCGAGGAGGTTGCCGGCCTGCCGCCCGCCGAATGGGACAATGTCATCGTGGCCACCGGCCCGCTGACCTCGCCTGCCCTCGCCGCTGCCATCCAGGAGTTGACTGGTGAGGATTCGCTGGCCTTTTTCGACGCTATCGCCCCCATCATCCACTATGACAGCATCGACCTCGATATCGTCTGGGCCCAATCGCGCTATGACAAGCCGGGCCCGGCCGGCACCGGCGCCGACTATCTCAACTGCCCGATGACCGAGGAGCAGTACAATGCCTTCATCGACGCGCTGCTCGCCGCCCCCCTGCACGAGTTCAAGGATTGGGAGATCGTCCCCTATTTCGATGGCTGCCTGCCTATCGAGGTGATGGCCGAGCGCGGCCGCGAAACCCTGCGCTTTGGCCCTATGAAACCGGTCGGGCTCACCAATCCGCGCGATCCGGAAACCAAGCCCTATGCAGTGATCCAGCTTCGCCAGGACAACGCGCTGGGCACGCTCTGGAATATGGTCGGCTTCCAGACCAAGATGCGCTACGGCGTGCAAACCGAAATCT
Organism: Rhizobiales bacterium UBA3584; assembly: GCA_002375765.1. Lineage (GTDB taxonomy): Bacteria > Pseudomonadota > Alphaproteobacteria > Rhizobiales > Devosiaceae > Pelagibacterium > Pelagibacterium flavum. Next base: position 5,070 of record DFMV01000007.1, on the reverse strand, counting down.
TCCGTATGATCCCTGGGCTCGAAAACGCCCAATTCGCACGGCTCGGCGGGCTGCACCGCAACACGTTCCTCAATTCGCCAAAGGTCCTGCGGCCGGACCTCAAGCTCAAGGCAGACCCGCGCCTGCGGTTCGCCGGTCAGGTGACGGGCGTCGAAGGCTATGTGGAAAGCGCCGCCATGGGGCTCATCTGCGGCCGCCTCTCGGCCGCCGAGGCCAAGGGCGAAACACCTGCTCTGCCGCCCGTCACCACGGCTTTCGGCGCGCTGATCGGCCACATCACTGGCGGCCATCTCGAAGCCGAATCCTACTCCGGCGCCCGCAGCTTCCAGCCCATGAACGTCAATTTCGGCCTGTTCCCGCCCGTGGAGATCAAAAAGCCCGAGGGCCTGAAAGGCCGCTGGCGCGGTCCTGACAAGGCAAAAGCCAAGAAAAAGGCCTTCACCACCCGCGCGCTCGAGGATCTGGCTGGCTGGCTCTAAGCCTCAGCGAGCGTTCCGCAACGCCCACCAGATTGTCGCGGCCAGTCGACTAAAAGCCGATGGCGGCGGGAGTGCTGTTAAGGGCTGGTCGATCTGCCGGCCCAGACCGCGGATGTCCGCCTTGACCAACGCCAGACTCGCAAAAGCCGGTCTGATGCCCGCATCCAGTCCCGCTATCGCGAGTGCCGCCTTTTCGGCATGCGTCTGCGCCAGTTCGCCCGCCTGTGCCAACGCCGCACGCAACCCCTCGCTGTCCTTTCCGGCGTAAATATCGGCCTCGCGCACCCCGTGCGCTGTAAACAGCGCCAGCGGCAGAAAAAGCTGGCCGCGCGACGCATTGTAGCCAAAGGCCCGAACGTGGCCCACCAACGCCTGCGCAACGCCCAGATGCCCGGCAGCGTCAGCAGCCTGGTCCACCGGTCCACCCGCAAGAATCATCGCCGCGTATTGGAACAACACGGAAACCGTCTCGCCCGCATAGCCTTCGAACTGGCCGATGTCAGGCATGGGATCGTGATAGAGGTCGAACCGTCGCGCCGCCAGCAGCCGCAGCAGCGGCCCGCTGGGCAGTTCATACCGCTCGAGTGTCCTGAAAAGCGCATCCGCCACCGGATTGCTGGCGATGGCCCCGTGTCCTTCGCCCTCAATGGCATCGACCCACCACTGCAGCCGGATTTCTCCCGGCACCGGCTCTGAAACCCGCTCGCGAACAGCGGCAATCTCAGCGGAAAAGGCAAAGATCGACTGCACCGCCGAGCGGTGTGCGGCGGGGATGACGAGGCTCGCAGCGTAGCGATCCCGGTCGAGCTCGCGCAACTGGTCCGCCGCAAGCGCAAAGCTATCACTCATCTAGCGGGCCTTTTCGACGCTGATCAGTGCGGCGCCAACCGCCCGGTTTTCGGCCAGCAGCACGTTATAGGTCCGAATGGCACTTCCGGTCGAAACCGCCTCGACAATAACACCCTTCGCACGCAGCGTTTCCCGTATATCGGGCGAGATTGCCGCAATGTCTGGCCCCATGCCGATCAGCAGCACATCGATGCTGTCCGCCGTCTCGATGACCCGCGCGAGGGACGCAAGAGTCACGTCCTCGGCGGCCCGTGCTTCCCAGGCGTACATCCCCGAAGGCAGACAGATCAGCGAGCCCTTGTGCGACATTTCCGCGAATCGGAACCCGCCATCGCCATAGGCGTCGATCGTCGCCTGATAGGGATAGTGCCCCTGACCTGCTTCCCAGGTCACGGGCGCTAAACCGCGGCGCCGTCGGCGCGGCGCTCAGGCTTGGGCTTATCATCCGCTTCGGTTTCCGCGCGCGTCTTGACGCCCAGATAGAGCAG
>DFMV01000007.1:0-3053 GCA_002375765.1 Rhizobiales bacterium UBA3584 | reverse complement strand
ATCACCAGCGCGATCAGCGCCAGCGCCGTCGTACCGCCGGTCAGGATGGTCCGCGTAAGCGTCTGGTTGAGCGACATGTTGATGATTTCAGACAAGCTGATCCGCTTGTATTTCGCCAGATTCTCGCGAATCCGGTCGTAGATCACAACCGTATCGTTCAGCGAATAGCCGATCACTGTCAGCACGGCCGCGATACTCGAAAGATTGAACTCAAGCTGCAGCAACGCAAACAGCCCGACAGTCAGAATGACATCGTGAACCAGCGCCAGAATGGCGCCGACGCTGAACTGCCATTCGAACCGCAACCACACATAGATCACGATACCCACCATGGCGACCAATATGCCCACGATGCCGTTGAAGGCCAGTTCGGACGAAACGGTACCGCTCACCGCCTCGGTGCGCCGGACCTCGTAATCCTCGGAAACCGCGTCGGTCACCTGCTGCACCGCTGCCTGCTGGGCAGTTTCGTCACCGTCCTGCGTGCCGATGCGCACCAGCACGTCCGACGGCGAGCCGAACTCCTGGACCTGCACTTCGCCGATCCCCAGATCGCCGAGCCGGGCGCGGAGATCGCCGATATCGGCTTCGCCGTCATTGGCCTGCAATTCAATGGCGCTGCCGCCGGTAAAGTCGATGCCCAGATTGAGCCCGCGCGTAGCTTCCAGCGCCACTGTGCTGACCAGCAGAACAAGTGTGAAGGCAAAGCCGAACTTGCGCCAGCTCATGAAAGGCAGCTTGGGCTCGAGCGGCAGGAAACGCTCGAGAATGTTGACCTTGAGTGTCTTGGGCCGCCGGTTCGAGAACCACGTCGTCACCAGAAGCTGGGTCACCAGATAAGCTGTGAACATCGTGGTCAGCACACCGATCGCCAGCGTCACGGCAAAACCCTGCACAGGCCCCGAGCCAAGGAAAAACAGCACCACGGCGGCGATCAGCGTGGTGACATTGGCGTCGATGATTGTCGTCATCGCCCGCTTGAAGCCCGCATCGATTGCCTGGAACGGAGATCGCCCCGCGCCAAGCTCTTCGCGTATGCGCTCGAAAATCAGCACGTTGGAATCGACCGCCATACCCACCGTAAGCACGATGCCGGCGATACCCGGAAGCGTGAGCGTCGCGCCCAGCGTCGAAAGCGCCGCAAGGATCATGCCGATATTGAGCACCAGCGCGATATTGGCAAACACCCCGAACAGCCCGTAGGCCGCCAGCATGAACAGCACCACGCCCGCCGTGCCGATGAGGCCGGCGGTCACACCAGCATTGATCGAATCTGCCCCCAGGCTCGGGCCCACGGTGCGTTCTTCAACCACATCGAGCGTAGCTGGAAGCGCGCCGGCCCGCAGCAGAACCGCAAGATCGCTCGCCGATTCGGAGGTGAAATTGCCCGAAATCTGTCCCGTACCACCGGTAATCGGTTGCTGGATCGTCGGCGCGGTTATCACCTGCCCGTCGAGCACGATGGCGAAGCGGCGCCCGACATTCTCCGAGGTGATTTCACCGAACGTGATTGCGCCCTGGGTGTTGAACCGGAATGAGACGACCGGCTGGCTGTTCTGGTCGAACGCGGGCTGGGCATCCACCAGTTCCTCGCCGCCAATGGCCACGTCTTCATACAGCAACTCGTCGAACCCATCGGTGCTGGGCACGATCATCGTGCCTGCCGGCAGCCCTTGCGCCTGGGCCTGCGCAGCGCTCATCGAAGGATAGACGAGATGGAAGGTCAGACGCGCTGTCTGGCTGATGAGATCCTTGAGGCGCTCGGAATCGCCAAAGCCGGGCACCTGTACCAAAATCCGATCGTCGCCCTGCCGCTGGATGATCGGCTCGGTGGTTCCCACCTCGTCGATACGGCTGCGGATCACCTCGAGCGATTGAGCCACGAGCGAGGACATGCGGCTGGCAATGGCGTCCTCGGTCAGAGTGATCAGGATACGACCACCCGACGTGCCAATTTCTATCTCCGGCGTCGATGTCCCGCCCCCGAAAATTCCGCCCTCGACCGGTTGTGCAAGGGGCTCAAGCGCCTCTCGTGCTGCATCAAGCTGGCTGGGATCGGTCAATTCAACATTGAGCGTCGCGCCGTCAGTCGTAATCAGGCTCCCGATTCCGGCCTCGATCAACGTGGCGCGCGCATCGCGCCTGATGTCGCTGATCCGGCCCTCGACGATGTCGTCGCGGTTGACCTGCAACAAAAGATGCGACCCGCCCTGCAGATCGAGACCGAGCACGATTTCCTGGCTTGGCAGCCAGTCCGGCATTCCGGCCTTGGTCTGCTCGCTGAGGAAATTCGGCAAGACCGCCAGGACGCTGAGCAGCGTCACCAGAAGAACGGCGATGGTCCGGAATGGCGGGATCTTCATGGGAAACCTTCGTTTTTAAATGATCTATAGCGCCGGCGTTGCCAATCAAGGCACGCCGGCGCTACCGGTTCGCGTCCGCAAGGCGCAGGGCCCGCGGATAAATCAATCGACTATTTGTTGTCGTTGACCGGCTCGGACTTTGTCCGCACATCGGAAATCATGGTCCGCACGACCTTAATCTTGACGCCCTGGGCAATCTCGACTTCCAGGTCTTCGCCGTCGACGGCCTTAGTCACCTTACCAACGACGCCACCATTGGTGACGACGGTGTCGCCACGCTTGACGGCCGCCAGCATGGCCTGATGGGCTTTCATCCGCTTCTGCTGCGGACGGAAGATAAGGAACCAGAAAATGGCGATAAGCAGGATGATGGGAATAAAGCTGGAAATAAAGTCCATCCCGGAGGGTGCTGCTGCACCCTGGGCAAAGGCTGGCGTAACGAACATTAAGGCACTCCGTAGCGGTCTGCTTGTCAAAGCAGGACTGATTGTCCCATATAGGGACGCTTGCGGTTTTGGGCAGGTAATTTCCTCCCAAAAAATCGCGCGGACTATACTAGCGGGCCCGGCGAAAGGCAAAGCCTATCGGGCACTTTCAGGGACTATTCTCCAGTGGAAAATACAGACAAGCTTTCGGCCATTTCAGCGTCGCTCGAAAAGATCGCGCGCACGCTCGACACCATGGCCGGAA
>DFMV01000065.1:3122-17635 GCA_002375765.1 Rhizobiales bacterium UBA3584 | reverse complement strand
TGATGATGGTCATCGCAATGTCTCCTGTGCAAAGCGGGGGCCGGCCAGATCGGATGAGCGCCACTGGGCGCTCTCATCCATCGCAAGCGTTGATTTGAGACGTTCGAGCCGGGCGAGATCGTGTTCGCTGGCCAGGCCGTTTGCGCGGCCCAATTCGATTGTGACGCGCTCGCCGGTCCTGTCGCCATCGAGCCGGTACAGCCCGATCAGGCGCCGGTAGGTGCCTTCGGTGGGGCTCTGGGCGAAGAGCTGTGCGAGAATGCGTGCTTCGTTGCCGTAGGAACCATGTGCCCGATAGATGTCGACCAGCATCGGCCGCGCCCAGTCGCTTTGAGGACGGATGGCGACCTCCTCTTCGAGCAGACGGGTCAGCATGCCGGTTTCACCCTGGGTCTGGTAAAGTCCGGCCAGCGAATAGGCTTCGAACGGGTTGAGGCGGGTGGTCTCGCGTTTGGCTTCATAGAGGGCCACGGCTTCGGCGACCCGTCCCTGCGAGAGCAGCACCTGTGCCTTTTCCTCGGTGTTGGGCAGCATGGCGAAGGCAGCGACAATCGTGACAACGACAATGATCGCAACAAAGATTTTCGTGCGCTCGGGCGGATCCATGCGCGACAGGGCGTTGAGAGGGCCGCGCCCCAGAGGTCCTGCCGGCCGGTACGGGGCGGAGCGCTCAGCGAGAGTGAGCATCATCGAGCTCCCTGTCGCCGATGAACAGCAAGACCCCAAGCGTTGCCGCGTTATCGCGCGCCTGGGCAATGTCGGATGACGAGGTGAGATATTCGCTTAAAAAGACCGGTTTGCCCTCGGCGGTCAGCCGGCCGATCATCTCGAGCGAGGCGCGCAGCGTCCCGAGGCTATTGCGCTGCTGGTCCTGTTCGGCGCCGAACAGCAGGTCTTCCTTGCCCATGCCATCAATGACCCGGCGATAGGCAGGGGCACTGAGCAGCTCCTCGCCATTCTGGGGTACCACAAGGAAATCGGGGTTATGCGCGCGGGCGTAGGTGGCGAGGTCGCTGACGAAGGTCACCATGGCGCTCTTGCGGCGCGCTATGTCGAGCTGGGAATCTCCGCGCTCGAAGGCATCGACCCGATCGAGATAGACGCCGTCAAAGCCGGCGGCCATGATCTGGTCGAGATAGCTGGCGGGTTCACCGAAGATGATCGCCTGCCAAGCGGGGTCCCAATAGCGGATGTCGTAATTGCCGTCCCATTCGGCGTTTTCGCCAAGCAGCCATGACGGGCGGTTCCGGGCCCAATCGTCCTGCCAGTAGTACCGGTAATCTTCGGCTTCTCCGATCGAGAGATAAGAGAGCACAAAGCGGCGCGATCCGTCGGGTCTGGTCTTGAGGGCGGCGATCTCGGATGCTGAAAAGGCGCCGGCCGCCGTTCCGTCGCGCGAGTAATCGATGACCAGCAGATCGTAGTTGCTGGCGGCGAGGACGTGCAGATTGATGTGCTGGAGCTGGTAAGTCCATGATCGGACTCCGGCAAGAGCTGACTCCGCCGCGCCGCTGGCCTGGGGTGAGAGCATAAGCGGAAATGCGGTCAGAACGGCAGCCAGTCCGGCCATTCGTATCCCCATGTCTGAGGTCTCCTACTCGCCCGATCAATCGGTCGGGCAATCGGGACACTATGGCGACGGCGCACGAGCAATGTTGACATTCATCAACTCGGCTGCTGCCGGGGCACGACATTATTGGCCGGTTGACAAAAGACGTTCGGGGACCCGGACACGAGCAACAGGGTGGCCATCATGGCAGCGTTCATTAAGACTTCTCCCGACAGCCAATCGACCGCACATCATGAGCGGCCGTCAGTTGGTGCCATATTCACGGGGCTTAAAACGCTGGTGTTTGCCACCGAGGCGGTTGGAACGATCTTTCTTGCCTTGGGACATATCGATCTGGGAACGGCGCTGAGCCTGCATTTTGGCTATTGCGCCGTGCTGCTCGGAACCATCCTGCTGGCCGAGCGCAGCGGCATCTATTCGGGCGACCTGCAATCCTTTGCGCTTCAGGTGCTGGTGGCCGGCCCGTTGGGGGCGGCCTCGGCGATGATCGATGAGCAGCTTTCATCCCATGTTCGGGCGGAGCGCCTCCAGCGCTGGTACGATACCATCGCCCCGACGCCGCAGGCTGCCGTTACCCTGGCGGACCGCATCCGTGACGACCAGGTCGTGCGGCCTGCAGCACGGCTGCCGAAATCGGTCGACCGGCTGATCATGTCGGGGTCGATGCGCGAAAAACAGGCGCTGTTCGCCTCGATCGTTGCCGATGGTCCGGTTGAAGGGGCCGGTCTGATCGAGAAGGCGCTGCGCAGCCGCGACCAGCGCGTTCGCGTTCAGGCTGCTGCGGTTTCAGCGTTGTTCCGCTCCAAAATCCGCACCAGTACGGGTTACCGCTTCAAAGGGGGCACCGCAGTTCCCGCCGACCAAACCCCAACACCCGCAGCATAGGGATAAATGTCGATGGAAATGCCCATATGGTTTGTGCCTCCACGGCGCGGCAGCGAGCCTGAAGCCGATGTGTGCCTTATCGCCGAGGGTTGTTATCCCTATGTCTCGGGTGGGGTTTCCACCTGGATCGACTGGTTGATCAGGAGCCATCCGGACCTGACCTTTTCGGTGCTGGCCATCTTGCCGGGCCTGCCGCAAACCGAGCCGCGCTATCAGCGTCCCGCCAACCTTAAAGCCATCCACCACCTTTACCTCGACGACAGGGGGAAGGGGCAAAGGCGATCATGGCCGGCCATGACGCCGCAATGGTACGCCGATACGCTCGATTCAATTCTCGCTCACGGGGACCCGGACGCATTTCACGCCTTGCTCGGGAAATTCGGCCCGGCAGGCCGGCGCCCTTCGGTCTCGACAATGCTCGATTCTCCCCAGGCGTGGCAGGCGCTGTCCGCGGGCTATGCACGCATGCCGCAGACCGCCTTCATCGCGTATTTCTGGGCCTGGCGGGTGTTGGCGGGCGGACTGTTGCGCACGCTGGTCGGCCCGCTGCCCGGCGCCCGGCTCTACCATTCGGTTTCCACCGGCTATGCGGGGCTCGTTGCCGCGCGGGCCGCCCATGATACCGGCCGCCCGGTGATGATCACCGAGCACGGGATCTATTCGAACGAGCGGCGCGTCGAGATCCTGATGGCCGACTGGATCAAAAACAGCATCGATACGGGCCTCGATTTCAGCGACGAGCGCCATGATATCCGAGACTTCTGGGCCGATGCGTTCGAAAGCTTCGCGCGTATCGCCTATAGCGCCGCCGACGACGTGATCGCCCTTTATGGCGATAACAATGCGTTCCAGCTGGCGTTGGGGGCCGACAGCAAGAAGCTGACGGTCGTTCCCAACGGGGTGGATGTGGACCGGTTCGATACGCTCCCCGCGCGCGTTTCAAAGCGCCCCACGCTGGCCTTTATCGGGCGCGTCACGCCGATCAAGGACGTTCAGACATTCATCGATGTGGCAGAGAGAGCGGCATCGAAGGTGGCGGGCCTGCGTGCGCTTGTCATCGGGCCAATGGACGAGGATCCAGACTATGCCCAGAGCTGCATCGAAGCGGTCAACGAACGGGGGCTTGCCGATACCGTAATTTTCACCGGTCCGGTCGATGTGCGCGACTATATGGCCGAGATCGATGTTCTCATGCTCACCTCGATTTCCGAGGCTTTGCCGCTGGTCATTCTCGAAGCGGGAGCCTCGGGTATTCCGTGTATCGCGACCGATGTGGGCGCGTGCAAGGAAATCCTCGGGTGCCCTGGCAGGCCGGGGGAGGCGGCTATCGCCGGCATCGGCGGAATGGTCGCTCCCGTGGGCGATGTCGGGTCGCTGGTTTCGGCGGCGGTGCACATGCTCAACAACCCTTTCGTGCGCCAGCAAATGGGTGCGGCGCTGCGCGCCAAGGTTCGTATTCAGTATCGCTCCGACACGGTGGCCGCAGCCTACACCAAGCTCTACAGCAAGCACCTTTCCCAGTTCGCCAAGAGTGAGGTCTAGAAATGGCCGGCATCGGATTTGCCCTTTCCCGGCTGCGCAGCCAGAACAACCTGGCCGGACATTCCATGGCAACCGGCCATGCGATCATGGTCACTGCCGGGCCCTGGATTGTCATAATGATCGGTTTGGCGCTGATTTCCTGGCTCGGTGTTCCGCTCGTGGGGCGGGAGATGACGACGACCTTCCGCGTTCTGGTCATCTACAGTTTTGCGCTCTCGCTGGTGGTGACAACCCCCATCGCACTCGAGCTCAACCTGCGCGTTTCGGCCGAGTTGTTCGAGCGACGCTTCGAGCGGGTGCATGGCATCTATCATGGTGCCCTGGGAGTTGCGGCGCTCATTACGGTGGCTCTGGCCTGGCTGCTGTTTTCCGTCATCATCGGGCTGGACACGACGACAGCCACCGCCGCCACTTTTTGCGTCCTGCAAGTGTCGTTGCTCTGGTTGGGCATGTCGATGGTCGCGGCGATCCGCCAATATACAATCGTAACCACCGGTTTCACCATGGGGCTCAGCGTATCGGTCGTTCTGGGGCTGTCGCTGGCCAGCCTGGGCTATGGTGTCGCCGGTCTGCTTGCCGGATTTGGCGCGGGACTGTTTCTGGCCTTCGCCATTCTGCATGGGCTCATCGTCCAGACCTTTCCCGGACGCGTTCAGCCCCTGACCAAAAGCCTCCTCGCACTGATCGCGCGTCCGATGCGCTCTGTCACCTTCGTCATTGCGGGCCTTCTGGGTGCGCTGGCGGTGTGGATCGACAAGCTCGTCGTCTGGCAGTCCTATGAGGGTACGGCCATCGCGCATGGGCTCATCCATGCGCCGCGCTATGACGTGCCCATGTTCATCGCCTATCTCTCGATCGTGCCGCTCATGAGCATCGTTTCGATCTGGCTCGAGACCGATTTTTTTACCGCTTACCGCAAATACCGCGACATCGTGCACTCGGGCGGCACGCTTCGTCACATCGAGGCCCAGCGCACGGCCATCACCTGGCAAACCACCAATACGATCTTTTCCGCCTTCGTTATCCAGATCGCCATCAGCCTGGTTCTGGCGCTGGCGGGGCCGTGGATCGTGGGCCTGTTGGGCCTTGGCCTTGAAACGCTGCAGGTGTTGCGTCTGGCGCTGATCGGGGCCGCGTTTCATTTCCTTTTTCTTGCCTGCGTGGGGGTCATTTTGTTCATGCAGTACAGCCGCGCCTATTTCCTGCTTCAGACCGCGTTCCTGGTGCTGAACGGCGGGCTGACCTATGCGCTGCTTGCCAATCCGGACGCCCTTGGAATGGGCTATGTGATTGCAACAGGTGGCGCGGCAATCGTGGCCTACGGGGTCATGGTCAATGCGCTCAAAATCATGAACAGGCTCACATTCGTCGACAACAACCCGGCGGTTGCGGGCTAGACCCGCGCCGCCTCTGGAAATCAAGGAAACAACAGTGAACGTCCATGCTCCAAAACGTGGAAGTCCCAGGGTTTTGCTGGAAGAAGCGGCCAGCAGGTCCTCAAGCCATTGGATCGGTGTCGTTGAAGGCGCCGTGCTGATTGGCGGCGTGTTTGCCATCGAGCGGTTCGGACTTTTCGACCTTCAAACCCTCCCCTTCCACCCACTGGTCCTTGCCATAGCATTGATTGCCGCCCAATACGGCGCTTCAGGCGGGATCATGGCGGCCGCCATGGCAACCGCCATTGCCCTTCTGGGCGGAACGCTTCCCCAAAGGGTGGTGGGCGAAGGCTATTTCGAATATCTCGCCGAAGTCTGGACCACCCCATTGGCATGGCTGGTCATCGCCGTGCTCGTGGGGATCATTTCGGATGGACACCGGCGGCTGTTGCAGCGCGCCGAGCAGGCTCTTTTCGAAGTGCAAAAGGAGCGCGATCTGATTTCAGCGCAGTATGAGGCCCTGGCGGCGCGCGCCAAGCGGCTCGAACGCCGGGTTGCCGGGATCGAGAACTCATCTTCAACACGAAGCTGAGGATGGCACTTACGTCAATATCGTAGAATCACTAGTGGGAGAACCGGAATTTATTAACAAATGTTTAACGTCCATACTCATGAAAATTTGGGAAGGGACGAACGTATGTTAATACAGAAGGACTTTCGCAATCCGGGTTCTGGCTTTACCGCAAAAGCGCTTCTGGAGGGGGTCAACCTCGGTGGAACCGTCCGGCACAGGGAAAAAGACCTTATCTACGCACAAGGGGATGAGGCCGGCGAGATCTTCATCGTAGAGTTCGGTTGCGTGCGGGTTTCGCGGATAACGCTGGAGGGCCGCCGGCTGGTCACGGGCTTTTATTTCGCGGGCGAGGTTTTCGGCTTTGAAACGGGCGCGGAACGCCAATGCTATGCCGAGGCGCTCGAATATTCAGGTACGCGGAATTTTCATCTCGACGACAAGGACCTGGCCAACCCGCAAATCGCCGACATGCTGTATCGCCATCTCGAAAGCATACACCAGCACCTGCTCATTCTGGGAACGCAGAATTCCATCGAACGGGTGGCCGCATTTCTGGTGGGGATCGCGGACCGGCGTGAAGGTGGCGGCACCAAGGCGCGCCTGCCCATGTCGCGGGGTGATATTGCCGATCATCTCGGGCTCACGCTGGAGACGGTATCGCGCGCAATTCACCGCCTGCAGGTCCTCAAGCTGATAACGCTGGTGGGTGCGCGTGAGGTCATATTGCTGGACCGGGACGCGCTTCTCGATCTGGGTGCATAGACCGGCTGTCTGGGGGGCATGCCGGGCCAGATCGGCCCGGGCCGCGTGTTCAGATAAAGTGATATGTACCTTATCTCAGCACGCTCAATCCATGCCGTCCTTGCTATTGTTCTGAGCCCTGAACGGCCATACGAACCAGTTCCGCAAGGCTGTGCGCGTGCATCTTGGTCATGATTGTCGCGCGATAGACCTCGACCGTACGGGGACTTAGCCCCAGATTGCGGGCGATCGTCTTGTTGGGAAGTCCGTTTACGACGCCATCGAGAACCTGACGCTCGCGGGTGCTCAGCGATTCCAGCTTTTCACGCGCCGCCTGACGCACGCGGCGAATTTGGCTTTCTTCCTGCGCGGCGCTGCAGACCCTGGTGAGGGTGGCCAGCATCGCCTCCTCGCTGAACGGCTTTTCGATGAAGTCGCTGGCGCCGGCCTTCATGGCCTCAACGGCGGCCAGTACATCTCCGTGACCGGTCACCACGATAACCGGCAGCGTGTTTCCATCCCTGCGCAAGCGCTGCAAAAGGTCGATGCCGCTTATTTCGGGCATGCGCAGGTCGGTGATCAGGCAGGCATCTTCAAGATCGTCCACCGTCTCGAGAAATTCAACTGCCGACGCATATTTCCGCGATCGCCAGCCCGAAGCCGCAAGCAGAAAGGACAACGACTGACGAACCGGTTCTTCATCATCTACGATGTGGATCAGGAAATCATTTGTCATGGGCCTGAATCTCTTTGTCGACCAAGGGTAGGGTGAACGTGAAAATCGTTTCTCTGCCCGCTACGGAACGGGCGCTTATCGCACCTCCATGTGCTTCGATTATGCGCTTGGAAATTGAGAGACCAACCCCCATGCCGCTGCGTTTGGTTGTTACGAACGCCTTGAAGATTTCCTCGCCGAAATTGGGAGAAATGCCGTGCCCGGTGTCGCTGAGTTCGATGCGGGCGAAGCTGCCGTTCCGGCGCGTTCGTATGGTGATGACCTTGCGCTCGCTGGCGCGCACCGCGTCTGCCGCATTGCGCAGGAGATTGACGATCACCTGCTGGATCTGGGTCGGATTGCCCAGGATTTCCAGGCCGCCGGGCGCGAGATCGAGTTCGACGAGAATGCCGTCTTCCCGCGTGCCGGCCAGCGCCAGCGCCATGGCGCCTTCGATCAGCGAGTTGACGTCCACGATTTCCTTGTCGATCTCGCCCTGTGCCATGAAAATGCGAAGATGGTGGATGATGTCGCCCGCACGCAGGGCCTGGGTTGCGGCAGCGGCAAGGGAATCGCGCAGGGCTGGAAGCATGGCCGGGTCGAACAACTCGAGCATGCGCTTGGCGCCCTGGACGTAGTTGCTGACCGCTGAAAGCGGCTGGTTGATTTCATGGGCCAGGGCCGAGGCCATTTCCCCCATCTCACTCATGCGCGACAGCCGGGCCAGTTCGGCCTCGGTCTGTTCGAGCCGGGTCGCGGCGCGCTCACGTTCTGTCATGTCGCGCACAAAGCCGATAAAGATTAGGCCTTCGCCCGTGGTGATCCTGACCACGTCGATGCTCATGGGGAAGGTCGTGCCGTCGCTGCGCTTTCCTCGCACCAAGCGGTTGCGGCCAATGAAGCGGGCAAGTCCGGTGGCGGGATGGTCGGCGCGGGCGTTTTCTTCGGGCGGATAGGGATCGGCCATCAAGACCCTGACGTTGCGGGTCAGGACCACCTCCTCGCGATAGCCAAACAGCCTTTCGGCAGCGGCATTGAAAGAAACGATTTCTCCGCTGGGCTTGCTGGCTATCGTTGCGTCCGAGATGCTATCGAGGATGGCTTGCAGGTAGCTTTCGCGTCTTTGCAGGAGCTTGCTGGCCAGCAGCGCCTTGTTGCGCTCCTCGCGCAGAACGCCGCCGAGCCAAGCGATGCCAAAACCCACGCCGGCAAACAAAATCAGGTCCGGGCCCCGCGAGATACTTGCTTCCTCGGTAAAAAAATACACCAGCGGAAGTGCCAGAACCATGGTGAACACGCCGGGCGCCAATCCACCCATGCCGGCAGCAAGCAGAATGGCCAGCGCGAAAAAAAGACCGTTAAATGAGGACGTGAATACCGGGGCGATGGCAAGCTTTAGTGTACTAACAAGGATCAGTCCCGCTAGTCCAACCAAGTATGCGAATATTATATCCCTCGGCAGCCCCATGACGCGAGTAACACCCGGTTTCCAGAGACAAAGTAAAATTTAACCAGAAAAGCAGCAAGTAAAATTATAAAGAGGGACGGGAAACGGCTGACAAGTCAGCGGTTTCGGGAGCGCCGCCCCGTGTGACGGTCCAGCCGGAAAAGGCGGGGGCTATGGCAGGCGGTAAGCCGACTTGGCGGCGTCATAGGCCAGCCATCGGGCGGTTTCGGCGGCCGTGCTGCGGGTGATCCGATGCTGGGCTACGAGACCAGCGAGAAACCCCGATATCTCACGGCGCCACACGTCGTGCCGCGCCGGGATCGAGAGCAGGGCGCGAGTGTCGTCATTGAAGCCGGCCAGGTTATGGAACCCCGCACTTTCGTGCATGGCATCGAGATAGCGGCGGATGCCGTTGGGGCTGTCGTGGAACCACCAGGGCGGGCCGACCATCAGCGCCGGCCAATAGCCCGCCATCGGGGCAAGTTCGCGCGCATAGGTGGATTCGTCGAGCGTGAAGGCGATCAGCCGGAAATTGTTCGCGTTGCCATAGCGCGCCAGAAGGGCTGCCAGCCCATCGACGAAATTGGTGCGCGTCGGGATGTCGTCGCCGAGGTTGCGCCCGTGGGTGGCTTGCAGCCAAGGATCAGTGGCGCGGTGCGAGCCGGCATGAATTTGCATGACCATGCCGTCCTCGGCGGAAAGCCCGGCCATCTCGGTCAGCATCTGGGCGCGGAACTGCTCGGCCTGGCCGGCATCGAGGGTCCCGGCCAGCGCGCCGTCGAGCAGGGCCTGCTTTTCGTGCCCGGCAAGGTCGGCGGTCATGGCCGAGGGGACGCCGTGGTCTGTGGCGGTGGCGCCGTGAGCGCGGAAGAAGGCGCGTCGGGTGCCATGTGCCTTGATGAGCCCGGACCACAAGGCGGTGTTTTCACCGGTAAGATCGGACAGATGCTGCAGGTTCTGTGCGAAGCCTGCCGCATCGGGGTCGGTGATATCGTCGGGACGATAGGTGGTGCGGATACGCGCGCCCAGGCCATTGGCCGTGATGGCCTTGTGATGCTCAAGGCCATCGAGTGCAAATTCGGTGGTGGCGATGACTTCGACATTTGCTGCGTCGAGGATGGCCAAGGGACGCAGGGCCGGATCTGCAAGGCGCGCGTTGATCGCGTCGAATGTCTGGTCGGCCGTTTGGGAACTCAAGGGTTGATCGATGCCGAAATAGCGCGACAGCGAATGGGCAAGCCAGAGCTCGGAAGGCGTTCCGGCAAAGAGCCTCCAGTGATTGCAGAGCGTGCGCCAGGCGGAGCGCGCGTCGGCGACCGGGGCGCCGTCCTTGCGCGGCACGCCCAGGGCGTCATAGGCGATGCCTCGGCTGCGCAGCAGGCGCAGGACATAGTGATCCGGTGTCAGAAACAGCGACGCAGCGTCCGAGAACGGCTGGTTTTGCGCGAACCATTGCGGGTCGGTGTGCCCGTGGGGGCTGACGATCGGCAGGTTCGCGATGTCCTCATAGAGCGAGCGAGCCAGTGAGCGGACGGCCGGATCGGGCGGAAAGAGGCGATCAGGATGCAGGATCGTATCGGTCATCATGTGCTCCCTGACCATGTCAGATTTGATGGGTCGTATGCACAGCTAGTATGGTAGTATGTATGTGTCAATGCTTCCGGGCTTGACCGATCCTGCACCATGGGCTCAGTGGTCATCGAGGATAAGGAGATCTGATTGTCCAGTCTTGAAGAACCCGCCTCCGAAGGCATTTTCGTGCTCGACACGCTGGCTGACGGCGCTCCTGGGGCCCGGCAGGCGACGATGGGCCACAGGGTTTTCCGGGCCATCAAACAGGCGATCGTGCGCGGCCAGCTTGTGCCGGGTCATCCGATTTCCGAGGCCGAACTGGCCCGTCAGCTGGGCGTGTCGCGGCAGCCGGTGCGCGAGGCATTCATCAAGCTCTCGGAAATGGGGCTGGTGGAAATCCGTCCGCAGCGGGGGACGTTCGTGCAACTGATCTCCCGGCGCGAGGTCGAAAATGCGCGTTTTATCCGCGAGGCCATTGAGGTTGCCGTGGCGCGGCGTGCGGCGGAGGTGGCGAACGGAGAAAGCGTGCGGCCCCTGTTCGCGCTTGTCGAAGAACAGGACGCATGCGGCGATCGGCCCGACCAGGGCCGGTTCCTGGCGCTTGACGATGCACTGCATCGGGCAATCGCCCTGCTGGCCGATTGCGAACATGCCTGGCGGGTGGTCGAAGACCTCAAGGTTCAGATGGATCGGGTGCGGTTCCTTGCGATTTCGGACGCCACACCGGTGGATACCATCGTCGCGCAACATCGGGACATGGTCACGGCCATCGCCCGCAACGATCCCGACGCGGCCGCTGACGCGGTGCGGACGCATATGCGCGAAATCCTCAATTCGCTGCCCGTCGTTGCGGCGTCGAACAGGGATGTGTTCGTTCCGTGAGCTAGGCCCGATCAAGGGCAGCGATCATTTTGTCTTTGAGCATCGTTTGAAGATGGCCGATGACCAGCCCACGGAGGGATGGGCTGGTGGCGAGGCTTTGGGGGAATATGTCCAGCGCTGACGTGAGCGCGTCGTAGAGCCGGTCGGGGGTTCGATCTGATCTATTGATGGCTCGTGCGATGATGGTCTGGCGAGGGTCGCGCAGATCGTAGGGGGCGCCGTCCTCGGTTTGGCCCAGGCAGTAACGCATCTAGGCAGCGAGCGTGAAGGCGAAGGGGGCGGGATCGCCGCCTTGTGCCATAGTATCGGCGAGCGGGGCGAGGATGCGCTGGGGGAGCTTTTCGGTGCCATCCATGGCGATCTGATAGGTCAGGTGCCGAATGGCGCCGTTGGAAAAGCGGGCGACAAGTTGGTTGCGGTAGGTCTCGAGATCGATACCGGGGACCGGTGACAGCGTTTTGGCTGCGGCAGCCATCTGGGCGCGGGCCAGCCGGGCGATGGCGCGATTGGCCATGGCGTCGGCGACCGTTTCGCAGCCGGCAAGAAAGCCCGCATAGGCGATCAAGGAGTGGGCGCCATTGAGGAGCCTGAGCTTCATACGTTCATAGGGCGCCACATCGTCGACAAACAGGGCTCCCGCCTCGTCCCAGGCCGGTCGACCGGCGATGAAATCATCCTCAATGATCCATTGGCTGAACGGTTCGGTTTCGACGGCGGCGTGATCGGCAAAGCCAGACATGGCCTGGGCGTCCGACAGCGTGCGCTCGGTGGTGGCGGGAGTAATCCGGTCGACCATCGATGAGGGGAAGCGGACGTTCGCATCGATCCAACCCAAGAGGTCGGGGACGGTGCGGGCGGCGAAATCGGCGACGAGGCGCGAGACGATCCTGCCGTTTTCCGGAAGGTTGTCGCAGCACAGGATGGTGAGCGGCCCGGCATCGGCTTGCTTGCGCCGGATCAGGCCGGCGACGAGGAAGCCTATGGCGCCGCGGGGCGATCGGGGATGGGCGAGATCGTGGGCGATGATTTCGTTTGCTGGATCGAGGCCACCGGTGGTCCGATCGATGCCGTAGGCTTTTTCGGTAATTGTGAGGGTGACGATGCGGGTTCCGGGGTCGGCGATGGCCGCGATCACCGCGTCCGGATCGTCGGGGGCGACGAGCACGCGGTCAATGCTGGCGACCAACCTTGCAGTGTCACCGGACTGGTCGCGGGTGATAAGAACATAACGGCCATTCTGGGGATTGAGGGCGTGAGCGGCTTCGGGGGACCGCAGGCTGACGCCGAGGATGCGCCAATCACCGCCTCCTATGGCGAGGGCGGTGTCGGTGTAGAGGGCCTGGTGGGCCTTATGGAACGCACCGACGCCGATATGGACGATGCCGGTGGCATGGTCCTGGGAGGTGTAGGCCGGGCGCTCGATATCGGAGCCGACATTGGCGCTGGCTGACAATCGCATGTTCATCGGGTTCCTCCACCTGTCGCAAGGGTGGTTATAGAAACTTATAGACTAGTATGGAAGTGTGAAATTGCGGACGTGGGGCGTACGCAGGGGTGCCGTAAAGCGTGAAGATCAGGCTCTGGGTTCGGGATTTATCCCGATCACCGCTCTCGTTGTGAAAGACCGGCGGTCGGTGGCGGCCAAGACCAATCGGTATTCAACCAGTGGTGCCTAAAATGGGTTGTCGATTGTGGCAGGGCCAGTGGACCCCGGGGCTTCAAGCTTCGGGAGCTTTGGCAGCGCGCGAACGCCCAGAGACCTACGGCCGAAGGGGCCCCTCAAACCAGCGCGGCACAGCCAAAAAAACCTGAATGTCGATTCAACCTAATTGCCGGTGCCGAGCAGACGGGTGGCGAAATAGCCGGCGGTGGCGGCGGTGCCGGTGAGGGCGGCGCCCCAGAGTATGTCGATGATGGTGACGGAGACCGACCAGTTCCGGATGGTGGCGAGATTGGTCATGTCGTAGGTGCCGTAGGCGACAAGGCCGAGGACTGCGCCGGCGATCAGGGCCTGTGTCCAGTTGCCCGATTGCATGGCCGGGGCGACGGCGAAGTAAACAATTCCGCCGATGTAAAAGAGATAGAACGCTCCTGCCGCGGCGAGATTGGGCTGGTCGAGGAGAACGTGGCCGATCTGTTCGCGGTAAAAGCCGAAGGCGACCCGCGAGAGCCAGATGTAATCGATGGCGAAGAAGACGATGGCCGTTCCGATGTAGGCAACAACGTAAGGCATGTGATCCCTCATATCCCCAGCACGGGCTGGAACAAACGCACGACCCAGCTCTTGAACTTGAGTGGGGCTTCGGTGACGGCAAGGCAGATGCAATCGGCATCGTTCGTGGCGACGGGCTGATGGGTCAGGCTGCCATCGGCGATCTCGATGTCACCGCGCGCGAATTTTCCATCCTCATCGGCAAAGGCGCCCGAGAGGACCAGGGTCATTTCCATGCCGCGATGGGTGTGTTCGGGGACGGGCTTGCCGGCCGGAATGCGCAGGAGGCGCGCAACCGCGCGGCCATCGCGGGTGGGAATGATGAACTGGGCGGCGCCAGGCATGGATTTCCAGCGGATGGCATCGACGTCCGAGCCTACGTAGGAGCGCAAGGGTTCGGGCAGGACCGGCGCCGATCCACCGGAGGTGCCACGACGGGCAGGTTTTGCGGCGGGTAAGGGCGCGTTGGAGATGCGCGCCTTGAGCGCCTGCCAGCCGGCGTCGGCGTCGGGGGCCGGTTCGATGCTGTCGAGCAGTTCGCCGCCCGCGCCCTCAATCATGGCGTAGCGCTCACGGCACTCCGGGCAGATGGCCAAATGGGTGGCGACGGCGAGCGAAAAGCCCTCGGCGAGCGTGCCGGCGGCATAATCGAGCAGGATGTCTTCATCGAGATGGTGGACGATGCTCATGAGCGATCCTCCAGCGCGGTGCGCAACTTGGCGAAGGCCAGACGGATGCGGGATTTGACTGTCCCCAGCGGCAGGCCGAGCTTTTCGGAGATCGTGCCGTGGGAAGCCTCCTCAAAGAACGAGAGCCTTAAGAGCTCAAGCTGCTCGGGGGGCAGAGTTTCCATGGCGCGATGGAGCCGGTCGGCGTCCTCGTTCATATCGAATGCCGCGTCGGCGGGCTTGATCTCGGCGGGAACGAAGGCGGGATCGTTGGGATCGAAATCGGGGCGATTGGCCTTGCGCCAATGGTCGATGCGCTGGTTGCGCGC
>DFMV01000065.1:0-3058 GCA_002375765.1 Rhizobiales bacterium UBA3584 | reverse complement strand
ATTGTTTCCTGCATCAATTCCTCAGCGAGCTGTCCGTCGCGGGAGAGCTTGGCCATGTAGGCGCGCACCCGGGGGCCGTAATAGCGGAACAGTTCTTCAAAAGCGGCTACGTCGCGCGATGTGGCGACTGCAAACAGTTTCTGGCGCATCGCGATATTGAGCGCCTTTTTGTCACTGGGATCGACAGCCATCTTGTCGGTACGCGCAATTCCTCTGGGAGCCGGACGCACAGCATACTCACGCTGCGCCGCCAAGGGCTTTCGAGTTTGGCACGTGGCCGGATCGATTGAAAGGACTGTCGT
This sequence comes from Rhizobiales bacterium UBA3584, assembly GCA_002375765.1. Lineage (GTDB taxonomy): Bacteria > Pseudomonadota > Alphaproteobacteria > Rhizobiales > Devosiaceae > Pelagibacterium > Pelagibacterium flavum. The sequence goes on along the minus strand of DFMV01000065.1, from coordinate 2,756 downwards.
CATGCACCGATCTACGGCAATGCAAAGGGGGCGGATCACCGGGCGCGAAAGAAAAATTGCTCCCTAGGTGCATCCGAATTGGGGTCTGGCCCGTACCTTAGTACAAACCAAACAAGGACAAGCCGACCCATGTATCTCGATGCTGGCCCCAAGGGACCGACAGGCACCAGGCGTATTGCCGTGATCGGAAGCGGAATTTCGGGGCTTTCAGCGGCCTGGCTAATGAGCCAGAGCCACGACGTGACGCTCTATGAGGCCGATTCCCGGATCGGAGGGCATTCCAATACTGTCGATGTCGACTATGACGGCACGACCATTCCGGTCGACACGGGGTTCATCGTCTACAACGAAGCGAACTATCCCAACCTCGTTGCGATGTTTGACCATCTGGGCGTGCAGACAGAGCTCTCGTGGATGTCGTTCGGCGCCTCGATCGATGGCGGGGCGTTTGAATACTGCTCGGACCCTCTGGGGCTGATCGGGCAGAAATCGAATGTGGTGCGTCCGCGTTTCTGGCGCATGCTCTCCGATATCGTGAAATTTTCGCGCTCGCACCGTGAAATCCTGGCCGATGGCAGCCTCGCGCAGGTGGGGCTGGCCGATTATCTGGCGAAGAACGGGTATTCGGAAAGCTACATCCAGGACCATATCCTGCCCATGGCAGCGGCGATCTGGTCGTCTTCTGCCACCGATATCCGCAACTATCCCGTTCAGGCGTTTGTGCGATTTTTCCTCAATCACGGATTGCTCGATCTTTACAACCGCCCGCTTTGGCGGACGGTGAAGGGCGGCAGCCGGGAATATGTTTCGCGGCTCGTGGCGGAGTTCAAGGGAACGGTGCGGCTTTTGACGGGGGTCCGCCAGATCGAGCGGCATTCAGGCGTCGTGACGATCACCGATACGCGCGGGCACCAAGACATCTTTACCGACGTCCTGATCGCAACCCATGCCGATCAGGCGCTGGCCATGCTCGCCGATGCCGATGAGGATGAGCGGGCATTGCTTGGGGCGTTTGAATACACTCACAACAAGGCTGTGCTGCACACCGACTGCAGCCTGATGCCGAAGCGCAAATCGGTCTGGTCGAGCTGGAACTATATAGGCGAGCGCAAATGGGACGGCGACAGCCCGTTATGCGTGACCTACTGGATGAACAAGCTCCAGAATATCGACAGGAAACATCCCCTGTTCGTGACGCTCAACCCCAGCCGGGAGATCGATCCGGCAACGATCTTTGAAACGTTCGATTACACCCATCCGCTGTTCGACCAGACGGCGATGGCGGCGCAAAAGGAATTGTGGCGCCTGCAAGGGCGTGGTGGGGTCTGGTTTGCCGGGGCGCATTTTGGCTCGGGGTTTCACGAAGACGGGTTGCAGGCCGGACTTGCGGCGGCGGAAGACATGGCCGGGGTGCGGCGTCCGTGGGCGGTGGAGAATGCCTCGGGCCGTATCCATATACACACCGAAAGGGTGGCTGCCGAATGAGCGATGGCGCGATCTATGCAGGAGACGTTGTGCACGTGCGGCACAGGCCGCGCGCGCATACGCTGCGCTATCGCGTTTTTTCGCTGCTGCTCGATCTCGATCGGCTCGAGACACTGGACAAAACCCTCAGGCTTTTCTCCTACAACCGGTTCGGGGTCTTCAGCTTTCGCGATGCCGATCACGGGGACGGGGAGACGGGCGGACTGCGCCGCTGGGCCGAGCGGTTGCTGGCCGATGCAGGGATCGCCGGCGAAGACCTCAAGATCGAGATGCTCTGCTATCCGCGAATTTTCGGATATGTCTTTAATCCCATCACCGTCTATTTCTGCTCGGATGCTCAAGGGGTGCGGGCCATTCTTTATGAGGTCTGCAACACCTTTTACGAGCGGCACACCTACGTGATCCCGGTGAGCGATCACGCCGAGGGGGCGGTGCGCCAATCGTGTGCCAAGGAACTTTACGTTTCGCCCTTTGTGCCCATGCAGGCGCAATACGACTTCAAGATCACGCCGCCCAGCGACAAGGTCCAGATCGCCATCAATGAAAGCGACAATGAAGGGGCGCTGCTCTATGCGGCGTTCACCGGCAAGCGCGAGGAACTGAGCGACAGGAGCCTGGGGCGCACGCTGTTGCGCTATCCGCTGATGACGCTGAAAATCATGGGCGGCATCCATTGGGAGGCGCTCAGGCTCTGGCTCAAGGGCAATCCGGTGTTCATGCACGAAAAGGCGCGCGAAAAGATTTCCCATTCGGTGATCGGAACCGCGCCGGCCGAATAGGCATCAGCGCCGCTCATCGATCCATCACCAATCGGCGTTTTGACCCAAGCGGTGCTTCCTTTAAGCTTGATGCAAATCGACCCTTGAAGGTCGAACATCATGCAAAGAGGAAACATTCATGTCCCATGCCGACATTCTTTCAGCCGCTATGCTGGATGCCGCCGATCTGACCGGCGGGGCGCTCAAGGTGCATTCACCTGTCGATGGCGCGCTGATCGGGGAGGTTGCGACCCATTCGGGCGCAGATGTCGAAAAGATGATCGGTACGGCCAAATCGGCATTTGCCGACTGGAAGCTGGTGCCGGCGCCGCGCCGGGGGGAATTGATCCGGCTGTTCGGAGAGGAATTGCGCAACGCAAAGGACGCCCTGGGCAAGCTTGTGTCCCTTGAGGCCGGCAAGATTTTTCAGGAGGGACTGGGGGAAGTCCAGGAGATGATCGATATTTGCGATCTGGCGGTGGGCCAATCGCGGCAATTGTTCGGGCTGACCAT
>DFMV01000058.1 GCA_002375765.1 Rhizobiales bacterium UBA3584 | reverse complement strand
TGAACGCGACGCCCGAGGTGTTCGCCGAGCGTGTGAAGGGGCTTTGACGATGAGCGATTTTACCCCAACAGAAATGATGACCATTGCCGCCTCGCGGGCGCTGTCCTCGAAAGACGTGTGTTTCGTAGGCATCGGGGCGCCGTCGGCGGCGTGCAACGTGGCGCGGCTGACCCATGCGCCCGACATCACGCTGATCTATGAGAGCGGAACCATCGGCACGGCGCCCGATGTGCTGCCGCTTTCGATCGGCGATGGCGAATTGTGCGAGACGGCGGTCTGCACCGTCGCGGTGCCGGAGATGTTCCGCTACTGGTTGCAGGGCGGCAAGATCACCGTGGGGTTTCTCGGCGCGGCGCAGATCGACAAATTCGGCAATATCAACACCACGGTGATCGGCGATTACGACCACCCCAAGGTGCGGCTGCCGGGCGGCGGCGGGGCGCCTGAAATCGCGACCTCGTGTGGAGAAATCTACATCACGCTCAAGCAGGCGACGCGCTCGATGGTGGAAAAGATCGACTTTTTCACCTCGTTCGGTCACGGCGAGGGCGGCGATCACCGCGAGCGACTGGGGATAAAGACCAAGGGGCCGACGCTTTTGATCACCGATCTGGCGATCTGGAAGCCCGACCCGGTGACCAAGGAATTTACCGTGGTTTCGCTCCATGAGGGGGTGACGCGCGAGATGGTGCAGGAGACCTGCGGGTGGACCGTGAAGTTCGCCGACAATCTCGAGGTGACCCCTGCCCCGAGCGAAATCGAGCTGTCGACCCTGCGCGATCTCAACGAACGCACCAAGCGCGCCCATGCGGGCGGAAAGGCAGCGTGATGACCGAAGCTTATATCTGCGATTATATCCGCACGCCCATCGGGCGGTTCGGCGGGGCGCTCAGCAAAGTGCGGCCCGACGACCTTGGGGCACTGGTGCTGAAAGCGCTGGTCGAGCGCAACCCATCGATCGATTTCGAGGCGGTCGAGGACGTGATCTTCGGCAATGCCAATCAGGCCGGTGAGGACAACCGCAACGTGGCGCGCATGAGCCTGCTGCTGGCCGGACTGCCGGTCACGGTGACCGGCACGACCATCAACCGGTTGTGCGGGTCGGGGCTCGACGCGGTGCTGACGGCGGCGCGCGCCATCAAGGCGGGCGAGGCGGATTTGATGATCGCGGGCGGCACGGAATCGATGAGCCGGGCACCGTTCGTGATGCCCAAGGCCGAGACGGCGTTTTCGCGCAATGCCGAGATTTACGACACGACGATCGGCTGGCGCTTCGTCAACCCGGCCATGAAGGCGCAATATGGCGTCGATTCCATGCCCGAGACCGGCGAGAACGTGGCCGAGGATTATCATGTTTCCCGCCAAGATCAGGACGCCTTTGCGGTGCGCAGCCAGAACAAGGCGGCTGCCGCGCAGGAGAACGGGCGGCTGGCCAAGGAAATCGTTGCGGTGACCATTCCACAGCGCAAGGGCGATCCGGTTGTCGTCGATACCGACGAGCACCCGCGCGCCACGACGCTGGAAACGCTGGCCAAGCTGCCAACGCCGTTCAAGAAAGAGGGCGGCACGGTGACCGCGGGCAATGCGTCCGGGGTCAATGACGGGGCGGCGGCTCTGATCATCGCGTCCGAAGCTGGGGTGAAAAAATACGGGCTGACGCCGATCGCGCGGATCGTGGGCGGTGCGACCGCCGGGGTCCCGCCCCGCGTCATGGGCATCGGGCCCCTGCCCGCTTCGCAAAAGCTGATGGCGCGGCTGGGCCTTGGTGCTGAGGATTTCGACCTTGTCGAACTCAACGAGGCGTTTGCCAGCCAGGGGATCGCGGTGTTGCGTGGACTGGGGATTGCCGAGGACGCGGACTTTGTGAACCCCAATGGCGGCGCGATCGCGCTGGGGCACCCGCTGGGCATGTCGGGCGCGCGCATCGCGGGCACGGCGGCGCTGGAGCTGAGCCTGACCGGCAAGAAACGGGCGCTGGTGACCATGTGCATCGGGGTCGGCCAGGGCATCGCAGCAGCGCTGGAGGCGGTTTAGGGCTGGGGCTTTCCCGGGAGGGAGATGAACCACCAGCGCTCAAGGCCCCCTCACCCCAACCCTCTCCCCCAAAAGGGGGGGCGAGGGAGTCAGGCTGCGGCTTTCCTTACCCTGGTGTTTATCTTCAGTGCTTCTGCAAAAATAAACCCTCGCCCCTCTGGGGAGAGGGTGGCCGGAAGGCCGGTGAGGGGCCTTTGCCGTATTTCTCATCCGATAGTCGGACATTACGTCCGCCTTGCAAATCCGGCGGCGAACGTATATATGGTGTGCAGGCTCGATGGTGCGCGATTTGATTTTCGCGCTGCCCAATCGCAAAAGTGATGTCGCTTTTGCTGGAAACGCGCTGATGGCAGCGCCCTCTTCCGAGCCATTTCAGACAATCATAAAACCGTAGCAAGGCTGCCCGATAATCGTGGCGCCGCTACAGTTCAGACGAGGCCGTCCAGTGGCGGCCAGAAAGACATATGAAGACCATAGATTTCAACGCCGAAGCGTCCCTTTATCTGGGCCGCGACTGGCGGACTGCGCTCGAGCAGGGATCGCGACGATTCCCCAGCGCGGCAAAGGCCATCCGATTTGCGCTTGAAGAAGTGCCGCCCGTGAGCCTGCACGGCGCGCGCATGATCGTCGAGGGACGAAGCTATTCGCCCCGCGACCTGCAGAAGTTTTACGGCGACAGGGCATACCCGCTGCACCGCAAGGCGGAACGCGAAGCGATCCTTGTCGAACCGTTCAACGATTAATGCGGTCAGCTCGCCGCTGGAAGTGAGCCTGTCCCACGGCGTCATCCCGGGCGAAGATCCGGGATCCTGTAAGCGGCAGAGTTGGCGGTTCTGTCTCAGACGCTGAGTGTACTGGACCCCGGCTCAAGGCCGGGGTGACAGCATGGGAGGTCGGCCAAAATCGGGCTCTCGCCCCCTGTGTCGAATGGTCTTCAGGCTGTCGCGGATTTGCGGCGCACAGCGGCTTTTTTCTTGGGGGCTGCCTTTTTGGCGGCCTTTTCGATGGCGTCCTTGCGCTCTTTTTCGAGCCGCAGGGCCTTGAGGCGCTCGGTCTTGGCACGGGTCGCGTCAAGCGCGATCTCCTCCTGGCGCAACGCCTCTTTCTGGCGCGCTTCCATCTCGGCATATTTGCGCTGCGGGCTCACCTTGGGCGGAGCTTCCATTGAGATATCTCCTGAATTAGATAATTTCACCGTTTCACGGAAACGGCGCAACGATCCAAGTCCTTGTTTGTCGCGTTTCCCAGCCCGACAAGTGCTACCCACTTGTCCTGGAAACGCTCGTAAAAAAAGGCCGCCTTTGGAGCTTGGGCTCGAAAGGCGGCCTTAATCGTATCAGGCAGCCTGGATATTGATGGCCGACTTGCGTCCGTCGCGGCCGCTTTCGAGCTCGTAGCTCACAGCCTGGCCTTCGACCAGCGTCGCCATTCCGGCGCGCTCGACAGCGGAGATGTGCACGAATGCGTCTTCGCCGCCCTGATCGGGCTGAATGAAGCCGAAGCCCTTGGTTGCATTGAAGAACTTTACCTTGCCCGAGATCATCATGGATCCTTTCAGTGGCAGTGGACCCCGACGCGACATGCGCCAAGGCCGCCCAAATCCTTTAAGGATTTGCGGCTCAACGTCTAGCAATTGAGGATATCCAAGTATCCGGCGAACCGGGCGATCAGGTAGCCAAGAGCATCCAACGTGATCACATAACACTATAGCAAATGTGGCATGCAAGCAAGCGGCGCCCGTTTACGCGAGGGCTCTTCCATTCCCCGCCCATGGCGTTATGGTCCCCGGCCAGAAAAGAGGACCGCCCATGACCGAGAAACTCGTTTCCACTTTCCGTTCCATTGTCGGCCAGCGCCATGTGCTGGTGGGCGATCGCGCCACGCGGCGCTACCGGAAGGGCTATCGCTATGGAGACGGGCATGTGCTGGCGGTCGTGCGTCCGGGCACGCTGGTTGAAAAATGGCGGGCGCTGAAGGCGTGCGTGGAGGCCGGCGTCATCGTCATTGTCCAGGCGGCCAATACCGGAATTACCGGGGGCTCGACCCCATTCGGAGAGGGTTACGACCGGCCCATCGTGATCATCAACACAATGCGCATTTCGCGTATCGATCTGATCTCGGGGGGCAGCCAGGTGATTGCCCTGCCCGGCGCCACGCTCGACAAGCTCGAAAAGACGCTGCGGCCCATCGGGCGCGAGCCCCATTCGGTGATCGGGTCGAGCTGTATCGGGGCATCGGTCACCGGCGGGGTGTGCAACAATTCGGGCGGCTCGCTGATCCAGCGCGGCCCGGCCTATACCGAGCTGGCGCTTTACGCGCAGGTCGATGAAACCGGCACGCTCAAACTGGTCAACCATCTGGGGGTCGAGCTGGGCGATGACGCGGAAACCATCCTTTCGCGGCTCGATCGCGGCGAGTATTCGCAGGCCGATGTGGCGCCCGAAGGCAATCGGCGCGCCTCGGACCACGATTATCATCGCCATGTGCGCGACATCGAGGCCGACACCCCGGCCCGCTTCAACGCCGACCCGCGCAAGCTGTTCGAGGCTTCGGGCAGCGCGGGCAAGCTGGCGGTTTTCGCGCTGCGGCTCGATACGTTTGCGGCGGACACCAACACCCAGGTGTTCTACATCGGGTCCAACGACCCGCTGGAGCTCAACACGATCCGTCGGCACATGCTGAGCCAGTTTGCCCATCTGCCGATTGCCGGGGAATATCTGCATCGCGACGGTTACAAGCTGACGCAGCAATACGGCAAGGACACATTCCTCATCATCAAGCTGTTCGGCACCGACCGGATACCGGCCGCTTTTGCGGCCAAAAGCTGGGTGGACGGGATCACCGAGAAGCTGGGGCTGGGCGGCACGATTTCCGACCGGATCGTGCAGGTCATCACCGGGCTTTTGCCCGAGCATCTGCCCAAGCGGATGAACGATTATCGCGACCGGTTCGAGCATCATCTGATCATCCGCATGGGCGGAGACGGTGTCGCCGAAGCGCGGGCCTATCTTGAGCGCATCTTTCCCTCGGCAAGCGGGGATTATTTCGAATGCACGCCGCAGGAGGGCGCCGACGCCTTTTTGCACCGCTTTGCGTTCGGGGGCGCCACCGTGCGCTATCGCGCCACGCACCCGGACGCCGTTGAAGACATTCTGGCGCTCGATGTGGCACTGCCGCGCAACGAGATCGACTGGCTGCCCGAACTGCCCGCCGAGCTTGAGGCACAGATCCAGTACAAATCGATCTGCGGGCATTTTTTCTGCCACGTCATGCATCAGGACTACATGATAAAAAAGGGCGCCGACGTCCCCGCGATCAAGGAAAAGCTGCTGGCGCTGCTCGATACGCGGGGAGCGGAGTATCCCGCCGAACACAATGTCGGGCACCTTTATGCGGCAAAGCCGGCGCTGGAAGATTTCTACAGATCGCTCGACCCCACCAACAGCTTCAACCCCGGCATCGGCAAGACCAGCAAGAAGAAGCAGTGGGCCTAGGGTCAGGACCTAATAATTTCGCGTTCACGATGGAGACGCAAATGGCCAAGTGGCAGGAAAAGAATGAAGAGCGTATCGAGATACGGTCGAGTTCTTTGACGCACCACTTGGCCATTTGCGTCCCACCCCGCAGGGCGCGCCGGATTTGCCCATCCGGTACGTCAAGCCGCTTGCCCCTGTCTGGACAGGGGCGGCACGCCTTTCCTGCCGGGCTGAACAAATCCGGCAGCGTCGTGAGCGTGAAATTAATAGGTCCTGACCCTAAAGCCTGTCATGTTGAAATGGAAGCACCTGCGTGGCGGCAGAAGGGATCTTTAACGCGCAATCGCCGCGACCCGATGTAATGTCATAACAGTGTTATTCCCCGGCCCTAGTTTCCGCGGATGGGCGCTGGCGAAAGGGCGGCAGAGACTGCCGCCTGTCGCCGATCGAGCGCCCCGACCGCTCATGGACACTGGCCTCACACCTGCCCCATGAGCCCCGCAACGCAACAAGCAGGGCTTTACAGATGAACGAGCACAACCCGAAATTTCCGACCCAGGGTCTGGAAAACGCCGAATTCGAACCCGTCAATCCCACGTCCAACCCCACGATGGGCGAGCTGATTTCCCGCCGCTTTTCGCGCCGCGGCTTCCTCAAGGGTTCCCTGGCCACCACGGCCATTGCCGCAACCGTCAGCCCGCTTGCCCTGCTGACCGCCGAAAAGGCAAGAGCGCAGGAAGGCTCGGTCTTTTCGTTCGCCGAAGTCGAGGCCGGGGTCGATGCCGACCATCACGTCGCCGAGGGCTACAACGCCGATGTGCTGATCCGCTGGGGCGATCCGGTGACCAATGACGCGCCTGAATTCGACCCCGCCAACCAGACGGCGCAAGCGCAGGCCGGCCAGTTCGGCTACAACAACGACTATGTCGGCTTCGTGCCGATCGAGGGTTCGTCCGAGCACGGCCTGTTGCTGGTCAATCACGAATATACCAACGCGCACCTGATGTTTCCGGGACTGGTGACCGTGACCGACGGCGAGGCCGTTCAGGGCCCGCTATCGGAGGAGCAGGTCAATATCGAGATCATGGCGCATGGTGGCTCGATCATCGAAATCGAAAAGGTCGACGGCAAATGGCGCCGCGTTGCGGGCAGCCCCTATAACCGCCGCATCACCGGCGAAACCGAAATGGAAATCACCGGCCCCGCCGCCGGTCACGACCGTCTCAAGACCAGCGCCGACGAAACCGGCACGCTGGTGCGCGGCACGCTCAACAACTGCGCCGGCGGCACCACACCCTGGGGCACCTATCTGATGGCCGAGGAGAACTTCCACGGCTATTTCGCCGGCGAACTGCCCGAAGGTCATGCCGAAGCGGCCAATTACGAACGTCTGGGCGCTCCCGGCGGCTGGTATGAATGGCACAATTTCCACGACCGTTTCGACGTTTCCAAAGAACCCAATGAAATGAACCGGTTCGGCTGGGTGGTCGAAGTCGATCCCATGGACGCATCCGCCACGCCGAAAAAGCGCACGGCGCTGGGGCGCTTCAAGCATGAAGGCGCAGAATCGATCGTCGCTCCGGATGGCCGCGTGGTCTTTTACTCGGGCGACGATGAGCGCTTCGACTATGTCTACAAGTTCATAACCTCCGGCACGTTCAACGCGGACGACCGGAACGCCAATATGGACCTGCTCGATGACGGCACGCTCTATGTCGCGCGCTTTGAAGAAGATGGTTCGATGGCATGGCTGCCGCTCATTTTCGGCGAAGGCCCGCTCACGGAAGAAAACGGTTTTGAAAGCCAGGCGGACGTCCTGATCGAAACCCGCCGGGCCGCCGACCTTCTGGGCGCAACCCCCATGGACCGCCCCGAGGACATCGAGCCCAACGCCACCAATGGCCGCGTCTATGTGATGCTGACCAACAACACGCGCCGCACCGACGAGCAGGTCGATGCCGCCAACCCGCGCGCCGAAAACGCCTTCGGCCACATCATCGAAATCCACGAAGAAGGTGGCGATTTCGCCGCCACCACCGGCCGCTGGGAAATCCTGATCCAGTGCGGCGATCCCTCGATCGCGGAAGTCGGCGCGACCTTTTCGACCGAGACGACGGAAAACGGCTGGTTCGGCATGCCCGACAACGCCGCCGTCGACAGCGAGGGGCGGTTGTGGGTTTCGACCGATGGCAATTCGCCCTCGGCCACAGGGCGCACCGACGGGCTTTGGGCCGTCGATACCGATGGTGAAGCGCGCGGCACCTCGAAACTGTTCTACCGCGTGCCGGTCGGCGCTGAAATGTGCGGCCCCCTGCCGACCCCGGACCTCACCACCATGTTTGTTGCGGTACAGCACCCCGCAGATGGCGGCGAGGATTGGGACGGCCACGGACGCCCCTCCTATTACGAGGACCTTTCGACCCGCTGGCCCGATTTCCGCGACGACATGCCGGTGCGACCGTCGGTCGTGGCCATCACCAAGGCGGACGGCGGCAAGATCGGCATGGCGTAAGGTCAACGCCCAAACCGAATGACAACCGGGCCGGCACGCGGGGTCTCGCGTGCCGGCTTTTTCGTGTCCACGGGGGCCTTGGGTTGGCCCCATTGAAGGCGTTAGGGTGGCACCAAACGAAAGGATTCCAACATGAGCGACATCAATGCCGCCGCCTCTGGTACATTCACGCTGGGGGATTTTACCATCAACCGGCTGGGGTTCGGGGCCATGCGCGTCACGGGCCGGGGGATCTGGGGCCCGCCTGCCGATCATGACGGAGCGATCGCGACGCTGAATCGCCTGCCCGAACTGGGCGTCAATTTCATCGACACCGCCGATTCCTACGGGCCTGACGTTTCCGAAGAGCTGATCCGCGAGGCGCTCCATCCCTATGACGGCCTGCTGGTGGCCACCAAGGCGGGGCTGACGCGGGCCGGACCGGATCGCTGGGCGCCCAACGGCATGCCCGACTACCTGATCGAGCAGGCCCAAAGGAGTCTGAAAAAGCTCGGGGTCAAGCAGATCGCCCTCTGGCAGCTCCACCGCATCGATCCGCGCGTGCCGCGTGACGAACAGTTCGGCGCGGTCAGAACGCTGCTCGATCAGGGGATCATCGCCCATGCCGGGTTGAGCCAGGTGAGCATCGAGGAGATCGAAGCGGCCCAAAAGGTGTTTCCCGTCGCGACGGTCCAGAACCGCTACAACCTCATCGACCGCGGGAGCGAGGAGGTGCTCGATTATTGCGAGCAGCACGGCATCGGGTTCATCCCCTGGTTTCCGCTGGCGGCGGGCAATCTGGCCAAGCCCGGATCGGTACTCGATGGCATCGCCAGAAAGCACGGCGCGGCGCCAAGCCAGATCGCTCTGGCCTGGGTGCTCAAGCGCAGCCCGGTAATGCTGCCCATTCCAGGAACATCGAAAGTCGCCCATCTGGAAGAAAACGTCGCCGCCGCGGGCATCGATCTTTCCGACGAGGATTTCGCGGCGCTCGATGAGGCCGGACGCAAATGAGCGCCTATGTCGCCCTGTTGCGGGCGGTCAATGTGGGCGGGACCGGCAAGTTAGCGATGAGCGAACTCAAAGCGATGTGCGAGGCGGCGGGGTTTGAGGACGTCAAAACCTATATCGCCAGCGGCAATGTGGTGTTTTCCTCCGACCTCCGTGACACCCAGGTTCGCAAGGCGCTCGAGGACCGGCTGGCCGCCTATGCGGGCAAGCCCGTGGGCGTTGTGGTCAGGACAGCACAAGAGATGGAAGAGGTCTTAAAGGCCAACCCGTTTCCGAACGCCAAGCCCAACCATACGGTGGCAATCTTTCTCAACGAAAAGCCGGCCGATGATACTCTCGATACCCTGCGCAACCGCGCCGAGGGCGAAGAGGTGCGACTGGGCAAACGAGAGATCTACGTGTCTTACGGTGCGGGGATGGGACGATCCAAGCTGGTTATCCCTGCGGCCAAAGCGGGCACGGCGCGCAACATGAACACCATCGCCAAACTGGCGGAAATGGCCGGAGCGCTCACGTAAAAAGGCCGCCTCGCGGCGGCCTTTTCAAAACCTTGGATTTCGAGGCAAATGCCCGAAATCAGTCAGCCGGCTGCAGGTTGACCGCGGAGGCGCGACCGTCGCGGCCCTTTTCCAGCTCGTAGGAAACGGCCTGGCCTTCGACCAGAGTGGTCATGCCCGAGCGCTCTACAGCGGAAATGTGGACGAAGGCGTCCTGGCCGCCCTGGTCAGGCTGAATGAAGCCGAAGCCCTTGGTGGTGTTGAAGAATTTTACTTTGCCAGTGATCATCTAGAGATCCTTTCGAATGGCGAATAGTTCGGGCGCGACATGCGCCGAACCCAACGTCTTGCAATAAAGGATATCCAAGTGACCGGAAAAACCGGCAGATAGGTAGCCAAGCGCATCGAACGTATGAGAATAATCATTACAACGCTACTGCGCCCAAAACAAGGCCGTTCATCGGCCCGGCGCACGATTTGAGTCGGCGCGCCGGGAACATCTCGATCGAGGGGTGTTATCCGAGCACCGATTTGACGGCCGCGGCGGTCTTTTCGACGATGATATCGGCCTCGGCCTCGGTCAGGCACAGGGGCGGCGCAAAGCCGATGATGTCGCCCTGCGGCATGGCGCGGGCGATAACGCCCAGCTTTGCCATTTCGCCCACGATGCGGGGCGCGACTTTCTCGGAGGCATCAAAGAAGGTTGCCGTGTCGCGGTCCCTAACCAGCTCGACAGCGCACAGCATGCCCTCGCCGCGCACTTCGCCCACATTGGCGTGCTCGCTCAAGGCGGCGCTCATCTGCTCGTTGAGATAGGAACCGGCTTTCCCGGCGTTTTCCACGAGCCCCAGTTTGTCGATGAGGTTGAGGTTGGCGATGCCGGCAGCCGCCCCGATAGGGTGGGCCGAATAGGTCCAGCCATGGCCGATGGGGCCATTTTCATCGGTGCCGTCCATGAGGACCTGCCACATCTTGTCCCCCACGATCGAACCCGACAGCGGGGCATAGGCCGAAGTCAGGCCCTTGGCGATGGTGATGAGATCGGGGCGCAGCCCGTAATGGTCCGAGCCCATCATGGTGCCCAGACGGCCAAAGCCGGTGACCACTTCGTCGGCGATGAGCAGGATATCGTGCTTTTCGAGAACCTTCTGGATGGCTTCCCAATATCCGGGCGGGGGCGGAACGATGCCGCCGGTGCCAAGGATAGGCTCGCCGATGAAGGCGGCAATGGTATCGGCGCCCTCGCGCGCGATCAGCGCTTCGAGTTCGGCAACGCAGTGCAGGACGAATTCGGCCTCGCTCATGTTGCGGCGCGGGCGGCGGTAATAGTACGGCGCCTCGGTGTGGATCACCTGGGAGAGCGGGAGATCGAACTTGTTGTGGAAGGTGGCCAGCCCGGTCATCGAACCGGTCATCAGGCCCGAGCCGTGATAGCCGCGCCAGCGCGAGATGATCTTCTTTTTTTCCGGGCGGCCCAGGATGTTGTTGTAATACCAGACCAGCTTGATGTTGGTTTCGTTGGCATCGGACCCGCCGAGCCCGAAATAGACCTTGCTCATCCCCTCGGGCGCGCGCTCGAGCACCATTTTTGCCAGCGTGATCGAGGCTTCGGTGCCGTGGCCGACATAGGCGTGATAATAGGCGAGCTCTTTGGCCTGTTCGGCAATGGCTTCGGAGATTTCCGTGCGGCCATAGCCGACATTGACGCAATAGAGCCCGGCAAACGCGTCGAGCAATTTGTTGCCGTCACGATCCTCGATGTAAACGCCCGACGCCGTCTTGACGATGCGATTGGGGCTTTCGCCGCGCGCATGCTGGGCGAGGTGGGTCGAGGGGTGGAACAGATTTTCCCGATCCCACTGGTCGAGCTGATCGTTGGTGAGCATTTCGTGGTCCTTATCTAGCGTGTTTTTTGTCTTGAGATAGCGCTTTGGGCTGGCCGAACTCGTCCCAATCGTCCCATCCGGGATAGGCGAGCGGGACGTCGTCATCCAGGCCAGACAGCCGTTGCAGCCAGCGCGCTTCGAGGGCGGCAAACTGGTGCTTGAATTCTTCTTCACTCACATAGCTGTAGCCATGGCCGGCAACCCCGAACGAGGCATGCGGGGGCAGCACATCAAAGCCCATGTAGTAGAGCGAGAACTGCATCGACCATAAGATCTGGTCCAGTTCCCCGCCGCGCCCGCCGGGAACGAACGCAAGATCGGGCGCCCCCGATGTCACCGAGCACAGGGCGCGCTTGCCACGAAAATAGCCCTGATCGTAGCGCATCTTGCTGGTATAGAGCCCACCGCTGACGAACACCCTGTCCATCCAGCCTTTCAGGATGGCCGGGACCGAGTGCCACCAGATGGGGAACTGGAAGATGACCAGATCGGCCCATTGCAGCTTTTCGATTTCGGCTGCGACATCGGCTGGCAGCGTCCCCGATTTATAGGCGTGGCGCTGTTCGGCGAGGGGCGCGAACATTTCGGGATTGATGCGGTCAGGGTAATGGGCGGCACTTTCAACCGGGTCGAAGCCTTGCGCGTAAAGATCGGACACGCGCACATGGTGGCCCGCCACCTCAAAGTGCGCACGCGCAATATCGACCAGGCGGCCGTTGAACGATCCGGGCTCGGGGTGAGCAAGGACGAAGAGTACGTTCATACCAACCCCTTACGCCCAATCGCGGCAGACATATTTGACTTCCGTGAATTCCTCCATGCCGAGCCGGGCGCCTTCCCGGCCCATGCCGGACTGTTTATAGCCGCCGAACGGGATCGGAGCGCCGGTGACCTTGGTGCGGTTGACGGCGACCATGCCGAACTGGAGCTGGCGGCTTGCCCTGTAGATACGGCGCGGGTCCATGGTGTGAAGGTAAGCGATCAGCCCGTATTCGGTGGCATTGGCGCGGGCGATGGCCTCTTCCTCGCTGTCGAAGGGGGTCAGCGCTGCGACGGGGCCGAAGGTTTCCTCGTTCATGATGAGGGCATCGGCGGGCACATCGGTGAGAACTGTGGGCTGGAAAAACAGCGGACCGTTCTCGTCCACCCTGCCCCCCGTCAGACATTTCGCGCCCTTGGCCAGGGCGTCCTCGACGTGGGAGACTTGTTTGGCGACGGCCTTTTCGTTCATCAGCGGGCCGATATCGGGATCGGTGGAACCGGGACCGACCGAAAGGGCGGCGGCGGCCTCGGCGAACCGTTCGGCAAAGCTTTCGTAGATGCGGCGGTCGATGAAGAACCGGTTGGCACCCAGGCAATCCTGGCCGGAGGTGGCGAACTTGGCCTTTACGGCCTCTTCGACGGCCTGATCGAGATCGGCGTCGGCAAAGACGATGAAGGGGGCGTGGCCGCCAAGTTCCATGACGAGGCGTTTCACGGTGCCGGCCGACTGGCGATAGAGCAGCTTGCCGATTTCGGTCGAGCCGGTGAACGAAAGCACCCGGACGCGAGCGTCCGCGGTCCAGGGTTCAACGACGGTGGGCGCCTTGCCGGTCACCACGTTAAAGGCCCCGGCCGGGATGCCCGCGCGGGCGGCGAGGACGGCGAGGGCCGTTGCCGAAAACGGAGTTTCCGATGAGGGATGAACAAGGCAGGTGCAGCCGGCGGCCAATGCGGCGGCGGCCTTGCGGGTGATCATGGCCGAGGGGAAATTCCAGGGGGTAATGAGCGCCGCAACGCCGGCCGGTTCGCGCCAGATTTCAACTTCCGCATCCGGGAGGTGGGAGGTGACGGATTCTATATTGGGGCGCTTGGCTTCTTCGGCAAAAAATTCGACGAACGAGGCGGCATAGGCGATTTCGCCGCGTGATTCCGAAATGGGCTTGCCCTGTTCGGCGGTCATGATCAGCGCGAGGTCTTCGCGCGCATCCATGATGAGATCATACCAGCGGCGCAGGATTGTGGAGCGTTCCTGGGGGAGCAGGCCCGACCAATGCGCAAAGGCGGTCTCGGCCTGACCGATGGCACCAGAGGATTCTTCTGCACTGAGTGCCGGGATAGAGCCGATCACATCGCCGGTGGCGGGATCGGTGACGGCGATATCCTCGCCCGAGGCAGCGGCCACCGGGCGGCCGGCGATATGGGCCAACTGGCAGAACAGCTCGGGATCGGTCAGCGTTGAGGCAAGGCCGGACGGGGCATATTTGGCGGACAGGCTCGACATGGGGCACGGAGTCCTTCGTTTAGCGGGGAACCAGGCCGACCATAGCGGGGAAGCGGGAGAGACGGGCGCCAAACTGGTGGGGGGTAAGGCGATGGTTCTCATGGTTTGATGGCCGAAGCGAAGAGGGTTATTCTGCCGGACCCGACTCGCCCCTTTCTTTCCCCAATTCCCCAAGGTCCGATCCGAAATGAAAACCTATGACATCCCCGCGTTCGGCCGGGCCGTTTCCAGTGTCGTTCTAGGCATGATGCGCATTGCGAAAATGGAGAATGGCGAGATCGACGCCCTGGTGCACGGCGCGCTCGATAACGGGGTCAACGTGTTCGACCATGCCGATATCTATGGCGGGGAAAGGCACAAATGCGAGGCGCGGTTCGGCGAGGCTGTGGCCATCTCAGCGGCCGAACGCGAGCAGATATCCGTTCAATCGAAGGTCGGCATCCGCAAGGGGTATTTCGATTTTTCGGCCGATCACATCGCCGCCACTGTCGATGAATCGCTTAAGGCCCTCAAGACCGACTACCTCGATGTCTTGCTGCTGCATCGCCCCGACACGCTGGTCGAACCCGAAGAGGTGGCGGAGGCGTTCGATGCGCTGCACGCGGCGGGCAAGGTGCGCCATTTCGGGGTCTCCAACCATACGCCGGGGCAGATCGAGCTGCTCAAGACGGCGGTGCGCCAGCCGCTGATCTTCAATCAGGTGCAACTCTCGCTCGCTCACGCGCCGATGTTCGCGCAAGGGGTGGCGGCCAATATGGCCGGGCTTGAGCAATCGGCGAGCCGCGATAACGGGCTGCTGGAATATTCGCGGCTCAACACCATGACTTTGCAGGCATGGTCCCCGTTTCAGGCGGGGTTTTTCGATGGCGTTTTCGTGGGCGACCGCGAGCGGTTTCCCGCGCTCAACGCGGTGCTCGACGAATTGGCCGAAACCCATGGCGTGACGCCATCGGGCATTGCCGTGGCATGGATCATCCGGCATCCGGCCAATATCCAGGTGGTGCTGGGCACCACCAAAGCCAGCCGGGTGGCGGAAGCGGCGGCGGGATCGGATGTGGAGCTGAGCCGGGAGGAATGGTATCGGCTGTTTACGGCAGCGGGGCATACGCTGCCCTGACGATGTGCCGTTATCCCGGTGATGGGTGGCTGCAAATAGCGCCTTTCTGCGCTTCCGGTACTCACGTACCTGAAGTACGCTCCGTTCCGGTTCTTGAAAGCCACAATTTTCGCTCACCCCTGACCGGGATTCCAGCACATCGCGGCTTTGCCGATAGGCTGTAAGCCCCTCTACCCCGCCTCGGCCACCGCGCTCACCGGCAAAGGCGTGTCCTTTACCGGGGCGGTGACAACGTAGGAATAGTAGCGCCGCACGCCGATCTTGGCGGCGAGCAGGTCCTCGATGAGCTTTTGATAATCCTCGAGGTCGCGGGTGATGATCTTGAGCATGTAGTCGATGCCACCGCCCACGGCCCAGCATTCGACGATCCGCTCGATATTGCCGATGGCCGTCTCGAAGCGGGAGAAATCCTCGGCCTGATGGCTTTCGAGTTCGATCTGGACGAAAACGATGGTCAGCGGGCCGAAGGCACGCAGCGAAATGCGTGCACCGTAGCTTTCGATAATGCCGGCGTCTTCGAGGCGTTTGAGACGTTCCCAGCAGGGGGTGGGCGTGAGGTTGACCCGTTCGGCGAGCGTAGCCTTGGGTATGCGGCCCTCGCGCTGGAGGATCGCCAGAATTTTCAGGTCCCGGTCATCGAGCTTGATTTGAGCCTGGCGAATGGCAGCGCCCCTTTTTGCCAAATGCTTTTGCATCGGCGCAAGCTACTCTCTTGGGGGGGCTAACGTCCAGATTTAAGACAAGAAAAGTTTCACAGCACAAAGCCTCACCGAAACCCAAGTCCGGTGAGCCAAACCTGCCGGGCGCCGTCGGGAAGGGCTAGTTGCCTTCCAGAACGGCCTTGAGAAATTCGCGCGTGCGCTCTTCCTTGGGGTCGGTGAACAGAACCTCGGGCTTGTCCTGTTCGAGCACTTTGCCGCGGTCGAAAAAGCAGACGCGGTCGGAAATCTGCCGCGCGAAATTCATCTCGTGGGTGACCAGCAGCATGGTCAGATCGTGTTCTTCGGCCAGACGGCGGATGACGCCGAGCACCTCGCCCACCAGTTCGGGATCGAGCGCGGAGGTCGGCTCGTCAAACAGCATGATCTTGGGCCGCATGGCCAGCGCCCGGGCGATGCCCACGCGCTGCTGCTGGCCGCCGGAAAGCTGGTGGGGGTATTTGTCGGCCTGGTCGGTCAGGCCCACCATTTCAAGCAGATCGTCGGCGCGCTCTTTGGCTTCGGCTTTCGAGACGCCCAGAACCTGGGTCGGCGCTTCAGTGAGATTGCGCCGCACGGTCATGTGCGGGAACAGATTGAACTGCTGGAACACCATGCCCATCTTTTCGCGCATCTTGCGCAGATGGGCCTCGCCGGCCGGCTTGAGGCTCCCGTCCCCGGCCTTTTCGTGCCAGAGCGTATCGCCATCGACATAGACCACGCCCTCGGAAATCGGCTCGAGCGTCATCAGGATGCGTAGCACCGTCGATTTGCCCGAGCCCGACGGCCCGATGATGGTGACCTTTTCGCCCGGCTGCACTTCGAAATCGAGTTCGTTGATGACCGTGAAGGTGTCGAAACGTTTGACGACCTTGTCGAACTTGATGATGGGGTCGGTCATTTGAGCGGGATCCCTCTTTTGGGCAGGGCGCGGTCAACGAAGCGAACGCCCGTCGAAGCCACCAGGGTCATGATGAGATAGATCCCACCCACCATTGAGAGCGGGATCAGGTAGTTGAACGTCCTGTCGCCGATGATGCGGGCGACGTTGAGCATTTCAAGCACGGTCACCACCGAAAGCAGCGGCACGTCCTTCATGATCGAGACGAGATAATTGCCCATGGCCGGGATGATGCGCGGGATGGCCTGGGGCAGGATGATGTGGGTGAAGGTGCGGCCACCCGAAAGGTTGAGCGCCCGCGCCGCCTCGTGCTGGCCCTTGGCGACGGCCTCGATACCGGCGCGATAGACCTCGGAGGTATAAGCCGAATATTGCAGGCCCAGCGCCAGCGCACCGGTCATGAAGGCGGGCAGCGTGATGCCGAATTCGGGCAGCACGTAATAGAGAAAGAACAGCTGGATCAGAAGCGGCGTGTCACGCAAAAACTCGGTGACCACGGCGGCGGGCCAGGAAATGATCTTGAGCGGTGCGGCCTTGAGCGCGGCCCAGACCAGCCCCACGACCAGCGCGATGAAAAAGCCCAGCACGGTGGCCTGAATGGTCACCCACATGCCGATGAGAAGAATAGGCAATATGGACGCGGCAAACGCCCAGCCCGAGGAGGTGTCCCATGCGATTCCGAAAAGCATTTTCTTACCTCGCTCCGGCGCGCCAGCGGCCAACGAACCGCTCGAGCAGCTTCATCATGGCGGTCAAAACCAGCGCCAGCCCGAAATACATCAGCAGCGCCAGCGTGTAGATCGTTGTCGAATCCTGGGTGAAATTGAGCAATTGCTCGGAGCGGAAGGCCAGATCGGACAAGGAAATGAGCGAAACGAGCGCGGT
>DFMV01000062.1 GCA_002375765.1 Rhizobiales bacterium UBA3584 | reverse complement strand
CAGGCGCTGGGCGGCGCGAAAAACCACATGGTGATCCTCCCCGACGCGGATCTGGACCAGGCAGCCGATGCTCTGATGGGTGCCGGGTACGGATCCGCTGGGGAGCGCTGTATGGCCATTTCGGTCGCCGTTCCTGTGGGCGAAAAGACAGCAGACGCGCTGATCGAAAAGCTTAAACCGCGCGTCGAGAGCCTGAAAATCGGCCCGGCGACTGACAAGGACGCCGAGATGGGCCCGCTGGTGACCGCGATGCATCGCGACAAGGTGGTGGGCTATATCGACAAGGGGGTCGCCGAAGGCGCCGAGCTTGTGGTCGATGGACGCGGGTTCAAGCTGCAGGGCTATGAGGATGGATATTATGTCGGCGGTACGCTGTTTGATCGCGTGAAGCCGGAAATGACCATCTACAAGGAGGAGATTTTCGGTCCCGTCCTTTCGGTGGTCCGCGCGCCCGATTATGCTGACGCAGTCAAGATGATCAACGAGCACGAATACGGAAACGGCGTTGCGATCTTCACCCGCGACGGCGATGCGGCGCGCGACTTTGCCGACCGGATCGAGGTTGGTATGGTGGGGGTCAACGTCCCCATTCCGGTGCCTGTGGCCTATCATTCGTTCGGGGGCTGGAAGCGGTCCCTGTTCGGGGATCATTCGATCTACGGGCCGGAGGGCGTGCATTTTTATACGCGGCTCAAAACCGTCACCACGCGCTGGCCTGCCGGCATCAAGTCGGGCGCACAATTTACATTTCCAACCCTCTGATCATTTCAAAAGAAGGGAGCAAAGAGCATGGCGACACTCGGAGACAATCTAAAGGTCAACGGCGACAGGCTCTGGGATTCCCTTATGGAGATGGCCAAGATCGGGCCGGGCGTGGCTGGTGGCAACAACCGCCAGACGCTGACCGATGCCGACAAGGAGGGGCGCGAACTGTTCAAGCGCTGGTGCGATGAGGCCGGGCTTGAAATGGGCGTCGACAAGATGGGCACCATGTTTGCGCGCCGCGAGGGCACCGACCCCGACGCGTTGCCGGTTTATGTGGGGTCTCACCTCGATACCCAGCCGACCGGCGGGAAATATGACGGCGTGCTCGGCGTGCTGGGCGGGCTGGAATTGATCCGAACGCTCAACGATCTCGACATCAAGACAAAGCATCCTATCGTCGTGACCAACTGGACCAATGAGGAGGGCACCCGCTTTGCGCCCGCCATGCTGGCCTCGGGCGTTTTCGCAGGGGTGCATGAGCTCGATTGGGCCTATGACCGGGTCGATGCCAAGGGGCTCAAATTCGGCGATGAACTCAAGCGCATTGGCTGGGTCGGTGACGAAGAGGTCGGTACGCGAAAGATGAAGGCGTTTTTCGAGCTTCATATCGAGCAGGGCCCGATCCTTGAAGCCGAAGGCAAGGATATCGGCGTTGTCACCCACGTGCAGGGCTTGTGGTGGCTGCAGGTGACACTGACCGGCAAGGACGCGCACACCGGCTCGACCCCGATGCCGATGCGCAGGAACGCCGGACTCGGCATGGCGCGGATGACCGAGCTGGTCCACCAGATCGCCATGAGCCATCAGCCCGAAGCGGTGGGCGCCATCGGTCATTGCGATGTCTATCCCAATTCGCGCAACGTCATTCCCGGCAAGGTGGTGTTCACCATCGATTTCCGCTCGCCGCGCCAGGACGTGCTGGATGCGATGAAGGCGCGGTTCGAGACCGAGGCGCCGAAAATCGCCGAGGAGTTGGGGCTGGGCATGGAAATCGAGGTGGCGGGCCATTTCGATCCCGTAACGTTCGATGAAGGCTGCGTCACAGCAGTCCGCAACGCTGCCGAACGGCTCGGCTATTCGCACCGCGACATCGTCTCGGGCGCCGGCCACGATGCGTGCTGGATCAACAAGATCTATCCGACCGCCATGGTCATGTGCCCGTGCGTGGATGGCCTGAGCCACAACGAAGCCGAGGACATTTCAAAGGAATGGGCGACGGCCGGCGCCGACGTGCTGCTGCATGCGGTGGTTGAGACGGCGGAGATTGTCGGCTAGCTCAAAAAGAACAGGGTCCAGCACGCGCACGGCAAATGCGCGCCAGTGGGCGATCAGACAAGGGGAAACATCATGAGCACAGTCATCAAGAACGGCACCATCGTCACCGCCGATCTGACCTACAAGGCCGATATCAGGATCGAGGGCGAGACCATCGTCGAGATCGGGCCGGACCTTTCCGGTGATAGTGTGCTCGATGCCTCGGGATGCTATGTGATGCCGGGCGGGATCGATCCGCATGTGCATCTGGAAATGCCCTTCATGGGCACCTATTCCTCCGACGATTTCGAATCCGGCACCCGCGCCGCGCTGGCGGGCGGGACGACAATGGTTGTCGATTTCTGCCTGCCGAGCCCCGGCCAGAGCCTGCTCGAAGCGCTTTCGATGTGGGACAACAAATCGGGCCGCGCCCATTGCGATTATTCCTATCACATGGCGATCACCTGGTGGAGCGAGCAGGTGTTTGATGAAATGGAGACGGTGGTCAAAGAGAAGGGCATCAACACCTTCAAGCACTTCATGGCGTACAAGGGTGCGCTGATGGTGCAGGATGATGAGATGTATGCCTCGTTCCAGCGCTGTGCCGAGCTTGGGGCGATGCCGCTGGTGCATGCCGAAAACGGCGATGTGGTTGCCGATTTGTCGGCGAAGCTCCTGGCAGCAGGCAATAACGGGCCCGAAGGCCATGCCTATTCACGCCCGCCCCAGGTCGAGGGCGAAGCCACCAATCGGGCGATCATGATTGCCGATATGGCCGGGGTGCCGCTCTATGTGGTCCATACGAGCTGCGAGGAAAGCCACGAGGCGATCCGCAGGGCACGTCAGCAGGGCAAGCGGGTTTATGGCGAGCCGCTGATCCAGCATCTGACCCTCGATGAGTCAGAATATTTCGACAAGGACTGGGACCATGCCGCCCGGCGCGTCATGAGCCCGCCTTTCCGCAACAAGACGCACCAGGATTCGCTGTGGGCCGGGCTGCAGTCGGGCTCGCTGCAGGTGGTCGCGACCGATCATTGCGCCTTTACCACCGAGCAGAAGCGCACGGGTGTCGGTGATTTCACCAAGATCCCCAACGGCACGGGCGGGCTTGAAGACCGCATGCCGATGCTGTGGACCTATGGTGTGTCGACGGGACGACTGACCATGAACGAATTCGTCGCCGTTACCTCGACCAATATCGCCAAGATCCTCAACGTCTATCCCAAAAAGGGCGCCATTCTTGTCGGTGCGGATGCCGATATCGTTGTCTGGGACCCCGAAAAGGAAAAGACCATTTCCGCCAAATCCCAGCAATCGTCCATCGACTACAACGTATTCGAGGGCAAGCACGTCAAGGGCCTGCCGCGCTATACGCTGACGCGAGGCCGGGTGGCTGTCGAGGACGGGGCGATACAGCCGAAAGAGGGGCACGGCCAGTTTGTGCCGCGCGATCCCTTCCAGGCTGTGAACAAAGCGCTTTCGAAGTGGAAAGAGCTCACCGCACCGCGCAAGGTGGAGCGGAGCGGCATACCGGCATCTGGTGTCTGATACCAAACGGCAAATTTGGAATCGGGTGCAAATTCAAGGGGAATAGAGGGTTTGGCGAACGGGGCAAGCGTGGTCGAAGCCAAAGGGCTCGGGCTGACATTTGAAACTGCGGACGGGCCGGTACACGCGCTTTCGGACGTTAATCTGGCGATTTCCAAAGGCGAATTCGTTTCGTTCATCGGTCCATCGGGGTGCGGGAAAACCACGTTTCTGCGGGTGATCGCCGATCTCGAACAGCCGACATCGGGCACGATCACCGTCAACGGGCACAGCCCCGAACAGGCGCGCAAGGATCGGTCGTACGGATATGTGTTCCAGGCCGCCGCGCTTTATCCGTGGCGGACCATCGAGCGCAATGTGGGCCTGCCACTCGAGATCATGGGCTATTCGAAGGCCGAGCGGCAAAAGCGCATCGCGCGGACGCTGGAGATGGTCAATCTTTCAGGGTTCGAGCAGAAATTTCCCTGGCAGCTTTCGGGCGGCATGCAGCAGCGCGCCTCGATTGCCCGCGCGCTGGCCTTCGATGCTGATCTGCTCTTGATGGACGAACCGTTCGGGGCGCTCGACGAGATCGTGCGCGATCATCTCAATGAGCAGCTGCTCGAACTTTGGGCCAAGACCGACAAGACGATCTGTTTTGTCACCCACTCGATCCCCGAAGCGGTTTATCTTTCGACCAAGATCGTGGTGATGAGCCCGCGTCCAGGCCGGGTGACCGACATTATCGAAAGCACACTCCCCAAAGAGCGTCCGCTCGATATCCGCGAGACGCCGGAATTCCTCGAAATTGCCGCCCGGGTCCGTGAGGGACTGCGGGCCGGGCATTCCTATGAGGAATAGTAAATGAAGCGGCTGGCTGAGGGGAGTTTCGTTCCGGTCCTGGTGGTGGTGCTCGCCATCATCGCCATCTGGTATGGCGGCACGATTGTTCTCAACACGCCCTGGCAGCAGAGCGTTTATGCGCGGGCCGATCTTGTCGATGTGCCGCTCACCCAGTTTCTGGCTGACGTTTTCGCCCAGCAGCGCCCTGTGTTGCCGGCGCCCCATCAGGTGGCCGTCGAATTTTACAATTCGGTGTTCAACGCCAATCCTTCCACCCCGCGCAGCCTGATCTTTCACGCCTGGATCACCCTTTCGGCAACGGGGCTGGGGTTCATCTTCGGCACGTTGCTGGGGATCGGGCTGGCGGTGCTGATCGTTCACAACCGGGCGATGGACCGCTCGCTGATGCCGTGGATCATTGCCAGCCAGACCATCCCCATTCTGGCGATTGCGCCGATGGTGGTGGTGGTGCTCAATTCGGTGGGGCTGACCGGGCTGATCCCCAAGGCGCTGATTTCAACCTATCTTTCGTTCTTTCCGGTGGTGGTGGGCATGGTCAAGGGTTTCCGCAGCCCCGAGGCCATCCATCTCGATCTGATGCGCACCTATAATGCCTCGGGCAATCAGGTGTTCTGGAAGCTGCGCTGGCCGGCGGCCATTCCCTATCTCTTCACATCGATGAAGGTGGGTGTTGCCGCTTCGCTGGTCGGGGCCATCGTCGGCGAATTGCCGACAGGGGCTGCGGGCGGGCTCGGTTCGCGCCTGCTGGCCGGGTCGTATTACGGGCAGACGACGCAGATCTGGGCGGCGCTTTTGATGGCTGCGGCGCTTTCGGCGGCGCTGATCTTTGCGATTGGCGCCATCCAGTCGCTCACCTCGAAAATGATGGGAGCGCCCGCATGAACGGCTGGATTGTAACGGCGCTGGCGGTCTGGCTGGCCGGGTGGGGGATCAACGAATTTCTGGTGCGGATCGGAACGCGCGACCGCGTTGCGGCGAGCGCCATCAACATTGCCGTTCCGGTGATCTTCGGCGTCGTCCTGCTCGTGGTCTGGGAGGGGCTGGTGCGGGGCTTGAACGTTCCCGCCGTGCTGCTGCCGCCACCATCGGTGATCTGGGAGCGGCTTTTGGCCTCGATCCCCAACCCCATCTGGCCGGACTTTCAGCAGACATTCTTGAAATCGGTCCTTGTCGGCTATGCCATAGGCTGCGGATCGGCGTTTATCGTGGCCGTCGCCATCGACCGCTCGCCCTTTCTCAAGCGGGGTCTGCTGCCGGTGGGAAATTTCGTTTCCGCGCTGCCGCTGGTGGGCATCGCGCCGATCATGGTGATGTGGTTCGGGTTCGACTGGCAGTCGAAAGCCGCCGTCGTGGTCGTGATGACGTTCTTTCCAATGCTGGTAAACACCGTGGCGGGGCTGAACGCCACCGGGCAGATCGAAAAAGACCTCATGCGGACCTATGCGGCCAGCTATTGGCAGACACTCGCAAAATTGCGCTTGCCCATGGCATGGCCCTTCATCTTCAATGCGTTAAAGATCAATTCGACGCTGGCGCTCATCGGGGCCATCGTCGCCGAGTTTTTCGGCACTCCTGTCGTGGGAATGGGGTTCCGGATATCCGCGGCCATCGGACGGCTTCAAGTCGATATGGTCTGGGCCGAGATCGCGGTTGCCGCGCTCGCCGGCTCGCTGTTCTACGGGGTGATCGCGCTCATCGAGCGCGCCGTCACCTTCTGGCACCCGTCCATGCGTGGGGGACGCGGAGGCTAGGGACGAAACCATTCCGTTCGCCGCGCGGCAAACGCGGGGGGCGGGGAAACAACGGGTGGTTTGTGTCCGGCATGGCGCCGGGTAGCCATCGAAAAGCAAGGGGAACATCATGAAAGCTCTTAAAATCGCGACCCTGGCCGGCATGCTTATGGCTTCGGCCAGCCCGGTCTTCGCCCAGGATCTCTATCCACTGACCTTCCAGCTCAAATGGGTCAATCAGGGCCAGTTCGCCGGCTACCTGGTGGCCAAGGAACTTGGCTACTATGAAGAAGCCGGTCTCGACGTCACCATCAATCCCGGTGGCCCCGACATCGCCCCCGAGCAGGTGATCGCCGGCGGCGGCGCCGATGTCATCACCACATGGATGGCGGCGGGCCTTGCGGCGCGCGAACGCGGCGTGCCGCTGGTCAATATCGCCCAGCCCTTCGCCACCACGGCTCTGGAAATGGTCTGCTCGGAAGAAAGCGGCGTGGAAACCACTGCCGATTTCCCCGGCAAGACGCTGGGTGTCTGGTTCTTCGGCAATGAATACCCGTTCTATGCGTGGATGGCTCAGTTGGGGCTGTCCACCGATGGCGGCGAGGACGGGGTCGAAGTCTTGCGGCAGGCCTTCTCGGCCGACCCGCTGCTTCAGGGGCAGGCCGATTGCATCTCGGTCATGCGCTACAATGAATACAAGCAGGTGCTCGACGCGGGCATTCCCGAAGACAGCCTGACCCTGTTCAACTTCGCCGATGAAGGCGTGGGCATGCTCGAAGACGGTCTTTACGTCATGGAAGACCGGCTCGAAGACCCAGAGTTCGTCGAGGCGATGGCGGCGTTTGTCGAAGCCTCGATGGCCGGCTGGGCCTATGCCGAGGAGAATCCCGAGGAAGCTGCCGAGATTGTTCTCAACAATGACATGTCCGGCGCGTTGACGCTTGAAAGCCAGATCTATCAGGTCAACGAAGCTGCCGCGTTGGTGGGCGATAGCCCGGCGCTCGATATCGAAGCGTATGAGCAGACCGTCGCGACGCTGCTTTCGGCAGTGTCCCCGGACAATCCCGCGATTACCGCGGAGCCGGAAGGCGCCTATACGACGGTGGTCACCGACCTCATCGAATAGGGCCGGTTACAAGCCCGACTGAAAGAGGCGGAACCTTCCGCCTCTTTTTTTATTCGCCTGTTGCATTTTGCCTCTCCAAATTCGCTCGCAAACACGATAGAGCGGAAAAGGAATTTCGCCGCGCCGGGGAAGTGGGGGTGCGGCAATCATGAAGACACGTTGCGCAGGAAGCGCCTGAAATGGCGGCGTTTCGGCGCATATGCAAATCCAAAACGTTTTGGCTCGCGGCAGGGCCGCGACAGGAGTGACGGACAATGACGATCAAGGCGCTCGTCTGGGGCGAGAACGTTCACGAGCAGAAAAGCGAAGTGGTGGCCGACCTCTATCCGGAGGGAATGCACGCTCAAATAGCCAAATTGCTGGCTGAAGACGCCGGTATCTCAGTCGATACCGTGGTGCTGCAGGACCCAGAGCATGGCCTGACCGACGCCGTTCTGGCCGATACCGATGTGCTGTTGTGGTGGGGGCACGCGGCGCATGGCGATGTCGATGACGTCATCGTCGAGCGCGTGGCAAAACGCGTCTGGGAGGGCATGGGGCTTATCCTTTTGCACTCGGCGCATTTCTCCAAGATCTTCAAGCGACTCATGGGCACACCCTGTGCGCTCAAATGGCGCGAGGCGGGCGAGCGTGAACGGTTGTGGGTCGTCAATCCGCGCCATCCCATCGCCGAAGGGCTTGGCGAATTTTTCGAGCTCGAGAATGAGGAAATGTATGGAGAGCCGTTCTCGGTGCCCGAACCGCTCGAAACCGTGTTCATTTCCTGGTTCCAGGGCGGGGAAGTTTTCCGCTCGGGGCTGACCTATCGGCGCGGGGCGGGCAACATCTTTTATTTCCGGCCCGGACACGAAACCTATCCCACCTATTACGACGCGACGGTGGGCAAGGTTTTGCGCAACGCGGTCAAATGGGCGCACAACCCGCAAGGGCGGTATGAGGGCGTTCACGACGCACCCAACGTGCCGGTGGACAAGGCTCTCGAAAAGATCGAAGAGCGCGGCGGCAAGCTGCACAAGGCGGGCGAGGAAGGCTTCCGCTAGGGGCCTGAATCTCAATCAATCAAATTCTTTTGCGGGAGCGCAGCATGCGTCTTGTGATCCTTGGCACGGGCAATATGGCGTCCAGCCATGCGGCGCATTTTGGTGCCATCGACGGCGTTGAAATCGTGGGGGCTGTCGATCTCGATGCCGAGCGTGCCCAGCGCTTTGCCCAGAGCTACGATATTCCCCGCACCTTCACCTCGCTTGACGAGGCGCTCGATTGGGGCCAGTTCGACTCGATCGCCAACGTCACGCCCGACCGGTTCCATTTCGAAACCTCGATGAAAGCGATCGCGGCGGGCAAGAACGTATTCTGCGAAAAGCCTTTGGCGACCCATTACGGGCATGCCGAGGGTATGGCCGATGCTGCCGAAGCGGCGGGGCTGATCAACATGGTCAACCTCACCTACCGCAACGTTGCCGAGTTGCAGAAATTCCGGCAATTGGTCGATGAAGGCGTTATCGGTGACATCAAGCACGTGGATGCGAGCTATCTGCAAAGCTGGCTGGTCTCGAAAGCCTGGGGCGACTGGCGGACCGATCCGACATGGCTCTGGCGGCTGTCGACCGCGCACGGCTCGAACGGAACGCTGGGCGATATTGGCATCCACATTCTCGATTTCGCGTCGTTCGGCATCAATGCGCCGATTGCATCGATGTTCTGCCGGCTCAAGGCCTTCGACAAGGATCCGGACGGGCGGATCGGGGATTATGTGCTCGATGCCAATGACAGCTTCACAATGAGCCTTGAATTCGGCTCGGGTGCCCTGGGCGTGGTGCATGCGACGCGCTGGGCATCGGGCTATCTCAATACGCTTCGCCTGCGGGCCTATGGCGACAAGGGCGGACTGGAAGTCCAGCACGGTATGAACGGGTCCTCGCTGCAGATGTGCACGGGAGAGGACGCCGAAGTCGCCCACTGGCAGGACGTGCCGGTCGAGCCCGTGCCGACCAATTATCACCGTTTTGTCGAGGCGGTGCATTCGGGCGTTAATGGCGATCCCAGCTTCCGCTACGCTGCGGACATGCAAAAGGTGCTCGATCTGGGTTTTGTATCCGAGACCAAGCGGCAGGAAATCACCGTAGGATAAATCTCCCCCTCTGGTCGCTTCCCCTGCGAAAGCCGGGGCCCAGCAGCATGAACCGAGCCACTGACGCCGCCCCCATCGGCCCCGGCTTTCGCCGGGGAAGCGCGGGACGTTGGGTAGAATCTTCATAACGTTAAGCGGTGCCGGAAAAGAAAAGGGCGCGTCTGGTGACGCGCCCTTCGTGCATGATGGATAAGCTGTTTGCTTATTCGATAATCGTGATGCGACCGTCGGTGTAGGGGGTGTATTCACCGCCCTGCGCTGCGATGTAATCGGCCAGAACCTGCTCGAGCGGCGGGCCGAAATCGTAGGGGTTGTCGCCTTCGGCAAATGTGCCGTAGCCGTCGCCGCCGCCACGCATATAGTTGTTGGTGACGATGATGTAGGTGGCTTCCTCGTCGATCGGCACCCATTCCCCGCCCTCATTGACAAGCACGTCACTGATGCGCTCACCGACCGGATTGGCCAGGGTGTAGGAATATTTCAGCCCCGCGACCTGCGGGAAGCGACCGGCGCCGTTCTCGATGTCGGACACGCCGTTTTCCAGAGCGTCAATCACATCGGCGCCGGAAATCTCGACAGTAGCCATGGTGTTGGAGAAGGGCAGGACGGTCAGCACTTCGCCCATGGTGATTTCGCCTTCGTCGATGGACGAGCGCAGGCCGCCGCCGTTCTGGATGGCGATGGTCGCACCCTGTGCGGAGGCGCGGTCGAGGATCGCATCGGCAACCAGGTTACCCATGGAACATTCCTCGACACGGCAGACTTCACGGCTGCCTTCGATGACCGCAGTGGTGGTTCCGATCACCTCTGACATCAGTTCCTGAAGCGGTTCTTCGAGTTCGGCGAGACGAGCGACATATTCCTCGTTCGGGGTCACCGAGGCATCGATAAGGATCGGAGCGCCTTCAGCGGATACGACATTGCCTTCAGCGTCCCAGGTCACGGCGATCTCGCCGAGATATTTGCCATAGGCGTAGGCTGTGACGACGGGCACCTCATTGCCATCGACGCCGTCGATGAGTGTCGGATAGCCGCCCACCGCGCTTTCGTCGGTGTTGGAGAGCAGCGAGTGCGAATGGCCGCCAACCACGACGTCCACGCCGGGAACGTTGGAGGCGATCTCAAGGTCACGGCTGTAGCCGACATGGGTCAGCGCGATGATCTTGTCGATGCCTTGGGCGGTGAGGGCTTCGGCCTGTGCGGTGAGGCTGTCGATCACGTCCTCGAACTCGACATTGTCGCCGGGCGAAGAGGTTTCGTCGGTGTCTTCGGCCAGGGCCGAGATGATGCCGATCTGTTCGCCGCCGATTTCCAGAACATGGGTCCCCGGGATGCGGCCTTCGAGCAAGGGCTCGTTTTCGACATTGGTGTTGCCCGAGATCAGCGGGTATTCGATGGCGTCGAGCAGCGCGGCCAGTTCTTCCGGTCCGTCGTCAAACTCGTGATTGCCAACGGCCATCACGTCGATGCCGAGATCGTTGGAGAACTCGGCGACGATTTCGCTGCGGTACTGGGTGTAGAACAGCGAGCCCTGGAACCAGTCACCGGCGTCGAGCAGGACGACGTTTTCGCCGTCGAGTTCAGCCCGCTTGTCGTCGATCGCTGTCTTGACGCGCGCAATGCCGCCGAAACACTCACCGGCGGCGTCGGCTTCCGCATCGCAATTGGCGTCGAAGGCGTTAATGGGGCCGAAACGCGAATGGAAATCGTTAAGGTGGAGGATATTGAGCGTGAATTCGCCTTCCTGCGCGCTGATGGGGCCGGTCAGCCCCACGGTCAGCGCCAGCGCGGAGGCGCCGAGCAACAGATGTTTCATGATCCCTTGTTCCCTTTATCTTCGAGACGCTTGCCACGTCTCTATTCCATGCCTTTGCGACGGTCGTGTTACAGCGCCGCCGTTGTGCACATGGGAGCAAAGTCAAACACGTTTGTCTGGAGAGGGGAAGCGAAAATTTGACCGGCTGGTCAATTTATGACGTCCTTGTCACAAATGCCCTACCAGCGCAGGAGTTTCCGGCCCAGCAGCGCACCGGAGAGGGCGACCAGCCCGACCCCCACAGAATACCAAAGAGCCAGGAAAAGCATCCCGTATTCCCCACAATGGAACGCATAGACCGAAGCGCCTGCACCACCCGACGCGAGGCCCGCGGCCAGGCCGGCCAGAGTTGGATTGGCCGGGGCAAGGCGCCGCATGACCGCCAGCATGATGGCCAGCACGGGGGCGGAGAATGCGACAATGAAGAACGGGCAGACCAGCGCCGTGCTGCCAAAGATCAGAACGGGCCTGACTGCCTCGGGCGCGTTGCCCCACTGCCAGAGCCCACCGGCCAGCGTGAGGGCGAACACTCCGCCAACCGCCCACAGACCCGGCCAGCTGTCTTTCTCCGGGCGTGACAGCGCCATGGCAGCCGCCAGGCCAAGCAGGGCGAGCACGCTCGTATAGCCAAGCTTGATCCAGAACATGGCGGTGCCCGGTGCCGTGAGGATGTCGGTGCGCAGGCCGATCCAGAACACCATCATGATCGCGGCAATGATGGCACCAGCGGTTACCGCGCAAGCCAGCATCCATTGCGGCGTGCCGCCCCGGGTGGGGCGCAAATCGTCGACGAGGCGATCGATCAGATCGGGATTGTTCATCGTCTGTCTCCCGCAAAGCGCGCCATGAGCGCTTTCAAGCCCCGGTGGATGGCGATTTTTGCCGCGCCCTCGGTCCTGCCATGGGCCGATGCGGCTTCAGAAACCGAAGAGCCTTCGACCTTGACCTTGCGGATCAGGGTCGAAGTGCGCTCGGGCAGGGTTGCGAGCACCCGGTCGAGATCGTGGGCAGCCATAGTGCTGCCCGGCTGCGAGCCATCGGCGAAGTCATCGTCCAGCGGCACTGTGGCACGGATGGAGTGGCGGCGCAGATGATCGACGAGCTTGTAATGGGCAATGGCGTGCAGCCAGGCGGTAAACGGCCGGTCCGGATCGTAGGTCAGACGTCTTGTGTGCACGGCCAACAGCGTCTCCTGAATCAAGTCCTCGACATGGGCGGCATGGGTTGGAGCGAGCCGCCGGGAAAAATAGATGCGCAGATAATGGGTCAACTCGCCGAGAAGCTGACGATAGGCCGGCTTGTCGCCGTCGAGCGACGACAGCACCAGCGCACGGAGCTGCGTTTCGAGAGAATCCATATGCATCAGGCCTCTATTCGTCCCACGCCGCCGAAACGTTACAGCGGGGCCGCGAAATAATCGAGTTGGGTACACGATTTCGTGAGGGTGTAACCTGGGCTGAACCGAAAACGAATGTTGAGCCGTACCGTATCAATGAGCTGCGGTCGCAACCTCAAGGGAGACTAAATGATGTTCACCAAAACGATTTTTGCCGCCGCCGTTCTTGCGCTGACCCTTCCGGCCGCCGTCCAGGCTCAGGATGCAATGGCCAGCGACAGCATGGCCAGTGACTCGATGGCGAGCGATTCCATGGCCATGGATTCCATGGCGCCGATGATGTCGGAGGAGGATCTCGCGCTCTGCATCGAGCAGGCCCAGGCGATCACCTTTGCTGACGTGGCCGCAGCGGCGGAAGAAGCATGCCATACGGTTCACAATGGCGAGGCCATGGGTTCCGACGCCATGGCGGGTGATGCTATGGCGAGCGAGACAATGGAAGGCGACGCTATGGCGCCGCAGCAGTAAGCCTGCTCTAATGCCGCTTCGCCCCGATTGGCGGATGCCATGGGGCGAAGCATTCCGACAGGGAGAACGAGATGTCCGGAGCTTCCAGCCAGGACCCCACCGCCAGGCAGGTCATCAAGCGTCAGTCGATCTGGACGCGGCTCACCCATTGGGTGTGGGTGATTTGCCTGTTCTTTCTGTTGTTTACCGGACTGCAGATTTTCAACGCCCATCCGAGCCTCTATATCGGGCAGCAATCGGGGTTCGAATTTTCCAATTCGATCCTGTCGATGGGCGCCGTCCGCAATCCCGACGGATCGATCTCGGGGATCACGACAATCTTCGGGCATCGCTTCGATACCACCGGTATCTTCGGCTATTCGGGGCCGGAAGGTCAGGAACGGGTGCGCGGCTTTCCCGCGTGGGCGACCATTCCCTCCTATCAGGATCTGGGCACCGGTCGTGTCGTTCACCTGTTCTTCGGCTGGCTTCTGGTCGGCACCATGTTCGTCTGGTTCGTTGCCAGTCTCATCAACGGACATTTGCGGCGCGACATCATTCCGACCGGCACGGACATCAAGTCGCTGCCTTCCGATGTTGCCGCCCATGCGCGGCTGAAATTCCGTCACACGCGGCATTACAACGTGCTGCAAAAGCTCAGCTACGGCGTCGTGCTGCTGATCCTGTTTCCGCTGATCGTTCTGACCGGGCTCTCCATGTCACCGGGCATGAACGCGGCCTGGCCGTGGCTGATTGAAATCTTCGGTGGGCGGCAGACGGCGCGCACCATCCATTTCATCACCATGGCGCTGCTGGTGGGGTTCTTTATCGTCCATATCGTCATGGTGCTGCTGGCAGGACCGCTCAACACGATGCGCTCGATGGTTACCGGCAAATACAGGATCGACCCCGAAACGGAGGGAGAGAAATGAAGCGCTTTTCAATGCAGCGGCGAAAGTTCCTCACCGCGTCGGCGGCCGGCGTGGCCGGGGTGACGCTGGCGGGGTGCGATCAGTTCGATTCCCTGTTGCGGCCCGGCCATCCGGTGCGCGACACGCTCGCTTCGGCGAACGATCTGACCCTTGCCGCCCAAAGACTGTTTTTGGGCGATGAGGCACTGGCCAAGGAATTTGCCGAAAGCGAAATCCGCCAGGGCATGCGTCCTAACGGGACAACCGACCCGCAGAAGGCCGACTACGTCGCGCTGCGGAATAATGATTTTGCCGACTATCAACTGGTGGTCGACGGACTTGTGGAAACCCCGCAATCCTACTCTCTCAACCAGTTGCGCAATATGCCGTCGCGGACCCAGATCACCCGCCACGACTGCGTCGAGGGTTGGAGCTGTATTGCCAAATGGACCGGCGTGCCGCTTGCGCTCATCCTCGACGAGGTTCGCCCCACGGCCAATGCGCGCTATTGCGTTTTCCATTGCTACGACAATTACGGGGGCGGGCTTTCGGCCTCACCTTATTACGAAAGTGTCGATCTGATCGATGCGCGCCATCCTCAGACGATTCTGGCCTATGGCATGAACGATGCCGCTTTGCCGGTGCGCAACGGCGCGCCTGTGCGGGTGCGGATCGAGCGCCAGCTTGGCTACAAGATGGCCAAATATCTGCGTCGCATCGAACTTGTCGACGATTTCAGCCAGTTGCACCGCGGCAAGGGCAGCTATTGGGCCGATCACGGGTATGATTGGTACGCAGGGATATAGGCCGTCCGATTACGTTTGGTCGAGCTTAACGCTAAAGGGCACCTCAAAGACGTGCTCTTGGAGATTGTCGCCATCGCCGCCGCGATCGACGACAAGGAAGTCGCCTTCCTCTTCAAGCGTCGTCAAGACGCCGTGCCAGACATTGCGCCCGATATTGATCCCAACGCCGGGTTCGGTCAGGAAAGCCAGTGGCGTACCGGGGACGCCATCGCGATCCGGTGCGACGATCACCAGGAAGGGGCGCCGATGGAGCGGCATGAAGGCCTGCGAGCCCAGCGGATGGCGTTCGACCAGCGTCAGGGACAAGGGCAACTGATAGGGCTTGCCGCGAAAGATCGAGATCAGCGTGCGCCCGTTCTCACCACCGATTTCGACATTGGCGAGATCGTGGAAGCGCTCGGTCATCCCGTTGTTGATGGGATAGTGATGCGCGCCCTCGGTGGTCAGCACCTGCCCGAACGGGGCGAAGGCCTCTTTGGTCAGCGGCGCGGCCAGAATTGTTTTCGTCATGGGCGGCCCAGCTTCATGTGTCGGTTGACGTCCTTGTAAAGCAGGTAGCGGAACGGGCCGGGACCGCCTGCGTAACAGGCCTGCGGGCAAAAGGCGCGCAGCCACATGTAATCGCCGGCTTCCACTTCCACCCAGTCCTGATTGAGCCGATAGACCGCCTTGCCCTCGAGCACGTAAAGCCCGTGCTCCATGACATGGGTTTCGGCAAAGGGGATGACCGCGCCGGGCTGCAGGGTGACGATATTGACGTGCATGTCGTGGCGCAGATCGGTGGGCTCGACAAAGCGCGTCGTTGCCCATTGGCCCTCGGTTCCGGGCATGGAGGTGGGGTCGATTTCCTGATCGGAGGAGACGAAGGCGGGCGGGGTGTCGAGCCCTTCGACCTTTTCGTATGCCTTGCGGATCCAGTGAAAACGGGCAGGTTCAGCGCCGGTGCTGCGCAGGGTCCATTCGGTTGCGGGCGGGATATAGGCATAACCGCCCGGCGCCAATGTGTAGGTGGTTCCGACCAGCGAGAGCGAAATTTCACCGGCGGTAACAAACAACACGGCCTGGGCCTGCGGGTCGGGCTCGGGCCTGTCGCTGCCGCCACCCGGCGCGACTTCCATGATGTATTGGGAAAACGTCTCGGCAAAGCCCGAAAG
Organism: Rhizobiales bacterium UBA3584; assembly: GCA_002375765.1. GTDB lineage: Bacteria > Pseudomonadota > Alphaproteobacteria > Rhizobiales > Devosiaceae > Pelagibacterium > Pelagibacterium flavum. The sequence continues at coordinate 440 of DFMV01000062.1, read as the reverse complement.
CGGGCGCGAGATCACCCATAGCCGCGTCTTGTCCCAGTGGGGAAGATAACTCGTCACGATATCGCGCATCACGCCCTTGGGGATCACCGCATAGGCATCGGTAAACACCGCGCGGTCGCTGAGAATCTGGGTCTGGGGCGGGTGCCCGCCAGGGGCGGAAGCATAGGGGTGATCGGTCATCAAAAACGCTTGTCGGTCAATCGGAATGATCAGACTGACAGCGCCGAGCCCGATTTGGCAATATGGGCGAGGAGAGAAACTTGCGCGGCGCTTCGTTGCCAGCGCTTGGAGGAGCCTCCCACTCGTAATCGGCAGGGCTGGTGCTCCTTCACGATCGCTTACCTCACCCCCCTGCGCGCCATCCTCGGGCTCGCTCCGCTCTCTACCCATCACCATCACCCGCCCCACCCCGTCGTCATCCCCGGGTCAAGCCCGAGGAT
>DFMV01000041.1:11870-63492 GCA_002375765.1 Rhizobiales bacterium UBA3584 | reverse complement strand
GACCAATCCCAAATCATATCCATGAGGCGGGTCAATTCTCGGTGAAAATACCGGGTTACTTCTCAGCAGAAATCAACATCGAGCACCCTCAGGCTATCTGCGAGGAACCGATACTGTTCTCCTGTTAGCAGCGCCTTCTTTTGGGTATCGGCAAACCGCCGTACACCGCGTACAGGATTCGTTGCCACGTGACCGTTTTCGATCCCCCAGCCGAATATCGCGCCAAGCAGGCCAAGGGTACGGGTAATGGCGCCTTTCCCACCCCTGACAATCGACCGACTTCGGAAGCCAAGCTTCCTGTCTCGGGCCGTCTTCCCCGTGGCTACGCTCAACTTAAACTGCTCAATGTCTGCACGCTTGACCTCGCCGGCTTTGAATTGCCCGAGCAGAGGCTTGATATGTGCATCGATACGTGACTGGTCAGTCGAAAGCGTGCTGGCTTTCTTTGGCAGTCCCTTTCTGCCCAGGACGAGACCGGCGTTCGCCGCTTCCATATAGAGGTCGCAGAGTTGTGCGATAGTGACGGCCTCGCGATGCTCGTTGCGATCGGCGGCGGGATCCTGACCTTCCACCACTTTGGAGAGCTCGATCTTCGCTAGTTCACGCGCACGCTCGACCGTCAGTGGCCCATACGCACCGAGCTTGAGCCACCGCTGTCGACCGCTTCGCGCGCGGTATTTTACCACGAAGGTTTTGCGCCCGGAGGGCATGACGCGCACTGCAAACCCCTTGAGTTCGCTATCCCAATGGAGCGTTCCGGTTTTCTCTCCACTAGCGTGGAGGGCATCGACAACACGCTTTGACAGTTTAGGCATGACAGGCTCCACCAAAATTGCAACCATATTGCAACCAACTGGGGGACAAAACAAGGCTATCTCTGGGTATTGAAATGAAACAGAATGGCTACAAGTCTTTGAAGAATAGTGCTTTTGCGTTCTATGGCGAACTATAGCCGGAGTGGTGTTTGGCCCTCCGAAGGCAGAGGTCACACGTTCGAATCGTGTCGGGTGCGCCATTCCCGTGCAAAGTTGGGTACCAGATGACCGGGAGCGTTTCCAGATTTCGCAATGGCCCTGGGATGCTGGCGAGCAAGCAGATGCGGCGCATACGCGCGAGCATGGAGGCGCGCCGATACTTGCCGAGCAATAGCGCTCTTTCGTTATCAAAGGGTGGCGCCAGAAGCAGTGAAGTTCGTCCGCAAGGAGAGCGCCGCCGTGACTGTGGCCCCGACGAGCAGCGCGGGAATGATGATGAGCGCTGGGCCGACCGCCGCTCCTGCCGCGGTCATCCAGACAATCTTGGCCAGAAGCGCCGTCATTTGCAGCATCAGAAACACCGAATAGGCCGGAGCCAGCAGTGCGCCCGGCGCTCGGCCCTTGACGCAGGCATAACCTGCGATGAGCGAAGGCGGGATAAAGAGCGCCAGATCGAAGCCCTGAACGACCATGGTCGTCAGATGCGCCAGCCCGACGGGATAAAGGGACCCGTCCAGCAAGGGCGGCACGATGACGCTCAGCCACAACGAGGTGATGAGCACGCCATTGGCAAGCAGGAAGCCGCCGACCAAGAACCGATTCTTTGGCAATGCGAATGCAGTGACGGGGAGTGCCAGCACCAAGCGCAGGAGGGTTTGGGAGGTCAGCAGGACCAGCGCCACCCACACGAGGAAGAACTCATTATAGGTCGCCATGGCGAGATAGAGCATGTACTGGACAAAAAAATACCCAACCGTACCGATCAGAGCGAGAAGACCGGCCCTCGAGCCGGTCCGGGCCCAGAAAAGCGCCGCCAAAAGGGCAGGCGCGCCGATGAAAAGGGTGACGAGGTCTTGCGCGAGACCCTGGATGGCGATCTCTGCCGGCATGTGACGATAGGGGCCGTAGCCGTAGAGCGTCACCGCTTCGCCGCGAACCGAAAGATGTTGGCTCGGGCCCGGCCCGTCGCTGAACACAAAGGGATATGCAGCGGCAAACGCGGCGAGAAGCGCGATGGCCACCACCGCAACGGTCAATCCCTTCGAGATGTACTGGCGCTGAGGGAATGTGTTGACCCGGACGGTGCGCTGGTGCATTCGCATAACCCTGGTGAGCGTGAGCGGACGAAACGATTGTTCGATGGCCGGTCTTGTTGGTGCCTTCGCTGCCGACGCTATTTTTCCCGGTCGCCGTCGCCCGCAAATCGATTTCACATGCAGCCTATGGACACCCTCTCGGATGACAATTGGCTATGCTGCCCCCGAGCTGAGACTGCTGGTCTGAAAGGCCTAACCTTCAGGGCTGCTTGCCTCGCTCCTGGCTCCTTGGGGCCATTAGTCCTCCTGCGTGGCCTTGAGCTTTTCGATGCCCAGGACCTGGAGCGCCAGTTTCTCATAGGCTGGCTGGGAAACGCCGGTGCGGACCTTGTGCAAAAAGTACTTCTCAAAGCCGACCTTGGCCGCATGCACCCAACGCCCGCTGCTTGACCAGTTGATATTGCGCGGGGGGATCTGGGGCTGGGCAACGAACGCGACGCCACCGTCGCCAAAATCCGCAAGGCAGACTGCATTCCAGGTGGGGACAGCGGTTGGTTCGCGGCCTGCAATCAGGCTGGCGATATTGTGTGCTGTCGCGGTGACCATGGATTCGATCATGAAGCCTGTCTTTGGCGTTCCAACGGGAACGGGCGTTTTGCCAACGGGCGGTATGGCGACGCAGACGCCCACAGCAAAGACGTCTGGAAATGCCGGATTGCGTTGATGGCTGTCGATGAGAATGAAACCGCGCGGATTGGTAAGCCCCTCAATGCCGCTCACGGCTGCGACACCCCGGAATGCGGGCAGCATCATGGCATAGACGAACGGCACCTCATGGTCCTGCCGCACGGCCCCATCCGGAGCGATTTCGCTGACATGGGCCGTCCCCTGGGCAAAGGAATTGACCCGTGCGTTCGTGATCATCCTGATGTGACGCTGGCGCATTTCGCTCTCGAGCAGGCTCTTGGTATCGCCCACGCCGTCGAGCCCAAGATGGCCGATGTAAGGTTCTGAGGTCACAAATGTCATCGGCACGCGATCGCGCACTTTGGCATCGCGCAATGCCTTGTCCAGCATGAATGCGTATTCATAAGCCGGCCCGAAGCACGATGCTCCTTGAACTGCGCCTATGAGGACGGGGCCGGGATTGGCGACGAGTCGATCGAAAGCCTCCTTGGCCTTGACCGCATGATCGATGTGGCAGACCGAATGGGTGTCTGCCTGGGGCCCGAATCCGGGTATTTCATCGAAGGCCAGCTCGGGGCCGGTGGCGATCACCAGGTAATCGTAAACAAGTTCGGTGCCATCAGTGAGCGTGATACGCTTCTTGTCTGCATGAAGACGATCGGCGCCCTGAGGGTAAAGTTCGATGGAGCGTTTGCGGAAGACTTCTGTCAGGTCGACCTCGACCGCGTTGCGCTCGCGCCAACCCACTGCGACCCAAGGGTTCGAGGGTACAAAGCTATAGCGGCTCCCCCTGTTGACCACGGAGATTGCGTGCTCATGCCCGAGCACGTCACGCAGCTCATAAGCCATGCTCGTCCCGCCAAGCCCGGCCCCCAATACAACAACGTGTGCCATCACCTGAGCCTTTCCGCTCCACTAAAGCGCGGATTATCGAGCCGGCTGAACGCCATTGCATTGATCTGGATCAGGTTCGATTGCGCCGACACCATCGCGGTATGGGCGTTCACGATGCGCGCGTCTTTGCGCCTGCGGTCACAATGGTCGTTGAGGGCGCACCCCAGGTGCTGTGTGGAGCGGTGTCCTCCAGCCTTATCGAGGGCGCGCGCATGACGGTGCCGAACTCGGGGGGCGAGAATTCATGCCGGACCCTGGTCGCAGACAACGGCGCCACAACGCTCCGGTGTCGTTTGACGAGAGATGGCAGCCGAGACAGGAAAGCTCAGGACCACATTGCCGTCGCCTTCGCGCATCTCCAGCTCCAGTCTGGTCAAGTTCCGGCACATACCCGCCCGACCAGCATACTGGGCGATAACATACGCCTCTTCAACGGCTTGCAGTGGCGTAAAACAGACATGGCCCACGCAGTCGATAACCTTGAGGTGACCAGCCCGAATGTCGAAGTGGTAACGCTTGGGTTGAGGATGAAGAGGTGTAGGCATTGTCGCCGTCATTCGCATTTCACGGGTCTGTTCATGGCCCGATCTTAAAAAGCAGCACGAGATGCCGAGTTGACTATTGTCAATCGGGTGCCGGCGGTGATGGGACTTTGGCCGCCCCCCAGGACTGGTGTCTGGTGGCGGCGAGGTGGCGGTTGAGAAGTGATCCGGTGAGCCGGGTGAGCCGAACCGGAATATTTGAGGCTCTAGCGATGGTGGCAGGCCACGAGCTGTCCGTCATCGCGCGGGATCAGCTCAGGCTCATGGGTGCGGCAGATTTCGCTGGCCAGGGGGCAGCGCGTGTGAAAGGCGCAGCCTGAAGGCTTGTTGGTGGCGCTGGGAATGTCGTCATTGGAAGCCGAAAATGTGTGCCGGGCCCTCGGGTCGAGCGAGGGGGCCGACTCCATGAGCAATTCGGTATAGGGGTGCCGGGGCACCGAAAAGATGGTCTTTTTCGACGCGATCTCGACGATCTTGCCCAGATACATTACCGCAACCCGGTGCGAGATGTGTTCGACCACGCCAAGATCGTGGGACACCGAGAGGTAGGAGATGCCCAGATCGTTCTGCAGATCGGCGAGCAGATTGAGAATCTGGGCCTGAACCGAAACATCGAGCGCCGACACCGGCTCGTCGCACACGATGATATCGGGCCTTAAGGCCAGGGCGCGGGCAATGCCGATGCGCTGGCGCTGGCCGCCGGAAAACTGGTGCGGGTAATTGTCGGCCTGATCGGGACGCAGCCCGACCCGTTTCATCAGGCTCGCCACCTCCGCTTCGCGCTCCATAGCCGTACCCACGTTGTGGATGTCGAGTGGCGCGCGAATGATGTCCCTGACCTTCTGGCGCGGGTTGAGCGAGGAGAACGGATCCTGAAAAACGATCTGCATGCGCCGCCGATAGTCCTTGAGCGCGGCTGGGGTGAACCTGGTGATCTCGCGATCATCGAACCGCACCCGCCCGCCCGTGGGCTTGACCAGCCCCATGAGCGCCAGCCCGGTCGTCGATTTTCCGCATCCGCTTTCGCCGACCAGCGAGAGCGTTTCCCCGCGCCCCAAAGTAAAGCTCACTCCGTCCACGGCCTTGACGGAACCGACCTGGCGCTTGAAGACGCCGGCCCGGATCGGGAAATGGACTTCGAGATTGTCGACGGCCAGCAGGGGGGCTGTTTCAGGCTGCATCGTCATGCTCCCAGCAGGCGGCCATGTGGCCGGGGGATTTTTCGACAAGGGGCGGGCGCTCCTCAAGGCACCGTTGGGAAGCACCCGGACAGCGCGGCGCGAAGGCGCAGCCCCTGGGCAGATCCCAGAGCGGGGGCACGGTGCCGGCAATGTCGGTCAACCGTCCGCCCTCGGCCAGCCCCGAGCGCGGAACCGCGCCCATCAGGCCCTTGGTGTAGGGATGGATGGGGTTGTCGAAAAGATCATAGACGCTGGCCTCTTCCACCCGGCGCCCCGCATACATGACGATCACCCGGTCGGCGACTTCGGCCACCACTCCCAGGTCGTGGGTAATCAGTATCTGTGCCGTACCCAGCCGGTGCTGCAACTCGGAAATCAGCCCGAGGATCTGGGCCTGGATGGTGACGTCGAGCGCGGTGGTCGGCTCGTCCGCGATGATGATTTTCGGCTCGCACGCCAGCGCCAGGGCAATCATGGCGCGCTGGCGCATGCCGCCCGACAGCTCGTGCGGATATTGCCGCGCCCGGCGTTCGGGGTCGGGCATCTGGACGGTCTGGAGCGCCTCGACCGCCCGCCTGAACGCCTGGCGGTGGGAAACCTTGCGGTGCTGGCGCACCGATTCTGCGATCTGTTCGCCTATGGTCAGAACCGGATTGAGCGCGGTCAGCGGTTCCTGGAAGATCATGGCGATTTCTTCGCCGCGGAAATCTTCGACCTTGCGCTGATCGAAAGCCAGAAAATCGGCGCCCGCTATCTTGATCGAGCCGCCCGAAACGCGCGCCGCTTCGGGCAGAAGACGCATAAGCGCCAGCGCGGTCATCGATTTCCCGCACCCGCTTTCGCCGACGATGCAAAGCGTTTCCCCCGGCGCGACCGACAGGCTCATCTCCTGGACCACAGGGAACGATCCGTGATCGCCGCGGATTTCGATATCGAGGTCGCTGACCGCGATGGCCGGGGTCTGATCGGGGGTCTCGGCGAGTGCGCTCATCGCAATCATCCTCTTTGAGTAGGGCCGCCCGGCCTTGATCTGGCAACCGGCCGGGCGGGGGCAACCGGGTTAGAGCATTTCAGCGCTTCCATGAATCGCTTCAATTGCTCCAAGTCTTTGTTTTGTCGCGTGTCCGAACCGATAAAGTGGTATCCACTTTGTCTGGACACGCTCTAGCCGGTCGCGCCGTCCAGGTTGCCCACCATGAACCCGTAATCGCCGCTTTCAACGACATTGCGGGTCAGGTGCTGCATGATCATGATCCCGTTCGCGAACGGGGTTTCAATTTCTTCGAGCGTTTCAAACGTATAGGGGCTCACAACGCGGCCCAACAATTGGCCGCCCTTGATGATTTCGCCATTGGCGGGGCAGAGCGGTTCGAGAAAGCCCCCCTGGGTTGGGCGGATACCGGCCAGTTCGTTGCAGACGATCTGCTTGGGATTGGGCGCCACATCGCCGGGAATCATGCCGCGCACGCGCAGCATGTTGAGCACGCCGTTGACCGTGCGCTCGATATAGGGGGTCTGATCGACGATGCCCCCACCCAGCTCCACAACGACGCTGGGAATGCCGCGCTCCTCGATGGTCACGGCCTTTGACGTCCCGGCAAACACGGTGCCCTGCTTGTCGGGAACCGGGCGATAAAGGACCGTCGAGCCAAAGGCACGCGAGAGTTCCTCGTCGTTCCAGATATAGACGTAATCGACGGTGGGGCGATCTGTGCCCGAATGCAGATCGATATGGATGTCGATCTTGCGCAGGAATTGGTCCGAAATCGCAAGGGCGAGCTGCTGGCTGTAGGTGCCCCTGGCCGAACCGGGGAACTGGCGGTTGAGGTCGACCTTGTCATGGGTCGCAAAGCGCTGGTTGACCGCGAACGCCGACGGATTGGCCACCGGCAGCAGGACGATGCGGCCCGAGAGCGGCGTGTCTTTGAGGATGCGGAACAGCTCGAGGATGGCCTGGGTGCCGGTGTTTTCATTGCCGTGGATCGAAGCGGAAATGCCCACCGTCGGTCCGTCCGTCTCGCCCACCAGCTCATGCATCAGCAGCACGGCATCGGTGCCGTCGGCGAGCGTTGTGAACTTGTGGCGAATGGGATTGATGGATTTGACCATTCTTGTGGTGTCCTTTTATCGCGCCTATTTGGACTTGCCGCCGCTGCGCGAAAGCTGACGGGTGTCGAGGATGTCCCTGAGGCCATCGCCCAGGAGATTGAAGCCGAGCACGGTGATCATGATGGTCGCGCCCGAAATGATGGAAAGCCAGGGCTCGTCGCGGATGAACCGCGTGCCATAGGCCAGCGTCCAGCCCCAGGTCGGGGTCGGGGGCGGCAGGCCGAAGCCGAGGAAACTCAGGGCCGATTCCGAGATGATCGCCGTGCCCAGCCCCAGCGAAGCCAGAACGATGATCGGGCCGAAGGCGTTGGGCAGGACTTCGCGGAACAGGATGCGGACCGGGCTCGCGCCCAGCGCCCGCGCCGCCTGCACGTAATTCTGTTCGCGCAACACGAGCGTTGTGGCGCGCACCACGCGGGCATATTCGGTCCAGGTGACGATGATGATGGCAAACGAGATGTTGGTGATGCCCGGCCCCATCACGGCAACGATGGCCAGCGCCAGAACCAGCGGCGGGAAGCCCAGGAATATGTCGGTGATCCGCATCAGGACCTGGTCGACCCAGCCCCCGAAATAGCCCGAGACGAGCCCCACCACGGTGCCGACCACTGCGGCGCAGGCCACCGAGATGATGGCGATCGAAAGCGAGACGCGCGCGCCATAGACCAGGCGGGACCACAGATCGCGCCCGAAATTGTCGGTGCCCAGAATGTGACCCGGGGTTGGCCAGGCGAACCGGTTGATCATGTCCATCTGTTCGACCCCGTGCGTTGCGACAAACGGCGCAAAGACGGCGCAGAAGATGATGGCGAGCGAAATCAGCGCGCCAACGACAAGGGATGTGTTTTTGAAGGCCTTTGGGATGCGCATGGGTTCTATCCGAGCCTGATGCGCGGATCGACCGCGGCGTAAAGGAGATCGACGATCAGATTGACCAGCGCAAAGATGATCGCGAAGGTCAGAACGATGCCCTGGATCAGCGGCAGGTCGCGCTGGGAGATCGCCGAGATGGTGAGCTGGCCAAGGCCGGGCCAGGCAAAGATGGATTCGGTCAGAACCGCCCCGCCCAGAAGGGCGCCAAAGCGCAATCCGATGATCGAAAGCACCGGCAAGAGCGCGTTGCGCAGCGCGTGGCGGATGACGACGCGCGGGCGGCGCAGGCCCTTGGCATAGGCGGTGCGCACGAAATCCTCGCGCAGCACTTCGAGCATGGATGCCCGCACCAGCCTTGAAATGACCGCCGCCGAATTGGCCGCCAGCGCAATGGCAGGCAGGGCGAGATGGGAGAGCGAATCCCATATGGGTGCGAAATTTCCCACAAACATAGCCCCGATCGCCTCGGGCAACGGCACGCCGCGCCCGACCGCGGGCAGCCAGCCGAGCATGACCGCAAAGGCCAGCATGAGCAGTAGCCCCAGCCAATAGACCGGCATGGAGACTCCGAGCTGGGCAAACAGCATGGTGGCGGTATCGACCCAGGAGCCCTGCCGGATCGCCGCGACCACTCCGAGCGTCAGCCCGATCGCCGTGGCAAGCAGCAAGGAAACGATGGCCAATTCGAGCGTTGCGCCCAGACGCGTTGCGATGATCGAGGCCACGGGGCGGTTCTGGAAGATCGAGGTGCCCATATCGCCCTGCATGAGCCCGGCGAAATAGTCCCAGAGCCTTATGTACCAGGGATCGTTGAGGCCCAGGCTGTTGCGCAGATTCTGGATGGCCTCGGTCGACGCTTCCTGCCCGAGCAGCACCGCGGCAGGATCGCCGGGGATAAGCAGCAAAAGCCCGAAGGTGATGACCACCATGCCGATCGCCATGGGGATCATCAGAAGGAGGCGGCGGGCAACATAGGCTAGCATGGCGTCCACCTTGAATCTGTGCGTGAGGAAAGGGTCATTGTCTCAAAGGGCCTAGCCGATAACCACCTGATCGATGGCGCGGGGATATTTCGTCATGCTGTCGGGACCGTCGGCGGTGATCAGCACGGTGTCGGCAATGCGATAGCCGGCAAAGCCGGGCACAAAGATTGCCGGTTCGCTCGAGGTCACCATGCCGGGCTCGAGAATGGTCTCGTCGCCCGCTTCCACCCAGGGAGGCTCATGAAACATCACGCCCATGCCGTGCCCGACCCGATGCAGGAGATATTCGCTCATGCCGCTGTCGCGGATATAGGCGAGCGCCAGATTGTCGGCCGAGGCACAACTGTGCCCGGCGATGAGGGCCGCGGTGGCTATGCGCTGGGCCTCGAAGGCCACGGCGTAATGGCCTTCCTGCTCCTTGGTGGGCTCGCCGATGAACAGGGTGCGCTCGCTTTCGGCGGCACGCCCGCCGACCCGGCAACCAAGCGACAAAATGATGCTCTCGCCGCGCTTGACCGGATTGCCCGTCGGCATGCCATGCGGAAAGGCCGAACGCGGGCCCGAATACACAAGGCCGCTCGCCAGCCCTTGCACCAGCATCAGATCGGCATGGTCCTCATGCATGATCTTCATGGCGTGGCGCGAGACGTAGGACTCGATTTCGATTTCGCTTGGAAGGGTATCCCCCGACGCCATGGCATCGGCGATCAGATCGACGCCGACCTTGACCATTTCGTCGGAAATGCGCGCCGCCTCGCGGTGCAGGGTGATCTCCTCGGGGTATTTGATGAGCCGCATCTGCGCGACGAGATCGGTCGGCTTTAAGGCCCTGGCATTGGGAAACGCCGCCTCGATCAGGCCCACGCGTGCCAGCGAAATCGCGTGGCTGTAGGCGACGGTGCCGTTTATGTCGGCAAAGGCGCGGCCCAGAACGTCAAAGGGCTTGTCGATGCCGGGAAACTCGAAATAGACGATCGGTTCGGCGGCAATGTTCTGATGGGCGGCATGGGCCCGTTCGAGTTCGGGGATCAAGAGCCATGCGCCGTCCTGGGTGATCGCAAAGACCACGGGGCGCTCGGTCGTATAGTGGGAAAAGCCCGTCGTATAAATGACGTCGTCATTGGAATCGAGCAGCAGCAGGTCGATCCCCGCGGCGGCCATGCGCTTGCGGATGTCGGCGTGAACCTTGGCATAGAAATCGGCGCCGAGCACCTGATGGAAAGTCATTCCGGGCTCCGGATATCTGGCAGGGGAAAAGCGGGACCGGCGCGATGGGTCGCGCCGGTCGATAGCGCTTAGTCGGACAGCCCGATCAGGCCGCGCAGCGTGCCGCGCGGATTGGCCTCGACTTCGACCGGAAGGTCGTTCGCGAAAAACAGCTGATAGCCCTGGGCCGAAATGATGTAGTAGGGCAGCTCCTCGGCGAGAATCTCAGCAGCCCCCTGATAGGCCGAGGCGCGTTCGGCCTGATCGAGGCTCGAGCGGCCTTCCTCAAGCAGCGCATCGACGTCCGGGTTGGAATAGCCGCCCCAGTTTGTCGAGCCGCCGGTGGTGAGCTGCGCATAGAGCAACCGGTCGGGATCGACGATGTTCAGCCAGCCGAGCAGGGCGATCTGGTGCTGGCCCTGCTGCACGTAATTGGTCGAAAAGCTTGGCCAGTCGCTGATCTGGATTTCCGCATCGACGCCTGCAGACTGGAAGACCGCCTGCAGATATTCCACCGACTGCACCCGGTTGGGGTCTTCGCTGTGGGTCGAGAGCACCACGGTGAGCGGCTCGCCATCCTTGTCGAGAATGCCGTCGCCATTGGTGTCGGTCCAGCCCAGCTCGGCGAATTTTTCGACAGCGCCCGCCGGATCGAAAACGGGCTGGGAGATCGACTCGTCGAACGCCCATGAGGTGGGCAGCAGCACCGAATGGGCAATTTCGTCCACGCCCTGGTAGATCTGGTTCACGATGGTGTCCTGATTGACCAGCATGGCGAAAGCCTGCCGCATTTGCGGGTTCGACAGCAGCGGATCGGAGACGTTGAAGTTGAGATAGGTCACCCCAAGGCCCGCCATGATGGCGTTGCCGAAACGATCGTCACCGGCCAGCCGCTCGATGTCCTGCGGGGACAGGGGGGATTGGATCACGTCGAGATCGCCAGCCTCGAATGCCTGGGCGCGGGCCGAGTTGTCGCCGATGATCTGGAGTGTGACGTTTTCGATTTCCGGAGTTGTGCCCCAATAGCTTTCGTTGGCTTGGAGTTCGATGTCGCTGCCGCTGTTCCAGGCAACAAGCTTCATGGGGCCGGCGCCGACGGGGTCGAGCGCGATGTCGGTGCCCCCTTCGACGGCCGCCTTGGAGACGATGCCCATGTCCAGATAGGAGAGCAGCGGCGCATAGGGGGCGGAAAGGTTGAATTGAACCGTGCGCTCATCAAACGCCTCGATGGATTCGATGGGCGTATAGAGCGCGCGCTGGGGCGCGTTGAAGTCTGGGTCGAGGATGGTTTGGTAGGTGAACACCACGTCTTCGGCGGTCAGCGGGCTGCCGTCCGAAAAGGTCAGGTCGGGCCGTAGCGTGAAGATGATGGTCTGCGGGTCGGGGCTTTCCCAGCTCTCGGCAAGCTCGGGCACCGCTTCGAGATTGGGGGCGATTTCGACAAGGCCCGAATAGATCAGGTTCGCGGTGCGCGCGGCCGTCGTGTCGCGGGTCAGCCGCGGATCGAGCGTTCCGGCGTCCACGTCGGTGCCGATGACGATCGTATCGGTTTCCTGCGCAACGAGCGTCGTGGCCGGAGCCAGCGTGACGGCAATGACCGCTGTGGTGGAAAGGAGAAATGCCTTCATGATTGTTCCCTTTGATAAAATCAGCCGTGACGGATGAAATTCAGTTTCCCTTGGGTCTTCCCGCCACCTTCTGGGATGGGTGGCTTGATTGGAGACGCCGCATCTTTTGTCGCCTGAGGTCGGCGAGATGCGGCGTGAGAACGTTTTCGACTGCGCCGGGATCGGGCGCGTGGCGATATTCAAAACAGGGGATGCCATCGGGCACGTGTTCGGCGACGTGATCGGCGCCCGAAGCAAAGATCACCGCGTTGCACTGGGCCAGCGTTTCCTCGAGGTCGGGCGCCGACGACCAGGTCACCTTTATGTCGGAGACGTGGGGCGCGAACTCACGCACGCTGGGGCGCATGATGGCGATGTATTCCTTGAAATGGGTGATGGCGGCGACCCTGGCGCGCGGGTCGAGCCGTGCCAGGTTCTGGCGTGTCTGCTCGGAGGGGATGAAGCGAAGACCGAGGATGTTGTCGCTGTCCACATGCGAGCGCACTTCGGCCTCGCGATTGACAAAGGTCAGAACCAGATCGGCCTTGCGGCACGCCTCGCGCAGGGTGTCCGAGCCCGACAGGCTGTCGAGCGTGATCAGACGCACCTTGTCCTCGGGGACCAGAGCAGGGCGAATCTGTTCCACATAATCGCGCCCCGGCCCCTCGAATATGCACACAAAGACGATGCTGAGCCCATCACCATTGCGGGGCAATTGGGATTGAGCATTGATCATCGAGATCAGCGATAGCGTCGAAATGCCCAGATTGTCGGCCTTCTCGATCAGCGCGCCGATATCGGCACGCAGCGCGTCGAGAGGGTTGGCGCCGGGGACCCGTATCTTTGGGTCCTGAATGGCAAAGGCGCCCAGCCCATGACGCATCTCCACCAGGCCTTCGTCGCGGAGTTGCTTGTAAACCTGTGCCACGGTCATCGGCGCGATGCCGATATCGGCGGCGAGCACGCGCACCGAGGGGAGCTTTGCTCCATCGGGAATGTCGCCGAAACTGAGCATGTAGGCGAGCAGACCGTGCAATTGCGTTCCCACGGGAACGGGGAGCGACTTGTCGATGCTGGATGCGTCTAGCGTGAACATTTAAGTGTGCTATCCATTCAGTACACCTGAACGGTTGCACGAGATTTTCCCGGGCGCAAGAGGGGGTGAGAAATTTTTGTACACAAATTGCATACGCCATTTATTTGTGCATTTATGTGGCGCACATCAGGATGTCGCCGCTCGTAGCTGCGGTTTTTCCGCGCGATAGGGGCGATCGGCGACGAATCTTGCGGTCTGATTTCGTGATGAAAGGGTGTACTAGTGGATTATATCAACCTTGGAAAAACCGGCCTGAAAGTGTCGCGCCTCGTTCTGGGCTGCATGACCTTCGGCTCGTCGACCTGGGCACCCTGGGTGCTGGGGGCAGAGGAATCTCGGCCCATTATCGACAAGGCTCTCGATCTGGGCATCAATTTCTTCGATCTGGCCGACGTCTATTCACTGGGCGCGAGCGAGACCGTGGTGGCCGGGGCGCTCAAATCGGTACCGCGCCACAAGCTGGTCCTGGGCACCAAGCTCTACAATGCCATGAGCGATGACCCCAATGATCGCGGCCTGTCGCGCAAGCATGTATTCGACGCAGTGGACGCGAGCCTCAAGCGTCTGGGTACCGACTACATCGATCTCTACCAGCTCCATCGTTTCGACTATGACACCCCGCTCGAAGAGACCCTCGATGCGCTCAACGACGTCGTTCGGGCCGGCAAGGTGCGCTATCTCGGCGCCTCATCCATGCACGCCTGGCAGTTCATGAAGGCCATCGGCATCCAGCGGGCCAATGGTTGGGCGCCGTTTGTCTCCATGCAGAACCACTACAATCTGATGTATCGCGAGGAAGAGCGCGAAATGCTGCCGCTCTGCCGTTCCGAGGGGATCGGTGTGATCCCCTGGAGCCCGCTGGCCCGTGGCCGGCTGGCCGGACGCGGCGGCGAGGCCACGACCCGCTCGCAGACCGACAAGACCGCCAACGCGCTCTATGATGCGACCCGCGACCAGGATGAAGCGGTGATCGCCGCGGTGCGCACCGTCGCCGAGCGTCATGGCCGTCCGATGGCTCAGATCGCCTATGCCTGGGTCGCATCGCGCCCCGGCGTTACGGCGCCCATCGTGGGCATTTCCAAGCTCCATCAGTTCGATGACGCGATCGCGGCGCTCGAGGTTGAGTTATCCGACGAGGACGTGGCGCTGATGGAGGCGCCCTATCGGCCCAAGGCGGTTGCCGGCCACGTCTGAACCGCTCGTGTCGTTCAATGCCATGCCAAAGCAATGAGTTGGAGTTGAGGATGAAGCCGGGACAGGAACTCGCCGAAATCACCGCCGGGATCGACCTGCTCTACAGGTTGGAACAGGAGGGCGAGGGCTTTCTTGACGCCGAGGGCCTGATCCCGGTTGCGGTGGCCCCCGTCGAGGCGCGGATTTTCGGCAGGTATTCCCAGGCGCGCGAGGCCCTGGCAAAGCTGGCCGAGAGGCTCGAAAGAGACGCCGAATCGGAGTTGCGCCGCGATTATCTTTTCGAGATGATCGATTCTCTCGAGGCTCTCATGGACACATTCGAGGGCAAGCCGATCGGTTTTGCCGAACGGCTCAGGCGCCAGATCCGTGTCGATACGACGGTGATCGGTGACGATGTTCTCGGCACCTACCGCGCAACGATCCGGGCCGGGCTCGACGAGATGGGCTATCGCGACGGCGATCTGGCGGCAGACCTGGCGCGCTGGGAGGCCGACACGATCGTGCCGCGTGACGCGGTCATCCCGACGCTCGAGGATCTGCTCTGGCAGTCGCGCCAGCGGGTCGCGGCGGTGATGTATGATTTTTCTTCAGAGTGGATGGAGCCGGTCGGCGTCACGCAAAAGCCCTTTGCCGCCTATTGCGACTATCCGCGGCGCAAGGTCCTGCTCAACCTCGATTTCCCCTATACAGTTTACGCGCTCAAGCACCTTGCCACCCATGAGGCATTTCCGGGCCATCTGGTGCATCTGGGGCTCCGCGAGCGTTACGTCGCGGACGGCACCATGCCGCTCGACGGCGCGCAGGTGGTTACCAGTTCGGCGTCCAGCACGCTGTTTGAGGGTATCGCCGACAACGGCATGGCCTTTCTCGACTGGCTCGATACACCCGGCGATCAGGTCGCCGTCGCATTGCAGCGCCTGCGCAGCGCATTGCGCTGCAACGCGGCCTGGATGATGCATGAGGAGAAAAAGACCATCGAGGAGATCGTGCCCATTATCGCCGCTCAGGGCTACCAGACCACCGAGACGGTCAGGGGACGGCTGGCTTTCCTCCATCACGATCTCAGGGCGCCGTTCGTCTATGCCTATTGGTGCGGCGACGCCGCCGTGGACGCGGTCTGGAAGCAGGTGCCGCCCGCAGAGCGCAAGAGATTCTGGCACTATCTCTACGGCACGATGCATACCCCCACCACGCTGGCCAGGTACTGGCGGTAACCTCCAGAGGCGAAAAACGGGCTTGACCAAAATATAGTCGACGTTATTGTCGACAATATTGCGGAGAGGTAACGCCTTTCCGATCCTGCTCGTTTGAACCCTGAAGGGCTGCGCGACTCACCGGCGCGCGGCGTATGGTAGTGATGTCGACATCGTCCCGCCCGCAAGCCAAAAGCTTCGTTCCGCCGGAAAACACCCTTCATGAATTCCAGGCCGATACGGTCGAGGGGTTTGACGACGCCCATGCACTGTTCAAGGATCTGCGGGGCCGCTGCCCCGTGGCCCACAGCGCTGATTTCGAAGGCTTCTGGGTCGTGACCCGCTATGCCGACGTCGTCCGCGTCCTTGCCGATTCTCAGACCTTTTCGACGGCAAAGCAGAATGTCGTCCCTCGGGTCGCCACCTCCGGGCGGCGGCCGCCCCTGCATCTCGACCCGCCCGAGCACACCCCATATCGCAGAGCCATTTCGCCGCTGTTCAGCGCCGACCGGATGGCGGCCTGGGAGCCGGTGGTTCGCACCATC
Source organism: Rhizobiales bacterium UBA3584 (assembly GCA_002375765.1). Classification (GTDB taxonomy): domain Bacteria; phylum Pseudomonadota; class Alphaproteobacteria; order Rhizobiales; family Devosiaceae; genus Pelagibacterium; species Pelagibacterium flavum. The sequence continues at coordinate 47,371 of DFMV01000041.1, read as the reverse complement.
GTCTCCGATCTGCTCGCGCCGCTGGTCGAGCGTGGCGAGGCCGATATCTGCGTGGACTTTTCCTACCGGCTACCGATTTTCGTCCTGGCCGAATTCTTTCATATTCCGCCCCGGCAGGCTGAAAAAATCCGCAATATCGGGGCCGATTTCAATCGGGCGCTGCAGGTGAGAGACACCGCCAAGCTCGAGGAAACGAGCCTATTTCTCTATGACGTGGCCCGCGACATCATCGCCGAGCGCAAGGCCGCGCCCCTCGATCCTGCGTCCGACCCCACAAGCGCGCTGCTGGCGGCACGGGACGAGGATGGAAAGGCGCTGCCCGAGGACATGATCCTGGGAACGATCCGGCAATTGCTCGTGGTGGGCATTATCGCGCCAACGACATTCACTGGCTCGATGGCGGTCCATCTGGCCCGGAACCCCGATCACTTCGCGCTGCTCAAGAACGATCCATCGCTTGTGCCTGCGGCTCTCGAGGAGTTGCTGCGGCTCTATACGCCCTATCGCGGCTTTGCCCGCACCGCAAAGGCCGACGTGGAAATCGGCGGCCGCACGATTGCAAAGGACGAGCCGATCGCGCTTGCCTTTACCTCTGCCAACCGCGACCCGGAGGCTTTCGAGGATCCCGACAGTTTCCGGCTCGACCGGACGAACGCCAAACAGCATGTCGCGTTCGGGCTCGGTCCGCACCAATGCGCCGGCGCACCCCTGGCGCGCCTGATGCTCAGGGTCACGCTCGAAGAACTGGTCAGGCGCACATCGGGGTGGGAACTGGCTGGCCCGACCCCCATGACGACATGGCCCGAATACGGTCCGCTGTCGGTGCCGGTGCGCTTTCGGCGCGAGCCGGCCGGTGAACGGGGCTAGCTGAAATGGTGGGCGGCAAGGCGCATGACATGAGCGTTGCCGGCACGGACATGCGCGCGCATGGCGGCCTCGGCCGCATCGGGATTTCCGGCAAGAATGGAGGCGGTGACCACCTGGTGGTCCCGGTTGGAATTGGCCATGGAATCGGAGGAAAAATTCCGCGGCAACTGCAGCCGGTAAAGAGGCAGGCGGACGCGATGGAGAAACTCCTCGATGTGTCGATTGCCGGCAATGGTGCAGATCGTGGCGTGATAGGCGAAATTTTCCCTGTTGTAGGTGTCCACGTCATGAGCGGCGACAGCGGCGTCAAGGCGCGCCTGATGGGCTTGGAGGGCCGCCCGCTGGTCGGGCGAGAGTTCGGTTTCGGCCGCAAGGCGCGCCGAAAGACCCTCAAGGACCTCCCGCACCCTGCCCATTTCAAGGATTTCGGCGCGGGTGAAACGGCGGACATAGACGCCGCGATTGGCGACGAATTCGAGATAGCCCTGGCCGACCAGGGTCTTGAAGACCTCGCGGATGCGGCCGCGCCCGGCTGCATATTCCTCGGCCAGATCGACTTCGATGAGTCTCTGGCCGGGCGCATAGGCGCCGCTGTGAATGCGCGCCTTGATCTGTTCTGCGATGGCGCTGGTCGGTAACGGGCCGCTGGCCGTGGGCTCATCCATCAAGGCGGGTCCGGTGGTGGTTGACATTGGAGGCGAACTTACAGCCGCCGCTCGCGGCAAGTCAAATGCCGCGACACAATATAGTCGACAATTTTGTTGACTTCTTTGTTCTGAACTATAACATTACCAAAATCGGGCCATAGCTGAGGGAGGAAAGATATGGAACGAATGCTCGGAAATTTCAGAAAGACCACACTGGCCGCGCTGCTGTGCGCAACGACACTGATCGTTGCTCCGGCCACACCGGCCTGGGCGCAGGCCGACGAACTGGTCGTCGCGCTTTCGACCTTTTCGGAAGAAACCATGACGCCCTGGGGCGGCAGCGGCCAGCGCAAGACCTATCTCGATCTTGCCTATGAATACCTGACCTATATCGACCCCGAGACCGGTGAAGCAGTTCCTGGCCTTGCCCAATCCTGGGACATGAGCCCCGATGGCAGGACATGGACCTTCCATCTGCGCGAGGGGATCGAATTCGCGGGTGGCTACGGCGAACTGACGTCCGAGGACGTCGCCTATTCGATCGCCCGCCTGATCGGGGAAGATTCGCGCGCCGGCCCCGCTTCGGCCATGCGCCGCGCCATCGCATCCGTGCAGACGCCGGACGAGCGCACCGTCGTTGTCAATCTCAACGTCCCCGATTTCGAGCTTGCCAAGGGCTATTTCGGCTCCGGCCAGCAATTGGGCATCGTCTCGAAGGCCTATTTCGACGAGCTGGGGGCCGATGAAGCCCAGGCCCGTCCCATCGGAACCGGGCCCTATGTCCTCGAAAACGTCACGTCCGGCTCGGAAATCCTCATGACACTGCGCGAGGATCTGGGCGACCACTGGCGTGTGAACCCCGAATTCGAAACGGTCTCCTTCCGCGTGGTGCCCGAAGAATCGACCCGTGTTGCAATGTTGCAGACCGGGGAGGCCGATATTGCCCCGATCGGATTTGATTCCATTCCCACAGTGGAAGATGCAGGGTTGCGGATTGTCTCGGCACAGGCGACGTGGTCGCCGGTGGTGCGCTTCGGCGGTCTGATCCAGACCGACCCCGCGCGGTACAACCCCGATACGCCCTGGGCCAGCCGCGAGGTGCGTCAGGCCCTCAACTACGCGGTGGACAAGCAGACGATCATCGATGAGCTGTTCCAGGGTGAAGCCACGATTGCGGCGAGCGATACGCCGGTGCCGGCGTGGTCGGAGGTCGAGCCCTATCCCTATGATCCCGATATGGCGCGCCAATTGCTGGCCGAAGCGGGCTATCCGGACGGGTTTGACATCACCCTCAAGACCTTTACCACCGCGCCCGGCGCCGAACTGCCGCTTATGGCCGAGGCCGTGGCGCTCTACTGGCAGGACATCGGGGTCAACACCACCATCGAGCCGGTCGACTGGCCCTCGATCCGCACCGCATGGACCCAGGGGCAGGCCAGTGATTACGTCTGGACCCATCGCGGCTTTCCGTTCGCCAGCGCAGCCAACGGGCTCGAGGCAGGCTTCATGCAGGACAGCCTGTTCGCCAGCTTCACCTCGCCCGAACTCGAGGCGATGATCCAGCAGTTCTCGAGCGAAGAGGACGCGCAAACCCGCTCGGCTCTCTTTACCGAGATCGGGCAGTATCTGCGCGACGAAGCGGCCGGTGTGTTCATCGCCCTTGCCAACGAGCCCTACGGGGTCAGCGACAAGGTGGGTGAATGGGACATCTCGGGTGCCTATGGATGGAATTTCGACCGCGCCACCAGGGCTCAATAATCTCCTGCTTTGCCCCGGCCCGGCCCTTTGCAGGTCGGGCCGGGGCTGTGTTTTTGGGCGGAATATCACGGAACAGGCATGCTCAAGCTCATCGCAACCCGCATCACCGAAGCCCTGATCGCACTGCTCCTCATGAGTCTCGTGATCTTCCTGCTCAGCAGGCTCACCGGCGACCCGGTCGCACTGCTGCTCGGTGATGGTGCCACCGAGGCCGACCGGCAGGCATTGATCGCAGAGCTTGGTCTGGATCGCTCGCTTCCGGTTCAGTATCTCACGTTCATCGGCAACGCCCTGACCGGGGATTTCGGCCGCTCGCTGACCGCCAGCGCCGAGCCGTCCATAGATCTCGTACTCTCGCGCCTTCCCGCTTCGCTCAGCCTTGCCGGTGTCGCTTTGGTGTTTACGCTGGTCATCGGCATCGTTTTCGGGGTTTTCGCGGCGGTGATGCACAATACGCCAGTCGATATCGCCGCCCGTCTCGTGGCGCTTGTGGGGCAGTCGGTTCCCAGCTTCTGGCTGGGCATTGTCCTGATGTATGTCTTTGCCGTGCAATTGCGGTGGCTGCCCACCTCCGGTTACGGCCAGTGGGAGCACTATATCCTACCCGCGGCGACCCTGGGCCTGTTTACCCTTGCCGCCATCACCCGACTGGTGCGGGCCAGCATGCTCGAGGCGCTGGGCAGCGAATACATAAAGCTCGCGCGCGTCAAAGGGCTTTCGGAAGCCGTGGTTGTCTGGAAACACGCCCTGGCCAACAGCCTTATTCCCGTCATCACCTTCATGGGGACGTTCTTTGCCGTGATGATCACCGGCGCGGTGGTGGTGGAAACCGTTTTCGCTTGGCCGGGCATTGGCAGGCTGGCCTACGAGTCGATCCTGGCCCGCGATTTCCCCGTCGTTCAGACGGTCGTGCTCGTCATCACCGCCCTGTTCATTCTCGCCAACCTTCTGGTCGACATCCTTTACGTGATCGTTGACCCGCGCATGCGGAGCCGGGGCTGATGACCGACCCTATCCAGACCAATGCGATGGGTACTCCCTCTCGCCTTCAGGGCAAGTTTGCGGCAATCGCCGGGCTATGGGGCCAGTTCGGCTGGACGGTGCGACTGGCCATGGTGCTCCTGGCGATCTTCGTGCTCGTGGCGCTTCTGGGACCGCTCATTTCGCCCCATGATCCGCTTGCCGGCTCCCTCAGGGCACGGCTCGATCCGCCCGCCTGGCAGGAGGGCGGCTCCTGGACGCATCCGCTCGGTACCGACAGGCTGGGACGCGACATCCTCTCGCGCCTGATCGCCGGTGCGCGAATTTCGCTCACCGTCTGTGCGCTGGTCATAGCGATCGCGGGGGCGATGGGAACTGCCGTGGGCACGCTGGCCGGCTATTTCGGCGGCTGGACGGACAGGATCTTCATGCGGCTCGTTGACCTGGCGCTCTCGTTTCCGGTGATTCTTCTGGCGCTGTTGCTTGGCGCCATCTCCGGCCCCAGCTTTACCAACATCATCATCGTGATCTCGCTGGTGCTCTGGAGCCAGTATGCACGCATGGCGCGTGGGGAGACCCTCAAGATCCGCAACGAGGATTATGTCGATCTGGCGCGCACATCGGGCCTGTCTGATTTCAGGATCATCTGGCGCCATATCCTGCCCAATATCGCGCCATCGCTCATCGTCATCGCCACGCTCCAGGTCGGCGTCGTGATCGTGCTCGAAGCCTCGCTGAGCTTTCTCGGTGTCGGCGTTCCACCCCCGGCGCCCTCATGGGGCTCGATGGTTGCCGATGGCCGCTCCTATATCACCTCGGCCTGGTGGCTGTGCATGATTCCCGGGCTCGCGATCCTTTTGACCGTCATGTCGGTCAACATCGTTGGCGACGCGCTTGCCGACAAGATCAACCCCGCACTCAGAGGACGCAATATCTGATGGTTCATGAGACTTCCCGCGGCGAAGGGGCGCCGCTGCTCGAAATGCGCGACGTCAGCGTGCGACTGGGTCGACAGCCGGACGCGCCCGCGCTGATCGAAAACGTGAACCTGGCCATCCAGGCCGGCGAGACGGTCGGTCTGGTGGGCGAAAGCGGCTCGGGCAAGACAACGCTCGGCATGGCCCTGCTGCGCCTGCTGCCGCCCCTGCTCGACAAGGGGTTGTCGGGCGAAATCCTCTATCAGGACCGTGACATCGCGCGGCTGGGCAAGAACGAGCTGGCCGCCATCCGCGGTGGCGAGATCTCCATGATCCTGCAGGACCCGATGGCCTCGCTCAATCCTGTCTTTTCCGTGGGAAACCAGCTCAGGGAGGCTCTCCGCCTTCACGCGACAGCCAGTGGCAGTCTTGAGGAACGGGCCGTCGCCGCGCTCGAAAGCGTAAAGATACCCTCTGCGCAGGCGCGGTTGGCCAACTACCCCCACCAGATGAGCGGCGGCATGCGCCAGCGCGTCGTCGGAGCGATATCGCTCACCCGCGCACCCAAGCTGCTGATCGCGGACGAGCCCACCACGTCGCTGGACGTCACGATCCAGTACCAGTTTCTCGACCTTCTCAAGGACCTCCAGCGGCGGCTGGGCATGGCCATGCTGTTTATCACCCACGATTTCGGGGTGGTGGCCAGAATGTGCGACCGTGTGGCGGTCATGTATGCCGGGGAGATCGTCGAACAGGGCCCGGTGCGCGATATTTTCGCCCGGCCCGCCCATTGGTACACCCGTGCCCTGCTCGATAGCGTACCGACACTCGATACGGCCCTCGATCGGCTGCCCACCATTCCGGGTAGCCCGCCCACAGTGGGCGCCCGCCCGGCCGGATGTCGCTTTCATCCCCGCTGCGCCAACGCACAGCCGCAGTGCCGCACGGCGCCGCCAACCGTGACGCTGGGCGCCGGGCACACGGCGCGCTGCTGGTTTCCCCTCGGCGCACAGGCAGGTGCGGCATGACCCAACCGATCCTCTCCGCCCGGGGCCTTGGCCGGGTCTTCAAGGTTCGGCATCGCGGCCGCATGCAGGACCTCCACGCGGTCACCGAACTCGATCTTTCGCTGGAGCCCGGACGCACGCTGGGCATTGTCGGGGAGTCGGGCTGCGGCAAGACAACGCTAAACCGCATGCTGTTGCTGCTCGATACGCCCAGTTCCGGCGAGGTGCGGTTCAGGGGCAAGACATTTGCAGAAATGTCGGCCACCGAGCGCCGGGATTTCAGACGGGCGGTCCAGCCGGTGTTCCAGAACCCCTTTTCGTCGCTCGATCCCCGCATGCGGGTGGGAAAGATCATAGCCGAGCCGCTCTCGACCATTCCCGATCTGTCCAAAGCCGATATTGCGCGCCGGGTGGCCGAAGTGCTCGAGGCGGTGGGGCTCAGGGCAGAGGACGCCCGGCGCTTCCCGAACGAATTTTCCGGCGGTCAGCGTCAGCGCATCGCCATTGCGCGGGCCATCGCCTCGAAACCGCAAATTCTCATGCTCGATGAGCCCGTATCGTCCCAGGACATCTCCATCCGGGCGCAGATCCTCAATATTCTCAAGGATCTCCAGGACGAATACGGGCTGGGATGCGTGTTCATCTCCCACGATCTGGCAACTGTCCGGTTCATGGCCCACGATGTCGTGGTCATGTATCTGGGGCGCGTCATAGAGCGCGGTACCGCCGAGGCGATCTGCACCCGGCCCGGCCACCCCTATACCAAGGCCATGCTGGCTGCTGCGCTGCCGCCCGATCCCGATGCACCCGAGCCCGAATTGCCCCCGCAGGGAGAATTGCCCAGCCCTCTCGATCCCCCTTCGGGATGCCCCTACCACACGCGGTGTCCGCTCAGCATGGATGTCTGCGCGGTCGAGCGGCCCCCCATGCTGCCGGCTCCCCATGGTGGGCTCGCCGCCTGCCACCTTCTGGCGCCGGAGCATTCGCGATGAGCCTCGATTTTGTCGCCGTTGGCGATGTCGGCCCCGACAGGGATGATCCCGAAACCATTTTCGATGCGGTCAGGGATCGCATCCGCGCCGCCGATCTGGGTTTTTGCCAGCTCGAAGTGAACCTGACGAAACGGGGAGCGCGTCTCCCCCAGGCCCGGCACACCATACGCGGAAAGCCCGAGATCGGTGCCGCCCTGGTGCGGGCGGGTTTCGAGATCGTATCCTTTGCCGGCAATCACTGCCTCGACTGGGGTGAAGAAGGGCTCCTCGACACGATTGCAACGCTCGAAAGCGCAGGGGCGGTCCAGGTCGGCACCGGTCCGACGCTCGATGCGGCGCGGCGTCCGGCCATCATTGAGCGCGGCGGGGTCAGCGTGGGCGTGCTGGCGGTCAATTCCATCCTGCCGATGAATTACTGGGCCGATGAACGCCGGGCCGGATGCGCGCCGCTGCGGGCTCACACGGTCTATGAGCAGATCGAGCACGATCAACCCGGAACGCCGGCAAGGATCGTGACCTATGCCCAGCGCGGCGATCTTGCTGCGCTCGTCGAGGGCGTGAAAAGCCTGCGCCGGCAGGTGGACGTCGTGATCGTATCCCATCATGCCGGCATTCATTTCGTGCCGGCGGTCATCCCCGACTACCAGCGGGAGGTGGCGCATGCGGTTATCGATGCCGGAGCCGATCTGGTGCTCGGTCACCATGCCCATATTCTCAAGGGAATAGAAATCTACAAGGGCAAGACCATCGCCTACAGCCTTGCCAATTTCGCCATCGATCTGCTGATGGACGAGGCCCACGCCAAATCAAGGGGGTTTAAGGAAATCCAGAAGCTCAATCCCGATTGGGTGCCCGACTTTTCCTCCCGCTACAATTTCCCGCCGGATTCGGCAATGAGCGTGATGGTTGAAGCCCGGTTGAGCAAAGAGGGCATCAGAGACGTTCGCCTGGTTCCGATCATGATCGGCAAGGATGCCATGCCGCGCATCGTCGACCCCGGCGACCCCGATTTCGAGCGGATACGGCGCTATCTCGCCGACATTTCCGACCATGAGCGCCTTGGGTCGGCCATCGAGAGGGATGGCGATCGGCTGATTGTCCGGCACCGCCAATGATTTCGAGCCGGGCGGTCATCGAGCGATACTGGTCGGTTCTCGACCGGCCCCTTGATAAAAATGCTCTGGCCGCCGCACAGATCGCGCTGGCCGATGGCCTCGCGGTCATGGTGGCGGCTGTCGATCTTGAGCCGGCAGCCCAGCCCTTTGCCGATCACGCAACGGCGCTGGGCGGGACAGGGCGCGCATCGATCATCGGCACCGGCGGAAAAAGTTCGGCGCCCCTGGCCGCGCTCGCCAATGGAGCGCTGGCCCATGCGCTCGATTTCGAGGATACGTTCGAAGCGGGCATGATCCATCCCAACGCCTCGCTTGTTCCCGCCGTGCTGGCTCTGGCCGAGAGCGAGCGGGCCGAGGGGGGCACGGTTCTCAGGGCATTGGCTTTGGGGTGTGACTTTGCCTGCCGGCTGTCCCTCTCGCTCGACGGGGATCCGGCCCAAAAGGGCTGGTACCATCCTCCCATCCTTTCGGGACTGGGCGCGACCCTTGGCGCCGCCGTGATCGCGCAGCTGACCGAGCAACAAATGCTCGACGCACTGGGCCTGTTTGCGGCCCAGTTCATGCTTTCGGACGAACTCAAGCGCTCGCCGCAATCGCATTTGCGCGCCGTGCGCGAGGGGCTGGCGGCGCGCGCCGCGGTCGAAGCGGTTCTGCTGGCCCGCCATGGGGTTCGGGCGCTCGACCATCCACTCGAAGGACAAAGCGGGGTCTTTCACCTTCTCACCGGCGCGCCTCCGCGCTCCGGCCCGATGCTGGAGGGGCTGGGCGAGCAGCTTTACGGCCCGGCGGTCGCGCTTAAGCGCTGGCCATGCTGCCGCGGCACCCACAGTGCGATTATGGCGGCCCGTGCCCTGCGTGACAAAGGCGTCGCGCCCGAAGCCATCGCCCGCGTCGAGGTGGTGGTAACGCCGCCCAATGACATGCTGTTCGGACCCGGACCGCAGGCCAGTGTCCCGCGCACGCCGATCGGCGCCAAATTCTCAATTCCCTTCGTTTTCGCCCAGACCATCAAGCACGGCACTATTGCGCTCAATTCCTTTTCGCACAGCCATTTGGCAGACCCCGAGATCATTGCCCTGGCCGGTCGCGTCAAAATGGCATCGCTCGAACGCGATGCCGGATTCGACGCCATATATGAGGTGAGCCTCGCCAACGGCGCGGTGCATCGGGAAACAATTGCCCAGGTTCCCATCTGGCGCACCGCCGATGTGACGCTGGACGACCTCTGGCCCAAGGTCGGCGATTGCTTTCGGGCCCGTGGCCGCTCGATGTCGCTTGAAGCCTATTTTGCCGCCATTGCAAGACTGGATCAGGACGGCGTCGAACCGCTCATGGCGCTGCTATAGCGCCGGCTCGGACAATCCCAGCTCGGCCAGCACTTCGGCGGTATGCTGACCCAGTTGCGGCGGGGGCGCACTGACCCCCGGTCCGTCATGGGCGAATTTGAAGCCGGCATTGAGGATCGATGTCTGCCCGACCGCCTCATTGGGAACTTCGATAGCGAGCCGCAGGCCCCGGCCCTCCAGTTGCGGCAGGTCCAGAACGTCGCGCAAGGGACGCACCGCGCCCGCCGGAACGCCGGCATCTGCCAGCCGCCGCTCCCAGTCCAGCGCCGAGCGGGTCTTGAAACTCCGGGCAAGCTCCCCCTGCAATTCCTTGTCATGGGCCATGCGCTGGTCGGGGTCGGAAAACCGGGGATCGGTGAGGAGATCGGGGCGCTCGAGTGCTTTGCACAGACGTTCATACTGGTTCTGCTGGACGGCGCCGATGGTGATCGGTTCGTCGAGCGTGGCAAAAGTGTCCGCGGTGGGGGCAAGCGAAAAGCCGCGATTGCCCGTCCGGCGTGGCTCGATATTGGAGATCATCAGCGGATTGATGACCGAGGCCATCATGACGAGCGAGGCATCGAGCATGGACATGTCGATATGCTGGCCGCGCCGCTGCGGATCGCGCTCGCGCTGGATATAGGCCGATTGGATGGCGAAGGCGGCAAGGAGCGCGCTGTAGGTGTCGACGATGGGAAATCCGACCCGCATCGGGCCGTTGCCCGGTTCGCCCGAAAGCCCCATAAGGCCCGAAACCGACTGGATGATCTGGTCGATGGCCGGATAGTCGCGCATCGGGCCGGTCTGCCCGTATCCCGAAATCGAGCAGAAAATCAGCCCGCCATTGTCCTTTTTGACCTCGTCATAGCCCAGGCCCAGCCGGTCGATCACCCCGGGCCGGAAATTTTCGACCAGGATGTCGCTTGTGGCCACCAGCTTGCGGGCGGCATCGCGGCCGAACCGGGACTTGAGATCGAGCACCACCGATTTCTTGCCCGCATTGGCACCGATGAACGGCTCGGACATGCCGCGCAGCTCGCGTCGTTGCGTATAGTTGCGCAACACATCGCCGCTGGGCGGCTCGACCTTGATGACCTCGGCGCCGAGCAGCCGCAGGAAATGCGTAGCAAGCGGGCCGGCAATGACATGGCTGAAATCGGCAATACGGACGCCGGCCAGGGGTTGGGCCAAGGTTCTGCTCCTCCATTTAGTTCACTAAATGAACTAAATGGAGGAAGGGTGTCAAGTCCCCGGTCAGTCGGTGGCGCTTCCCGAAATGCCTTCGGCAGAGCCGGTCCGGTCCCTGTTGCGCTCCACCAGATGCTGGTGCAGTCGGTTGAGCAGGTCGAAAAGCTCGGTTCTCTCCAGCGCATCAAAGGGCGAAAGCAGGGCGTCGTGCTGATCGGCCATGCGGGCGTTGATCTGCGCGTATTTGGCCCTGCCGGTCCTTGTGAGCGTGAGCGCATTGAAGCGCTTGTCGGCTTCGACCTTTTCGCGCTGGACCAGACCGCGCTCCTCGAGCCCCTTGATGACTTTTGTGACCGCCGACTTCTTGAGCACAAGGGTTGCGGCAACCTCGTTTTGCGAAATCGTCGGGTTGAGCCCGATCAGGCTGATGACGGCAATTTCGCCCTGCTCGGTTTCGAAGTCGGCGAAAAAGGCGGCGTTCTCCGCGCGGATATAGGCGCGCAGGGCGCGCGTGAGAAAGGGCAGGTTCTGCCGCAGGGCGCCGAGATTTACGCCTTGGGCCTGCGGGTCACCGGGCTCGGCCTTGCTCATGGCAACTCCTTGTCGCTGGGCTGATGGTAACTATCCGCGGATCGGCCCCGAGTCAAACACGCGCGCAACCGAACCGGGTTGACTCCGGATATATATAGTTCATAAAGTGAACTAAAGAGGAGGCGCGTGCATGGTGATGATCGATGACCGGCAAATGCTGGCCGGACAGGCGCTGGACGCAGCGTTCGAGGCTGCCGACGGCGCGGCGGCCGGGCTCGACCATCCCCTGGTTGGCATTTTCGGTCACGGCGCGCCCGAGACGCTCATCTCGGCAAGTGGCGCTGTCCCTGTGCACGTCAATTTCGGGCGTTTGGATGGCTCGGGTGTCAGGGCTATCGATCAGCTGATCGAGCCGTTCGTCGATCATGAAGTGAGAATCTTTCTCAACCGGTTTGCCGCCGGCGCCTTTACGGGCTTTGCCGGGATCGTCTTTGTCCGCGACGATGCTGCAGCGCTCACCGCCTATCAATATGCCACCGAATGGGTGCGGCAGGGACGGGCGCCGCGCGGAACCCCGCCGCTGTTCCTGTTCAACCTCGTGCACGCGGCCAGTGATCCGGTTCGCACCTTCAATGACATTCAGATCGAAAAGCTGGTGAGCTTTCTCACCGCCATCGGGCTCGATGATCCCGAGGCCGGATTGGCCGGAGCGACAGCGCAGGCAGTCAGGCGCCAGCGTGCGCTCGAGCGCGTCTCGCACTCCGCCCGCGGGGCACGGGCCATGGTCTGGCGCAATGCCGGCCGCTTCCTTGCGCCAGAGCGGCACGCCGACCTGCTTGAAGCGGCAATCGTCGAGGACGCGAGCCCTCCCGCGCCCCTGCGGCTCGGCCTTGTGGGGTCGGGGCTTGCGTCCGCCGATGCCTATGCGGCCTTCGCCGGTTTCGGTGACATCGTTTGCGATCTCCAGCCCTTCGGGCAGATATGGCCGGGCCCCTGGGAATGCGAGCCTTCGCGCGCGGCCATGCGCGATCTCATGGCCGGTGATCCGTTCTGCCTCAGAATTTCACCGCCGCAGCGTCATCGCCAAGCAATGCTGGACGCGATCGAAGCGGCCAAGTGCGACCTTGTGCTCTGCCAGCTGGCACAGACCGACGATACTTTCGGCTGGGAAATCCCGGGACTGGCCAAGGCGCTGCAGGCGCGCGACATCGGCTTTGTCAATCTGGGCTTTCGCGATGCCGTGCCGGGACCGGCCTGGATCGAACGCGCTCGCAAACTGATCGGGCAGGCGCCGGAGACCCGCCCATGAGCTATACGCCGCTGCAATCGACACGGGCTGCGACAGATCACCAGCGCGACTGGGCCAAGGGGCTACGAGCGCAGATCACCTCGGGCGCTCAATATGGCTTTGTCAATGCCGATACGCCTCACGAATTGTTCCATGCCATGGGCATGCCCATCGTGACCAATCAATGGTGGTCGGCCGTCATTGCCGCCAAGCAATTGTCCGAGTTCTATTTCGACCACATGCAGGCCATCGGCTTTCATGAGCGGCTGGCGCGCTATTCGAGCCTGCCGCTCATTGCCGAGCTCGAAGGCGATGTGGAACGCCAGCCCTGGGGCGGATTGCCGGCCCCGGCCATTCTGTGCGCCCGCCAGAGTGCCGACGACCACCAGAAGATCTTTTCGCTCTGGTCGCAAAGCACCGGCGCGCCGCTGGTGCTGCTGTCCGCCCCGGCCGTGCCCGATGCCCGGCCCGACTGGTGGATAGAGGCGCGCAGCGATTGGGAAGGCCTCTACCATACCGACCGGCTCGACCTCATGGTCGCCGAGTTCGAGGACCTGATCGCCCGGCTCGAGGCCCTGACAGGCCGAAATTTTGACCGGGAGGCCTTCAGCGATTACATGGCGGCCATCGATCGGCAGGAAAAGATATTCGAGCAGGCCAGCGAGATGATCGCGGCAGCCCCGCGCTGCCCCATCCGCATCAACGACCAGATTCCCAACGTGATGATCCCCCAATGGCATCGCGGATCGGACTGGGCGCTCGATCACGCTCGCCGGTTCCGCGACGAACTGGGGGCGCGCATCGCCGATGGCGAGGCGGTGGTTGCCGATGAGCGCATCCGCATGATGTGGATCGGCGCCGGGCTCTGGTTCGACACCAGCTTTTATGGCGCGTTCGAGGAAAGCCATGGCGCTGTCTTTGCGTGGTCGATGTATCTCCCTTTCGCGGCTGACGGATACATCCGGGCCGATCATGGCGATCCGTTGCGGGCGCTGGCGGCCAGGGTTTCCGCAATGAACGAGCAGTTGCATCAGCCCCCCTGGGTCAATGCCTGGCTGGTCGAACAGGCCAGAAAGTACCGCATCGACGTCGCTCTGATGCTCATTCCCCGGCACGACCGGTTCTCCGGACACGGCTCGCTGTTTGCCAAGCAGGCGCTCGAGGCACAGGGGGTTCGGGTGATCGAGGTCTGGTCCGACATGGTCGACCAGCGCGACTGGGATCGCGATGCCGTGGTGGGCCGGATTACGCCGGTGCTCGACCAGGTGTTGCGCGAGAAGAGTTTGACATAGTTCATAAACTGAACCATTATTATTTATAACTAGATCGGCCTTAAGCCGGCGGGAAAAGGAGGAGCGCCATGAGCGCGTTGAACGGCCTCAAGATTGCCGATTTCTCCTGGGTGGGCGCGGGACCGCGCGCCACCAAGGACCTGGCGGACAATGGCGCCACAGTGATCAAGATCGAGTCCCGCAAGCGGCTCGATCTCGGCCGCCTGTCGCCGCCTTTTGCCGGCGGGGTGAAAGACCCTGACGGATCGGCCTTTTTTGCCCAGACCAACACCTCAAAGCAAAGCGTTACGATCAACCTTTCCGACCCGCGCGGCGTCGATATCGCCCGCAGGCTGGTTGCATGGGCCGATGTGGTCGTCGAAAATTTCGGACCCGGCTTCATGGAGCGGATCGGGCTTGGCTATGATGCCCTCCGGCAGATCAAACCCGACATCATTCTCGCCAGCGTATCGGTGGCTGGCCGTACCGGACCCATGGCGGGGTTCCGGGGCTACGGCAATTCGGCGGCAGCCCATTCCGGCCACGCGGCGCTGACCGGCTGGCCCGGCGGCGACCCGCATATGCCGCCCCTGGCCTATGGAGACGTGGTGGCCCCCATGTTCGCGACCGTGGCGATACTGGCTGCACTCGAACACAAGGCGCGCACCGGTGAGGGCCAGCACCTCGATATCTCTCAGATCGAACCCATGGTGCATGTGATCGCCGATCTCTACGCCCTCGACACATTGCCCGAAAAAGCCGGCAATGAGGACGCCACTTACGCGCTGCACGGGGTTTTCCCCACAAGGGGCGAGGACGAATGGATCGCCATCGCCGCCTGTGCCGGGGCCGAACTGGACCGGCTGGCAGAGCTTCTCGGGCTGGAGCCGGAAAATGTGACCGGCGAGACGGTTGCAGCCAGAACCCTGGCCTTTGACCGGTTCGAGCTTGCCGACCGGCTGGCGGCAGCCGGTATTGCGGCAGCCGCCGTGCAGGATGGCCGCGATGTCGCCCGGAGCGAAGAGCTGGCAGCGGGCCGGCATATCGTTTCAACCGATCATCCCGTACTGGGCAAGGCGGCAATGCCCGCGCCCCCCTACACGATGGATCAGACCCCATGGTCGATCGGAAAGGCGCCTCTGCTGGGAGAGCACAACGGCGCGGTTCTTGTCGATATGCTGGGCATGACGCGTGCGGATGTCGAAGCGCTCGAAGCCCAGGGGGTACTGGCATGAAGCTGCTCGATGGCATCAGGGTTCTCGAAATTTCCGACGGCCTTGTCGATTTCGGCGGCCATATGCTTGCCGAACTGGGCGCCGATGTCGTGGCCATCGTGCCCGATGCGGCCGACGAACCGTCTCGGTCGCTGGCCTTTCATCACGGCAAGACCCGGCTGGTTGCCGACAGCTCGGAAACGGTCGCGGAGCTTGCCAGCCGGGCCGACGTGATCCTGGACGGGCAGCGGTTGGGCGATCGCTTCGATCTCGGTGCTTCGCCGAACGCAATCCATATCCGCGTCAGGCCGTTCTCCGATGGCGGTCCCATGGATGGGCGTCCGGCCAACGATCTCACGCTGATGGCCCTTTCGGGGCTCATGACCGTCATCGGCGACCCCGAGGCGCCGCCGCTGCGGTTTCCGGGTCGGCAGGCCTATGCCCTGACCGGCATCCAGGCTGCGACCGCGGCACTGATGGGGCTTTATGCGCGCCGGCGGATCGGGCGGGGGCAGACCGTCTCGCTCTCGGCACTGCAAAGCGCAACGCTTGCCAATTACCGCGAGCCGGTCATGTATGAGTGGACCGGCCGGATCGGAAAGCGCCAGGGCAACCTTCTGGTGCGCGGCAAGTCGGGCGTTCGTCAGGTCTGGCCGTGCAGGGACGGTCATGTGACCTGGTCGATGATCGACAATCCACCCATGATGCGCGCGCTGGTTTCGGTCCTGGCCCAACAGGGCGTCGCAGGAGAATTGGCCGATATCGACTGGGACAACACCCTGGTGGCCGACACCCCCCAGCCGACCATCGACCGCTGGCAGCAGGTGGTCGGAGATTTTTTTGCCCGCCACACCAGAGCCGAACTTGGGGAATGGTCGCTCGAAAAGGGCTGGGGCCTTTCGGTCATCAATACGCCCCAGGATGTGCGCGAGAGCGATCACCTCGCCGATCGGGGATTGTTCGTTGAGGTTCGCGACGAAGAAAGCGGGCACGTCTCGCGTGTTCCCGGTCCCCTCTTCAAATCCAGTCTTCCCATGCAGGCCCCCGACCGTACGCTCAAGGCGCCAGTCCCCGCATCGGCCTTTGACGGCTGGAGCGTGCCATGACCGCGCCTCTTGACGGCCTTAAGGTCCTCGACTTCTCGCGCCTTCTTCCCGGCCCCTATTGCACCTGGCTGCTGGCCGATATGGGTGCCGAGATCATCCGCGTCGAAAACCCGCGCGAAATCGAAAAGCAGGCAAAGGTTTTCGGCTGGGACAAGCTGGAGCCCGAGGCGCGCGCCCGGTTGCGCGAAACCGACATTCTCGCGCGCAACAAGCGCTCGGTCATGATCGATATCGGGCACGAACACGCCCGGCCGGTCCTGCACGAACTCGCCAGAAGCGCCGATATCGTGGTCGAAGATTATCGCCCCGGTGTATTGGCCGGCTTGGGACTGGGCTATGACGCATTGCGGGCCATAAATCCCGGCCTTGTCTATGCCAGCCTGACCCTTTGCGGACAGACCGGCCCCTATCGCGACAAGCCGGGACATGACCCGATTGCCCTCTCGCTGGCCGGCGTCCAGTCGCGGATCGGCGAAGACCCCGAGACGCCCGGCTTTGCGGGCATCCCCGCGGCAGACGTCATTACCGGCACCCATGCCGCATTCGCCATTCTGGCGGCGGTGCACGAGCGCCGGACGACGGGCAGCGGACGGCATGTGGATGTCGCCATGAGCGATTGCGCCATGAGCCTTCTGGTCAATGTTCTTTCCCGTCATCCCGATCCCCAAACCATTCCCCCTCGCGGCACCCGACGCGCCGATATGGGCCTGTGGCGAACACGGGACGGCAAGTTCATATGCACGACCGACATGGAGCCGCGCTATTGGCGGATATTCTGCGAGACGGTGGGGCGGCCCGATTTCATAGCGCTGCAAAACGATGTCGAACGCCGCCCCGAAATCCGGTCTGCGCTCGAGGCGATCTTTCTCGAACGCGACCGGGACGAATGGCTCGCAATCCTTGGAGCGGCAGGCACCCAGTTCGCGCCGGTTTACGAAATCGGCGAGGCCTTGTCAGACCCTCATCAGATGGCGCGCGGCATGGTCGTGCACGCCACCGGTGCCGATGGCCGGACCATCAGCCAGATCGGGCAACCGGTCAGCATGAAGCCGGGAAATCCTGTCCGCTGGCTCGGCCGCATGCCGGGGGCCGATACCGACCAGATATTGCGCGACCTCGGGCTTGCCCAGTCCGAGATCGACCGGCTTCAATCGACCGGAGCGCTGGGCACAAGGACTTGAAATGGGTTCAACACGGGAGGAAACCATGAACCTTAAACTCGCAACGACCGCAGCAATCGCTGCGACCAGCCTGACGCTGCTTTCCGGTGGCGTGCTGGCGCAGGAATTTCAGCTGACCTATTCGACCAGCTATTCGCCCACCCATCCCTATGGTGCCGCCGACGAGCTCTGGATCGAGCGGATCGAGGAGCAGACCGACGGTCGGGTTTCGATCACGCCCTTCTGGGGCGGTTCGCTCATTACCAGCCGCGAAGGCGTCGACGAGCTGGCGGCCGGCGTCGCCGACATCGCCTTTATCGCCCCGATCTATGCAAGTTCGGGCTATAATCTGAGCCGGGTGACGCCGCAGTTCTTTTACGGCTATGAGGATGCCCAGGACGTGCTCAGCGTCTATCTCGACCTGTGGAACCAGTATCCCCAGTTCGCCGAGGAGCTCGACGGCGTCAAGGTGCTCGCGTTCAACGTCGGCACGCCCATGCACCTGATGCTCCGCAATGCCCCGTTCGAGGAATTGGCCGATCTGCAGGGCCTTCGCATCCGCTCGGCGGTCGATTATGTGGGGGCCCTGGCCAATTTCGGGGCCGAAGGCGTCACCATGCCCATGACCGACACCTATCCGTCCCTCCAGCGTGGCGTTCTCGACGGCGTCATCGCGCCCTATGAGGCCCTCAAGTCGCTCAGCTTTGGCGAAGTCATCAACTATTATTCCGAACTTCCCCACAGCCGCGGCGCTTATCCCTCGCGCGCCATGAACGGGGCGACTTGGGACAGCCTGCCCGAAGATATCCAGCAGGTCTTCGAGGACAATATCGAGTGGTGGACCCAGACCAATTACGAGCTGTCCCAGGAGGCCGAGGACGCTGGCCGCGCCTATGGCGAGGAAATGGGCGTACAGTTCAACGCCGTGGACGAAGCCGTGATTGCCGAGTATTCGGCAGCCTTTGAGGCTACCGCCCAGGAGGCGGCACAGCAACTCGATGCCAAGGGCCTGCCGGGGACCGAAATTCTCCAGCAGATCCGCTCCGCGCATCAGGACTGATGCTTCCGGCGCCGCGCTGCCTTTGGGCTGCGCGGCGCTATTCAGGCCATCGGAGGTTCCATGCCCGCTTTTGAAGTTTTCCTGCGTCGTGTCTGCGCTCTGGCTGCATTCATCGGCGTTGCCGCCATCATCAGTCTCATGTTGCTCACGGTGGTTACCGTTGTCTTCAGGGCGGTTGGAATTGCCTTTCCGGGCACATATTCGCTGGCCGAACTTCTGCTCATACCCGCGGTGAGCTTTTCGCTGGCCTATGCCGCCATGCAGGGCGAGCACACACGCGTAACGCTCTTTGTCGATCGCATCCGCTCGGACCGCATCCGGCGCGGCCTTCACGGGATCATGACGTTCCTGGGGTCCTTGTTCTGGGTCGGCATTGCCTGGGCAACGATCAAAGAAGCGCTGCGCCGTGGCGCGCAGGGCGAAATGTCTCCCATCATCAACGTGCCCGTCGCTCCGTTCCGCTGGGCCATGGCCGCAGCCATTATTCTCTTGTGCGTCGTGCTGGTCTTTCAGGCCATCAGATTGCTTGGCGGTCACCCGATCGAAGACGATCATCAGGCACAGGATTATTCCAAATGACCTCCGTCATGATCGGCTTTGCCGGCCTGGGGCTCCTGTTCGGCTTCATAGCGCTTGGCATGCCCATCGGCTTTGCCATGGGCCTTGTGGGTGCCGCAGGCTTTGCTCTGCTCGTCAGCCTTGATGCCACCGTGGTGCGCATCGGCGTTACCGCCTATGATCTGGCCACCAATCACGCCATCGGTACCATCCCGCTGTTTTTGTTCATGGCACACCTGCTGTTTGCCTCGGGCATCGGCCGCGACCTCTACGATTTCGCGGCCCGTTGGCTGGGGCGCCGCAGAGGCGGGCTGGCCATGGCGACAATCGGCGCATCCTCGGGCTTTGCGGCGGTCAGCGCCTCAAGCCTTGCCACCACGGCCACAATGGGGCTGGTGGCCATGCCCGAGATGCGCAAGCACAATTACAACGCCTCGCTGGCGTCGGGCAGCGTGGTGGCCGGTGGCACCATCGGCTCGCTCATTCCGCCCTCCGGAATGTTCATCATCTATGGCATCCTGACCGAGACCTCGATCGGCAAGATGTTTGCGGCGGGCATCGTGCCCGGCATCCTGCTTGCCCTGTTCTACATCATCACCATTGCCATCTGGTGCCGGATCGACCCCAATGCCGGCCCGCGCGGTCCCCGATACAGCTGGCGAGAAAAGCTCTGGAGCTTTACCCATACCGGCGAGGTCATCGTGCTTTTCGCCCTGGTCATGGGCGGCATCGTGCTTGGCTGGTTCACGCCCACCGAGGCGGGCGCCATCGGCGCTTTCGGCGCCATCATCATTTCGGCGGCCCGGCGGCGGCTGACATGGGCCGCGGCCCGACACGCCATCTATTCGACCCTCAAGACCACCGGGATGATCTTTGGCATCCTGTTCGGCGCGCTGGTCTTCAACTCCTTTGTGACGGCGAGCACGATTCCCCTGCATATCGTCAACTTCGTCACCGAAAGCGGCTTGCCGCCCATGGCGGTGCTGCTGATGGTGCTGGCCGTTTATTTCGTTCTCGGCATGGTGCTCGATGCGTCGGCAATGATGACGCTGACCATTCCGCTGTTCTTTCCGCTCATGATGAATCTGGGCTTTGACGCCGTGCTCTTTGGCGTGCTGGTGGTGCGCATGACCGAGATCGCGCTGATAACGCCGCCGGTGGGGATGAATGTCTATGTCCTTTCGGGCGTGGTAAAGGACATATCGCTCGACAAGATCTTCAAGGGCGCCTTGCCCTTCGTTGTCGCCGACGTGTTCCATGTTGCCTTGCTGATCGCCTTCCCGATCATCGTGTTGTGGTTGCCGGGTCTGTGAACCTGTCGCCGAGGCGCGGTTGGGGCCTGGTCACAACGACCGGCATACTGACAGGATTCGGGCACGGCTTTGCCGCCTTTGCGGTTTCGGCCCTGCTCAAGCCTATAGCCGTCGATCTCGATACCGGACGGGGCGCGGTATCGACCGCCATCGGGCTGGGCCGGCTGGCTTCGGGGGTGATCTCGCCGGTGGTCGGTCGCCTGACGGACCTCTCGGGAGCCCGGCCCGTCGTGGCGATGGGCATGATCCTGACCGCTGTCGGACTGGTTACGCTCGGGATGGTCCGGACCGAAATTGGCCTCAACCTCGCCTGGTCCTTGTTGGTTTCGGTCGGCGTTGCCGCCGGCTTCACGGTGGCGCTCGATAAGATCGTGGTTGGCGCGGTTCGGGAACGGCGCGGCATGGCGCTCGCCATCCGGTTTTCGGTCGCGGCGGTCGTCTCCACGCTTCTGGTGCCGCTGGTCACCATTCTTGTGGAAACCATTGGCTGGCGCCAGACCTGCTTTGTCTGGGCGGCGATTGTTCTGGCGCTGCTGCCCGTTCCGCTGCTCATGTTCAGTGCGGACCGGACCGACCCGCACCCCACCCCGCGGCCCCATCGGGCGCCCGATGCAGGCGGCGTTCTGGATGTGCTCGGTCGGCCCGTCTTTTGGCTGATTGCCTTTTCGTTCATGGCGCAGGCCGCCGTGGTGACGGGTCTGTCGGTCCATCTGGTTGCGCTGATGACCGACAACGGTCTTGCAGCGCCTCTGGCCGGGACGATCTTTGGCGCCATGATCCTGCTTTCGATCCCGGTGCGGCTGCTGGCCGGGCAGATCGCCGATCGCGCCCCGATCGCCATCCTGCCACTCTTTCTGGCCGGATTGCTGCTGTTCGAGGCGGCTGCAATTGCCAGTTTCGCGCTCTTTCCGTCCTTTGTGACCATGCTGGTGATCGTCGTTGCGCTGGGGATTGGTGCCGGAGCGCCCACGATTGTCGTTCTTCTTCTCTGCGCGCACCTTTTTGGCGAGTCCCGGTTCGCCACAGTCCAGGGCTCGCTGATGTTCTTTCAGGTCCCCGGCACCATGGGGGCGCCCATACTGGCCGGTCTGGCTTACGACCGGCTCGGTGACTATCGGGCCGCCACGGCGTTCTTTGCCGCAACGCTGATCCTGGCCGCATTCTCGATGGCGCTCGTCCGGCCTGGCCGGCCGGCCTGACCCTTCGTATTTTTTGACCGCCTCGAGCCGGTTAAGCTTGTTCTAAGGGTTGCCCCTCATAGTCTGTACGTCAGAAGCCGTGGGGGCGGTGCATGCGCTTGCTAATTGTTGACGACAGTCGGTCCAGTCTCGCGCTTATCGGATCGATAATCGGCGAAGTGGTTTCTGGCGAAATCGAGCTCTGTCTCAATCCGCGCGAGGCGATCCAGCTTTGCCGCGAGCATCAGTATGATCTGGTGATCGTCGATCACATAATGCCCGAAATGGATGGCATCGAGTTCACCGCGGTGCTGCGCGCGCGCCCGGCCTACAGCCTTGTCCCCATAGTCATGGTGACCTCGGACGCCGACAGGACGGTCCGCATCGAGGCGATCAGGGCCGGCGCCTCCGATTTTCTGCAAAAGCCCTTCGATCCCACCGAGTTGCAGGCCCGTGTCGCCAACCTTCTGGCCCTGCGCAAGGCACAGGTGCAACTGGCCGATCGCGCCCAATGGCTGGCTCGCGAAGTCGAGCGCGCCACCGCCCATCTTCTGGCCCGCGAGGAAGAGATCATCTACCGGCTGGCGCGCGCCATCGAATATCGCGATGGCGATACCGGCGAGCACGTCTCGCGCGTCGCCCAGATCAGCCAATTGATCGCCGAGGGTATCGGCCTGCCCCAGGACCGGTGCCGGATGATCTATCTGGCAGCACCCCTGCACGATATCGGCAAGATCGGCATCGCCGATGCCATTCTGAGCAAGCCCGGCAAACTGACCGCCGAAGAATTCGCCAGGATGCAGGAACACGTGACCATCGGCGCGCGCATTCTCGAGCGCGGCACGTCCGAACTCATAAAGACCGCAGAACTGATTGCCCAAAGCCACCACGAGCGCTGGGATGGCACCGGCTACCCCGACCGCCTTTCAGGCACCGACATACCCGTCGAAGCCCGCATCGTGGCCATTGCCGACGTGTTCGATGCCCTGTGTTCCGAGCGCCCCTACAAGGCGGCCTGGACGGTCGAGGCGGCTTACGCCGAAATCATACGCTGCAGCGGCAGCCATTTCGATCCCGCCTGCGTTGCGGCCTTCCGCGCCAAATGGCTCGAGATCAACGCCCTGATCGGCGGTGACACCCTGCCCCAGGTGGCGGGCCTTTAACCGCCCAAAACGCTTCTCATAACGTGGTTGTGATCGGCCGGTGCCGTTGAGCCGGACCCATCGGGTCTGCGCGCGATCATGGCGGCCCGCCCTCGCCGTCAAATCTGTCAGCTAACCTGCCCTATTCGATTTGCCGGCGGTGCAGTTTTTCAGGGTCCGCCAAGCACTCGGGCGGTTGCTGCAGCCTGGCGCGACCCCGGAATCAAGAGCAGGACAAAGTATTTGTGGTTCATTCTCCGCGAGTCGATTCAGAATCAAAGACTGAAGGACTCGGAATCGGGAACGATGGATTCGTGAAAGATTCTGCAGAAATAAAGTAATAACCAAATTTACTGCAAATTTGATAGTTGTATTTGCAAATAAAGCATTTATGGAAACTATAAAATTGTAACCGATGTTTAATCATTGGATGTGAGTGTATTTCCATATTCCGGGGGAATACACTGTGGGTATCGATGCCGCGTTTGAGTGGTGTCGCTATCGGCAAGAATGGTTTGCGCCTTCTGCTCCCGGCCATCGCAACGGCAGGAGAGACAGAATGTCATCCAGACCCTTACGTCCATTGGGCCGCGCCTATGCCCCATGACGACTGTTACACACTCGTTCTGGGCGCCGACGCCGGCATAAAATCCGCACAGGACGTCGCAGCCAGCCTCGCCCAGGCCCTTTCCGAACACGATAGCATCGGTATCGATACCCAGACCCTCTCGGGCGCCGACATCACCACAATCCAGACGCTTCTGGCTGCCCGCGCCAAGGCCGCGCAGCAGGGCAAATCGCTCGAAATGCTGGCGCCCATCGGCGCGCCGCTGATCGCGGTGCTGACCGCCGCCGGCTTTTTGAGCCCCGGCCAGGACCATGCGGGGTTCTGGAGCGGCACCAATGAACACCAGGCGGGACACTGACCATGAGCAAGACAATTCTGACCATCGACGATTCAGCGTCCATCCGCCAGATGGTATCGATGACGCTGACCGCTGCCGGCTTCGAGGTCATCGAGGCCGCCGATGGCGCCGAAGGTTACGACAAGGCAATAGCCCAGCCCGTTCACGCGGTCCTGACCGATCTCAACATGCCGGTTCTCAACGGTATCGAGTTCGTGCGCAAATATCGCGCCCACCCGGCAAGCAAGGGGATACCGGTTATCCTTTTGACCACCGAATCCGACGATGAGCTCAAACGCCAGGCCAAAGAGGCGGGCGCTACGGGCTGGATCGTCAAGCCCTTCAAGCCCGACCAGCTTCTGGCCATCATCAAGAAGGTGGTTGGCGCATGAACGTTTCCGATCCCACAGATACGTTCCGCCAGGAAGCCCGCGAACTGCTCGAGCAACTCGAAGCCGGTCTGCTCGATCTCGAACAGGATCCCGCAAATTCCGATCTCATCAACTTCGCATTCCGCGCGTTGCACACGATCAAGGGGTCGGGCGCGATGTTCGGATTTACGCGCGTTGCCGAATTCGTCCATGAATTCGAGACCGCCTTCGACCGGGTCCGCAAGGGACAAAGCGCCGCCAACAAGGCGCTGATCGAAGTCGCGCTCAACGCCAAGGATCACATCCATCGCCTGATCGAAGAACCCGATACCGAGGTTTCGGGGGGCGATGACATCCTTGCGGCGCTGCGCATTATCGTCGACGGGGGAACGCCCGCTCCCAGCGTTCCACAGAGCGCTGAGACCCCGCCCGTGTCCGGCGCGTCCGCGCCGGACACCGCAAAATGGTGGCGGCTCGTCTTTTACCTTCCCGCCGATTGCCTGGCCTTCGGGACCAACCCGGTTCTTTTGCTTGAGGAACTTTCCGAACTCGGTCCCCACAAGATCACCGCGCTGACCGACCGCATCCCCGATCTCGACGTTCTGGACCCTGAAATTCCCCATATCGGCTGGCAGGTCGATATCGAGCACGCCGATCCTGCCGCAGCGATCGATGACATCTTCATGTTCCTGCGCGACAGCATGGAACTGAGCCTGTCGCCGCTTGAAGATGCAGCGCCCGAGCCCCAAAACATCGCACCCGAGGATGTCCCGGCGGCAACCGCGCTGCCCGAGGCGCCCGCGGCGCCTGTTGCGGCACCCCCCAAGCGCGCCAGGGCTGCTGAAAAGACAGAGCCCGACCGGACCGCCGCCACCTCTTTGCGCGTCCCCGCCGAACGGCTGGACGAATTGATGGATCGGGTTGGCGAGCTGGTCATCGCCCAGGCCCGCCTGACCCAGATCGCAGCGCTGAGTTCCGATACTGCGCTCAAGACGATTGCCGAGGAGCTCGAGCGGCTCTCGTCGGGTCTGCGTGATACCTCCATGGGCATCCGCATGGTGCCCATCGGTTCGTTGTTCGGCCGGTTCCGGCGGCTTGTGCACGATCTTTCCGGCGAATTGGGCAAGCCCATCGAATTCGTGACCTCAGGCGAGGATACCGAACTCGACAAGACCATGATCGAGCGTCTGGCCGACCCTCTGGTTCACCTGATCCGCAACGCCATGGATCATGGGCTTGAGAGCGCCGAGGCCCGCGCCGCGTCCGGCAAGCCGGCCAAGGGCACCGTCCGGCTTTCGGCTGTCTATTCGGGCGCCGAAGTCGCCATTTCGGTATCCGATGATGGCGCAGGGCTCGACGCCTCCCGCATTCGCGCCAAGGCCGAGGAAAACGGGCTGATAACGCCGGACACCAAGCTGACCGAGCAGGAGCTCTATCACCTGATCTTTGCGCCGGGCTTTTCGACGGCAAAGGAAGTGACCTCGCTCTCGGGGCGTGGCGTGGGCATGGATGTGGTCAAGCGCACAATCGACGGGCTGCGCGGCACGATCGACCTCAGCACCGTTCCCGGCCAGGGCACGACGGCGACGCTGCGCCTGCCCTTAACGCTTGCCATCATCGACGGCATGCTGGTTCGTGTCGGCAATGGCCGCTACACGATCCCGCTGGCCGCCGTCGAGGAATGTGTGGAACTGCCCGAAGGCATCGAGGCACACGCCAAGGGGCGCAACTTCCTCGATATCCGTGGCTCGCTCGTACCCTACCTGCGCCTGCGCGAAGTGTTCGGCACCTCGGCGCCTCCAGAACCCTTCCAGAAGGTGGTTATCGTTTCCTCGGGCGATGGCCGGGTCGGTCTGGTGGTCGATCAGATCATCGGCAACAACCAGACGGTCATCAAGCAGCTCTCCAAGCTGCACTCGTCCATCAAGTCCTTCTCGGGCGCGACCATTCTGGGCGATGGCACCGTGGCATTGATCCTCGATACCGCCCATCTGGTCGCTTCCGGCCAGCCCCAGAGCGACAGCTACAGCCTGAGCGGGAGAGCCGCATGAGCGCGCCGGCCACATCAATGAACGCCCTGACAATCCGCCTCGACGATGAACTTTTTGCGGTCGAGGCCAGCCAGGTGCGTGAGATTCTCGATCTCGTGCCCATCACCGAGGTGCCCAATGCCCCTGCCTTTGTGGGCGGGCTCATCAACGTGCGCGGACGCGTCGTTCCGCTCGCCGATCTGCGCGTGATGTTCGGCATGGAACGGCCCGAACCTGACGAGGACACCCGCATCGTCGTCATGGAAGTCAACATCGGCGGCGAGCCCACCGTTGCCGGCATCCTTGCCGACAAGGTCCACGATGTCACCGACATCGAAGCCGCCTCGATCGAAGAGGCACCCAAGGTCGGCATGCGCTGGAGGCCCGAATTCGTCAAGGGCATCGGCAAGCGCAATGGCGGCTTCATCATCATCCCGGACATGGAACGGATATTTGAAACACCGGGCGATAGAAATTCGCCCGCTGCAGCATCAGAAGAAAGGTCTGCATTGTGAGACTAACGATCAAGACAAAACTGGCGGCCGTCTTCGGCGTAGTCGTCGCCCTTTCGGCAGGAAGCATGTTCATTGCCCTGCAAAATCTCGGTCAGCTCAACACCGAGCTCGAAACCATCGTCAATGTCCGTTCGGCCAATCTGGTCACCTCGGCGGAAATGCAGACCAGCCTTGAAAGCCTTGGCTCGCGCATCCGCGCCCAGATCCTGACCACCGACCCCGCGGTCAAGGACGATTATGTCGCCTCGATCCGCAGCGACTACGACGAACTGGTCGATGGTCTTGCCACCCTCGATGTCAATGTCCAGGATGTGGTTATTCGCGACCAGCTGCCGGCATTCGGCACAAAGCTTGAAGAGCTGTGGGCCTCGGTCAACCGGGCGACCGAGTTGACGCTCAAAAATTCCGATGCGGCCGCGCTCGGCGTCAGCCGCAGTGACGGCAGCGGTACGCTTGGCGTGTTCGAGGAGACCATGGCCGCGCTTCGGACCTCGTTGCAGCGCAAGGTCGACGCTGGCGATCTTTCCGCCTTCCCGGCCTACAGGGCCGCCACCGAAATGTTCCTGACCGGCACCGACATGTTCCGCCAGCAGCGCAACGTGCTTCTGGCCGCATCGCAGGACCGTGAGCTCCAGGAAACCTGGCACGCCGACTATCTGACCGGCGTGCAAGCCAATGCCGAACGAATCCCGGACATGCAGCGCACCATGCCGATGTCGGACATGGCGTTGTTCAACGCCGCTCGCGACGCCTATGACGCCATGGTCGCTGCCATGGACAGCGCCGTGACCATCAGCGTCGAAAACGGCGACTATTTTGCCATGGAAGAGCTGGAAACCGCCAGCGTGCTGCGCCGCGAGGCAGATGCGATCCTGCAGGCCATGATCGATCGCAATCGCGATATCATGGTTCAGGCAAGCGCCAACGCGCAGGCACTCTATGAGAACTCGATGCTGCTGCTGATCAGCCTTTTGGTCGGTTCCGCCCTCATCGCCCTGCTTGCCGCCATCTGGATCGTGGTTACCATCTCTCGGGCCCTCTCCAGCGCCGTGCGTCTCGCAAACGATGTCGCCGACGGCAATCTCAACGCCACCGCCGACAACAAGTCCGACGACGAAGTGGGCGATCTGATCAAGGCTCTGAACGCCATGACCGCCAAGCTGCGCGAAGTGGTCGCCGAGGTCACCTCCGCAACCCGCAACGTCGCCGCTGGCTCGCAGGAAATGTCGGCAACCGCCGAACAGCTCAGCCAGGGCGCGACCGAACAGGCCTCTTCGACCGAGGAAGCCTCGGCGTCCATGGAGGAAATGGCTGCAACCATCAAGCAGTCGGCCGACAACGCCTCCCAGACCGAAAAGATCGCCCGCCAGTCCGCGGCCGATGCCATCGCCTCCGGTCAGGCTGTCGACAACGCGGTCAGCGCCATGCAGACCATCGCCGAAAAGATCATGGTGGTCCAGGAAATCGCCCGCCAGACCGATCTGCTTGCTCTCAACGCAGCCGTCGAAGCGGCCCGTGCGGGCGAGCATGGCCGCGGCTTTGCGGTCGTGGCGTCCGAAGTGCGCAAGCTCGCCGAACGCAGCCAGGCCGCCGCAGCCGAAATCTCGACCCTCTCCGGCGATACGGTCAAGGCAGCTCAGTCGGCTGGCGAAATGCTCTCCAAGCTGGTTCCCGATATTCAGCGCACTGCCGAACTCGTCGAGGAAATCTCGGCCGGCAGCCGCGAACAGAATGCCGGTGCGGCCCAGATCAATACCGCCATCCAGCAACTCGACAAGGTCACCCAGCAAAACACCTCGGCCGCCGAGGAAATGTCGGCGACCTCCGAGGAACTGGCCAGCCAGGCCGAACAGCTCCAGGCCGCGATCGGTTACTTCCGCATCGATGCCAATGCCGTGCCCGCTCCCGCCAACTCGGTTTCGGCACCTTCGGCCAAGCCCGACCTCAAGCGCGAGATCATGGCCCGCGCCCCGCACATGACAAAGGCCCCCGCAAAGGCGCCGGCGTCGTCCGGTGGCGGGTTCGATCTGGATCTGGGCGAAGGCCAGGACGAGCTGGACGGGCAATTTTCCCGTCGCGGCGCGGCCTGAGCCCGGGCGCAGCCATGGCTGAGCAAATCCAGTATGTAACGCTCGGTGTCGCGGAGGAAATCTTCGCGGCGCCGGTCGCCACGGTCCAGGAAATTCTGGACATGCTGCCCATAGCCCGCCTGCCGCGCGCGCCCGAAAATCTGCTCGGGATGATCGATGTGCGAGGCAAGGGTGTGCCGGTGCTCGATCTGCGTCTGACCCTTGGCATGGCTCCGGCCAACGATACCGAAAACACCCGGATCGTGGTCCTGACCATCAAGGGCCCGGAGGGACCGGTCACGCTGGGCCTGCGCACCGACAAGGTGTTCGAGGTCACCGTGCTCGACGCCGAAACGCTCGATCCGGCGCCTGCCATCAGTGCCGGCTGGAGCGGGCACTGCATAGCGGGCATCGGCCGCCGCAATGGCAAATTCGTTACGGTGCTCGATCTCGATGGCCTGCTCGGTGACATCGTCAAGCAGCCGATCCTCGCAGCGTGATTACGCCTGCGGCTGGCCGGAAGTCCCGGCCGGCCGCACGCCATGGAGTTAGTTTTGTCCGCCTTAGCCCGCCTCAACACCACAATCGATGACGACGACCGCCTCAGCGAAGCCGATTTCAAGCGCATTTCGGCGCTGATCGGCCGCGAAGTGGGCATCAAGCTCCCGCCCGCCAAGCGCCTGATGGTGGAAGGGCGGCTGCGCCGCAGGATACGGGGCTTGGGGCTGACCAGTTTTTCGGCCTATGGCGACCATCTGTTCCGGCAGGGCGGACTCGAGAGCGAGCTGCCCTACCTCATCAACGCCGTCACCACCAACAAGACCGATTTTTTCCGCGAGCCCGAACATTTCGAGCTCATGGAAAAGATGATGGTGCCCAATCTCCTCGATGCCCGACGCAATGAGCGCATGCCACTGCTCAAGGTCTGGAGCGCGGCAAGCTCGACCGGCGCGGAAGCCTATACCGCCGCCATGGTGTTGGCCGACATCTGCGCCCAGCGTCGCGATTTCCGCTTTGCCCTGCTCGGCACCGACATCTCCACCGACGTTCTCGAACAGGGCCGTCGCGCCGTCTATCCGGCCGACCAGATCGCCCCCGTACCGCCAACCAAGCAGAGCCGCTATCTGATGTTCTCTCGCCAGGCCGGATCACGGCCGGAGGTGCGGATCGTGCCCGAGTTGCGTCGTCTCGTGCGGTTCCAGCGCCTGAACCTGATGGATGGCACCTATCCCTTCGACCGGGACGTGGATATCATCTTGCTGCGCAACGTCCTGATCTATTTCGAAAAACCCGATCAGGAAGCCGTCATCAACCGTTTGGTGAGCCATTTGCGCCCCGGAGGCTATCTGCTTCTCGGCCACTCGGAATCGATGATCGGCACCTCGGTGACCATGCGCCAGGTGGCCCCCGCCGTATTCCAGAAGGCCGGGAGCGTGGCCCAATGAGCGAAAAAATCCGCGTTCTGATTATCGATGACAGCGCCTCGGTGCGTTTAACGCTCAGCGATATCATTTCCGCCGACCCTGACCTCGAGGTCATGGCCACGGCATCCGATCCCTATGTCGCCGCCGAGCGCATCCGCCAGGAGGTGCCCGACGTCATTTTCCTCGACATCGAATTGCCGCGCATGGACGGGCTGACCTTCCTGCGCAAGATCATGTCCCAGCGGCCCATCCCCGTCGTTATCTGTTCGAGCCTGGCCGAAGCCGGTTCGGACACCTTCATGCAGGCGCTCGAGGCGGGCGCTGTCGATGTTGTGGCCAAGCCGCGTGTCGATACTGCCCAGTTCCTCAATGAATCGCGGATGCGCATCTGCGATGCGGCCAAGGGCGCCGCCCACGCCAAGATGGGCGGCATGAAAAAGCAGGCGCCGGCCCTCGCCGTCGAATCCAAGCTCACCGCCGATGCGATCCTGCCCGCCATTTCCGAGACCCGTCGCAAGAGCCTGATCGAGCGCATCCCCGTGACAGAACCGATCATTGCGATCGGGGCGTCGACCGGTGGCACTGAGGCGTTGCGCGAAATCCTTGAAGCCCTGCCCGCGGCCTGCCCGCCCATCCTCATCGTCCAGCACATGCCGGAAAAATTCACCAGCGCCTTCGCCCGGCGTCTCGATGCCGGCTGCGCGGTTTCGGTCCGCGAAGCGCAGGATGGCGAACTGGTGCGGCCCGGACAGGTGCTGCTGGCCCCGGGAAACTACCACATGATACTGGTGCGCAATGGTTCGCGCTACACCGTAAAGGTCGCAGACGGTCCCCACGTCTCGCGTCACCGTCCATCGGTTGACGTCCTGTTTCGCTCGACCGCCCAGACGGCAGGCCACAACGCCCTGGGCATCATCCTGACCGGTATGGGTGACGACGGCGCGCGCGGACTTCTCGAAATGCGCGAGATGGGCAGCCCCACCATTGCCCAGGACGAAGAGACCTCGGTGGTGTTCGGCATGCCCAAGGAAGCCATCCAGCGCGGCGCTGCCGGGCAGGTCCTTCCGCTTGCCAGGATCGCCGACGAAATCGTGGCGTTCGGCCACAAGGCCGCCCGGCCCGGAGAACATGTCTGATGAGCGTATCCGCCACACCCACAGCCGTAAACCAGCTTGCCGCCGATCTGGCCGGGCACCGGGAAAAGATAGAAACCGCCTTCGTTTCGGTCGGCGGCTGCCTGACCGAGGGCGCCGCCCTTCTCAACAAGCTCATAAAGCTCTTCGATGCACTCCCCGACGCCTTGCGGGGCGCAGAGGTCGAAGAAGCGACCGGCCATCTCGAGGCGGTGGCCAGCCGGGCCGCCGCGCTCTCTGACGCCTTCGGGCAGGAACGGGCCGGTCTCGAACGCCTGTTCGAGGTGGTCCGCGCCGCCAATCTGCCGATCTCCGATCTGCACCGAACCATCAAG
Organism: Rhizobiales bacterium UBA3584; assembly: GCA_002375765.1. GTDB lineage: Bacteria > Pseudomonadota > Alphaproteobacteria > Rhizobiales > Devosiaceae > Pelagibacterium > Pelagibacterium flavum. Next base: position 15,971 of record DFMV01000041.1, on the reverse strand, counting down.
ATGATGGGCATCGTTTCCATCAATGCGCGTGTGACCGCCGCGAGCATTGCCGAGGACACCGACGATTTCGATGTGTTCACCACCGATATCGCGACGCTTTCGGAATCGGCCACCCGCACGCTCAAGGAATTTTCGCAGGTCTATCGCCAGCTCGTCATCGAAGTCGATGCCGCCGTCAGCCAGCGCAACCGCTTCGAAGGGGCTCACGCCCATACCCTGTCCGATCTTGCCGGTCGCCTCGCCGCCACGTTGCGCGCCCTGGAAAGCCAGCGCGCATCGGCGGTCGAAGGCAGCGCGGAAACCAGCAGGCTGTCCCGCCAGATCGTCGGTCAGATCGGCAACGCGGTCATGGCGCTTCAGGTCGGAGACGCCACGCGCCAGCGGCTCGAACACATCGAAACCGGCTTTCATCATCTCGCCGAAATTCTCTCGGGCGAGCCCGTGTTCGATATCGCGTTCACATCCGAAGACCGCACCCATGCGCTTGCCGCGATCGCCACGCTCGAACAGGCCCAGCTGGCCGAAACGGCGCGCGATTTCGGGGGCGAGGTCGACGATGCCGAGCGCTCGCTTGCAGCGCTGGCCGCCGATGCCGAAACCATCATGACCCGCAGCCGCGGGCAGTATGGCTCCGATGCCGGTAAATCCTCCGCCATTTCCAGCCTCAGCGACCAGCTGCGGGCCGCAGTGGCCCTTCTGGGCAATTTTGAAGCCGAACGCGCCAAGCTCGAGGCGGTAGCGGCAACCGTGCAGCAAACGGTGGGCATATTGCTCGGCCACGTCGAGGCGGTCCAGGACATCGAAGCCAATATGCGGCTCGTCAGCCTCAATGCCGCCGTGCGCTGCGCCCAATTGGGTCCGCGCGGCGCCTCGCTCACGGTCATTGCAACCCAATTGCGTGAGTTGACCAGCGAAACCGTGGTCGCCGCCGAAAGCGCTGTCGACTGGTTGAGCCAGTCGGCGGCTTTGGCCGATGCCTTCGGCGCCACAACGGCAACCGATGGCGCGGGCGAGGGCAGGGGCCTCGAACAGGGCGCTACGCTCGCTCTCGAACTGCTCTCCGGGCTCGATCAGAAACTGGCCACCGCCCTCTCCAGCCTCGACACCGACGGCACCAGGGTCATCGCCCTGCTCCAGAAGGCGGCAAACGGGCTGGACGGGCTTGGCGCGCTTTCAGAGGCCATGGACGATATCAGGATGCAGATCGCCGACCTGGCACCGGACGAGATAGCTTCCGAACAGTCGGCCCAACTGACCGGGCTTATCGCCGGCCTGCGCCGTCTTTATACGATGGAGGCCGAGCGCGTGGTGCACGACACGTTGTTCGGTCCGCCCGAGGCCAGCGCGGCCGCCCCGGCCAGCGACGACATGTTCGACGATTTCATGGTGCTCTAGGCGCCTGGGTCCGCACGCGGAGCCAGCACCGGATCGGATGCAAGGACCGCCGCGGCGTCGTCCTCGGCATCGAGCATGGAAGCGACCCGCTCCAGCGCCGCGATCAGCATGAGCTGTTCCCATTCCTCGAGATTGGAAAACGCGTCGTGAAACTGCGCGTGCGCGCCGTCGGGCGCGATTTCGAGGATCTTGCGGCCCTTCTCGGTCAGGCTCAGCCAGACCTGTCGCCGGTCGGTCTGCCCCTTGCGGCGCGCCACCATGTTGAGCGCCTCGAGCTTGTGGATCAGCGCGGTTGTCGTTGCCTGGGTAATGCCCATGCGCGCCGCGACCGAACCGGCAGTATGTTCAAGGCCATCATCGAGCAACTGCATGAAGATGAGCTGGGACGGGGTCAGCCCCGTCTCGCGCATCAGCGCCTTCGAATTGAGCTCTGTCTTGCGCAGGATTTTGCGCAGCGCCGAAAGCGCAGTCTTTGTCGGGGCTTGCACGGCGCGGTTTGGCTCCAGCACGAGTGTGTTCATGGTCTTTACCTCTGCTTGCCGGCTCTCCCAAGCCCCAACCTGTGGTGTTTTGACAAATTCATTTAGATAAACCTAACAAATTTGGCAAGCCATCCCACCTTTCCCCAGGCGAAGGCGATCGTTGAATAATTATCATTTAGCGCGATATGTCGCTGAAATAGCTAGATAAAATGGATAACACGGAAATTTGGAACGATTTCCAAGGGTTGACATTTAGTTTGAACAAGCTAACTAACTGCGTGAACGTAAATGGAGGCATCCCATGAAACTCGCAGCAGTCAGCGACACGGACCTCAGCGCCGACCCGCGCTCATCCATCAAGATTCGCGCTCCCAAGCGCGAGGATGGCGCCGGTGTATGGCAGCTCATCGCCGATACGACTTCGCTTGACGACAATTCGATGTATTGCAACCTGCTCCAGTGCAGCCACTTCGCGTCCACCTGCGCGCTGGCTGAAATGGACGGCGAAATCGTCGGTTGGGTATCGGGCTATATCCCGCCCGAGCATCCCGACACCTATTTCGTCTGGCAGGTCTGCGTGGCCGAGAAGGCGCGCGGCAAAGGCATGGCCAAGCGCCTGATCAATGCAGTGCTTGCCCGCAAGGTCTGCGCAGACGTCACCCAGGTTCAGTCGACCATCACCAAGGACAACAAGCCCTCATGGGCCTTGTTCGGGTCGATTGCCGAGACGCTGGATGCCGATCTGGTCCGTCAGCCGCACTTCAAGCGCGACGACCATTTCGCCGGCCTGCACGACACCGAATTTCTTGTCACCATCGGCCCGTTCGAGCGCGCGGCTCTGCCCGTTCGTTCTGCCGCCTAAAGAGACAAGGGGCGCTGCCGCCACTGACTGCGGACCGGCGGCGCCATCAGATCTCATGCAGGCAAGAATTCCGCTCATTCCAAATTCCGCCGTCCCGCTCGAAGCGTCCCCGGCAAAAGTGGAAGACACTTTTGGCGATCGGGAGCGCGATACGAGAGAAACAAGGAGACAAGGCACAATGACTACGACACACGAAACATTCGATCGCGTCGAGAGCCAGGTTCGCTCGTATTCGCGCAGCTTTCCCAAACTCTTCGGCAAGGCCAAGGGTTCGATCATTTACGGCGACGACGGCCGCGAATATATCGATTTTCTCGCCGGCTGTTCCTCGCTGAACTACGGTCACAACGACCCCGACATGCAGGCGGCTCTGGTCGATTACGTCACGTCCGATGGCATCACCCACGGGCTGGACATGTTCACAAAGGCCAAGGAAGAGTTCCTCGTGGCCTATGAGGACATCCTCCTCAAGCCGCGCGGCATGGACTACAAGCTCATGTTCACAGGTCCCACTGGTGCCAACGCCGTTGAAGCGGCCATCAAGCTGGCCCGCAAGGTGACCGGCCGCACCAATGTGATCGCCTTCACCAACGGCTTTCATGGCATGACCCTTGGCGCGCTCGCCGCGACGGGCAATGCCGGCAAGCGCGGCGGTGCCGGTATCGACCTCAATGGCGTCCATCGCGCGCCCTTCGAGGGCTATTTCGGTCCTGACGTCGATACCGCCGATATGCTCGAGCAGATGCTCGACGATCCGTCGGGCGGCATCGATGCCCCCGCCGCGATCCTCGTCGAACCCGTACAGGGTGAGGGCGGCCTGAACGCTGCGTCGGGCGAATGGCTCAAAAAGATCCAGACAATCGCCAAAAAACACGGCGCGCTGTTCATCCTCGATGACATCCAGGCCGGGTGCGGGCGCACGGGCACGTTCTTTTCGTTCGAAGAGTTCGGCCTTGACCCCGACATCATCACTCAGGCGAAATCGCTTTCGGGCATGGGTCTGCCCTTCGCTCTGACGCTTTTGAAGCCCGAGCATGACATCTGGAAGCCCGCCGAACACAACGGCACCTTCCGGGGCAACAATCATGCCTTTGTCACCGCCCGCGTGGCGCTGGAAAAATTCTGGCGCGACGACGCCTTCGCCAATTCGGTCAAGGCCAAGGGTGAGCATTTGAAGACCCGTCTCGGCGCCATTGCCAAGCGCTACGAACTGACCCTGCGCGGCCGCGGCATGATGATGGGCATCAACACCGAAAACGGTGATGTTGCGTCCGACATCTGCGCCAAATGCTTTGAACAGGGCCTCATCATCGAGACCTCGGGCGGCCGTGACGAAGTGGTCAAGGTGCTCTGCCCGCTCAC
>DFMV01000041.1:5590-11689 GCA_002375765.1 Rhizobiales bacterium UBA3584 | reverse complement strand
GATATCGCCCAGCTCGACAAGGGTCTCGACATCATCGAGGACGCTTTCGAAGCCGTGCTTGCCAAGGACGTTTCGCGCGCCGCCGCTGAATAAGCGCGGCCACTAGAGCGTTTCCAGGATAAGTGGCTGCCACTTATCCGGTTCGGAAGCGCGACAAAACAAAGACTTAGGTCGTGCGCCGTTCCGCGAAACGGTGAAACGATCTAGGAGCGCGACCAGAAGAAGAAAGAAGGAATACAAAATGATCGTTCGTGACCTCGAAGATGCCCGCCAGGGCGACCGGCTCGTCAATTCCAACGGCTGGGATTCCACCCGCCTGCTGCTGGCCGGCGATGGCATGGGCTTTTCGTTCCATATCACCCGCATCCACGCGGGCACCAGCCACGAGTTCCACTACAAGCACCATTTCGAGAGCGTTTATTGCGTCTCGGGCGATGGTGAGATCGAGGATCTCGAAACCGGCACGGTCTATCAGATCAAGCCCGGCGTCATGTACGCGCTGGACAAGAACGACCGGCATCGCCTGACCGCCCGCGAGGAGATGGTCATGGCGTGCTGCTTCAACCCGCCGGTGACCGGCACCGAAGTCCATCGTGAAGATGGCTCGTATGCCCCGGCCGCCGAGTTGGCAAAGAGCGCGTAAGGCGCACCCACAAACCCCGAACCAAGGAGTAGAGGAAGCAATGACACTCTCTGCAGTTCACACCCGATCGGACGCCTATCCGACACGACTTGCCGAAGAAAACTGGCTTGAGCGCAAGGACCCGGTATTCTGGGGCAACTGGACACCCCAGGCGCCGCTGACCCGTGCCCAGACCGAAGAATTCGACAAGAATGGCTTTCTGGTCCTCAACAACGTATTTTCCCCCGCCGAGGTGGCCAAGCTCCAGGCTGAATCGCGCCGCCTGCGGTCCGGCGAGGCAGGCCTCAACTCCGATAATGTGGTGACCGAACCCGATTCGGATGCGGTGCGCACCATTTTCCGTCTTGAGGACGAGAGCACGCTGTTCAACCGCGTTGCCCGTGACGAGCGGATTGCCGGGAAAATTCGTTTCCTGCTCGATGACGACCTCTACCTTCACCAGAGCCGGCTCAACTACAAGCCGGGCTTCACTGGCAAGGAATTCTACTGGCACTCGGACTTCGAGACCTGGCACGCCGAGGACGGCATGCCGCGCATGCGGGCCATTTCCGCCTCGATCCTTTTGACCGACAATGACGCGCTCAACGGGCCACTGATGCTCATGCCCGGCTCGCACAAGCATTATGTGTCCTGCGCGGGCGAGACACCGGATGACAACCACAAATCCTCGCTCAAAAAGCAGGAAGTGGGCGTCCCCAGCCACAAGGCGCTGTCCGATCTGGCCGAAAAGTTCGGCATCGAATACGCCTCGGGCAAGGCCGGTACGGTGATCCTTTTCGAGTGCAACACCATGCACGGCTCGAACGGCAACATCACCCCGTTCCCGCGTTCCAATGCGTTCTTTGTCTATAACGCCTGGTCAAACCGTGTCGAACACCCGTTCGCGGCCAACAAGCCCCGCCCTGACTTCCTTTCGAACCGCGACCCCAAGGGCCCGTTCGAAATCGTCTCGGGCAAACTCGAATAAGAGCCACAAGGCACCCAAACCATTCGGCGGGATTTAAACGGTCCCGCCGGGCACCCCGACCCAATCGGAGGGAACAAGTGACAGCCAAGACCCATACAGTCGAAAAAATCGGTGGCACGTCGATGTCGCGCAGCCAGGAGCTTTTGCGCACCGTGCTCGTCGGCGACCGGAAGGGCCCTGAGCTCTATAATCGCATTTTCGTCGTGTCCGCCTATGGCGGCATGACAGACGCCCTGCTCGAACACAAAAAATCCGACGAGCCCGGCGTCTATGCGCTGTTTGCGAGCGCGGAAAGCGGCTGGCAATGGGGCGATGCGCTCTCTTCGGTTGCCTCGAAAATGGTCGAAAAGAACGCCGAAATCTTCCCCGACGCCGCAACCCGCGAGCAGGCCGATAAATTCATCCGCGAGCGGATCGAAGGTGTGCGCTCATGTCTGATCGACCTTTCGCGCCTGTGCTCGTTCGGCCATTTCCAGCTCGAAGCCCATCTTTTGACCGTGCGCGAAATGCTCTCGGCCCTGGGCGAAGCGCAATCGGCTTTCAATACCGCCCTGCTGCTCAACCAGAACGGGGTCAACGCTCGCTTCATCGATCTGACCGGCTGGCGTCAGGACGGCGAACTGCCGCTCGACGAACATATCGCGCGCCAGTTTTCCGGCGTCGATTTCGCCACCGAGCTGCCCATCGTAACCGGCTATGCCCAGTGCGCCGAACAGCTCATGAAGACCTATGACCGCGGCTATTCCGAAGTAACCCTGTCTCGCGTTGCGGTGGTGACCGGCGCAAAGGAAGCGATCATCCACAAGGAATTCCACCTTTCCTCGGCCGATCCCAAACTGGTCGGTTCCGACAAGGTGCAGGTGATCGGGGAAACCAATTACGACGTCGCCGACCAGCTCTCCAATATGGGCATGGAAGCGATTCACCCCCGTGCGGCAAAATCGCTGCGCCAGGCCGGTATCCCGCTGCGCGTCACCAACGCGTTCGAACCTGATCATCCGGGCACGGTCATCATGAGCGATCTGGCACCCAAGACGCCGGGCGCCGAAATCATTACCGGTCTGAAGGGCGTGTTCGCGCTCGAATTCTACGATCAGGACATGGTCGGCGTGAAGGGCTACGATACCAAGATCCTCGAGGCCCTGACGCGCCACAAGGTCTGGATCATCTCCAAGACCTCGAACGCCAACACCATCACCCATTACCTCAAGGGTTCGATGAAGGCGATCAAGCGGGTCGAGGCCGATCTGGCTCAGGCCTTCCCGACGGCCAGCACCACGCTGCGCAAGCTCTCCATGGTTTCGGCCATTGGCCGCGATCTGGGCGGCGTCCGCATCCTGCCGCGTGCCATTGCCGCCCTTGACGAGGCCGGGATCGAACCCATCGGTTTGACCGACATGATCCGCAAGGTCGATCTGCAGGTGCTGGTCGAGGAAAAGGACTTCGACGCCGCGATCATCGCGCTCCACAAGGGGCTTGTGGAAGAGCGCGCCGAACGCAAGGCGCGAGCCGACATTCGTCGTGTTGCCTGATGGATGCCTCTGACGGCAACGCGACGACAAGCCGGTCCCCTTCGGGGGGCCGGCTTTTTTGTTTCCATCAATGCTTTAGAAGGGTGGCTCGGACCGGAACACCACGGGCTCCCCGCCGCTGGGGTGCCTGAACCCCAGTTCCGCCGCATGCAATTGCAACCGGTCGGCGGCCGCAAGCGCCTCTCCGGTCGCATAGAACTCGTCGCCAAGGATCGGGTGCCCGATCTCTTTGAGATGCACGCGCAATTGATGCGTGCGCCCGGTTATGGGGAAGAGTTTGAGCCGCGTCGCATTCTCTTCGCGCCCGACCACCTGCCAGCGTGTCTGACTCGCCCGGCCACGTTCGTAATTGACCTCCTGGCGCGGCTTGTTTTCCCAGTCCGTCGCCAGCGGTAGGTCGATCAGCCCCTCGTCGTCGGCCAGATGGCCGCAGACCCGCGCGATATAGAACTTGGTCGTCTGGCGATATTCGAACTGCTTGCCGATATGGCCATGCGCCCCCTTGTGCTTGGCCATCACGATGATGCCTGAGGTGTCCTTGTCGAGCCTGTGGATCGTTCCGGCGCCGGCAAACCGTTCAAGCGCCCGGCTTTGCAGGCTGTCGAACAGCGCCGGGTCCTTGCCCGGAACGCTCAAAAGGCCCGAAGGCTTGTTGAACACGACGATGTCGGCATCCTCATGGAGGATGTCGAGCCAGGGGTCGGTCGGGGGCCGATAGTCGAAGGTCTTGGGCATGGGATTGAGCATGGCCGACGCTCTATCAGCAATCGGGCGGACCGAAAAGTTATCTCATTGCCCGATTGTGGCCAACAATTTGCCACATCCGCTCCCCTTATTGGGTGCCGTGTGCTATGCGCGCTGCTCAGGGTTCAGTTTCTTTTTCGGGTCTCAATGATCGCAAGACGGCTTATAGCGCTGTTTGCCGCCCTCGTTCTGGGGCTTTCCGCCCTGCCTGCCAGCGCGCAGAGCCATTCGCGTGCCGAAGTTGAGATTCTCGCCCAGTACTACGCCCAATATTACGGCGTGCCGCTCGAACTGGTGCGCCGCGTCATCAATCGCGAAAGCACCTTCAACCCCGCAGCCCGCAACGGTCCCTATTACGGCCTGATGCAGATTCTCCCCGAAACGGCCCGCACCATGGGGTTCCGCGGCGAGCCGTCCGATCTGCTCAACGCAGAAACCAATCTCATCTACGCCGTCAAATATCTGCGCGGCGCGTGGCTCTTGGCCAATGGCAGTCACGATCGCGCGGTCCAGCTCTACGCCAAGGGCTATTATTACGAAGCCAAGGCCGCCGGCCTGCTCGAGGAAACCGGCCTGCGCCCAGGCCCGGCTACCCCCATTGCGCCCGCGCCGCCGCAATTTGAGGCCCCTGTGGTCGCTGCCGTCACCCCGCCGCCACCGGTGGCCGAGGTCGCCCAAACCATCGAAGTCGCCGCAGCCGAGCCGGGCGAGGCGGTGTTTGAAAGCACCCCGCTCGGTTTTCTGCCCCCATCCCGACCGCTGGGGCTTGAGATCGATGAGCCGGCTCCTGCCCAGGCCGACGCGCTCGACGCCATAGCCCTGGCACAAGCTCCTGCCACAAGCCAGGAGGACGACGCGGCCCCACAGGCGCCTGCGCGTCTCGCCTACGCGCAATACCGCGCCTCCAGCGATGTGCCTCCACCCGCGATCGCCTCGGGCGCCGACACCCGATTGCGCCCCTCCATCGATCTGGTGACGAGCACCTTCGCGCTGCTCGATTCGATGGCCGGTGCGCAGCGCTGACCGTGCCCGGTCTGCGACACCCCGATCACAATCGTGCCTTTCATGTGGTCGCCAGGGTTGCCGTTAACCCCCTCTGTGCTAGGATTTTGATCAAATTGGAGCGACCGGCCCAGCGGCTCGGCGCTCCAGTTGAGCGGAATGGATAGTGTGGATTGCGTACCAGCCGTGAAAACCAGCAAGCGCCATAGCCTGATCGCCCTTTGTGTGGCCGCAACGCTCGTAACCGGCCCGGCGTTTGGATTCGAGCTGTTCGGCATCCAGTTCTTCGGCTCGGAAGCCAACGACGCCGAAGCGGTTATTGGCGATCCGCGCACCTATGATCTGACTTTCGAGACCGGCGTGGAAGGCGATTTGGATGCCGCCCTGCGCGCTGCGTCCAATCTCTGGGGCGATCGCGATCAACCAGCGTCCGGCGTGGCCGGACTTCTTGCCAAGGCGCGTGGCGATTATGCCCGCATGACCGGCGCGCTCTACAATCTGGGCTATTATGGCGGCGCGATCTCGATATTGGTCAATGGCCGCGAGGCCGCTTCGATCCCGCCCGACGCCAGCTTGCCCGAACCCAGCCAGATCAGGGTTATGGTCGATCCCGGCCCCCAATTCGTCTTCGGCCCCCTGCGCATCGCCAATCGCGCGCCCATGCCTGTTCTGGAGGCCGATAGGGTCGAAGCGCCCTCTGAAATAGGGTTCGTGACCGGTCAGATCGCTCGCGCCACGATCATCGCCCAGGCCGAACAACGCCTCGTCGAAGCCTGGCGCCAGCTCGGCTATCCCAAGGCGCAGATCGCTTCGCGCGATGTGGTTGCCGACCATCCCAGCCGCACGCTCGAAGTTTCCATAGTGGTTGATCCGGGCGCGTACGCGGCCATCGGTCCCATATCGGTCCAGGGCACACAGAACATGAGCCCGGCCTTCATCGTGCGCCAGACCGGATTGGTCCAGGGCGCCGAATATGATCCCGACGATATCGAGCGGGCCCGCGAGCGGCTGACCCGGCTGGGCGTGTTCCGCTCGATGCGCATCGAGGCGGCCCAACAGGTTCAGCCCAACGGGTTGCTGCCCTATCAGATCATCGTGCAGGAACAGGCCCTGCGCCGCTTCGGCATCGGCGCCAGCTATGGCACGCTCGACGGGCTTGGCGTCGAAGGCTATTGGCTGCACCGCAATCTGTTCGGCGAGGCCGAGCGCCT
>DFMV01000041.1:559-5393 GCA_002375765.1 Rhizobiales bacterium UBA3584 | reverse complement strand
GACAATCGCGATTCCGATCTCGACCCCACGCAAGGCTTCTATCTCGAAGCGACGGTCGATCCGCTCTATGAGTTCGAGTACGAAAATTTCCTCGCCCGCGCGACACTTGAGGGCCGCGCCTATTTCGCCTTTGACGAGGACGCCAATTATGTCCTTGCCGGTCGCATCAAGGCCGGCGCGGTGGCCGGCCCCTCGCTCACCGAAATCCCGCCCGACCTTTTGTTTTTTGCCGGCGGCGGCGGCTCGGTGCGCGGCTATGCCTATCGCTCGATCGGCGTCGACGATGGCATGGGCAATGTGACCGGCGGGCGCTATCTCCTCGAAGCCTCCGTCGAGGGCCGTGTGCGCTTTAATGACCAGTTCGGCGCCGTCGCCTTCGTCGACGGTGGCTATGTCGCCGCCGACACCTTCCCCGATTTCGATCAGCTCCGGCTGGGAGCCGGCGTGGGCATCCGTTATTACACGGCGCTCGGGCCCTTGCGCCTCGACGTTGCCGTGCCTTTGAACAAGAGCCCGGGCGATCCCGATTACGCGCTCTATGTCGGTATAGGACAATCGTTCTGATGCGAGTTGTTGCCGCAATCGCAATCGTCTCGCTCGCCATGCCGCTCCCGGCCATGGCGCAGGAACCCGAGCGCGAAAGCCTTATGGACATGCTGGCCCGCGCCAGCCAGCTCAATGAAAACGAACAGCGCGGGGCGCTTGTCGGTTTTGCCGAAGATCAGATCTCCACCCCCGACCGACAGATCAGGCTCACGGGCATAGATGGTGCCCTCTCGTCGAACGCCTCGATCGACCAGATCACCATTTCGGACACCGAGGGCATCTGGCTGATCGTTGAAAATGCGCAATTGCAGTGGAACCAGGGCGCGCTGCTGTTCGGACGGTTGGAAATCCAGTCGCTTTCCGCCGATTCAATCGCCTATATCCGCAATCCGGTGTCCACTGAAGCGCCAACCGCCCCGTCCCCCGAGGCGGGCGGGTTCTCCGTTCCCGAATTGCCCGTCGCGGTTATTCTCGAAAGCCTCTCGGTCCCCAATGTGCGGTTTGGCGAGCAGGTCTTTGGCTTAGGCTCGGAAATCTCGCTGGCCGGATCGATGACGCTGGAGGGTGGCGCCATCGATGCCCGGCTCGATATCGAACGCCTCGACGGACCGGGCGGCACGCTCGACCTCGACCTGCAATACGCCAACCAAACGCGCGAAATCGATCTCGGGCTCGAACTCATCGAACCGGAAGACGGTATCGTCGCCAATCTCCTCAACATCGAGGGGCGTCCGGAAATTGCGCTGGGCCTGCAAGGCGCCGGACCCATCGATGATCTCGATATCGATCTGACCTTCGATGCCGATGGCAACCGTATCCTGACCGGGGAGGGCACCCTCGATCAGACTGCCGAGGGTCTCGCGATCGCCGCCGATCTGGGTGGTCCGCTATCGACCGTCCTGCCCGCAGCCTATCGCGACTTCTTTGGCGAACAGACCGCGCTTTCACTCGACGCGCTGATGCGCGATGCCGGTGGCTTTGAAATCTCCAACCTTTCGCTTTCGGGCGGCGAACTGTCGCTTCTGGCCAACGCCGCCACCACGGCGGACGGCTTTTTGAGCCGGCTCGACATGAGCGGCGAAATTGCCCCGGTTTCAGGCAACACGGTCACTCTGCCGGTGCCGGGCGCCTCCACCCGTATCGAGCGCGCCGGTTTCGAGGTCGATTACGGCGATCAGGGATCCGATCAATGGTCGGGACGCTTCGAGTTGCTCGGCTTTTCCACGCCCGATTTCGCGGCGCAGAGCCTGGTGCTCGACACATCGGGCGTCGCCGCCGATCTGGACAGTCCGCAGGCCCGTCGCGTCACCTTTAATGGCGACGGCAGGCTCGAAGGCGTTACCTCCTCGTCCGAAGAAATTTCCCAGGCCCTCGGGTCCTCTTTCGGCTTTGGCCTGGCCGGCATGTGGGAGGCGGGTGAGCCCGTCACGCTGGCCCAGCTTCGCCTCGTGGCCCAGGCGCTCAATTTCGAAGCCGCCGGCCAGATCGCCGATAACGTCTTTACCGGCGATCTTGCGCTCACCACAGAGTCCATCGCCCCTTTCTCGGGTCTCGCCGAACGCGACCTTTCAGGCGCCATTGCGCTTAGCGCCACCGGAACGATTTCGCCCCTGTCGGGCGGGTTCGACCTCACGCTTATGGGCAATGGCACCAACCTTTCGGTCGACGACGAAATCGCCGACAATCTGCTTGCAGGCACTGTGGCTCTTTCGGGCCGGGTGGCGCGCAGTGAAGCCGGGCTCGAGGCTGAGGATTTCCGAATTGCCAACAGCCAGATCGAAATGGTCGCCGATGGCACCTACGCCACCGGCACTGCCGATTTCACCTTCGATCTGGCGCTGGCCGATCTTGCGCTGATCGATCCCCAAATGTCCGGTCGCCTGACAGCGACGGGCACGGCCCAGGGTGCTGAGGGCACCATTGCGCTGACTGCCGACATCAACGTTCCCGAAGGTGCGCTCGATGGTCGCACCCTGCGCAACGCCAATATCGGCTTTGACGGCATCTCCAGCGAAGAAGGGCTCGTGGGCGCACTCACCGGCACCGCATCGCTTGACGGTTTCCGCGTTACTCTTTCAAGCGATATCGACAACAATGCCGAGCGCCTGCGGCTGTCCGATATCAGTTTCGATGCTCCCGGCGCGGCGCTCTCGGGCAATCTCACCCGCTTCGCCGATGGCCTGATCGATGGTCGGCTGACCCTTGATGCGCCCAATATCGAAACCGCTGCCGCCCTCGCGCTGGCCGAGGCCAGCGGCACGGTCAACGCCGATATCATCCTCAACCCCGAGGGTGAAGCCCAGAACGCCGAGGTCACGGCCTCTCTCGACGCCGTCAGGTTCAACGATATCACAATCGGCTCGGCCAACGCCGAAGCCACCATTGCCGACCTGTTCGGCGTCCCGGTGATCGACGGGTCCATCAACGGCGCCGATATCGTTGCCGCAGGCACCAATGTCCAGTCCGTTTCGCTCACCGCAACCGCAAGCGAAGAGACGACACGGTTTTCAGCCAATGGCTCGCTCAACGCGGGAACCGACCTGGCGCTGGCCGGTCTGCTCGAGCCCATCGCCGATGGATACCGGGTGGCGCTGGAGAGTTTCCGCCTCACCCAGGGCCAGCTTGCCGCAAGTCTCGCACAACCGGCCGAACTGACCGTCGCCAACGAGACGGTTTCGTTCTCAGGGATCGAGCTGGCGGTTGGCTCGGGCCGTGTAACCGCCACGGGCAGCGCGGGACAAGATCTCGATATCGCGCTCGATGTCAGAGCCTTCCCGCTCACCATCGCCAACACCATCGTTCCCGATCTGGGGTTGGCCGGGACTGTTTCGGGCACCGCGCAAATCTCGGGCGAAGCCGGTGATCCGCGCGCCAGCTTTTCGGTGGAAGCGAACGGCATCAACGCCGTAGCGATCTCCGACTTCGGCATCGCGCCGCTCACGCTGTCCGCTCAGGGCAGTTTCGCCGAAAACACGATCACCCTCTCCCAGGCCCGCGCCAATGGATCGGGCGGGCTCAGCGCAACGGCGCAGGGCACTGTTCCGCTTGAGGGAGCCGGGCTCAATATCGCCATCAACGGCTCAGCGCCGCTCTCGCTCGCCAACCGGTTCGTCGCCGATCGCGGGGCGCAGATTTCAGGCACGGCGAATCTGGACGCCCGGGTGACAGGGCGCATCGACAATCCGCAATTTTCGGGCACCGTGTCGGTCGCCAATGGCGAATTCATCGATCCCGGACTTGCGCTGCGGCTGGTCGGCATAACAGGTAATGCTTCGCTCAACGCAGATCGTGTGACCATCAACACGCTCACGGCAAACCTTGCCACGGGCGGTTCGGTCTCGGCCTCAGGCTTTGTGGGCCTTGATGCGGGCCTCAATTCCGATATCGCCATCACTTTCGATCAGGCGCGCTATGCCGATGGCAATCTGGTGGTCGCCACCCTCAACGGCGACCTGCGGCTCACCGGCCCCATCGCAAATGGCGGGCGACTGGCCGGAAACATCGACATAGCGCGCGCCGATATCACGGTTCCTGACGGGTTCGGGGGCGCGGTGAGCGTTATCGACGTTGATCATGTCCGCCCGCCTTCGCCGGTCGCCGCGACCCTGGCGCGGGCCCGCATCGACCAGCGCGCGTCGAGCACCACGACGGCCAGCGTACCGCTCGAGCTTGCGATCACCATCTCTGCACCCAATCAGGTGTTCATTCGCGGCCGTGGCCTCGACGCGGAAGTGGGTGGCCAGGTGCAGATCAACGGAAACGTGGCCGATGTCCAGCCCGTCGGCGCGCTCGAACTGATCCGCGGACGCCTCTCGATTCTGGGCCAGCGCATCGATTTCGACGAAGGCACCGTCACCCTGATTGGCGATCTCGATCCTTTCATCAACCTCGTGGCCCGCACCCAGGGCAATGACATTACGGTCATCGTTACGGTTTCAGGCCGCGCGTCATCGCCCGAGGTGACATTCTCGTCCGATCCCATGTTGCCCCAGGACGAAGTTCTGGCCCGGCTGATCTTCGATCGCGGCGTGGGCGAACTTTCGCCGTTGCAACTGGCGCAACTGGCGGCCGCGGCGGCCGAACTGGCCGGCGGCGGCAGTGGTTCGGGTTCGCTCCTGGGCTCGCTGCGCGAGGCCGCGGGGCTCGACGATCTCGACATCGTCACCGACGCACAAGGCAATGTCGGCGTCCGCGCCGGCACCTATATCGATGACAATATCTATCTCGGCGTCGAGGCCGGCGCGGGGGAAAGCCGGGTCACCATCGATCTCGACATCACCGAGCAGCT
>DFMV01000041.1:0-324 GCA_002375765.1 Rhizobiales bacterium UBA3584 | reverse complement strand
TCTCGCATTTTCAGGAGCGCCAACCCGTCATGGGCAGATTGGCGCTCCTTTTTGATTGCGTGCCCCGTTGGAACCAAGCTGCATCGGAAATTCTTATTCCTTCACAACACCAACCGCGCAGCGCGTGCAGTGAGGGAAAGTTTTCATGTTCAAGGGACTTCTGCTCTGGATGATCGGCATTCCCCTGCCGCTCGTCATCCTGCTTCTGATTTTCGTGCTCTAGGGCGCCCGTCGATCCATTCAAACACGAACTCACGGCCGGTGCGCTGGCGACACATACGGAGAAATACCAATGAATTCGATCATCTATCTCGTCGGCCTTGT
>DFMV01000009.1 GCA_002375765.1 Rhizobiales bacterium UBA3584 | reverse complement strand
CATTTTCGGGGAGTAGCTCAGAGGTAACAATAAAGGACCCCGACAACATACCGTCTGAGGGAGAGTTTCATCGGGCGATTGTGCGTGTCGCTAACGGAACTGTGGAGCTCAGTGAGTTTCTTCCCAGCGAGCCGAAGGCGCTGGAGCGTGATTTCCGAAAAATTGTCCGGGCCAAGCCGCTCAGGGCTGTAGCAGAAATCACCTCCAATCCCGCCTACCCGCTGTTTCGGCTCATCGACGCTATCTTGCGTTTCAGTGAGCTCAGTCAGAGGGAGCTGGAAAAGTGGGTGCTTTCGCTAGACGCGAACGCGACCTCAGCAGATCCCAAATCGTCACCGCCCAGTTTCCTGGAACAGGCCATTCTCTTGACCTGCAAGGAGAGCGGATGGGTGGGAGCGTTTACGTCAAAGGCTCAAACGTTTTCCTGCGTGGAAGCGCCACTTCCGATTGATCTACGAAAGCTCGATCCGAAGACAAGATACTTGATGCCCATGGACGAAGCGGGCCGCTTCATGGACAACTATTTGAAATATTTAGACTGGACCGTCACTGTCGGTGACCGCATAGGAACAGCGAAAGAGAACGTACTTTTTATCCAGCCTCTCTCGAAAAAGCATGGCTGGCGTGAACGTAGGCTTCCACTCAGCCAAACCGCATTTGCTCCGATACGGTTGGCGCGACTAAAAGCGCTTCACAAGGCCACGGCGCACTACTCCGCTAGCCAACTAATCTCACTTGGGAGCGATAATGGTGAAGCGACGCTGGTTGTTAGAGACGAGAACGGGGATCGCATCGACCTACCGTTCGTTCAAGGCTCGGTTTCGTCGATAGTTGCGGCTGCTTTCGCCGAACGTTGGTTGGAGCGCGATGATCTCATCAAGTTGCATCGGCTAGCTGTGGATTACGATCGAGACCTTCTGATTGCCCTTAACCAGGGTGCTGAAGGTCACGCAACTGCCCTTGAGGTTGAAGTGCCCGACAACTTCACCGTTACGATTCCACTCGCCATTGCACCAGATGGCACTCTCGCATCGATCGTTGAGCCAGTGAATTGATTGCGCAACGAAGTTCATACCTGCAATGGGCTAACCGCAACATTGCAATTAAAGGATGTTCCGGTCCACCACATCATTTCGAACTTGTTCTCCGGGGATTGGCGGCTTTGGGGTGGAAAGGGGACCGGCCGCTTTTGGTCCGCGCTGGTGGTAACTGGCCATTCTCATACAGGCAGATCGAGGACGCTACGGGAGCTTTAGCGGTGTACCCGTCAGTCCAGTCATTCTTACGCCATTCCAGCGAAATGCAAGGCAAGGCCAGCTGCAGCGCAGCCCGCAAGCACCGTTACAGGGCCTAGCTTGAAACGGAAGACTGCAACAATGGCCAGCAGCACCAAAGCTGCGGCAGGCACGTTCAGTGTGGACCAGACCGGCACATCGATATCAAGTCCGAACGATGTGATCGTCTGCACCTCGTTAAAGATCACGTGCAGACCAAACCAGACGGCAAGATTTAGGATCACACCCACCACAGCTGCGGTTATGGCAGTCAGCGCAGCTGTGAGCACCTTGTTGTCGCGAAGCCGTTCGATGAAGGGCGCACCAAGGAATATCCAAAGGAAGCAGGGGACAAAGGTAACCCAAGTCGTCAAGAGCCCACCGAGCGTTGCCGCCATCATCGGCGACAAGCCGCTCGCCTCGCGGAACGCGCCCATGAAACCCACGAACTGCGTCACCATGATCAATGGCCCTGGCGTGGTCTCGGCCATGCCTAGCCCGTCCAGCATCTCGCCAGGAGCAAGCCAACCGTAGTTCTGCACGGCCTCCTGCGCGACATAGGCCAGGACCGCATATGCGCCGCCAAACGTCACCACGGCCATGACGCTGAAGAAGCCCGCAATCTGCGCGAACACGTTGGCTGGACCGAACACGGCGAACAGCACAGCGACCGGCACCAGCCAGAGCAAGAGGAATACCGCCGAAATCTGCAACGCCCAGCCCCGGTTGACCTGTGTGTGGTCCGGCGATTCCTCGCCCAGCAATGTATCGGCGTCCTCGATCTGGACTTTGCCTACCTTGCCGTGGCCGCCACCACCATGGAATGCGGGCAGGCCCGCACGCGCACCTAAAAACCCTATCAAGCCAGCGACAAGAATGATCAGTGGGAACGGTATCGCGAAGCCAAAGATCGCCACGAACGAAGCAACGGCGATGGCGGCCATCGTGCCATTCTTCAGGGCGCGCGAGCCGATACGGATGACCGCCTGCACCACGATGGCCAGAACGGCGGCCTTGAGCCCGAAGAACAGCGCCTCGACCGGTCCGACATTGCCGTAGAGCGCGTAAATCCAGCTTAGCGCCATGATCGCCACGACACCGGGCAGCACGAACAGCACCCCCGCGATGATGCCGCCGAGAGTGCGGTGCATCAGCCAGCCGATATAAACGGCGAGCTGCATTGCTTCTGGTCCCGGCAGCAGCATGCAGTAGTTGAGCGCATGGAGGAAACGCTTCTCGCCCAGCCAGCGCTGCTCTTCGACCAGAATTCGGTGCATGAGCGCGATCTGTCCTGCGGGACCGCCGAAGCTCAAGAGGCCTATGCGGGCCCAGATGCGGGTAGCAGTGGCGAGAGTTGGAAATGCGCGGTCCTGCATCAGCGTGCTTTCGGTGTGTTGGTGGGCCAGTTGTGGGTCTCCTCGGTTGCGTCGCGCGCCCACCGGTAGAAGGCGTCGTAGAGCAACATCCCGGCTTCAAGCTGTTCCAGATCGTCGGAATACATCCGCGACAGGCCGAGGGACGCCGCAAGCAGTCCGGCCGCTTCTGGTGCGAGGTCGAGCCGGGCCGTATCGGCAGCGCGAACGATGGTTGCCAACCGGTCGAGCGCAGGAATGGTCAGACCGAACTCGGCCAGCATTACATCAAAGGTGCAGAGCTCGCCCCGATGGCTCCAGAACACATCTTCGATATCGAAGGGCGACCCATTGTAGCGTTCAGCAACGCCAATCACCTCGGCGGGCGCCACGAACAGGATAATCGCGCGGGGATCGAGAAAGCGCCGGATCAACCAGGGGCACGCGATGCGGTCGATCTTGGGGCGCGACCGCGTGACCCAAATGGTGCGACCTTGTGTATCGCGCGCGGGCAACTTCGCTGGATCGATCAGCGGAAGACCGGCAGAACGCCAGGCCTCGAACCCACCCTCCAGATATTCCGAAGCGCAGCCCTCGGCGCGCAACCATGCTGAGGTGCCCTGACTGCGCCGGTGGCCGGCTTGGCACAAACTAATCGAGGGCTGTCCGGCGAGTTGTGGCGCGAGGGCGGCAAGTGCCTGGTCATCGGCCCTTGTGGCACCAGGGAGCAGTCTCGGATCGGTTGCGACATCTTCTTCCGACCGCACGTCGAGCAGGCGCGGTGCCCGAGGAGTTCCGATGATGCGGGCAAGTTTATCGACCGAGATGGCATTGGGCGCAGACATGTACGTTCCTCCGTCGCCGGAATTGAAAAGGAACGCGATCTTCAGCTGGCGCCTCGTGGGGAGCTCGCAATCCCCATGGTGTTCAAATACCGACGTTTCGCGTTGAACGTCAACCCAACTTCTCAGCGCATCAGCGATCAACAGCTACCCATGAAACGGCAGCTGTCGGGGTAATTTAAAGCATCTTCTACGACCGCAATGGCGTCGGCAGCTGCCATGCATCAGCAGCCAATCATCATGTTTTGCACAATTCCTTACATTACGGCCTAAGTTGCTGATCCAATAGAACCCGCCATGGCGCTCGCCCTTTTGCGCCAATGGCAACATCATGTTTTGCAGGGTAAACCCACAGAAGGTGATGTTGATGAAGCAGGCAAAGGTGCTAACCGATCAGGAGTTAAAGCGCGTCCTCGTCATGTGTGAAGCCATGCAGAACGGCAAGCGCAACAGGATTGCGGTCCTGCTCTCCCATTATGCGGGTTTGCGTGTGGGAGAGATCGCTAGTCTAAAATGGCGCGACCTGCTCAAGCCGAATGCCACGATCAAAGAGCAGTTCTGGCTAAAGGCCGAACACACCAAGTCCAATGAGGCCCGAGCAGTTCATCTAAACGGGCGGCTTCAGCGAGAATTGCGCGCTTGGAAAAGTTGCCTTAGTCAACTTTCTATCGATGCTCCGGTCATTCCGTCGCAAAAGCGGTCGAAGCGATACCAAAACGACTTGGGGCATTTTTCCGCCAACAGCCTGTGCCAGCTATTTGCTCGCATTTATCGGGCAGCAGGCATTGATGGGGCGACCTCACATAGTGGCCGCCGCTGGTTCATCACCAGGCTCGCGCATTCGGGCATATCACCGAAGGTCATCATGACTTTGGCCGGGCACAAGAACCTGACCACCACGCAGCGCTATATAGACGTTAACGATGAGATGTTAGTCAAAGCGGTCGAGGGTCTTTAGGCGAGCGTGTAGAATGGATACCAGCCGCATCGTAGCAGCCGCAGGTGCAGTTGTTTTAATCGCTATATTACTTCTGGCGTGGCTTGCGGATACGATTCCTGTCGATAATGCCCGCTCCCTCAACTCTTGCACATTGGTTCAGTGTCGAGTTTACCTCGTTCTGCGTGATTTTCAGACGATCTTAGGCGCAGCGGCGGCACTGCTTGCAGCCTACATCGCTACTCAGCCTGTGTGGCAGCAGTTGCGGAAAATGGCGGTTCAGCAGGACATCATGGCGCGCCAGATTATTGCCGATCGACTGAAGAGCGCCGAGCAGAAGACTGACTATCTCGTAGATGAGGTAACCAAGCTTTCCCAAAACATTTTTTGGTCCATCCATGACCAAGGCGACGACGACGAGCCAGCATTGAATATGAAGAAAGGCATCAGATGCCCTTTGGGCTGATTTCCAACTAAGCCAGGTCGAACGAGTTCTAACTAAGCTTGAAGCTCACCAACGATCCCTGCATGACACCGCTACCATCGAAAGCGCCAGAGCTGTTGTCATCGCGCAGCTGGAGCAGCTGGTCGACTGCCTCAATAAGATCCGCGCGCCAGGCGCTTATTTGGGTGATCCCCAATTTTCCGACCGGCAGATGGGCGATCTACGAAACGAAGCTTCTAATGCTGCAGACAAGCTTTCTTCAGTTCTCTGCAGCCTCGACAACTCGCTCAAATTGTACAAGGTGGAAGCAAAAACGGAGATCAGAGCGATCCGTCTCCGTATCCGCACTATCGATGATGAAGTCTTAGGTCGTCTATAACGATGCACCCGCCCAGTATCTCGAAATTGGGCCGTTGCGCAAATAACCGGCTAAGGCAGTGAATTGCCTACTCTAGAGTTAGACCAACTTGGCCGCAGTTCCTTCTTGAACATCTCCGGTCCGAGCTTTGAATAGAACTTCTGGATCATTTCCACGCTAGTGCCCGCGTTGGTAGCCAGCTGATATACATCCACGCCGGACAGCAATTGTTGGCAGATATAGAAATGACGGAAGCTGTAGGTAACGCGCTGTCCGCCTGAAGCAGTAAATTTCAAGCCTTCAGCTTCAAGCAGCGCGTTGAGGCTGCGTCGCATGGTCTTGATGCGCTCGCCCTGATAGTTGCAAAAAACTGGATCGTCTGGATTGGGTTCACGTCCGTGAATCGCCTCGAACGCGCTCCACAAATTGTGTAGCGAACCGAACACATGGGGATGCACAACTGCCGTGCGAGGCTTTGTCTTCCCAAAGGCGTAAAAGCGGAGATCGTATTCGGTCCCTATTGGGCTATCGACGTGCTCCTTGAACCCTTCGATATGACGCCAATCCAGATTATGCAGTTCTACCGGACGTAGGCCTGAATAGGCAGCGATATCGATATAGCTGGCGAGGACCAGACGCTCATAGCGCTGGCGCTTCTGCAGATGCGCTTCTCCGACCCGTTCCCCTGATGCCAGGATTAAGCGGTACACCTCATCCAATGTGAATGTTGGTCGGGGATTGGGCTTGGTCTTTGGAAGTGGAATACGCGGCACGTCGCCCGTACGTATTTCTCCAATGAGCTCAGCATAACGAAAGATGCCACTCAATACGGCACAGTTGGCGCGAACCGTATTTGCAGACGGCACCTTGCGCACAACCTTCGAAAAGTAGCGTCGCCCTTTTCGCTGACGCTCATGCTTGTGAATGTCTTTGCCTGGCCCCTCAGTCCAGTACGTGAAGCGCCAGTCGACAAACGACTTAATGAGCGGCGTCGTGATCTGAGACAAGCGGTAAGAGCCGAAGAATGGAATCAGATAGCGCTCAATTACCTGCTTGTCGTTGATGTTCCGATAGGGCCTCATATGCCCTCGCTCGACCTGCTTCCGCACGTATGTCAGGTAGTCTTTAGCTATCCGCTCAAATTTCGCAGGCGCCGTAAAGATCCCATCCTCTGCGCGCACCTGGTACCGATAGTACTCATCGCGCGCGAGACGTTCGGCCAAAGCACGATCGCTAGTTTTGAGGCTAATACGTTCCTGCCCCTTTCCACGTATGGAAAAACGCATCCACCAATTCTTGCTGTTCTTCCGCTGGAACAGCTCATAATCCGTCAGCAGATTTGTTGTTGAGCCGACCATTGAGGAATTAGGTGCATCCTGCTCGTGCTAAAACTGTGCTTCTATTTTGCCGTGCGCGACTAATTCTCTGAACACAAACAGCAAAAATCCATACTGTGCTAAACTGTGCTAGCTGTCAATCGGACAACAATCCAGACGCACGCATGTTTAAGCCGCTGTTCTTAAACGCATATTTTTTCGGGGAAGCGCAGTGAATACCTAATTAGGAATCTGATGCTCTATCCTGCTGAGCTACGGGACCACGGCGTTTCGCTTAGCAAAATCGGAGGTTGATGGGAACCGGCAATTGCGGCGGGGGCACGATCAGGATCACGACTTAAAAGGCTTTGGTCAGCCCAAACGTGACATCGTGGCTGTCATGATCGAAAAAGCTCACATTGGAAAACTGCCGCGTATAACTGTAGCCCAGCGTCGGCGTAAAACCGCCAAGATCGATCTGGCTGTTCGAAACGGTGACGCCTGCGCTTAGCCGGTCATCGACGCGTGGGGCGCCGGTGCCGGGGTAATTTCCCAGATACTGTTCTCTGGCGTAGCGCGCAAAGATCGAGGTCGAGAACCCGCCCCGCCAATCGCGCTCCACCCTCACTTCCCCATAAATTCCGTTTCTGTCGAGATGGGCGCTTTGAGTGCGTTCGATATCCACGCCCGTTTCAACGCTTGCCCGCAAGGCAGGCATGAACGCATGGGTCAGTTGCGCGCCCGCCAGAACCCGAAACCCGTTGCGATAGGTCTCGGATGCATAGTCCTGCCCCAGTGCGGTAAAGCTCAACCCCACAAGATTTTGCGCACCTGCGGAAGCGGCGAAGTCTCCGCTTAGTCCATAGCGCATCAGATGCGGCTCGAAGGCTGAAAATGTTGCATTGATGATCGGACCAATGGCAAATCGGGCGCCGCCGACGCGGCCCTGCCAGCTGAGCCCGGCATTGAGCGAAATCTGTTCGGCGCGGCTTCCCTCGATATCGGTGGTCAGATCGGCTGAGGCGCTTGCGACGAGGGCCTGCCCGTTGCCAAGAATAAAGCTGTTATATGCACTCGCCCCAATCGTTACGCCCATGCCGGCCGTCTGGCGTGAACCCGGATCGATGGCAAACGCCAGCCCACCCGCGTTGAAGGTCTGGTGGCCGCTTCCCCGATTGAGATTGCTCGACGGCGCGATGGAAAAATGCATCTGTGCGCCATAGCCCCGATTGGCCCTGATATGGTCGAGACCGGACTGCGCAAGGCTGTGGATCCCGTCATTGGCATTGAGTGCGAGAATGTCGAGATGATGCGCCGCGCCCTCGAAATTGCGCATCGCAAGCAGAGTTCTGGACAACTCAACGCGTGCCGCCACGAAATCGGGATCGATGACCAAAACGGAACGAAAGAGCGCAACGGCGTCAGCGTTCCGACCTTGCTGCCGGGCGATCAGCCCTTCGAGATGGGTGCGATGGAGGGCATGCAGTGCCGGTTCGGAGACAGTGGCGGCAAGATGGGCGCGCGCACCGTCGTGGTCACCCCACGCCAGAAGCCGTGCCAGAAGCTTACCGTCCGGTCCGCTAGCCGCTGCCGTCCCTGCCATGCCCAGGACAAGCGCCATGAAGAAGATCGGAATGCGCATCGTCCAGGTCCCCTCAAAAAGACGGGTACGACACACTGATGCCGTACCCTTTGCAGGTTGGAGGTTCGCAATCAGTCCCTTATTGCCGAGAAAACACCGGTGCCGACCGTTTCGTCGCCACTGATAGCCATTACGCCGCCCACTTCCTCGCCGCTCGCGCCATAGAATTTGCCGCTATAGGTGCCCCCCAGATCGGTGAGAGTGAACGCCGTTAGAAGGTCGTTGTCCGGGGTGATTGTCCCGCTGAACCCCGTGCCCGAGATCGCCGCACTGTCAAGGGCCACGGTGCCGCTGACTGCAGAACCGCCAAGCACCTCGATATTGTCGACCAGCCCCGATATCTGACCGGCATTGAAATCAGCCGACATCGTCAGGTCCCCCACAATGCGGGTCGTGTCGTTGAACGTGCCGCTGTCGGTCAGGGCTGCGCCCGCAAAGCCCGAGTATGTGGCGGTTGCTGTGCTTGGCACATCGCCAGGCATGGTTTCGGTGCCCACGACCGCAAACCCGCTGATCGCTTCTCCGGCAGGATCCCAGAAATAGCTCCACACCTGATGGTGCGCGGCGTTGGACACATCGAGCACATCGACGACATCTCCCTGCCAACTGTCGAGCCTGTAGTATGGCCCCGGCCCGAGACCATCAAACTCAAGGGTTCCGCCGCTGATATCGGTGGCGGCAAAGCTGTGGGTGAGGCCGTCGATGGTCACATCGAGGCCGCCCTGGTCATTGGCGGCAATCGAAAATGCCGTGTCCTCGAGCGCCCTCGTTTCTAAAGCGTCGAAGTCGTGTTCGACAGCGGCGCTCATCAGGCTGTTATAGGCCATCAGGGTCTGGCCGTCCGCCAACGCCTCGCTCGCGGTTCCAGCCGATACGGCAAACACTGCCGGCGAAGGCGTCCCCCCGCCTCCGCCGCCCCCTGTGCTGCCGGTCGAGGAGCATCCCGCCAACAGCGTTGCGGAAAGGCCGATAACAAAAAACGGAGTATATCTCTGCATGGGGTTCCCCTGAAGTTGTCTCCAAAAGCGCCGCGGTCAGTGCCGGTGCGCGATCAGATTTCTGTCAGAAGGGACGCTAACGACCGGTCGAACACCTCAGTATCCCCCACCCGGGGGAGGGTTGGGCGGCGGCGGCGAAAAAACGTCAGACCCGCACCGATTGTCAGCCGGAGCGCCGGGCCATAACGGATCGGATCAGCCCGACAAGGGCGCCTTGCCGGTTAGTGTCGGTTTTAAAGAATATCGAATTAAGATGGGTTTTGGCGGTCTCACGGGCTATCCCGCACTTCTCCGCTGCCTCGGACAGACTCAATCCCGATGTAAGCTCAAGGGCGACGCGCGCTTCGGCCGGGGTAAGGCCGAACGCCTGTTTGAGCAGCGCGGCGCTGGGCATTGGCTGGCGGTCAAGATCGGTCAACAACACGATGAATCGCGCAAAAAAGAACACGCCGTCAAACCGGGTGGGCACCGGCAGCACATCGAGCAGCAATGGACGCCGACCGGGTCTTTCGATGCGCAGCGGTCCCGATGCATCCGGCCCCTCCGCAACCACCTTGCTTATCGCCGCCGAAACGCTGCGGGCAACGGTCCGGTTGTGGGAGGTCACCTTGCGGCCGAGCACAGTTAGACTATCTCCCATCATATGCTCTGCGCCGCGTGTCATCTCGATCACCTGGCCCTGGCTGTCGAGCAGGATGGCCGCATCGTTGAGGGCATCAAGCATGCCCAGCCCAAGCGACGTCTGCACCCAGCCCACGCGCTCGGCCGTCGTAACGACTCGCGCTAGGTGACCTGAAATGGCCCCGAACAGCAACCGGTCGTCCTCCGAGAACATTTCGCCCTTTGCACCGCGAAACACCGACAGCACATATTGGCGGCTGGGCGACTTGAAGGTTATTCCGCCCCACCACTTTTTGCCGTAAGGCAACATGAGCTCCTGGTAGATCGGCTCGCGCTGATGATCCTCCTCGGTCGCGATATCCTGCTCGAGCACGATGGTTTGTCCGCGGTCCGTCAGCGGCCAGCCTCGGTTGGCGCGGTAGTCGTCGAGATGCCACCCATCAACCACAAAGCGCTCGGCGAACTCGGTGAGGTCGGACGAGAACGGCAGGTTGATCGTGTCCTCGGTAGCCACCCTCGGCACGGTGATGGCCGAATCCGCCCCAATGGCATCGCACAATCGCGCCAGACCTGCCTGCCACAATCCGCGCTCGAATCCGGCCTCATAAAGCCCGTCAACTGCCGCACGAACACCCTCCGGCAACATGCCCCGTCCCCCGAAGACCCTCACACATTTGTATTTAAGAGCATTTCACTGTATCTGGCAAACCTGTAACTGTATTCACATCTTCACCGCACGAGCCGCACTGTTTATTTGACCACGGCAAGACACTATTACTCCCCTGGCCCATGTCGTCCCAAGCCGTTATTTCGTCCTCGCAGAAACAACGTCTAAACACGCAATCGTCCAGCATAAACCGTACCGTTGAGCAAACGGTGTTGCAGCTAATGCGATCATGGATCCGATTTGATATTCCGGTTCAGGCAGCCCGGCCTAGCGCCCTCCGGCTGCCTTCGAGATCCCACACAAGCGTCATCACCGCCAGCGGATCGCTCGGAGCGGCAAGCGAGAGCATGCTGGCCCCGCTCGCGCTCAACCGGCGGAATTTTTCGCGTGCCCGATGGTCGCCGATAAGATCTTCGGCGGTGCCGGCCCAGCCGATCACTCCGTTGTCTTCGAGCGCATAAAGCCGGGTCGGCGTCATGGCGACCCCGGCCTCCCGCTCGCGCTCCATCAGATAACGCCGGCCCGACCGTCCGGTCCAAAGCACACTGGCGCTCTCGCCAATGCCGGCTTCCGCAATGCTGTTCAATCCGATCATGGCCACCCTCGAAAACGGCCCCGCGCTATCCCGCCACCAAAGGCGAAAAATTCATTTGGTGACCGGCAGTCACTCCGACCGAACCGGCCCAATGAGAACAAAATTAGAACAAAATGGAGGAAGCGTCAATCCCATGCACTCCCAAATCGTCCCATTCCTCATAAGCGATGTCAAGATATTGTGTCCCGATTACGGCAAAACACAATCTATCGCATTTTGATGACTGGAACACCGATGAGCGCGAGAGGTCAGGACGAGGCGCCCGATTTGGCTTCAAGTTCGTTGAGCCGAGCGCGAAGCCGTGGCGAGATCGGCCGTGCAAGGCCCTTTCTCGCGTCTTCGAGCACCATGGCGTCGGTCTCGGTTTCGATGCGCGCGATCAGAGTTTTCAAAAACTCATCCCCCGGTAGCCCCGGCGGGATCGGCTCGAGAAATTTGGCCCGCGCCGTCCCCGGCCACAAAACGGGGCTGTTGCGCCCCCAATAGAGCCCCGACGTCAGCGCGACGGGCACCACCGGCACATCCATGGCCAGATACATCCGCACGATCCCCGAGCGGTA
Source organism: Rhizobiales bacterium UBA3584 (assembly GCA_002375765.1). Taxonomy (GTDB): domain Bacteria; phylum Pseudomonadota; class Alphaproteobacteria; order Rhizobiales; family Devosiaceae; genus Pelagibacterium; species Pelagibacterium flavum. The sequence continues at coordinate 1,638 of DFMV01000009.1, read as the reverse complement.
GGCCGGCGTATCGAGCGGCGCGCGGCGCGTGCCTTCGGGGAATATGATCACCCGGCAACCCTTGCCCAGGGCCGCCCTGGCCTCGTCCATCATGGCGGGCAACGCATCCTTGCCCTTTTTGCGATCGACCGAAATCGTATCCATCCAGCGCGCCGCCCAGCCAAAAAGCGGTATGTCGAGCAGTTCTTTTTTGGCGATGAATGCGGGGTGCCCCACATGGGGCAAGACGGCAAAGATATCCCAGTCCGACTGGTGCTTGGCGCCGATGATGCATCCGCCCGCAGGGATGTTTTCAGCCCCGGTCACCTCGGTTCTGATCCCCACGATCCAGCGCAGGAAAAACAGATTCGCACTGTTCCAGTATTGTGCCAGGCTCCAGCCCACCGATTTGAGGTTCGGTGTCAGCCTGGACATTAATCCGATAATGATCGCCAGAATGATCGTGTGGGCGAAAAACAGCAGATAGAACACCGCCGAGCGGATGGCCTGAACGATCATGGCAAGGTCCTCCCCGGACCGTCAGGAAATTTGCGAGAGGAAGCGCCGCACCGTCAAGCGCGACGTGATCGCGGTTAGTCCGGCAATCACCAGAACGACCCCGATGATGCCCAGAATTCCGCTGATCCCCAGCGCGAACTGCCCGAACAAGACCCCGAGCTGCGCGCTCGACTGTTCGGGCACAACCGTGCTCATCGCCGTTCCTGCTATGATGAAAAAGATGATGGCCGCCACCCCGCCCACCAGTCCGCCCTTGAGCCCGAGCAGCAAAAACCGCCCCTGGAACTCCCCGGCGATGAACGTGTTGGACGCCCCGATGAAATGGAGCACATCGACGATTTCCCGGTTGGTCGACATGGTCCCACGCGTCGCAAAGACAATCGCCAGCGCCGTCGCCACAAGGATCAGCGCGAGCACCAATATCCCCGAAACAACGATCGTACCGGCCATTGTGTTAAGCTGCACCCGCCAGGCCGCGTGCGTTTCCAGCGTCGCCCCCGGAATGGCCGAAATCTCGCTTTCCAGCCGCGAGATGTCGGCAGCGTTGGGATCGGCAAGCTGCACGATCACCAGCCGCGGAATGGCCAGATCCGAAAGGTCCAGCCCCTCGCCCAGCCAGGGCTGCAACAACTCTTCGCTTTCCTCGATCGACACCACCCGCGCGCTCGCAACGCCAGGCACCGCTTCCGACAGCGAGACGGCAAGCCGCAGATTGGAATCGATCACTTCGCCATCGAGCGGACGGATCTGGATGGTCAGCTCGCGCCCCACATCGGCCGACCAGCCCATCGCCGACTTCTGGACCAAAAGCACGCCGCCAAACGTCACGCAGGACAAAAACGTCATGATGCCGATCAAAAGCATCAGGGTGCGCCCCGCCACCGATTGGGCTGGAACGATTGGGTTGGGACGGGAAAAATTGAGCCTTAACCCCTCACTCATGGATGGTCAGCTCCCCCTCGTTTAGCAGCATGCGCGGATAGCCGAACTTGTCGAGCAACGCCACCTCGTGGGTGGCCAGGATTATCGTCGTGCCCATCTTGTTGAGCTGCTCGAACAGATGCAGCAACCGCTCGGACAGTTCGGGGTCCACATTGCCCGTCGGCTCGTCGGCCAGAAGGATGTCGGGATTGCCGATCA
>DFMV01000002.1 GCA_002375765.1 Rhizobiales bacterium UBA3584 | reverse complement strand
TTCCATGCTGGCCGGCGGCGTTTTCGCCGCATCCCAGCTCGTTTACTACCGGATCGGATAAACCAGGTGGGCAAGGGAAAACCAAAAATCTCCAACACCATCCGCACCCTGCGGTTCCACGCCGGGGAGATGACCCAGGCCGCGTTGGCCGAAAAAGTCGGCGTCACCCGCCAGACCGTCGTGGCCATCGAACAGGGGCGCTATTCGCCCTCTCTTGAAGTTGCCTTCCGCATAGCGCGCACCTTTGGCGTGCCGCTTGAAGAAGCGTTCCAGTATGACGAGGACAGCCAATGACACACCCCGTACCCGCCGCCCCGATGAAGGCCGCCTGGATCGAGCGTTACGGCCCGCCCCAGGCCATCACCGTGCGTGAAACTGCAATGCCTGTGATGGGTCCCAGCGATGTGCTGATCCGCACACGCGCCTCGACAGTCAGCCTGCCCGATTGCGCCTTTCGGTCCGCAGACCCCTTTATCGTGCGGTTCTTCGCCGGATTGCTGCGCCCCAAGGCGCCCATTCCAGGCGGCGCCGTGGCTGGGGAGGTTGTGGCCGCTGGCCAGGAGGTCACCCGGTTTTCGGTGGGCGATCGCGTGTTCGGCACAACCGAACCCAACCCTTCAGCCATGGCCCAATATGTCGCCCTGGCCGAAGACGCGCCGCTTGCCATCATGCCCGACGCGCTCGACTTCGGCGAAGCGGCCGGCCTCACCTACAGCTTTTTGACCGCCATGCCGTTTCTGCGCGACGAGGCAAAGCTGCAGCCCGGACAATCGATCCTCATCAACGGCGCAGCGGGTAGCATCGGCACCGTGGCCGTGCAACTGGCCCGCCACATGGGCGCAGAGGTCACCGCCGTGTGCAGCGCCCGCAACGCCGATCTCGTTTCAAGCCTTGGCGCCGATACCATCATCGACCGCCATACGTCCGATTTCACCAATGTCGAAGCCGCCTATGACGTGATTTTCGATGCCGTGGGCAAAAGCAGCTTTTCGGCATGCAGGAGGGCGCTGAAACCGGGTGGCATTTATCTCACCACCACCCCCTCCTTCGCCATCCTGTGGGCCATGCTCACCGGCAGGGACAAGCAGGGCAAACGCGGCAAACTGGCCACCACCGGCCTGCGTCCCCTGCCCGACAAGGCCAGGGACATGCTTTTGCTGAGCGAACTGGTCGCAGAAGGCAAACTCCACGGCGTCATCGACCGCGTCATGCCTCTTGAGGCTATCGCCGAAGCGCACCGCTATGTCGAGCAGGAAACCAAGGCGGGGGACGTGATTATAGAGATGCCCTGAGCGGAGCGCTTCCAGGATAAGTGGGCACCACTTATCCGGTTCGGAAGCGCGACCAAACGTGGATCCTACCCCGCCATCGTCGTCGACCGATGCGCCCATCCCGTGGTGCGCTTTTCGATCCACGCCATCAGCGCGTACATGGCAATGCCCTCGACGGCGAGCATCACCAGCCCCGCAAAGACCAGCGGCACGTTGAACTGGCTCTGGGCGGCGCTCATCATGTAGCCGAGCCCGGAATTGGCCGCGACGGTTTCCGAGATCACCGAACCGACGAACGCCAGCGTGATCGCCACTTTGAGCGAGCCGAAGAAATAGGGCATCGAGCGCGGAATGCCGACCTTGAGCATGATGTCCATTTTCTTCGCCCCCAGCGCCCGCAGCACATCCTCGGTTTCCGGCTCGATGGTGGCGAGCCCCGTGGCGACATTCACGACGATGGGGAAAAAGGCGATGAGGAAGGCCGTCAGCACCGCGGGTACCGTCCCGATACCGAACCAGATGACCAGAATGGGCACCAGCGCCACCTTGGGGATGGCATTGAACCCCACCATGATCGGATAGAGCCCCGCATAGATGGTCCGCGACCAGCCGATCAACAGCCCCAGCGCCAGCCCGCCGATCACCGCGAGGATGAACCCGAGCGTGGTGGTATAAAGCGTCTGGATCGAATGGCGCTGGATGGCCGGCCAATACTGGATGATTGCCTCGAAAATCCGCGTTGGCGCCGGAAAAACCGTATGCGGCAGCCCCGAAAGCCGCACCCCGATTTCCCAGATGACAAACAGCGCCACCGTATAGATCCACGGCATCCAGGGCAGCCAGTTGAACGGCTTTTTCGCAATCGGCTTGCTGACCGTGACAGTTGGAGCGGGCGTATCGGTCATGCCACGGCCCTCGCTTCGGCGATTTCGGCCCGCAGCGCGTGGACCATGTCGTTGAACCCCGGCTCATACATCACGTCCAGTTCGCGCGGGCGCGGAAAGGGAACCTTGTGCACGTTCACCACCTTCCCAGGACGCGCGCTCATCACATGAATGGTGTCGGCCAGGAACGCGGCTTCGCGCAGATCGTGGGTGACCAGAACGATGGTCACCCCCTGCGCGGCATGCAGGTCGCGGATCACCTGCCAGAGTTCTTCGCGAGTAAACGCATCGAGCGCCCCGAACGGTTCGTCCAGCATCAGCAATTCGGGCTCGTGAATCAGCGCGCGGCACAGATTGGCCCGCTGCTGCATGCCGCCCGAAAGCTGCCAGGGAAATTTCGAGCCGAAGCCCTTCAGCCCCACCGTTTCCAGCAAAGCCTCGGCCTTGGCGACATATTCCGCCTTGTGCCGGCGCAACCTATGGCGGTGCTTTTCGACGATTTCGAGCGGCAGCAAAATATTGTCCAGCGTCGTGCGCCAGGGCAGCATCGTTGGGTTCTGGAACGCCATGCCGACGATGGAAACCGGCTTGGTCACATAGCTCCCCGCCACCGTCACCACCCCCGTCTGCGGGATATGCAGGCCGGTGACGAGTTTCATGAGCGTCGACTTCCCGCACCCGGACGGCCCGACCACGGCGGCGAATTCGCCCTTGGCGACGCGCATATCGAGCCCCGACACCGCCAGCGTGCCATCGGCGCCGCCATAGCGCATGTCGACATTGTCGATTTCAACGAGCGGTTTGCTCATAGTCTGCCCCCCTTTGGTGGCCGGGCTCTGATCGAGCCCGGCCAAAGCGTGATTACTCGAACATGCGCTCTTCAGCCGGCGGCAGATAGCTGTCGTCGAACACGTCCGCTGCCGAAATATCCGACGAGATGCCGATCGAGGTGCCAAGCTGGGCGATGGCGCGGTCGAGACGGTCGAAATCGATGCCCCCGAACCCGTTTTCCTGGACGTAAGGGGTATTGATGTTCATCTCGTTGGCCATTTCCAGCCGCTCGGTCTCGATGGCGATATCGAGAATGTCGTTGGCCGCGACCACCGCCGCGGCACCCGCTGCCGGATCGGCCACCGCATCGGCAAAACCCTTGGCCAGCGCGCGCAGCATGCCCTCGACCACTTCGGGATTTTCTTCCGCAAATGTCGTGTTGACCATGATCGCGTTGCCGTACAGCTCGAGCCCGTGATCGGCCATCATGATCGGCACGATATCCTCGTCGGGCACGCCTTGCGCCTTGAGGTTCAGGATCACCGAAAAGGCAAACCCGAACACCGCGTCCACATCCCCTTGCGCCAGCATCGGCTCACGCACCGGAAAGCCGATGGATTCGATGGTGATATCGGACGTATCGATCCCCGAAGCCTCAACGAAAGCCGGCCACTGGGCGAACGCGCCATCGGGCGGCGGCGCGCCCAGCGTCTTGCCTTCCAGCGATGCCGGGTCTTCGGTGATGCCCAGCGACGAGCGCCCCACGACCGAAAAGGTCGGGGTCTCATAGATCATCATGATCGCCTTGATCGGCTGGCTTGCATCTTCGTCGAGAAACTTGATGAGCGAGTTGATGTCGCCAAAGCCCATGTCATAGGCACCCGTCGCAACGCGCGGGATGACCTCGACCGAGCCATTGCCGACATCGAAGGTCACATCGAGCCCTTCTTCTTCGAAATAGCCATTGTCGCGCGCCAGCATGAAGCCGGCGGCCGGCCCTTCGATGCGCCAGTCCAGCGTGAAGCGGACCGGCGTCAATTCCTGGCTCATCACCGGTGCGGCAAGGCTTGCGCCCAGAACCAGCGACCCGGCGGCCAGCGTGAACACTCTGCGGTTAAGCATGATGGATTTACCCCTTGGTTTTGCCAAGGGTGATACAAGCGCGGCGATTTTTGACTGTAAAGTAAAAAATGCCAAATCCTGTGCAAGCCCAGCCAATTGCCTAAGGCTTGGGCAGACTGCACAGGAGGTTTGGTTTTGCCGTGGGCAACTTATCTAAGCCGCCCTCGCCTTTGGCTGCATGTCATCGGAATTGCCATCCGAAACGCGGAAGATCTCGACGATCTCATCGAGCTGGCGCGCCTGAACCTCGGTCTGCTCGATGGCTGCGTTGGTTTCCTCGACCAGCGCCGCATTGTGCTGGGTCATCTCGTCGAGCTGGCTGACGGCCCGGTTCACGTCCGAGACCGAATTCGCCTGCTCGCTGTTGGCGCTGGCGACATCGCCCATCAGTTGGGCATTGACCATGATCGCCTCGCGGATCTGCTCGAGCATGCCCGCTGCGTTGGCCACGAGTTTCGAGCCCCCATCGACTTCACTGGCGCTCTGCTCGATCAGGGCCTTGACCTCCGCGGAGGCCTGCGCCGCCGATTGAGCCAGCCGCCGCACTTCGATCGCGACAACCGCAAAGCCCTTGCCCGCCTCCCCGGCCCGCGCTGCTTCCACCGAAGCATTGAGCGCCAAAAGGTTGGTCTGGAAAGCGATATCGTCGATCATGCCGATGATGTTGGAAATCTTGCCCGACGAGGTCGTAATGCGTTCCATCGCGTGGGTGGCGCTGGTCATCACCTCGCCGCTGCTGCCGGCCAGTTCCGACACCTCGTTGACCCGCTCCAGAGCCTGCTGTGCCCGTTTGGCGTTCGAGGCGATGGCCGTGGCCACAACTTCCATGGCGACCGACGTTTCCTCGATGGTTGCCGCCTGCCGCGTCGTGCGGTTGGCAAGGTCGGTGGCACCAGAGAGGATTTCACCCGTCGCCGTGCGAACCGACCGCGAGGTCTGGCGCAACTGCCCCACGATTTCTTCCAGCCTGTCGGCAACCGCATTGGTATCGGATTTGAGCTTGTCAAAAGCCCCGCTGTATTCGCCCTCGACGCGCTTTGTCAGGTCCGTCTGCGCCAGGGCCGCCAGAACGTCCCCCGTCTCTTCAAGGCCATTGGCAACGGTGGATACCAGTCCATTGACGCTGCGGGCCAGCGCGTTGAGCTGTTCGTCAGGGAACGCCTCATCCACCCGGCGGCTGAAATCGCCCTCCACCGCCGCGTCCACCACGGCGCCGAACGCGTCGCGCAACTGCTCCATCATGGCCGCACGCTCGACGCGCCGCTTTTCGCTCGCGTCGCGCTCGCTGTCGCTCATTTCGGCAACCCGGACCCCGTTCTGGCGAAACACTTCGACTGACCGCGCCATCAGGCCCACCTCATTGCCGAGATCGGCGTAAGGCACCTGCGCATTGACCGGATCGGCGGCGACATCCTCCATGGCCGAAGCCAGCCGCGCGAGGGGCCGCATGAGCCGGCGCGACGCGACGAGCACCAGCCCCCCCGGCCACGAGGAAAACCGCAAGCGACAGCCCCGCCAAAAGCATCAGCACCTGATCCTGCAACGCAACGATCTTGGCCTTTTCCACGCCCACATACAGTATGCCCAGGATTTCTCCGTCCGGCGCCGTTATCGGCTGGTAAGCGGTGAAATAGGGATTGCCCAGAATGACGGCTTCGCCAAGAAAGGTTTCCCCCGACATGACCACCGGATAGACGGCGCCGGTCTGGCCCAACTCGGTCCCGATGGCGCGTGTCCCATCCGGCTTGATGATGTTTGTGGTGCGGCGCCAGAAATCCTGTGTTTCCTCGTCCCAAACAAAAACGGTGGCGGTCTCCCCGGTCACCTGGGTGATCTTGTCGATCAGCGTGTTGTCGGTGAACTCGGGAATGGCAGGCAGCGTAACACCCGTAACCTCGCCCTCGGCGTTCCAGGCAACCTCTCCACCCTCTACAGCGTCGGCGAACATTGTCGCGGCGACACGCAGGTTCGATTGCTGATTGTGATGAGCCGTCCGGGCAATCTCGTTCCGCAATTCGCTATCGACCAGCCGGAAAATACTACCAACCGACAATGCAAGCGTAGCGAGAAAAAGAAGAACGACCGAAGTGGACAGCTTTATGTTTTTAATCTTCGGGCGGGTGAATTTCATGAGGACACCTGTTGCGTGAGATACGCAAACAAACCGATATTACGATTAAATTTCGGTGAATCTCCGCGCGAGGAACACAATTTCAGGCAAAAAAGCAACTATATCGGGAAGCTGCTCCACTGTTTGACTTCACGAATACTCAAGTTTGAATGAATTCGCGCCACCCCCGGCAGGCGGGCAACAAGATCGCGGTGCAGCCGCTCGAAGGCTGCTGCGTCCTCACAGACAACGCGCAGGATATAGTCCGATTGCCCGGCCATCAGATGACATTCGAGAACTTCAGGAATGTCGCGCACCGCTTTTTCGAACGCCTCGAAGGTCTTGTCGGACTGACTGGTCAGCGACAGTTCGATGAAGAACTGCATCGAAAGCCCGAGTTTTTCGCGGCTCAGCACGGCATGATACCCGGCGACGTAACCGCGTTCCTCGAGCGCCTTGAGACGCCGGTGGCAAGCCGATGCGGAAAGCCCGATCTGGTCGCCGAGCTCGCTCATCGACCGTGCTGAATCCTTCTGTATGGCGCGCAGGATTTTGCGGTCGATCTCATCGATGGGCAATTTCATCACGCATTTTCCCCGTATGGCGCAACAACATCCCGCTCATGTAAATAATCGCAATGCAATCTGCAACATCACTGTGCCCAGGCGGCGTTACACTGTCATCTTCACAAGGAGAGGAGATCGACATGCGTATCGGCGTGCCGAGAGAAATCAAGAACCATGAATATCGGGTCGGCCTGACCCCTGAAAGCGCCGCCGAGCTTGGCGCTGCAGGCCACGACGTCCTGATCGAAACCGGTGCCGGCGCCGGGATCGGCGCAGCCGACGCCGCCTATGAGGCCGCCGGCGCCAAAATCGCCCCCGATGCGGGCAGGGTCTTTTCCGAAAGCGAAATGATCGTCAAGGTCAAGGAACCGCAGGCCGCAGAGCGCGCCATGCTTTCAAAGGGCCAGATCCTTTTTACCTATCTCCACCTCGCTCCCGATCCCGACCAGACAGCCGATCTCGTCAAGTCAGGCGCCGTCTGTATAGCCTATGAAACCGTGACCGAGCCGTCGGGCGGCCTGCCCCTGCTCAAGCCCATGAGCCAGGTGGCCGGGCGCATGTCCATTCAGGCCGGCGCAACGGCGCTTGAAAAGTCCCATGGCGGACGCGGCGTCCTTTTGGGCGGTGTTCCCGGCGTTCACCCGGCCAAGGTGGCCGTGCTGGGCGGCGGCGTCGTGGGCTTCCATGCAGCGCAGATGGCCGTCGGCATGCAGGCCGATGTGACCATTCTCGACAAGAGCCCCGCGGCGCTCGAACGCCTCTCGAACCATTTCGGAGCTTCTGCTCGGGTGCTCTATTCCAATCGCGCTGCCGTTGCCACCGCAATTGCCGAGGCCGATCTGGTCATCGGCGCCGTTCTGGTGCCCGGTGCCGCGGCGCCCAAACTGGTTACGCGCGATATGCTGGCCACCATGCAGCCCGGCGCGGTGCTGGTCGACGTGGCCATCGATCAGGGCGGCTGTTTTGAAACCTCAAAGCCCACAACCCACGCCAACCCCACCTATGTGGTCGATGACATCGTTCACTATTGCGTTGCCAACATGCCCGGCGGCGTCGCCCGCACATCGACCTACGCGCTCAACAACGTCACCCTGCCCTTTACCCTGGCGCTCGCCAACAAGGGCTGGAAACAGGCGCTGGCCGATGACGCGCACCTGCGCAACGGATTGAACGTGGCACATGGCGCCGTGACCTGCGAACCGGTCGCCCAGGTTCTGGGATACAATTACCTGCCCGCAGAACAGGCGCTGGCGCGCTAGGCTGAATCGACATTCAGACGTCTTTGGCTGGCGTTGCCCTGGCTTCCGGGAAGAGTTTGAAGCAACGCCGTCTCCATACCCCCTCCCTGTCACCCCGGGGCTTGTTCCCGGGGTCCAGCAGCATTTCTACAATCGACAACCCTGTTTGGGCCGCCAATGACCGGGTTTCGATGGGTCCGAAGACTTGGCGGCCCTCAGGATTTGCCGTTCGTGTGCGCCAGAATCACGACGCTGCGGGGCGGCAGGGTCAGGCGGGAATTTTCGATGACGATTTCAGCATCGATCGCCGATACGAGGGCAACCTCGAAGCTAAGCCCCTTTTCAGGGGGCAGGACGACCTCGATTTCCTCGCGCAGCCTGTTGAACCAGACCAGCAAAATCTCGCCTGCTTCATGCAGGAACATGCCTAGAACGCTTCCATTTGGTCGCTTCCAGTCCTCTTCGGTCATTTCGGCCCCGTCGGGCCGGACCCACATGACATCCTTGTACCCATCGCTCTTTTCCCCGGTCAGGAATTTGTCGCTGCGGAAGCCCGGATGGTTGCGACGCATCTCCGAGAGTGCAGCAACGAAATTGACCAGATCGCCATCGGCGTTTTCCCAGTCCAGCCAGGTGATTTCATTGTCCTGCGCATAGGCGTTGTTGTTGCCGCCCTGCGTGCGGCCGAACTCGTCGCCGGCGGTCAGCATCAGTGAACCATGCGAGACAAAAAGCGTGGCCAGCAAAGCTCTTATGTCGTTGCGGCGTGCCGTATTGATCGCCTCGTCATCGGTCTCGCCCTCGGCGCCGTTGTTCCATGAATAGTTGGCGTCGTGCCCGTCGCGATTGTCTTCCCCGTTGGCCTCATTGTGCTTGTGCTCATAGGCAACCAGGTCGGCCAGCGTGAACCCGTCATGGGCGGCAAGGAAATTGACGCTCGCCGAGGGCTTGCGCCCATCATGGTTGAACTGGTCGGCCGATCCCGCGACCTTGCCCGCCAGGGCCCCGATCATGTGATCCTCGCCCCGCCAGAATTTCCGCACGATATCGCGGTACTGATCGTTCCATTCGATGAACGGTTCGCCGAACTTGCCCACATGATATCCCCCCGGCCCGGGGTCCCAGGGCTCTGCGATCAACAGGCAATCTTTCAGGATATTGTCGGTGCGGATCCGCTCGAGCAATTCCGCATCGCTCGAGAACCCGTCCAGTGAACGTCCCAGAACCGTCGCCAGGTCGAACCGGAACCCGGCGATCCCGAATTCGGTCACCCAGTAACGCAAGCTGTCGATCACCAGGTCCTGCACCGCCGGATGGTCGCACCGCAGCGTGTTGCCGGTGCCCGCATCATTGACCAGTTCCATCGCGCCATCGACTTCGACATGGCGGTAATAAGTCAGCGCATCCAGCCCCTTCATCGAAATGACCGGCCCCTGGGAATCCCCTTCGCCCGTGTGGTTGTAAACCACATCGAGCACCACCCTGATCCCCGCCTCGCGATAGGTCTCGACCATATGCCGCAGCGATTGCGGCCCGCGCGGAATGATCCGCGGGTCGGTGGCGAAATAGGTGATGGGGTTATATCCCCACACATTGGTCAGCCCCAGCGAGGGCAGATGCCCGTCATCGATCCACCCGGCAATCGGCATCAACTCGACCACATCGACGCCGATATGTTGCAGATGCTCGATGACATAGCTCGTCGTCATCCCCGCCAGCGTGCCCCGCAGCGGCCCCTGCACCGACGGATGGCGCATGGTGAAAGGGCGGACATTGAGCTCATAGATCAGGTTCGGGCGGGTGTGATCGGGCTTGAACTCGATATCGGCCACCGCCCCCTGCACCAGCGCCTTGGGCACCAGTGGCGCGGTATCGACTGACTCGTCGCGCGCCAGCCGCAATTTGGGGCTGCGCACGAACGTCCTGTCGATCCGCCGCGCGTAAGGGTCGACCAGAAGCTTGTTGGGATCGAAATAATGCCCCTGCGCCGGATCGTACCGCCCATCGGCCCGCAGCCCATAGCTGGCGCCGGCCCCGATCCCCTCGATATCCACCGACCAGCGATTGCCCTCACCCCGGCTCATCTCGACCCGATCGGTCTCTTCGTCCTGATCGTCGAACAGGCACACCCAGATCTTTTCGGCGGTTTCCGAATAGACGCCGAACGCCACACCTTTTTCGGTCACCGTCGCACCAAGCGGCGCGGGCGAGGCAGGCTTTTTATCTGGGGACATCGACGGGCTTTCTGTCAAAGTGCGATCAGAAAAAGTTGTAGACTTTTTCGGTTCGATCGCGCGAGAAAATAAGGACCTGGAGCGTGATCCGGGCCGGATCGGCTCTAGGTAATCACACTTGGTGCATCGCGGCCGGTTCGCGCCTTGATCTCGGCAACAACATCGGCCAGTGCGATCAGGTCGGCAAGAGCCTCCTGGGTATCCCTGTCATGCATGCCGTCGCTGGGCTCGAACCGCTCGATGTAAACCCGTAAAGTCGCTCCGACCGTTCCGGTTCCCGAAAGCCGGAACACAATGCGCGATCCGTCGTCGAACCCGATCCGCAGCCCCTGCCCCGTGGCGGTCGAACCATCCACCGGATCATTGTAGGAAAAATCGTCGGCAAGGATCACCTTGCGCCCATCCAGCCCGTTGGCCAGAAGCCCCGGCAGCTTGGTGCGCAGATCCGTCATCAGCGCCTTGGCGTTATCGGCATCGACCTCTTCGTAATCGTGCCGCGAATAATAATTGCGCCCGTAGGTCGCCCAATGCTCGCGCACGATCTCATCGACACCCTGCTTGCGCGCCGCCAGAATGTTGAGCCAGAGCAGCACGGCCCACAGCCCGTCCTTTTCGCGCACATGGTCCGACCCGGTCCCCGCGCTTTCCTCGCCACAGATCGTCACCTGCCCGGCGTCGAGCAGATTGCCGAAGAATTTCCAGCCCGTGGGCGTCTCGTAGAGCTTGATCCCCAGCCGATGGGCCACCCGGTCCGCCGCCGCGCTGGTCGGCATGGACCGCGCAATCCCTGCCAGCCCCCTGGCATATCCGGGCGCCAGATGCGCATTGGCCGCCAGCAGCGCCAGTGAATCCGAAGGCGTCACGAACCGGTTTTTGCCGATGATCAGATTGCGATCCCCGTCGCCATCCGATGCCGCGCCGAAATCGGGCGCATCCGGGCCCATCATCAGATCGTAAAGGTCCTTGGCATAAACCAGGTTCGGGTCGGGATGCCCGCCACCGAAATCGGGCAGCGGGGTGCCGTTCACCACGGTCCCCTCTGCAGCGCCCAGCCGTCCCTCGATGATCGCCCTGGCATAAGGCCCGGTCACCGCATGCATGGCGTCGAACCGCATGGTGAACCCGGCGGCGAACATCGCCGCGATCGCGTCGAAATCGAACAGCGTTTCCATAAGCGCCGCATAGTCGGCCACGGGGTCGATCACCTCGACGCTCATCCCCGCAACGTCATGCACGCCGATCTGCCCCAGATCGATATCGGGCGTATCCACGCTCTTGTATCGGGTGATTTCCAAGGATCGCGCATAGACCGCATCGGTGATCTTTTCAGCCGCCGGCCCGCCATTGGAGGCGTTGTATTTGATGCCGAAATCGCCGTCCGGCCCGCCCGGATTGTGGCTGGCCGACAAGACGAGCCCGCCAAACGCCTTGTAGTGGCGGATGATGTGCGAGGCGGCCGGGGTCGATAAAATCCCCCCCTGCCCGACCATCACCTTGCCGAACCCGTTCGCCGCCGCCATGCGAATGGCGATCTGGATGACGCTGTCGTTGAAATAGCGCCCGTCCCCGCCGATCACCAGCGTCTGCCCTTCCCGGCCCGGCAGGCTATCGAACAGCGACTGGATGAAATTTTCAACGTAGTTGGGTTGCTGGAAATGCGTGACCCGCTTGCGCAGCCCCGATGTCCCCGGCTTCTGATCGGAAAACGGCGTGGTGGCGACAGTCCGGATGCTCATTGGGCTTCCCCCAGAATCTTTTGATAGAGACCGGCATATTTGCCGGCGCTGTTGGTCCAGGAAACGTCGGTCTTCATGCCCTTGCGCTGCATGCGTGACCAGATATCGGGCCGTTGATGCAGCGAGACGGTGCGCGAAATCGCTTCGCCCAGCGCCGGCCCGTCGACCGGGGAAAACTGCACGCCGGTCGCCACGCGCGCTTCCACCGCCGCCTCATTGGCGTCGATCACCGTATCGGCCAGCCCGCCGACCCGGCTGACCAGCGGCACCGCGCCATAACGCAGACCATAAAGCTGGGTCAGCCCGCATGGCTCGAACCGCGAAGGCACCATGAGCACATCGGCTCCGCCCTGCATCAGGTGCGAGAGCGGCTCGTCATAGCCGCGCACGAACCCAACCCGTCCCGGATGGCGCGCCGCCGCATCGCTCATCGCCGCTTCGAGCAGCGCGTCGCCCGACCCCAGCACCGCCAGAGAACCGCCCAGCGAGACCAGCCAATCGACATTTTCGGCAACGATATCGATGCCCTTCTGCCAGGTCAGCCGCGACACCAGCCCGAACAGCGGCCCCTCGCCCGGCTCGATCCCGAAGCGCTCGGCCAGCACCGCGCGGTTCGTGGCGCGCGGCCTTATGTTGGCCGCCGCATAATGGGCCGGCAGTTCAGGATCGGTCTGCGGGTTCCAGGCCGCATCGTCGATCCCGTTGAGAATGCCGTAAAGATCGTGCCCGCGCTCATTGAGCAACCCTTCGAGCCCCATGCCGTATTCCGGCGTGCGGATTTCCCGAGCGTAAGTCGGACTGACCGTGGTGATGGCATGGGCGCAGCGCAGCCCGCCCTTTAAGAACCCAACTCCGCCGTAATACTCGACCCCCGACATATCGAAAGCCTGTGCGGGCAGCCGCAGATGGGGAAAGATATCGGCCCCGAACTGGCCCTGAAAGGCGATGTTGTGGATGGTCACGATCACCCGCGTGTGCGTGTCGCCGCCGAACGCCACATAGGCCGCCGCCATGGCGGCCTGCCAGTCATGGGCGTGGATGATCGAGGGCCGGTAGCCCTCGACCAGCCCCTTGGCCAGCTCCGCCGCCACCCATGAGAGCGCCGCATAACGCTGCCAGTTGTCTGTCCAGTCGGCGCCCGCCTGGTCCACATAAATGCCACCCGTTCGCTCGAACAGGTGCCTTGCATCGAGCACGATCAGATCGAGCCCCGCCACCCGCGCCGCGATCAGTTCGGCGGGCCCGCCGAACAGATCGTCAAACGTTGCGACCGTCCGGCCGCGTTTGATAGCGGCCTTGACCTGCGGATAGCCGGGCACCAGCGTGCGCATGGCGATGTCGTGATCGGCCAGCGCCGCCGGCAGCGCCCCGGCCACATCGGCCAGCCCCCCGGTTTTGACCAGCGGGTAGATTTCGGATGTGACCGAAAGAACGTCCATCATTTCGAAGAAAGATACCGGTTGATCATGGGTTGGGTGATGAGCGTAACGCCGCTTTCGGTGCGGCGGAACCATTTCGCGTCGAATTCAGGGTCCTCTCCGACCACGAGCCCTTCGGGAATTTCCACCCGTGCATCGACCACGACCTTGTTGAGCCGCACCCCGCGCCCGATCGTGCATTGGGGCAGGACCACCGCCTCGTTGAGCTCGGAATAGGAATTGACCCGTGCGCCCGTCCCCAGCAGCGTGCGCCGCAACTGAGCGCCGGAAACGATACAGTCACCCGACACAAGCGAGGAGATCGCATGCCCGCGTCGTCCATCGATATCGTGGACGAATTTGGCGGGCGGCGTGATCTCGGCATGGGTCCAGACCGGCCATTCGCGGTCGTAGAGATCGAGCTGGGGGGTGATGTCGGTCAGATCGATATTGGCTTCCCAATAAGCGTCGATCGTCCCCACATCCTTCCAGTAGGAAACCTGCTCGTACTCGGAGCGCACGCAGGAGCGCGGAAACCGGTGCGCCCATGCGGTGCCCTTGGCAACGATATGAGGGATGATGTCCTTGCCGAAATCGCGGCTCGAGCCTTCCGTCGCAGCGTCGCGGCGCAATTGATCCATCAGGAACTTGGTCTCGAACACGTAAATGCCCATCGAGGCCAGCGAGATGCCTGGCTTGTCGGGAATCGAGGGCGGGTCCTTGGGCTTTTCCATGAACTCGACGATCCGGTCGCGCCCGTCCACATGCATCACCCCGAACGCCGAGGCCTCGCTGGAGGGCACCTCGAGACACCCCACGGTGACGTCCGCGCCGGTATCGACATGCTGGCGCAGCATGATCTCGTAATCCATCTTATAGACGTGGTCGCCGGCCAGGATGACGATGTACTTGGTGTTGTAGTCGTCGATGATATCGATGTTCTGGTAAACCGCGTCCGCCGTGCCCGCATACCACATGTCCTCGGCCACCCGCTGGCTGGCCGGCAGAATGTCGAAGCTCTCGTTACGCTCGGTGCGCAGGAAGTTCCAGCCGCGCTGCAGATGCCGGATCAGGCTGTGCGCCTGATATTGGGTGGCCACCGAAATCCGGCGAATGCCCGAATTGATGGCATTCGATAACGCAAAATCGATAATGCGTGACTTCCCCCCGAAATACACCGCAGGCTTGGCACGTCGGTCCGTCAATTCCATCAGGCGCGTGCCGCGTCCGCCCGCCAGGACATAGGCCATGGCGTCACGCGCAAGCGGCGCAGGGTTCTTCTTGGTGACCATGTTCCTCTCCTTTGTTGCGCCTCCGGCTGGTCCCTCTCCGGCAGCGTTTGCATTCTTTTTCTTTGAGTGCGGTCAGCAAAAGTTGCAGACTTTTCCGGTTCGACCGCACGATCGCCAATTGTTAGCGCCTATCCCAGTTCAAATTGCAGGATGAGGGTCGATAGCGGCGGCAGAACGATCTCTGCGGTTGCCGGATAACCGAACTCGTTTCCTTCGGTTGCATTGACCACACCTTGATTGCCCGTATTGGAACCCGCGTACCAACCCGCATCGGTGTTGATGCGCTCGATCCAGCGCCCCGCCGCGGGCATCGGCAGGCGGTATTTTTCGCGCGGAACCGGTGTCAGATTTGTGATGACCACCACAGGAGCGGCGTCGGGCGCCTTGCGCACCCAGGCGAGCACCGAGTTGGCGTGATCGTTGGCGATGATCCACTCGAACCCCTCGGGCTCGCAATCGCGCCCGTGCAGCGCCGGCAGTTCGCGATAGACGGTGTTGAGATCGGACACGAGACGCCGCACCCCCTCATGCGATGGCGCGTCCAGCAGCCACCAATCGAGCGCCTGAGCCTCGTTCCACTCCTCGCGCTGGGCGAATTCCTGGCCCATGAACAACAGCTTCTTGCCTGGATAGCCCCACATGAAGGCGTAGTAAGCGCGCAGGTTGGCGAACTTCTGCCAGTCGTCGCCCGGCATCTTGGCAAGCAGCGATCCCTTGCCATGCACCACCTCGTCATGGCTGAGGGGCAGGGTAAAATTCTCCGAAAACGCGTAGAGCAGCCCGAAGCTCAGATCGTGGTGGTGGAAGCGGCGATGGATCGGCTCGCGCTGCATGTAGCGCAGCGTGTCGTTCATGAACCCCATGTTCCACTTGAACCCGAACCCCAGCCCCTTGGCGTAGGTCGGCGCGGTTACTCCCGGCCAGCTCGTCGATTCCTCGGCGGCGGTAAAGGTGCCCGGGTGCTGGCCGTAGGTTTCGGCATTGACGCGCTGGAGAAAGGCTATGGCTTCGATGTTCTCGTTGCCGCCATGCTTGTTGGGCACCCATTGGCCCGGCTGGCGCGAATAATCGAGATAGAGCATCGATGCGACCGCATCGACGCGCAGCCCGTCGATGTGGAATTTTTCCAGCCAGTAGAGCGCATTGTTGGTGAGAAAGCTCGAGACTTCCTTGCGCCCGAAATTGTAGATCGCCGTGTTCCAGTCCGGGTGATAGCCCTGACGCGGATCGGCATGCTCATAGAGCGCCGTGCCGTCGAAATTGGCCAGTCCATGCTCATCGGTGGGAAAGTGCGCGGGCACCCAATCGAGAATGATCCCCAACCCGGCATTGTGCGCCGCATCGACGAACCGGGCAAATCCCGCCGGGTCGCCGAACCGCGCGGTGGGCGCGTAAAGCCCCGTCGGCTGATACCCCCAGCTCGGGTCGTAGGGATGCTCGGTGATCGGCAGCAATTCGATGTGGGTAAATCCCATATCGGCGGCATAGGGCACCAATTGCTCGGCAAGCTGGTCATAGCTCAGGAACCCGCCATCGGGCCGCTTGCGCCAGGAGCCAAGATGAACCTCGTAAACGCTCATCGGCTCGCGGCGGTAATCGCGCGATTTGCGCGCTTCCATGTAAGCGTCGTCGGTCCAGGCAAAGGGCGTCGGATCGGCAACCACCGAGGCCGTCCTGGGCCGCAATTCCGATTGCTGCGCGTAGGGGTCGGCCTTGAGCGGCAGCAGGTTTCCCGCCTTGCCGATGATTTCGTATTTGTATTGAGCGCCGGGCTGAACACCGGGCAGGAATATCTCCCAGATCCCGATTTCTTTGCGCAGCCGCATGACATGGCGCCGCCCGTCCCAATCGTTGAACGAGCCCACCACCGAAACCCGCTGCGCGTTTGGCGCCCAGACGGCAAAATGGGTGCCCTCCACCCCCTCGAATGTCATGAAATGGGCGCCCATCTTGTCGAACAGGCGCAGATGGGATCCTTCGCCGATGTAATAATCGTCCATCGGGCCAAGCACCGGGCCGAAGGAATAGGGATCGACGACGTCCCACTCTCCCCCTTCATTGCCGGCGTGGTAGATTACGGGCTGAAAACGGTCTATGGCCACACGGCCTTCGAAAAATCCCGCATCGTCCCTTTTTTCGAGCTTTCCCAAGGACTTGCCGTCGAGCGTGCGCACCTCGGTCCATTGGGCGTGGGGCACGAGTGCACGGGCGATCCATTGGCCGTCACTCTCATGTAGCCCCAGGATCGCGAACGGATCATCGTGCTGGCCGTTCACCACGCGCGCGATCTGTTTGGGATCGGCCTGCCAGTCGGACTGCTTTTTCGCCAAGTGTTCTACTCCCCCTCTGATGTCAACGCATCAGCCTCTTGTAATGAACCCGCCGGGGACCCCCCAGTTCCGGCGTCCCGCAGTCAAATCGTCAGATGTGCGGTGCTCCCCAGATGTCATCGGCATATTCGCGGATCGTGCGATCCGAGGAAAACCAGGCCATTCGCGCCGTATTGCGGATCGCCATGGCATTCCAGACCTTGCGGTCATTCCAGAAAGTATCGACCTTGCGCTGGGCCGCGCAGTACGCGTCGAAGTCGCGCGCCACCATGAACCAGTCATGATCGTAAAGCCCGTCCATCAGGCCGCGATAGCGTGCCCGGTCGTCCGGGGAAAACACGCCCGACCCGATGGCCTCGATCACTTCACGCAGCGACTGGCTCGCCTCGATCGTCTCGCGCGGCGAACGGTTCTGAGCCCGAACGTCATCGACCTCATCAGCCGTCATCCCGAAAATCACAATGTTTTCAGGGCCTAACCGCTCACGCATCTCGACATTCGCGCCATCCATCGTCCCGATGGTCAACGCCCCGTTGAGCGCGAACTTCATGTTCCCGGTCCCCGACGCTTCCATGCCGGCAGTCGAAATCTGCTCGGACAGATCGGCAGCCGGAATAATCGTTTCCGCCAGCGACACGTTGTAATTGGGCAGGAACACCACCTTCAAAAGCCCCCGCACCGCCGGGTCGTTGTTGATGACCTTGGCAACGTCGTTGATGAGCTTGATGATGAGCTTGGCGTTCCAGTAACTCGGCGCCGCCTTGCCCGCGAACACCTTGACCCGCGGCACCCAGCGCTTTTCGGGATGGGCGCGGATCATGATGTACTGCGCTACTGCTTCCATGATGTTGAGCAGCTGGCGCTTGTATTCATGAATGCGCTTGATCTGGATATCAAACAGCGCGTCGGGCGAAACCGTAACGCCCGCCCGCTCCTTGATGAGCGCCGCAAGCCGTTCCTTGTTGCCGCGTTTGACGGCGGCGAACTGATCCTGGAACGATTTGTCCTCGGCATGCACATCGAGCTTGATCAATTGCTCGATATTATCCCGGAATTCGGGCCCGATACGCTCGGAAATCAGCTTGGTCAGTGCAGGATTGCACTGCATCAGCCAGCGGCGTGGCGTGACGCCATTGGTCTTGTTATTGATGCGCTCGGGATAGAGTTTGTGCAGATCGGCAAACACCGTCTGCTTCATCAATTCGGTATGAAGCGCGGAAACGCCGTTGATGGAATGGGACCCGACGAATGCCAATTGCCCCATGCGCAGCCGACGCCCGCCGTTTTCGTCAATCAGCGAGATCGCCGCGATCCGGGAGTCGTCGAGCCCCTTTTCGCGCGCTTCCTCGAGCACCATGGCGTTGATCGCGTAGGCAATCTGCATCTGGCGCGGCAACAGCCGCTCGAGCAGCGCCACGGGCCAGGTTTCCAGCGCCTCGGGCAACAATGTGTGGTTGGTGTAAGAGAAGATGGCCTTGGTCAACTTCCACGCTTCGTTCCAGGCCAGTCCCTGCACGTCCATCAGGATACGCATCATCTCGGCAATCGAAATCGCCGGATGGGTGTCGTTGAGCTGGATGGCCACCTTGTCGGGGAGCGAGCCCAGATCACCATATTGCTGCAGATGGCGGCGCACAATGTCCTGCAGCGAGGCCGAGGAAAAGAAGAACTCCTGCCGCAGCCGCAATTCCTGACCGGCGGGCGTCGAATCGGCGGGATAGAGCACCCGCGTGATGGAAACCGCCTTCGCGCTTTCCTCCAGCGCGCCGATATGATCGCCCGAGTTGAAGCGGTCGAGCAGCAGCGGATCGATCGGCTGGGCGCTCCACAGGCGCAGAGTATTCACCCGCGCGCCGCGCCAACCCACCACCGGCGTATCGAAGGCCACGGCGTTGAGATGCTCGGCCGGATGCCAGACCTGCCGCACGCTGCCGTCAGGCTGGGTGACCGGTTCGACAGAGCCGCCAAACCCGATCTCATAGGCACTTTCGCGCCGCTCGAATTCCCATGGATTGCCGTGCGCAAGCCAGTCCTCGGGCAATTCCACCTGCCAGCCATCGCTCATTTCCTGGCGGAAAAGCCCGTGGACATAGCGGATGCCATAGCCATAAGCGGGAACCTTGACGGTGGACATCGATTCCAGAAAACACGCGGCCAAACGGCCAAGACCGCCATTGCCGAGAGCCGCATCGGGCTCGCGTTCGATCAATTCATCAAGGTCGACATTGAACGAGGCCAGCGCTTCACGCACCGGCTCCATCATGCCCAGATTGGACACGGCATCGCGCATCAGGCGGCCGATCAGAAATTCAAGGCTGAGATAATAGACGCGTTTTTGCGATGTCCGCCACGTGTCGCGCGTCGATTCCATCCACTGATCGATGATCCGGTCGCGAATGGTCAGAATGGTCGCAGTCAACCAGTCCGTTCGGCGCGCGACAATCGGATCCTTACCGACGGCATAGGTCAGCTTTTCGAGGATTTCGTTACGAAGCGTTTCAGCATCGCTGGCCCGCGGCTGAGGGGTGGGGGCGTCGTAAACGATTGGCTTTTGCGGCATATCGCAACCCATGGTTCATGTCTGTTCCTCCCCTCAGAGAAGTTCAGTGTTGCACGAGTTCCGGCCGCTTTCCAGCACCTTTAGCGTCATGGCGTCCATGTGCCTTCAACATGGTTGAACAAATAACGGGCGTCGATGGAACCAGCGGCGGGCCGGCGCGTTTTAGGAAAAGCCGATGGAGGCGCCCCTACCTTCATCGTGCCAAGCCCTGACCCTAAGAGGATTGCTGCCCGGCGATCCTCTTTTTTTGTGCACACGCCGGAACCAATTTGAGCGGCTCGCATTAATGGGTAACGCGAATGCGTTTCCCCCAAGCGCTTTCGCTATCAGAAAGGCCGGGAGCCCAAAAGGCTTCCCGGTCTTTCCTCGTTTTGAGGCGCGTTTCCAAAAGACTTTGTGATCAGGTGATGTGGTTGCCGTCGATACGCAAGGCGTAATCCACGCGGCCGCCGTTGACGGCAAGCTCGCCCATCCCGTCGACAGCCAGCGGCACCACGCTTTCGAGAAATTTGCGGGTCAGAGGTTCAACCTCGTGCGCCGTCGATCCGGCACCCAGCCGTTCGGTCCATTTGACAATCAGATTGCGCCCACCATCGGAACGCGGCTCCACGCTGAAAGCCACGTGAATGGCGCCGTCGCCCGGATACAATTGGCCATTTCGCACGGCATTTGAGGCAAGCTCGTGAATTGCGAGGCCGACATAGAGAGCCGCGTTGGGCGAAACAACCAGGTCATCACCCTTGAGCTCCACCGGAAGCGCATTGTCGCGATGAAACAGCGCGATCTGGCGCGATATCAGATCGCTCAGCAGCGCCCCCTGCCAGTCCCGATCAGTAATGAGATCCTGGGCTCGGGCGATAGCCTGGAGCCGACCGGAAAACGCTGTAACGAAAGCGGGAACGCTGGTCGCGCTGCGGGCTGTCTGGGAGGCGAGCGACAAGACAATCGCCAGCAGATTGCGTGAGCGATGGCTGACCTCGCGCAACAGGTTCTTGAGCTGGACCTCGCGGCGCTTTTGGGCGCTGACGTCTATGATTGTGGAATAGACCCCCATGGCCAGGCCGGAAGGGTCGAGGTCGGGATCGATCCAGATGTCGAACCAGCGCACCTCGCCGCCAATATTCACGGGCAATTCGAAGCGTTGCGGCTCCCGGGTCTCGATAACATGAAGTTTGGTGACACGCAGACGCTCGGCGGCCAACCGGGGCAGAAAATCGGCATCGGTATATCCCAGCACATCGTTCAACTCGATGCCGGCGGGAAGGTTTTCCGCCCACTCATAGCGCAGATCGCGGTTCTGATAACTTAGCGACACCGGCGTTCGACTGAGGGCGCGCATGGCGAACGCGAAGCGGCGAGAGCTTTCATAGGTGCCCTCTCCTGACTTTCCGTTGTCCTGGCCCTTCATAGACGATGCATGTTTGTCCGAGTGTTCCACAAGCCCCACTTAAACCACCCCGGCGGGTGGCCCGATCTTTGCCCCGGCACGGGGCGGCTAACGTGCTCGCCGACCCCAACCTATGACGAGACCAATAACCATTGCGATGAGAAATACAAAGAACAGAATCTGCGCGATCGAAGATGCTGCCCCAGCGATCCCGCCAAATCCGAGAACGCCGGCAATGATAGCTATTACAAGAAATGCAAGTGCCCAACCGAGCATGGACCGTACTCCCATAAATACTGAACTTTTGGGAGAACGAACCGGGGCGCCGGGTGGTTCCGGCGCCTCACCGATTTAGGCCGCCTGTTCCATTTGTTCGGAAAAGAACAGCACCTGGCTGACCAGTGCTTTGACCATGTCGGGCTGGAAGGGTTTGGTGACCAGGAAAGCCGGTTCCGGACGTTCACCCGTCAGGAGCCGTTCTGGAAACGCCGTAATGAAGATGACCGGCACGCTGGCCGAGCGCAGCATATCGTTGACGGCATCAATGCCCGAGCTTCCATCGGCCAACTGAATATCGGCAAGGACCAGGCCGGGACGGCGCTGATTGAAAAGCTCCAAGGCTTCCTTGTGGGTCCGCGCGACGCCAGTCACCGAATGGCCCAGCGCTTCGACCATTTGCTCGATATCCATAGCAATCAGCGGTTCATCTTCAATGATGAGGACGGTCGTCGCCACCTGGCGAGCCATTTCCGTCGAAGCCGTCTCGATGAGGTCGGCAAACTCAACCTCGGTCACACCGAGAATTTCCGCGCCTTCCGCATTTGAAAACCGCTCGACCGCCATCAGAAGGAACGCCTGGCGCGGCAAGGGCGCGATTGCGCGTAGGCTCCTGCGCGCCTGCTCTTCCCATGCATGAGCGGCTGGCGGCAGGTCAGCAAGATTGATATCGACCGATTTCCAGAGCTGGGAAAAGACTTTGTAAAGAGCGACCTTTGAGTCCAGGTCGGACGGAAAAATCGACCTGTCGGCAACTAGAGCCTCTAGCGTGGCCGACACATAGGCGTCGCCGCTCGACTGGCTACCGGTCAACGACCGCGCAAAACGCCTCAGATACGGAATGTGCGGCGCAATCAACTCAGCAAGATTCATAAATATAGCTCCCTCGCATAGTCGTCTCGCTTGACGCGCAAGCAGCGACAATGGACCGATAACGGGGCCTTTGACAAAAAGTTCCGCAACGATGGAACTTTTTTTGACTCCTGGCGTTTCCGGAGCCAACAAGAAGTCGCTTTGTGGGGTAAACGTGACGCAACTCAGCAGTAAGAACATGACCAGTGAAGATCAGGACGAAAAGGTCCGTGAGGGCGAAGACAAGCCGAGCCTGGGGGCCGATTCCCAGGCCTTCATTGGGCTCAAGCTACGCGAACTCTACGACGATGTCGTCGCAGAGCCGGTTCCCGATCGTCTGCTTGAGCTACTTGGCAAGCTCGGAGACGATGACAAGCCCAAGTCCGAATAGGAGGCGGCCATGTCAGATACATACGATTTCCGCGCCGAACTTCTCGCCGTAATTCCCAATTTGCGTGCCTTTGCCATGTCGCTTGTCGGCGCAGCCGACAAGGCCGACGATCTGGTGCAGGAGACTCTGGTGCGCGCCTGGGACAAGCGATCGTCATTCACGCCCGGCACCAATCTCAAGGGCTGGCTCTTTACCATTCTGCGCAACGAGTTCTACAGCCAGATGCGCAAGCGCAAGCGCGAAGTATCCGATCCAGAAGGCGCAATGGCCGAAAAGCTGTCGAGCCATCCCGAACAGGTCGGTCGGCTCGATATGGAAGATTTCAAAAAGGCCGTGAACCAACTCCCCGAAGATCAGCGCGAAGCCCTGATCCTGGTTGGCGCGTCGGGCTTTTCCTACGAAGAAGCTGCCGAAATCTGCGATTGCGCCGTAGGCACAATCAAAAGCCGCGTCAGCCGCGCCCGCACACAATTGGCAACCATTCTCAAGCTCGAGGGTGATGGAGAGTTCGGTCCCGACGCCGTCGCGGTCGGGGTAATGAACCTCACCTCCCCCAACGCAGCCTGAAAACGGCGCAAACCGCCTAAATTCGGGGGGTTCCGGGCGATGAGCCCGGAACCTCTTTTTTGTTCCCGCGTTAGGGTTGCGAGTGCAACTCCAACATGGGAGGCCGATCATGGCCCGAGCCGCAACAACCGCCCGCACAGCAAAGACCGATAGTGACGATCCTGCAAAAGATCTGGACGCTGAAATCGCAGCCCTGCGCGAAGACGTGGCCGCGATTACCGCGACCCTTGGCGATGTCGTCAAATACCGCACCGGTGAAGCCAAGACCGAAGCCCGCCGGCTCCGCAAATCCGCTGAACGCAAGGGCGAAGAAACGCTGGAGCAGGTCCAGGACAGTTTCGAGGCCGCGGAGGGCGAACTAAAGACGATGATCCGCGAAAAGCCGATCTCGTCGGTGCTGATCGCGGCCGGCATCGGCTACGTTCTTTCCAAAATTCTTTAAGGAGCGGCGCCATGGCGCTGACCGCACCTTTCGCCGCTGTAACCGGCCGCGTTAGTTCGACTGCCCGATCCATGGGTCAGTCGGTTGCAGTGTATGCTGTAATCGCACTGATCGGCCTTGTTGGCATCGGCTTTCTCATTTCGGCGCTCTACATCTGGCTGGCCCAAGAAACCAGCCCGCTGGGCGCTGCCCTGCTTATGGGCGCGGGCTTTATCGCAATCGCCGGCATTTCGCTGGCTATCGTGGTGGCGCGCAACAACCGAAAGAAGGAGGAACGCCGCCGTGACGCAGCCAATACCGCAATGATGGCCTCTACTGTTTCGCTCGCATCGGCCGGATTGCGGATCGCGTCGCGCGCCAAGGGTCCCCTGTTCTGGCCAGCGGTGGCTGCTATCGCTATTGGCTGGTATTTCGGGACATCGGGCGGCGATCACGACGACGATTAGAGCGTATCGCATCAAGGAGAAGGCCGGTCTCAGCGACCGGCCTTTTTTGTATCTTTACCCTTCAGCGATCATTGGCAAGGCATTGGGCTTGCACAGCTTGTCGCGCGTCAGATCGGCATCTTTGCGAATCCCTTTGTCGGGCTGGATGGAATTGCCCGAGGCTCTCAAGCAGCTCTGTCTTGGCAGCGTTGGGCGAGCCAGGTCTCCGGCGATTTCGGCGGCGGTACGGCCACCGCCCCGCCATCGAGACAAACAAGGCCATTCTTTTCGCTCTTGGCATCTCAATGGCCATGCCGTTGGAAGCGGCGGTTTTCTCCTTGCGCCATAGCAAAAGGGCCGGCTATCAGCCGGCCCTTTCAACCCTCACGTGTGATGGGGTGCTATTCGACGATCAGCGCGTTGTCCTCGGGCGCCGAAAGATAGGCTTCCTCGTCATACTCGGGAGCGGCTTCCAGCTCCTCCGCAGTGAGCGGCGTGCGCAAGAGCAGGCCGCCATTCTCATCGCGGACGAAGGTCAGGTTATCGAAGGCCACGGCAACCGGCTTGGTGCCGATGCCCAGAAAACCACCAAAGTCGATGATGACCGCATCTACAGTGCCATCTTCCGAAAGCAGGATGTCACCAATCGAGCCGATTTCCTCGTCACCCGCACCGTAAACTGCCGTACCCGTCAGCTCGTCAGCCGAAATATCTGCGGTTGCGACCGCCTCCATGCTGTCGAAATCACTGGCAGCAGCAGCGTCGGCTTCAGCCGGTGCTTCCTCGCTGGCCATGGCATCTTCTGCAGGAGCGGGTTCTTCACTCGCCATGGCATCATCAGCAGGCGCCGTTTCCTCGCTCGCCATCGCATCGTCAGCCGGGGCTGTTTCCTCGCTGGCCATAGCGTCCTCGGCCGGAGCAACCTCTTCAGTCACAGCGGCGTCGTCGGCCGGTGCTTCCTCAAGCGCCATCGCGTCCGCAGCCGGGTCGGCGGGTGCCATTGCGTCGCCAGCAGGAGCGGGAGCCATTGCATCGCCAGCCCCAGCGTCCATTTCGGCGGCTGTCTCGGCCTCGCTGGCCAGCCATTCCTGACGATCGAACTCGGCAGCATTTTCCAGCTGTTCACGAGTCATGTTGGCGATCAGGCGATTGTTGCCATCCATATCCTGGGCAAGTTCAAGATCGGCCCAGTTGATGGCGACGCTCTTCTGGCCGATGCCAAGGAACCCGCCCACACCGACGACGACGGCGCCGATTTCGCCATTCTGATCAAGCACGAAGTCGTTCACGTCGCCGATAGCTTCGGCATCGTCACCTGTAGAATTGTAGATGGTTTCACCGATGATTTCGGTGGCCAGCCAGCCATCGGCATTGATGCCGGTGTCAGCAGCGCTAACAAGAGGCTCCTGCGGAGTTTCGGGTTCTGCGGGCGCCTCCATCGCGGGGTCCGCAGGGGCCATGGCCGGGTCGGCCGGGGCCATTTCCTGAGCGTAGGCGCCGCCGGTAACAACCAGAGCGAGCGCGGTCGAGGCAAGAAGCTTGCGATACATTAGTTTTCTCCTGAAATCGCTTGTTTCAAGTTCTCGGGCTGGGACCGCGGGGCTCAACTCATGCTCCGATCGGTGTTCCAGCCGTCATGGGATTTGAACGTCGCCTCCCCCGCTTGGTTCCCCAATGGAACAAGAATCCATAACGATTCCGGGCTTGGGAACACAATTGGACGCCCGCTCGTTTCTTTTGAATCACCCATATTCGCACCGGGCCCGATTGTGTCGCTAATGCCTTGATCTGGGCATGTTTGCGCCATTGGCCCAGCACAATGACCAGCGATAACCAAGGCTAACGTCCACCCTCTCGGATTTGTGACTTATGAGTTTCCCAAGCCTTGCCCGCACCTCTGACCGCCCGAGGTCATCGGCCCCGATCAAGGGCTACAACCGACGAGGGTTTATCATCGGTTGGTTCGCGATCATCGTCTTGGCCGTGGTCGGCTACATGCTCGCCTCGAGCCAGCTCTCGCCATCGAGCGCGCATCTGCGCCTCGCCAACGTCGCGGGAACCGTCCATACGGTGCTCAGTCCGGGCTAAATTGCCAGTCCGGCGGCTTTGCCCGATGCCCAGGCCCATTGGAAGTTATAGCCTCCGAGCCATCCGGTGACGTCTACAGCCTCACCGATAAAGTAGAGACCGGGTACGGCTTTGACCTGCATGTCTTTTGAGCTCAGAGCGGCGGTATCGATGCCGCCGAGCGTGACTTCGGCCGTGCGATAGCCTTCCGTACCAACCGGTTTGACACGCCAGCCCGATACGGCGGAGATAATCGCATCCATGCCCTTGCGCCCAAGATCGGCGAGATTGCCCGCAATGCCGGTTTCAGCAATCACAAGCTCGGCCAAGCGGCGGGGCAGCAATTCGGCAAGTGCGTTCAGCACTGATTGCTTGCCGTTGCGCGTGCGCACATCGGCCAACCACTGGCCGATATCGGTTTGCGGCGCGAGATCGACGCTCACCGGATTCCCCTCCCGCCAATAGGACGAGATCTGCAGGATCGACGGCCCGCTCAGTCCACGATGGGTAAACAGCAGGCCCTCACGGAACACCGTCTTGCCGTAGCTGACCTGTGCATCCACCGACACACCGGCCAGCCCTCGCAGGCGTTCGAGCATGCCCGGCTCGAAAGTAAGCGGCACAAGGCCAGGGCGCGGCGTAACGATTGGAACGTTGAACTGGGTGGCAACCTGATAGGCAAAACCGGTGGCGCCCATCTTGGGAATGGATTTACCGCCCGTGGCAATGACCAGTGCTGGGGAGGTGACCGGACCGTCCGGCAACCGCAGGATGTAGCCGTTGTCCGTTCGCTCGATCGCTTCCGCGCCGACACCGAGTTCCAGTGTCACCCCGCCGGCCTTCATTTCATCGAGCAGCATGTCGATGATCTGCTGGGCCGATCCGTCACAGAAGAGCTGGCCAAGCGTTTTTTCGTGATAGGCGATGCAGTAGCGTTCGACCAGCCCGATGAAATCGGCCGGGCGGTAGCGCTTCAAAGCCGAGATGGCGAATTTGGGGTTTTGCGAAAGGAACGACTGCGGCGTCGTGTGGATGTTGGTGAAATTGCACCGCCCACCGCCCGAAATGCGTATCTTTTTGCCCGGCGCCTCGGCGTGATCGACAATCAGGACCGACCGTCCGCGTTGCCCGGCCGTTGCGGCGCACATCATGCCCGCGGCCCCCGCTCCGATCACAACGACGTCGAATGAACGCATGATACCCTGCTACAAAGAAACACCCGCCCGGTTGGTACCGGACGGGCGGGTTCGGCGCAAACGCTGAACGCGATCAGGCAACGATAAGCGTGTTGCCTGTCGAAACGCGTGAATAGAGATCCATGATATCCTGGTTCATCAGGCGTACGCAGCCCGAGGAGACGTTGGTCCCGATGGTCCAGGGCTCCGGGGTGCCGTGAATGCGATAAAGGGTGTCGCGGCCATTCTGGAAAATGTAGAGGGCACGCGCGCCAAGCGGGTTGTCGAGGCCGCCTGGCTGACCGTTGCGCCACTCCTCGAGTTCGGGCTGGCGCTCGATCATCGCGGCGGGCGGCGTCCAGGTCGGCCACCGGCGCTTGAACTCGATCGTCCCGCGGCCCGACCAGCCGAACCCTTCCCGGCCCAAACCGACGCCATAACGCATCGCCTGCCCGTCTTCCTGCACCAGATAGAGGTAATAATTGGCCGTATCGACGTAAATCGTACCCGGGCGTTCACCCGTGGGGTCTGGAACGACCCGGCGGTAATAGGCAGAATCGACAAAGCGCAGATCGACTGCCGGCACGTAGAACTCGCCATCCTGCACGCCGCGATACACATTGGCGTAAAACGGGTCGAATTGCGGAGTAGCGGGCAGCTCTGGCGCGGGCGTGCTCATGCTCGAACAACCGGCGAGAGTCAGGGCCGAAAGACTGGCAGCTCCGGCTAGGAATCGGCGACGGGGGAGTGGAGTGGTCAATGAGGTCATCTTGTCTGCTTTTTGTTGTCCGGGTGGCTTGCACGGCGCGATGTGAAATATGGCAGGCGCGACATTGTTCCGCCCTCCTCGACGCAGCAGGGCTCGGTGTTGCCTTTCGGCACCACGCCCCTTTGCATCCGGATGGTCCCCCGCGGATCACCGCACATCCTTGAAAAGCGGTCAATTGGCCCGGAACCCGGCATATTCTGTGCGCGTGAGTTCCGGCGCTCACCTAGCAGGATATTGGTTTACAATCGGGAAAGGATAAATGTGATCGCAGATTTGTGAGAGGCACAGTCAGCCTTCGATCTCCTCGCGAAGCATTTCCAGCTCCAGCCACCGATCTTCCATCTCGGCCAGTTTTTGCTGCGCGATGGCGAGATCGGCGGTGACCTTGTCGAAGGTGCTCGGGTCACGATTGTAAAGGCCGGGATCGTCAAGCGTGGTCTGGAGCGAGGCCATTTTGGCACGCACGCCGTCCATTTCTTTTGGCAGCGTCTCGAGGGCGTGCTTGTCCTTGAATGACAGTTTGCGCTTTTGTTGCGGCGGCGGCGCGGCGGGAGCCGGCTTGTTCTTGGGGCTGGCCGGCGTTTTTTCGACCCGGCGGGCCGAAACCCCTGCCCCGCGCTGGACAACCATATCCGCGTAGCCGCCGGCGTATTCGTTCCAGCTCCCGTCGCCTTCAGCGACGATGATCGAAGTCGCGACCTTGTCCAGAAAGTCTCGGTCGTGGCTGACGACGATGACGGTGCCTTGATAGTCGGCAATCATTTCCTCGAGCAGGTCGAGGGTTTCGAGATCGAGATCGTTGGTCGGCTCGTCCAGCACCAGAACGTTCGATGGGAGCGCCAAAGCCCGCGCCAAAGTAACCCTGTTGCGCTCCCCGCCCGAGAGTTTGCCCACCACTGTTCGGGCCTGCTCGGGGATGAACAGGAATTCCTTCATATAGCCGATCACGTGCTTGGGCTGGCCATTGATGGTGAGCGTATCACTGCCGCCGCCGGTCAGCACATCCTTGAGCGTGGCGTCGGGATCGAGCGAAGCGCGGCGCTGGTCGAGCACCGCCAGTTCGAGTCGCGTTCCGAGCCGCACGGTGCCGCTGTCGGGTTCGAGTTCGCCCGTCAACATACGGATCAACGTGGTCTTGCCCGCGCCATTGGGGCCGACGATGCCGACCCGGCTGCCGCGCATGACGCGCGTCGAAAAATCGTCGACAACCACGCGCTCGCCAAACGCCTTGCGGATATTCTCGGCTTCGACGACCATTGCACCCGAACTGCGGCCCTCGGCCACCGTCATTTTTACCGTGCCCTGCGGGCCCCGATAATCCTTGACCTGCTGGCGCAATCCCCCCAGCAGGTCCATACGCCGCACATTACGCTTGCGGCGCGCGGTAACGCCGTAGCGCACCCAGTGCTCTTCGGCGGCTATCTTGCGCGCCAGCTTGTGCTGTTCCTTTTCTTCCTGCTCGAGGAAATCGTCGCGCCAGGCCTCAAATGCTCCAAAGCCCTGATCGATGCGGCGGGTCTGGCCCCTGTCGATCCACACCGTGCTGCGCGTCAGATCGGACAGAAATCGGCGATCGTGGCTAATGAGGACGAGGGCGGACCGCAGCGATTTGAGCTCATCTTCGAGCCATTCGATGACCGGCAGGTCCAGATGGTTCGTCGGCTCGTCCAAAAGCAGGATGTCGGGTTCAGGCGCCAATACGCGAGCCAGCGCCGCGCGGCGCGCCTCCCCGCCTGAAAGCGAGGCGGGGTTCTCCTTGCCCGTCAGCCCCAGCTGTTCAAGCAGGTACTGCGCCCTGTAATTGTCGTCAGCTCCTTCCAAACCACCTTCGACATAGGCAAGTGTGGTTTCAAAGCCTGATAAATCAGGTTCCTGAGGGAGATAGCGCACGGTGGCACCGGGCTGGAAAAACCGCTCGCCGCCGTCTGGTTCGATGGTGCCAGCGGCAATCTTGAGCAGGGTCGACTTGCCCGATCCATTGCGGCCGACCAACGCAATCTTTTCCCCGGGCGCAACCGAGAGGTCGGCCCCTTCCAGCAGGGGCGTCGACCCCATGACGAGGCGGATCGATTGCAGGGCGAGAAGTGGCGCGGCCATAAAAAAACTCAGGTTATTTCGGGGAAGTCCGTCGTGGGTGACAGATGGCCAATATCACTGGCCAATGCAAGCCCCGTCGTCAGGCCGATTGCGCAATCTCGCGCGCCTCGGCATTTATCCTGATCCGCGCCCAGACCGGAAGATGGTCCGATCCCTTGCGGGCCAGATCAGACATGTGAACACCCGAAGCGGCCACATCGATGTCCATCGTCGTGATGATGCGGTCGAAATTGAGCACAGGGCGTGACGAATGAAAGCTCGGACCCGGCGCGACCACCTGATGATTTTCGGCAAAATGGGCGAGGCACCCACCTTCCGTCGTCCACTGATTGAGATCACCCATGATGACCGTCGGCAGTGTCTCATCGAGAATATCGAGCTGGTTGAGCACCGATTGCGCCTGCCGGCGTCGCCAGAGATCAACAAGTCCCAGATGCAACCCGATGACACGCAATCGCTCTTTGCCGACCTGGAAATCGCCAAGCACCGCTCCGCGCGGCTCGAGCGCGGGCAAGGTCAGGGTTTTGGTGTCGAGCACCTCGATGCCCTGACGATAGAGGATTGTATTGCCGTGCCAGCCAAGGCTCTGCTCGCGCACCCCGAAACTGATGGCGAAATAGTCGGTCCGATCGGCAACCATTTCCGGCGAAAGCGACGCGGCGCGGCTTCCGAACCGCCTGTCGACTTCCTGAAGAGCAATGATATCGGCACCGATTTCGGAAATAATATCGAGAATGCGGCCCGGATCGCGCCGCCAGTCGGTGCCCACACTTTTGCGGATGTTGTAGGAAGCAACAGAAATCATTTTTCCATAATTGTCATACCGATGTGGCAGGTCAATGAAGCCGGCCGAACTTGGTTGCTAGAAAATGGTGTTTGCATGGGCTTCGACAAGATCGACGGCACGGGCCAGTTTTTCATCGATAATGGCAAGGTCGCGCGTCCAGTCGGCAATTCCCGTGAGTTCGCTCACCCCATCGGAAATGCCTCGCAGGACGACCAGCGGAACGCCAAATGACTGACAGGCCCGCAGCACAGCAAAGGATTCCATATCGACCATATCGGCATCGATCGCTTCGTAGCCCACTCCCGATACCACATTGGCCCCGGTCGAGAGTCGCGCCTGCGCGATGCCGGGGATCTGCGGTTCGAGCGGCAAAACGGCCGGGAGGTCGAGAAAAGGGGTCACCCCACGCCCAAATCCCAGCGCCGTCGCATCCATGTCGCGATAAGAAACCGAGATGGCTTGGTAGACCCCTGTGTGCTCCAGCGTTGCCGAGCCGGCTGAACCCAGAGACACCACAAGATCGGGCAGGCCATCGCCGATTTTCGCATCCGCAAGAGCGCGCGTGACGGCAACAGCCGCCTCGACCGGACCGACGCCCGTCATCACGGGTTCGATCCGGGCTCGCAAATGCGGGCCAAATTCGGGATCGGCAGCCATGACATAAAGAATTGAAACCATGCTCGTGCCTATGCCGCCACCAGATTGCCCGCAAGCAAAATCGATCTGTCGTAAACAACAGCGTCGTCCAAATGCATGCCGTGCCCTGCAGAACGGACCGACCAATCCAAGCAAGGACTGAGCAAAAGTGTTATTCTGTTCCATGGACAGCATCGCCGTGGAGGATCGCCGGTGTTCGATCTGAGTTTTCTGCAGATTCTGACGCGCGCCATTGCAGCCATCATTGTCATGACTTTTATGGGTTTTTGCGCTACGGGTTTTGCGCGCGTTCTGGGTGACCGGGGCGTAGTCTATGACGGCAAGCTCACGCTCAATCCTTTCGTTCACTGCGATCTCTTCGGTCTGTTGGCCGGAATTGTCGGAAGGGTGTGTTGGGTGCGACCGATTGCCATTGATCCAGTCGAAAACAGGATGGGACGTGCCACCCCGGTCGTGGTGGCGCTGCTGACCTTTGCGGCGCTGTTTGTCTTCAGTCGCGTTGTATTGTTGTCGCTGCCGTTGGTGGCGGTCCACTGGCCGATCAGCAGTGCCGCGTTGGCCGACGCAACAATCAGGATGACGTCCAGCATGGCGGTCTGGACATTGGTCATTAACCTTGTTCCCGTTCCGCCATTGCTGGGGGGCTACCTGCTGCTTTC
Organism: Rhizobiales bacterium UBA3584; assembly: GCA_002375765.1. Taxonomy (GTDB): domain Bacteria; phylum Pseudomonadota; class Alphaproteobacteria; order Rhizobiales; family Devosiaceae; genus Pelagibacterium; species Pelagibacterium flavum. The sequence continues at coordinate 362 of DFMV01000002.1, read as the reverse complement.
GCTCACCCCGCGCACTCATAAATGGCTCGCAAAGCGCCACCTCTATGTGTCCATCGCGCTGGCCGCTCTCATCGTCGCGACCCATCGTAGCCTTTCCGAAACGCCTTTCGGTGCATTGGTCAATTTTCTTGGGGGGCCATAAGTCATGCAAATGCAGCGGCTTTTCAGTTCGATAGACCGGCGTTTCGTGGAGGTTCCGACCGAAGATGAGGTCTTTGCGTTTTGCACGCTTACGCCTCGTGCACAGGGAGATCTTTGATGAACGATGGCTCCGCCGGCACACCCGCGATTTTGGTTGAAGGCGTATCCAAGCGCTTTGGTCGTGTTCTGGCGCTTGACGATGTGTCTTTGTCGGTGCGGCA
>DFMV01000018.1:1247-91649 GCA_002375765.1 Rhizobiales bacterium UBA3584 | reverse complement strand
CACACCTTTGCACCTGCAGGTGCCACACCTTTTGCTCTGGTTTGACTGAACATTACAGCATTTGGTCGCTGCGGTCATCTGTCCGGCCCTTTGTGTTGCAGCGTTCGATTTCTGCATGGCCTTGATGGCAGTTCGCTGATCCGGTCTCAATCACTGTGGCCTGCTCGAGGCGCATGCACAGATACGGGCTCTCCGGATCATCGGTGTCGACCCCTCGCCATTACGTCTGACGTGACGGATACCGAAGGCGACCTGCGAAGGTGTGACACGGCCCACCATGCGGTTCGGCAAATTTGTCATGTTGGCAAAAGCCGAAATGTGAACCCGGCTGCAGAGCGCCTCTCAACGGCAGCACAGCTCTCGCTGAGTGACTACAATTAGGTCCTGTTGACAAAAGGGATTCCCAAATCGCCGCGTGACTGATTCAAGGCTTCCTTTCATGGAGGCATTTTTGGCTCGTGGCGATCTGACGGATAATGAGTGGGCACTGGTGGGGGCGCTGTTGCCGTCCGAGCGCGGTCGATGGTCTCGACCCGCCCAGGACAACCGCCGCTTTCTGAATGGCATGCTTTATGTGTTGCGTGTCGGCTGCCCTTGGCGCGACATGCATGAGCGCTATGGCAAGTGGAACTCGGTCTATGTTCGGTTCCGGCGCTGGGCCGAACAAGGCGTCTGGGATGCCTTGCTGGAAACGCTGGTCGAACTCGGGCTCACCGACGACTGGCAGCACATGATCGACAGCACCACAGTGCGCGGCCACTCTCAGGCAGCGGGCGCAAAAGGGGGACTCATAAGGAGGGTTTTGGTCGAAGCCGCGGCGGCTTTACGAGCAAAATCCACGCCCGCGCAGACGGTCAGGGACGCCCTCTTGGCTTTATCCTCACAGGCGGCGAGACCTCCGACTACAAAGCGGTCGGTGACCTGATCGCCTTGCCGGTTGCCAAGCCCAGGCTCATGCTGGCTGACAAGGGCTATGACAGCGACGACGTCCGCGCCAGCCTGCTACTCAAGGGGATACTGCCGGTCATCCCGCCAAAGGCCAACCGCAAGCAGGCCATCACCTGCGACTTCCGGGCATACAAGGACCGCAACCGCGTCGAGCGCATGTTCAACAAGCTCAAGCAGTTCCGGCGTATCGCAACCAGATACGACAAGACCGCCGTCTCTTTCCTGGGCTTCCTGGCTCTCGCCGCTGCGAAGTTATGGATGCCGACTTATGTCAACAGGGCCTAGGCTACCGCGTTCGCACACAACGTGCGAGAACATATGCGAACACTTGCGTCGCCGGAAACGGTTCTGTTATTCCCCACTGCTCGAACTACTGCTTCAGCGGTCTAACTCGGAGACGCCAAACCACCAGATGTGCGAGGCAAGCAGCGCCACGCTCCTTCAAGAATTGCAGATACTTCGCAGCCTAATCATTTCTTCGCATAACGATTGGAACGGGTGGGAATGCGCAATGTTATCGACAACGGAAGGCTGACACTCTAGGGATAGGTTAAGGAGCTGGGCGGAGCGCATCATGCAAGGTGGTCGGCAAGAGACGTCGTGAGAAGTTCTGGACCAAATTCTGCCGGAGCATCGATCCTTCTTCTATGGAGCGACTGGCATTCGCCACTCCACAGTTCGTCCATCGATACGTTCGACCCCGGCCGCGGCATCGTGCTGGCCGCCTCGCCGAGGCCAGGAATGCGGACGTCGACCGTGCGGTCGCCGCGGCCAAGGCGGGATTTCCGGTCTGGCGCGACGTCGCTCCCCTGGAACGCGCACGCATTCTCAAGGAGGTCGCGCGACTGCTTAGGGCGAATGCGCGCGACCTTGCCACGATCGACGTCGCAAACTGCGGCAATCCGGTGACGGAGATGATCGCCGACGCCAATATCGTCGCAGCGCAACTCGAATTCTTCGCCGGTCTTGTGACCGAGATTAAAGGCGCGTCGATCCCGATGGGACCGCACGCGGTGAATTTCTCCATGCGTCAGCCGCTCGGCCTCATCGCGCGGATCATCGCCTTCAATCATCCTTTTATGTTCTGCACAGGCAAGATCGCCGCGCCGGTGGCTGCCGGCAATTCGGTGATCATGAAGTCGCCGGCGGAGTCAAGCCGGGCATCCCGACACGGCCAGGCGACCGACGACGACCGCCTGGCCGGCGGTTATTACCTCGAGCACACAATCTTCGCCGACGTGACGCCGTCGATGCGGATCGCGCGCCAGGAAATATTCGGCCCCGACCTCGGCGTGCGACGTTGGGACGACGAAGCGGTGATGACCGAGCAGGTCAACGCGCTGGAATACGGCCTTACCTGCTCGATATGGCGCGCGCGAAATCAGCAAGGTGCACCGCACCGCGATGCGCGTAGAGGCTGGCTTCGTCGGGATCAACGAGGTCGCGAAGCATTTTCTCGGCGCCGCTTTCGGCGGCGTCAAGAATATGGGCATCGGCCGCGAGGAATGTCTGGACGAACTGACCACCTTTACCGTGGAGAAGAACATCCACATCGGCCTGAACGGACAACGAGAACCATGACGGCAGCTTGCCGCGACCATCCGTCGGAGAGCCCGTCGTGATCGGCGAACTGATGGCGCTCTTTTCCGCTTGCGCCTTCGCTGTGGGAAGCGTCGCCATCGCGAGAGCCGATCCGGCCGCGAGCGGGGAAGGTGGCGTGCTATTGTCGGTGCTGCTCACTGGCCTACTTTCGGCGTTGGTATGGCTGGTCGTCGGCCTGCCGCTCGAAACGGTGGCGAACGCACCAGGTATGGCGATGGTGTGGTTCTTCGCCTCGGGCATTCTCGCCACTGTCTGGGGCAGGCAGACGCTCTACAAGGCGATCCAGAATGCCGGCGTAATCCGCGTCTCGACCGTTCGCCGCCTGACGCCCTTCCTTTCGACCCTTCTCGGCTGGCTCATCCTGGATGAGACGATTGGTGGGCTGACGGGGGCGGGAATTGCCTTGCTGGCCGTCAGTTTCGCCCTGCTGGTCATCGAACGGCGCGACAGGAGCATGGCGGAAGAGACGGGCGCGAACGCGCCGCCCGACATCCCGCGCGGCTACATGTTTGGCATCATCTGCGCCGCATCCTACGCAGCTAGCTACATCGGCCGGAAATTCGGCCTCATGGCGCTGCCTGACGCATATCTCGGCGCGTTCGTCGGTTCGGTCGCCGCGCTCGGCTACTACGTCGCCGGCTGCGCCGTCAGCCCTTACTACCGCAAGGTTGTGGTCGACGCCTTGCGGCGGCCCGATCCCTGGCAGTTGCTCGCCGCCCTGTGCATCTCCGTCGGGCAGATCACCCAATTCATCGCGCTGACCTATACCGGCGTGACGCAGGTCGCCGTGATCAACTCGGTCGAGATCTATATCGCCGCCTACCTCGCCGTCGTCGTCTTCAAGACCGAGCGCATGCCGGCCCCCGGCATTCTTCTTGCGACCCTGCTGGCAACGGCCGGCGTGGTGATGGTCGCGGTCGGATAAGCAACTGTGTTGTTCAGTTTGTGTTTGGGGGCCATTGGGTTTGGTTTTTGATGATGGCATTGAGCCAGGTCATGAGCTTGTTGATCAGAGCGACAGGATGACCTTTCCGCGTGCGGCGAGCCTGTGTTTCATGGCGGCGAGACTTGGGTTGAAGCTGGCGCCGCTGAGGACGGCCATGTGGGCGACGTTGCGCACTGCGGAGCGTCCGCCCCCCGATCGTGCTGCGACCCTTGAATGCGCAGCTTTGCCGATCATAGGTGGCGACCCCGACAAGGGCGGCGATCTGGCCATGGGAGAGGCGGCCCAGTTCGGGCAGATGGGCCAAAAGTGTCCAGCTTAGGACGGGCCGACGCGGGGCACCGAGCGCAGGCGGCGGTCGATGTCGGCCATCTCGGGATCGGCGGCGACTATTTCGGCTAGGCGCGTTTCGAGCAGAACCACATCAGCTTTGATCGTGTTGATGCGTCGCGCGGCCATAAAGACCAGCATGGGTGTCAACGGCGGAGCAAAAACCGGCCATTGGGCGGCGCAAAACCAGGCCACTGGCGCTGCTGCGAGCGGGGAACGTCGGGAGGGCGTAGCCCGACCAGAGTTTTCCGCTCGCAGCGTCGGCGATCTTATTGGTGAGGGTTGGCGGTTTTTCGTGCCCGGCTTTGCGCGAGGCGATAGTTGTCGCCGTTCATCTCGAGGATGCTGACGTGGTGGGACAGTCGCAGGGCGCCTGGATCTCGGCCTTCATCGCCGTCACGCGCCCCGATCTGGTCAAGGGTCTGGTGCTGGTCGACAGCGCAAGTCTCACGCTTCCCGAGGGCGGCCTGAACCACGCGAATGTCGCGCAGCGCCATCACGAGATTTTCCTGCCCAACACCATGTTTCTCGAGGGCCTGAAACCGGATGCGGAAAGCGTGGTCCGACTGCTCCACACCATGGTTCACGACATGGCCAGTGTTCCGGACGATTTCATCGCCTACGGTATCGGCAGGGCGAAACACTGGCTTCCCATATGGGAAGATCCCTGGCGGGCATTCTGGGCCGACGGCGGTGTGAGAAACAGGCAGCAATATCTGCTTGATGGCGTCCATCTTCGCGAACACCTGCACAAGCTCAAATCCGCCCCGCTCATCATCTGGGGCAAGGACACGGTGAAGGGCATGCAGTCGGGAATCGACCTGTTCTCCTCATTGCCCGACTCGGAACTGCACATCTTCGACAAGGCCAATCACTTCCTGTGGATCGACCAGCCGGAGCGGTTCAATCGATCTGTCGGCTCGTTCCTGATCTCGCGCACCTGATCGCCGAGCCGGTCTCATCTCGCATCCAACCTCACGCGAAAGGACCTGACGGATGTCAGCTGCCACACCTTCCGAGACGGCAAGTCCCCGCCAGCCGATCCGACTGATCATTTTTTCGGCGGCCTGCGTCCTGCTGCTCGCGTCTCTCAGCCAGACGAGCATTGCCACGGCCATTCCCGTTATCGTCGCCGATCTGGGGTCCGTCGAAAGCGTCACCTGGATCATGACGGTCTATCTGCTCGCCTCCACGGTCGGCGCGCCGATTTCGGGCAAGCTGGCCGATCTTTACGGGAGCAAGCCCGTTCTTCAGGCCTGTATTCTCGTCTTTCTTGCCGGCGCGGGAATCGGCGGTCTGGCCAGCAGCATGGGGGTGCTGATCTTCGGGCGCTTCATCCAGGGTCTGGGAGGCGGGGGGCTGATCGTCGTTGCCATGACCGTAGTGGCCGATGTTCTGCGCGAACGCGATCGTGGCAAGGCACAGGGAGTTGTGGGTGCCGTCCTGGGATTTTCGACCGTCTTCGGCCCTCTTTTGGGCGGTTTTCTGACCGAGCAGTTTTCCTGGCACTGGGTGCTTTTCATCAACCTGCCGTTCGGCGTCCTGGCGTTCACCGGCATCACTTTCCTGCTGCCCAAGGGCGGCAATCACGGCCGGCAGAAAATTGACTATCCCGGGGCCATTCTGCTCGCCATCACGCTGACCGGCATCGTTCTCTTCGCGAGCCTTGGCGGCACGGCCATTCCCTGGGCATCCTGGCCGAGCGTTGCGCTGGGCGTGGTCTGCGGCTTGGGCTTTCTGGGGTTCCTGTTCATCGAATCCCGGACCATTCAGCCGATTCTGCCTCTCGGCCTGTTTCGCATCAACAATTTCGTGGTGTCCAATGCCGTGCGCTTCATCATCGGCATGTCGATGTTTGGCATGATAACGTTCATCCCGCTCTACCTACAGGTCGTCAAAGGTTACAGCCCGACCGTTTCCGGCCTGCTGTTGCTGCCCCTGATGTTCGGATTCGTCGGCGGGTCCATCCTGTCCGGCATCTTCATGAGCCGGACGGGCCGCTACAGAATAGTGCCCATCCTGTCCATGCCCCTGCTGGCGGTCGGCGCGCTTCTGCTCGCAACCATCACCCCGGACACGAATGTGTGGATCCTGGGCCTCTATCTTTTGACGGTGGGCATCTGGATCGGCCCGGTCAACAGCATCGGCGTCGCCGCGATCCAGAATGCCGTTCCCGCGGGGGCGCTCGGCGTCGCGACGGCGAGCTCCCAGATGTTCCGCATGATCGGCGGTTCCGTCGGGGTCTCCATCTTCGGCGCGATTTTTGCCGCCGGGCTGTCGAGCCGGCTCCCCGGCGGCCTGCTGGACGATACGGGAAACACGGGTTTGCGCGCAATGTCGCCCCAGCTCATCTCCGAGCTTCCTCCGTCCTTGCGGGATACGGTCCTGGATGCGTTCACCGGTGCTCTCCATCCCATCTTTCTCTGTACGGCCGTTGCTGCCGTGCTGGCCTTTTGCCTGTCCATCATCCTCAAGGAAATCCCGCTCCCGGTCGATCGCCGGCGTGATCCAGACGCATATAATGGAAACGTGAAATGAAGATTCTCAGGTTCAACGACGATCAGATCGGTGTGCTCAATGCAAAAGCGGAAGTGGTCGATGTCAGCGATCTCGTCCCCATGCGCAGCGTCCGCGGTCCGCAGGGCGCTCTCGACTTCCTGATCGCGAATTTTCAGGAGCTGAAACCGGAAATCGAGAATCTGCTCGCCAGGGCGCCCGGCCAGACCCTTTCCGACGTGAAACTTCTTGCGCCGCTTCATCGCCCCTCGAAAGGTCTCTCGGCGTTCGCGAACTACGTGACATTCTCGGGTTCACGAAGGACCGCCTGCCGAACGAGTTCTTCCACAAGAGCAACGATCTGGTTGGGTCGGGTGGAAGGACCACATTGCCGGACATTGACGACGTCGTGGTCTTCCACGCTGAAGCGGAGCTTGCCTTCGTTATCGGCAGCGAGGTCCAGGATGTCTCTGCCGGAGATGCAATGGGCAAGGTTTTCGGATTCGTTCCGTTCTTCGACATCTCGGCGCGAGGATTGCATCGCAGGGGACAGTTCATCCCCAAGGGTCAGCGCGGATTTGCGCTGTGCGGACCCTGGATCACGACCGCTGACGAAATTCACGACCCGCACGAGCTTCGGGTGCGCTCGTGGCTGAACGGCGTGATCGCCCAGGATTTCTCGACGAATACCATGGCAAATCGAATCCCCGAGCAGATCGAATGGCTCTCCCGGTTCACCACGCTTCACGCCGGGGACCTCGTCACGACCGGCACCAACCATGAAGGGCTCAAGCCCATAAACGTGGGAGACAGCCTCGAGATCGAAATTGAGGGGCTGGGGCGCGCACGGTTCGGGGTCGACGGCAGCAGCCCCCACAAAACCGCGGCGTTCGTTCCGGGGCAGACAAGCGTGAAGCCGCTGGAAAAAGGAATGCTGATCAGCCGGGTCGATTGAGGCCCGTGGCGTCCACGGCGCGAATATCGATAAATCGCGCCGTGGGGAAATGGATGCGGGGAAATGCCCCGCATCGTTCTCCGGAGGCTTATTCTCCAGCTATCCAGGTACGATTGTACTCTTCAACGCGCCACCCGTCTTCCTCCATGAAGCGGGCTTCGCCAAGATCGAGCTCGGCAGCGACGGCATTCAGGGCCTCCGGCGACGTGTCCGGCCACTCGCCCGTTTCCAGCCGCTCCATCATGACCTCGACAAGAGCGGTGGTTTCGGACGCCTCGAAGCCGCAATGGTCGGTGAACTTGAGCAGCGACTGACGGTAGAGATCGGTCGTGCCCTTCTCTTCCACGAGCGCTTGATAGCCCTGCATCAGGCTATAGGGAATCGAGTTGTCGCCCAGGCTGTGCACGCGGATCGTAGGCACCTGCAGGTCCCCGTCCGCTGTTCTTCCGGGCTGGCTCCAGTAATCGAGCGCATAGTCGGACGCTGCGATGCGGGGCGCGGAATTGATGCGCTCGATGTCCTCGCCGATATCGAGGCCCGCCTCGGCATAAAGATGTTCGACAAGCTCCTTCATGATCGGCGATGCCGTATCGTAGAAGGCTGCGTAATCGATGCCCTCATTGCCTGAAAGCTGCTGGCCCGAGGCGGCATTCTCGAACATCACGCGCGATTGGCCGCCGACGGTGCCGGTAAGCCGCAATGCCGAAGGCACCAGTTGATCGGACAGTGCTTCGGAGGTGAGCGGATCGGGGAACGGCTGATCCGCAGCCTCCCAGGGGGACCATTGGCCGATCGCGAAGGCAAGGGCGAGGCGCGCCCGTCCCTCGGGAGTCTCTCCCAATGTCTCCACCGCGCTGCGCCATGAGGCCTGGATGTCGCCGATCGTCCTGCCGTCGGAGCCGGCGCCGTTCGGCATGTTGACGATGCGAAGGTCGCTCGCGGAGCCCAGGCCGGCTTCCTCATACGCGTCCGCGAGGAGCGTCTGCATGGCAAACCAGCCATCGAGGTAGCTGTTCATGATCCACACCGGTATATGCGCCGACAGAACGACCGCACCGTCTATGCGATCGGAGAAATCCTCGGCGGCGGCGAGACTGACGAATCCGGCTCCTGAGCAGCCGAACGCCAGCACCCACTCGGGATCGTACTGCTCCTCGAAAATCGTTTGAACGGCTTCGAGGTTATGTATTTCCCGCTGCGGATCATACTGCCACGTGCGCATGGGATGGCGCGCCAGACCCGCGAAGGCATAACCTCTGCTCAGCAGATCCGTAAAGCGCTCCGTCTGCGAATTCGCCGCATAGTCGAGATCGCGCAGGAGCACGCCGTTCCAGTCGGTGGGCACGCTGATCAGCCAGGCCGTGCCGTCGGGCAGGGTGCCGCTTATCTCTTCGATTTTCTGTGCTTGCGCCACTGGACTGGCGACAAGCATTGCCAGCAACGCGAACGCCGCGGTGCCGCTCTTCAGATATTTGCGATAGCTCTTCTCAAGCGTGTCAAAGGTCATCTTATCTTCCTCCTGAACGAGCCAAACGCCCCGCCGGAGGGGTAAAACGTTTAGCTTCCTAACAAATCAAGACTACTTTTCAAAAGATAGTCTGTCAATGACAGTTCTCGTTCTGTATTTTTGAATGGGGGGAGTTCGTGTATAAATATATGTAGGAATCTTCATAGTATTTTGCAAAAATATATGGTTCCGGATGAGAGAATTACATCCTCTTTTCCAGATTGCATGCCGTGTCATGCGATGGCGGGGCCAGGGTTGCCTTGATATCCCCGGTTGTTGGGTGTCAATAATCGAAGCCTAAAACAGGCGTCGTTATAGCTTTTTCCGATCCATCATTCAGCGGTCCGTGCATACTGGGCTTCGAGGGCGAGGCGATGATGCCAAACTGTCCGGGGAACGCCTCGTCCCAATGCGTCCCCTGGTGGAACGGGAGCGGAGGCCGCAACGGGGGTCTCCCGAAATACGGCCTCGCCAATGCGCAATCCTTCCGCTGCGGACCTTAGCGTTGTGAAATCGTGCGCTCCTGGTGCGCGGGATCTGTGGCCAGTTTCCTTGTCCGTCGCCATATGCCCAGCGCGATCGCGAGAACGGTCACCGGTATGGAAAGGAAAAGGTAGGGAGAGAGCGCCGCCGCAGCGGCCGCCAGAATCACCACCCGCACAATTGGCTTCAATTCGACTTCCAGAGCAAGCGCCAGAAGAGTCGTGGCCACGATGCCGCCCAACGCGGCAACACCGATTTCCAAGGCACTGCCCTGGGCCAGCAAGGCTTCGTTCCATACGAAGAAGAACGGGAGAATGAACCCGATGGCGGCCAGCTTCACCGACGTGACGGCAATCTTCATTGGGTCTTCATCCGCGATTGCGGATGCGGTGTATGCTGCCACCGCGATAGGCGGCGTCAGGGCGGAGAGCAGGGCGAAGTAGAGCAGGAACATGTTGGAGGCCAGCAGGGGCAGCCCGACGACCGTGAACGCCGGACCGACGAGCACGGCCGCAAGAATATAGGCGCTGGGCGTGGGCATCCCCAGTCCCAGAAGAATCGCGATGCCGGCGGCGAGCAACAGGACGACGAAGGGGCCCGAACCCGACAGCATCAGGACAAGGCTCGACGTCTTGAGGGCAAGGCCGGTCATCGTCAGCCCGCCAATGATCAATCCCGCTGCGGCGCAGGCGCCGGCCACCGGCAACATGCGGATGGTCGCCTCGCCCAGCCCCTCCAGCATCTTGCGCGGCGTCATCCGGGTCCGCTTGGTCAGCAGGGACGCGACAACCAGGGCAACCGTGCCGTAAACGGCGACGTAGGTGGGCGTATAGCCCATCAGCAGGGCTACGGTGATCACCACGAGCGGTATGACGAACACCCATCCCGTCTTCAGGGTCTCCTGCACCGGGTCGACGTCCTTGACGCCTTGCAGTCCCTGGCGAACGGCACGGAAATGCACCTGCAAATAGACGCCGATATAATAAAGGATCGCCGGAATCAGCGCCGCGAGCACGACGTTCCGATAATCGATGCCGGTATACTCGGCCAGGATGAATGCGGCCGATCCCATGACGGGCGGCATGGCGGCTCCACCCGTCGAGGCCGCGACCTCGACAGCGCCCGCGAAACGCGGGGAGTATCCGAGCCGCTTCATGATCGGAATGGTGATGGATCCCGTGGTCGCCACATCCGAAGTCGGACTGCCCGAGATCATTCCGTACATGCCGGACGATATGACGGCGATCTTGGCCGGGCCTCCGGGCGAGCGGCCCGTGAGCGCCGCTGCGAGCTGGAACATGAATTCGGCGCCTCCCGCATGAGACAGGACCGAACCGAACATCACGAACAAGAAGACGTAGCTGGCTGCCACCTGGATGGGTACGCCGAATACGCCGTCGGTGGTGTACATCAGAACGTCGACAAAGGAACCGAAGTCGATGAACCCATGGCCGAGCGGGGGCGGGATCAGGTGTCCCCAAAGGTTGTAGGCAAGGAAAATGAGCAGGACGATCGTAAGCCCGATGCCGGTTGTCCGCCTGGCCGCCTCGATGGTCAGGGCAAGCAGGAGCGTGCCGAAGAAGAGCTGGTCGCCGGGCAGTGGCCGGAGGAGCGTGATATGATTGGCCAGGTCAGCCCTGATCGTAAAGAAGTAGATGCCGCACGCGACGCTCGCACCGCTCAGGACCCAATCGGCAATGCCGATCCGGTCCGTTGATGTCGAGGTCGGACCGACCGTCAAAAACAGCAGGGCATAAATGCCGCAGACGAACAGAATGCCGATCAGCAGCGCATCGGGCAGCGCAAAGATGTTGGCATATACAACGCCGACGGCAAAAATCGCGGCAGCAACGGTCAAGGTTTGACGCGGCACGCCGTCGAAAGATCGACGGCGGCCGGTTCCGACGAGTTTGGCCAAGGCCATTTACCCACTCCTCCGGTTGTTCTTGGAAACGGAAACTATTCGATCAGGCCCGCTTCCTGGTATGCCCGCAGGGCGCCATCGTGGTACGGCACTGCGGTCTCCCGAGTGAGCAGCGTGGTGTCCAGGTCGGCCATTGCCGGATGGACCGAGCGTATTGAGTCGAGATTGTCGATCAGCGCCTTGGTCAGCGTGTAGGCATCTTCCTCGCTCATCTCCGCGCTGGCGATCAGAACGGCACCCAGAGCCAGGGTCTCGATGGCTTCGGGCTGGTTCTCATAGGAATCGGCGGGAATCGTGAACTCGGCGATCGAGAATTCCTCGGCGATCTGCGCCCTGACATCGGCCGGAATGCTCAGCAGTTTGATGTCGAGTGCGTTCTCGATTTCCCGGATGGAGCTGTGACCGACGAAAACACCGTTCGCGTAGAGATCGACACGACCGTTCTGGAGCAGGCCGGCCTGCTCGGACGAACCGGCCTGAACGACTGCTCCGCCCCATTGGGCGATCGCTTCGTCGTCGGCGCCCGCCGCCGCCATGATGGCAGACGCAATCTGGCCGGTGATATTGCCGGCTCTGTTTACTGTCATACGCACCGGAACCTGCGCGGCAGCAAAATCGTCCACGGAATCGACTTCATGCTCTTCGGCAAAGCTGCGCGTCGTGACGAACTGCATGGGTGCCCAGTCGTAAAGGTAGCCGATCGTGCGTAGATTTTCGATCGGCGCACTGAAGGGCTCGCCACCCTGTGCCGCGATAGCAAGCTCGGCGTCGTGGATAAGTCCGATTTCGGCCCTTCCTTCGCTGATCATAGCGGCATTGGCAAATCCGCCGCCGGTAGTCTGGTAGGTAATCGTCGAGTTTGGATCGTTTGCCTTCACGACGGCATCTAGACCCGCGCCAAGAAGCGTCCAAAGTCCTCCGGGGCTGGCGCCCGCGAGTGTGAGATTGAGCGACTGCGCAGTCGCCGGCAGCACCGGCGCCACGATAAAGGCGAGGGATAGTCCGGTCAGGGTAATTCGCGATAATGGCATCTGTTCCTCCCATTGGAAATCTGAGCTTTTGCAGAAATCTCGCTGCCGGATAGCTCCGCTCCGCGGCCGGCAGGATCAACGTTATGGTTAGTTCCCTAAGCAGTCAAGCGCGATGGTTTCAAAATCCGCCGCGGTCCGGCCGTGATGCGCCCCGGGGGGGTGTATAAGGCCAACGCAGCCAAGACTCATGGGTCTCGACACAGTCCTTGCCGGCTCCCGGAGCCGACAAGGAGAGAAGGGGGCGTCTCGCATTATTCGCCTGGAACCCATGTGCGATTGTAGGCCCCGACCTCCCGGTCGCCATTGATCGAACTCGATCAGGTCCTGGGCGGTGGCGGCCAGAGGCACCAGGCTGGACGCTGCCAGCAGCAGGCCCGTGAAGACATTCCACCGGCGCCGCGCTGTCGATTAATTGAAATTCAACATGGAACTTCCCTCCTCCGGAAGTGGTCTGTGACGATCAGATCGGCGTTCCCCCCCCTCGCGCCAATTTAATTAGTTTGCTTACTTAGTTATATGTGTCAAGCCACCCGTTGGCCGAATTCCGAGGCAAGGGAACTCTGGGCGATCGCCTTCATGGAGCTGTTCTGGATTGGCAGAATCGGCCTCGTCCATCTTTCGCTCCTGCGGCCTTCGCTTTTGCCTAACTTCGGCCCGGGGTTCCGCATGAACCGGGATTGTGAGGGGAAGCGGTCCGCTTCCATCGGGCTGTGCGCGAGGAAACGAGAAATGTGGCGGGAAGGGCGGTTGCGTTCCTGTCGTGGCGGGAGGAGAGCTGCCGGCTTGCAGATATGTCGTTACAAATCGCAAGGCTGCGACATGCCAGCAGACCTTTCGGCCGCGCGGGCCGAAAGGTCTTTTTGAGGCAGGGATGGGCGGCTTATTCGGCCGCGACCATTTCATTATGATTGACGAGAGTGCGCCAATCAGTCGTTTTGGGGAACACGCCCTCGCGCGACATGATCCGCGAATGCGGCAGCCGGGGCTCTTCAGTGCCGATGGCCTTGCCGCCTTCGGCGACCTTCCGCGCAGCATCGACCATCAGACGACGGAACTCGACGATGGCGAGATCGGATGCCCCGAGGATATCGTTGGTGCGATCGACGATCGGCCCCATGGAAACCCACATGACGATGTCCTGATTGGGAATGCCCAGAACGCCGGTGAAGTTGCCCTGCTTCATCAGCTCGCGATCCTGGAGGAAGTTGTTCTCCAGCGTGCGGCGCGAGCGCCATTTCTCGTCCAGATCGACTCCCTTCTCCGCATGGTTGAACTTGCGCCACTCCTCGGTGGTGGGGCATGCCGTGCCACCCCACGCGATGAAGTGGAAATGCGTGGTCTCGTCGTCGACAGGGACGATGACGCTGGCGACATTGTAGGAGCTGTTGGGTGGAATCAGCGAGTAATATGGCGCAATGAACTCGGTGATGCGCAGGTAGTCATGCGTGGCTGCATTCTTGATCGGCTTGCGGATCGCCGCGTAGTGGAACCCGTAGCTCGTCGTCTGCGTCTGCATGCGCGGCGACTTGTCCGTCGAGGGGCGATACCACGACTTGTCGTCGGCTGCGGCGCCCTCGACCCTGGCCGGCACCATATCGGAGGAGTGCAGGCTCGAGGAATGCGCGCTGTCGATCTGGCCTTCGTGAATCTGCGCCCAGTTCGCAGGAACACGAATCTTCAGGATTGCCAAAGGCGTATCCACGGTAGGAGCAAAGGCGGGCGGGTCGAATTCAGGAACATCTTCCTTGTCGCCGAACCAGGCCCAGACGAATCCGCCCCATTCCTTGACGGGATAGGCGCGGTGGCTCACCTTGTTGAGGAGGGGACTGCCTTCCGGCTCCGACGACATGGCGATGACCTTGCCGTCCACATCCATTTTCCAGCCGTGATAGAGGCAGCGCAAACCGCACTCCTCATTGCGTCCGAATACGAGCGAGGCACGCCGGTGCGGACACAGCTCATCGAGAAGTCCCACGCGGCCATTGGTGTCGCGAAAGGCGACGTACCTCTCCCCGAGTGCCTCGACCAGCAACGGGGTGCCATCCGGCTCGGCGACCTCCTCGATAAGGCAGACCGGTGTCCAGTGCTGGCGCATCAGGCGTCCCATCGGGGCGTTGTTCGATACCCGACACAAAAGATCGTTTTCTTCGGAAGTAAGCATCGTCTCCATCCCTCATTAAGTTAGGAAGCTAAGAGTTTAGTGCATCTCAATTGCGAAGTCTAGGCATTGACAGAAATTAGTTAGGTAGCTAAGTGAACGGAAAAAGCAAGCTGGATGGTTTTCCCGTGATCATAACCGACGACGATCTTATCACGATGACCGTGAGTTCGCGCCGCGAATTGACGCCGAGTATCGTGGAGTTCGTGCTCAAGCCGGAGGAGGGGGGCAGCTTGCCCGAGTACGGCCCGGGCGCCCACATAACCGTGGAAACCCCTTCGGGGGCGATGCGCCGCTATTCGCTCGTCGGCGGCGAGGCGAACACCTATACGATCGCGGTCAAACGGGAGCCGGAATCGCGCGGAGGCTCCCAATCGATGCATGATGAGGTCGCTGAAGGGAACAAGCTCCGGGTCGCTCCTCCCGAGAACGAGTTTTCTCTCGGTCCCGCGCCCGACTATCTCCTGATCGCTGGCGGCATCGGCGTTACGCCGATCTATGCAATGGCCAAGCGTCTCAAGGAGCAGGACAAGCCGTTCCGGATAATCTATGTGAGCCGCAGCCCGCAGGATGCCGCCTATCTGGCCGAAATGCGCGACGCCTTCGGCGACCGGATGATCGTCCATCACGACGAGGGCGATCTCGAGCGAATCTACGATTTCTGGGATCATTTCGAGACGCCCCAGCCGACGCATGTCTATTGCTGCGGGCCGAAGCCGCTCATGGAGGAGATCAAGGCGATTTCGGGCCATTGGCCCGAGGGACGTGTCCATTTCGAGGATTTCAAACCCGTCGACATCGTCCGCCCCGACGACGTGGCTTTCGATGTGGAATTGGCCAAGTCGGGCAAGACGGTGCACGTTCCTGCCGATCGTTCCATACTCGAGGCCGTACGCGACGCCGGTGTGCGGACCGTCAGCTCCTGCGAAAGCGGAACCTGCGGCTCATGCAAGACCCGGCTTCTTGCCGGCGATGTCGACCATCGCGACATGGTGCTCATGGATGAGGAGAAGGACAACACAATCATGATCTGCGTGTCCCGGGCAAAGAGCGGGAATCTTGTCGTTGACCTCTGATTCCCGAGCAATTTCGAATCCCGTCCGATTGGGCGTTATAGGGCTGGGGCGGGCGTTCATGCTCATGCTGCCCGCCTTCCGCTCGGATTCCCGTGTCCGCCTCGTGGCCGCCTGTGCGCCGCGGGAAGCCTCGCGGCGTGCTTTTCAGGCGGAATTCGGCGGCCGCGTCTACGAGAATGTGGAGGGACTCTGCGCCGATCCCGAGGTGGAAGCGGTGTACATCGCCACGCCGCACCAGATGCATGCCGACCACGCGGTAGCCGCCGCCGCGGCCGGCAAACATATCTTGCTCGACAAGCCCTTGGCCGTGGAAATGGCGGATGGACGGCGCATCGTCGAGGCGGCGGAGAAAGCGGGCGTCGATGTGATCGTCGGCCCCAGCCACAGCTTCGATCGCCCCGTGCAACAGGCAGGGGATCTGATTCGCAGCGGCGAGCTTGGCCGGGTTCGCATGATTCAGGCCTTCAACTACACCGATTTTCTCTATCGGCCCCGGCGGCCGGAAGAATTGCGCACGAACGAGGGCGGGGGTGTCATTTTCAGCCAGGGCGTGCACCAGATCGATGTCGTGAGGTTCCTCGCCGGAGGCGTGGGGACCCGGCTGGCGGCGATGACCGGCGCCTGGGACCCCGATCGTCCCACCGAAGGCGCATACAGCGCTTTGATGAGCTTTCAAAACGGGTGCTTCGCGACCTTCACATATTCGGGTTACGCGCATTTCGACAGCGACATCTGGATGGACGGGATCGGAGAGCTCGGGCAACGGAAATCGCCCCAGGGCTATGGCGCGGCGCGCAGGACGCTGGCGACGGTGCTCGATGCGCAGCAGGAAGCTGCGCTCAAGACGACCCGTACATACGGTGCCGGCGACGCACCCAAGCCGGCGGACCAGTATGAACATTTCGGACCGATCGTTGTGCTGTGCGATCGCGGGGACATTCGCCTGGTTCCCTCTGGATTGCACGTTTATGGCGACTTTGAACAGAAATTCGTGCCCGCGCCGACGTTCGAGACAGCGCGCACCGAAGTCATCGATGCGCTGGTCCAGACCGTCCGGCACGGACATCCGGCCGTACAGTCCGCCAGATGGGGTCTGGCGAGCCTTGAAGCTTGCCACGCCATCATCCGTTCCGCAGAGACAGGGACTTTCGTCGACCTCGTCGAGCAGGTGCCCGTATAACAATGAGGGGAGAATAAATGAGCAATCTCAATCTATCGCTTGCCATGGGTGATTACGACCGGACCCGGCCGATCTATGACGGCCGGGTGAAGATCGACGGGGTCGATCCGGTCTGCATGCTGCTTTCGCCCGAGGAGATGTTCTTCAGGGCATTCCGGCACCAGGCGTTCGACATCAGCGAGCTTTCGCTCTCTTCCTATTCGATCTCGGTCGCGCGCGGAGAGCCCCATTATGTTGCGGTTCCCATATTCCTCTCGCGTGCGTTCCGCCACACGTCCATATACATCCGCACCGACAAGGGCATTTCCACGCCGGCGGACCTTCGCGGACGCCGTATCGGAATCGCGGAATACCAGCTATCGGCCAATGTCTGGGTGCGTGGAATTCTCAAGGACGAGTACGGCCTCGGCGCCGAGGACATCGTCTGGGTCCGCGGCGGCATGAATACGGCGGGGCGTCCCGAAAAGATCAAGGTCGACCTGCCGCCGAACGTGAAGGTCGAGGAAGCCCCTCAGGGCGCCACGCTGAACGCCATGCTTGCCGCTGGCGAGATAGACGGGTTCATAGGGCCGCGCGCGCCTCTGTGCTACGACGAGGAACACCCGCATGTGGGGCGCCTGTTCACCGACTCGATCGGCGCGGCCGAGGACTATTTCAGGCGCACCGCCGTCTTCCCCATCATGCACGTTCTGGGTGTGCGGCGCCGTCTGGCAGACGAGCATCCGTGGCTGCCGGGAGCACTGCTGAAGGCTTTCACCCGCTCGAAGGCGATGTCGGATGCTGCGCTGGCGGATACTTCTGCAACGAAGGTCACCATGCCGTTCGTCGAAGACAATCTTCGTCGCGCTCGCAACCTGATGGGCAACGATATATGGTCCTACGGCGTCGATCAGAACAGAAAGGTCCTCGAGACGTTTCTCGGCTATCACTATGAGCAGGGGCTCTCTCCCCGAAAGGTCGATGTGAACGAGCTCTTTCACCCTGCGACCCTAGAAAGCTTCAGTCTCTGAACCATGACGAAATTTGTGCCAGGCGACATAGTCGAAGTCGAAACACCGCGTGGACATGCCTATGTCCAGGTTACCCACAATCATCCCTCCTACCCCGAGGTGGTGCGGGCTCTTGCCGGACCATACGAACAGGGCGCGGATGCGGCCACCCTTGCCAGGCTCGATACGCGCTTTATCGCCATGATCCCCTTGGCCGCAGCCGTCGACATGGGATCCGTTTCTGCGCGCCTGATGGGCAACGCTCCCGTACCGGACGCGCTGAAGGCTTTCCCCAAGTTCAAGATGTCGATACTCGACAAACATGAGGGCAAGCGGGAGAACGTGGCCTATTGGTGGTTCTGGGATGGCGATACGCTCAGCTACGACGTCGATCCTGGGCCTGAAATCGAGGATATACCCCCGCGTGAGGTCATGTCGATCGAGGAATTTGTGAGGACAATCAGTCCGCCGTAAGCTTCGGGAGCGGTGGAGGCCAAGAGTGGGATGTTAACCCAGATGGACGTCTTCGTCGAGGTGCTTCAAAATATTATTTTGAATTGATTTCAAATATTGAAGCAAGAGACCACGTTCATTGATGGAGAAACCTTCAACAGATGCATCTACGACCTCCTTCGCAAGTGGCATAAGGATATTTTCCAACTCGCGTCCGCGACCGGTCAAAAAGACATTTATTTTTCGTCGGTCCTCGTCGTTTCGCTTTCTCTGAACTAATCCAGAAGCTTCCATCGTTCTGATTGCGCTCAATGTCGTCGGCTCCATAGTGCCGACCAAAAGGGACAATTCTCGCTGAGTTTGCCCGTCCTTGTGCCACAAGGCGCGTAGAAAATACCACATGCCAGGTGTTACCCCATACGGCGCAATCTTCTGGTGGAGGAGCCGCTGTATAAGCCGATGAGTAAGGCGAGCTTGGTAGCCGACACTTTGCTCGAAAGGCAATTTGATGTTTTGAGGTGCTTTGCCAGCCACAGCGTTCTGGTCTTTCTGCTCATCAGTCGAGCCTTTGTCCCTCGGAGTTCCACTCTGAAAAGCGGTTGGAGTGGCTCGGCTTCCGCATTCATGAGCTATATTCGAGCCCACAACGCGTAATCTAGCTTTTGATTCGTTGCTCCAGTTCGAGTGACGTTAATAAATATCTCTTACTGGTAGGTTATCGCCCTAGGCATAGAGTGTGACGTTGCCCCACGGACCTAATCCAGTTTGAAATAGACTCTGGCCCATCGAAAAGGACCAGAGATGAAGCGCAACAGGTTTAGCGAAGAACAGATTATCGGCATTCTCAAAGAGCATGAGGCAGGCGTTCCGGTCGCTGATTTGTGCCGCAAGCACGGCGTGAGCAACGCCAGCATCTACAAGTGGAAAGCCAAGTATGGCGGCATGGAAGTGAGCGAGGCCAAACGGCTGAAGTCGCTCGAGGACGAGAACGCCAAGCTCAAGAAGCTCTTGGCCGATGCCATGCTGGACAACTCCGCACTCAAGGATCTTCTCGGAAAAATGTATGACCCGCCCTGTCCGTGCAAGGTCGTTTCGACGGTGACGGTTCAGTCTGCGTAAATGTATCCGGCCTCTCGCGAGTGGACCACTGTTGTGGCCAGGCCATGATGAGATCCGCACGCATCGTTCCCGAATAACTGGTTCGGGCAAGGGCCCGCTTTTTTGCACTGGGTTTACGCTGCGTCGATCAACTGTTTCGTCATCATCTCCACGAACCTCGCAGTTCGCGACAGCAAGTCCTAGCTCATGGCCGGGGCCTGCCGTTCGTAGCTTGAGCCCGACCGGGTCATGATCACCCACGCGATACGGGCGATCTTGGCAGCCAGAGCCACGGTGACTTTGTTTTTGTGCATACGGGACTGAAGGCCATCAAGCCAATTGCCCAAGCGATCTCGGGTCCTATCGAGATGATTGACGCAGGATCGTGCGCCGTGAATGAGCATGCGACGCAGATATTTGTTTCCGCGCTTGCTGATGCCAAGCAGTGTGGTCTTGCCGCCGGTGGAATATTCTCTGGGCACCAGGCCTAGCCAGGCCGCCATATCCCGCGCCTTCTTAAATTGCTTTGCAGAACCGGCCGATGCGAGAAGAGCTGTCGCGCCCAATGGTCCAATGCCGGGGATCGACATCAAACGGCGTGCCGTATCGCTGCGTGCTGCGATCTCTTCAATCTCGCGATTGAGGTGCTCAATGCGACCCTCCAGTTCGGCGAGCTCTTCAAAACTTATGGCCAGAATGCGCCGCATGGCTGGTGTCAGGTCGTTGTCCTCATCGGCCAGGATCTTGGGGAGATCGACCTTGAACTTGCCAGCGCCCTGATGGGTGGCGATGCCGTATTCGAGGCAGAAGGCTCGCATCTGGTTTATCAGTCGGGTGCGATGGGCGATCATGCGATCCCGGATTCTGTGGAGTGCCTGCAGATCGACCTGTTCGGTGGTCTTGATCTCGACAAAGCGCATTGTCGGTCGCGTTGCCGCTTCAGCGATCGCCGCTGCATCGATGATGTCACTCTTGTTCGACTTCACATAGGGCTTTACGAACTGAGCGGGTATGCTCCGAACGGTATGCCCCAAAGCAGAAATTTTTCGCGCCAGCCACTGGGAGCCTGGGCACGCCTCCATCCCCACAAGAGTTGGTGAAGCGCGCTCGAAAAACTGAAGAAGTGTCTCACGCCGGAAAGTGACCTTCTGGATTGGCGCCCCGGTCGGGTCGAGCCCAACCACATGGAAAAGGTTTTTGCCGATATCGATTCCGAATACCGCGGCCGGTCGCGGCTTGTTGCGTATCGTCATCTGTTCCTCCTCTTGCTGACGATGCCCCATTCTGAGCGAGAGGACGGGGCGGGTCATCCCATTAATGGTAGCGCCCGCCGCCAGGCGAAAGGCTGTCGCTTATCTCAGGGAAACGTTTGAGATGAGCGAGCGGCGGGCGTGCACAGTGCTGGGCTGTTGCCGCATGACCATGCGGTATCAGGGCAGCCGCGTGGATGACGTCGATCTGCGTGACCGAATGAAGGCGATTGCCCATGAGCGCCGGCGCTTTGGGTATCGGCGCCTGCATGTGTTGCTGCGCCGGGAAGGCTATGTGGTCAACCACAAGCGCCTGTTCCGGATGTATCGGGAAGAGAAGCTCTCGGTGCGGCGCAGGGGCTGCCGAAAGCGGGCCTTGGGAACGCGGGCCCCGATGGTCATCCCCATGGCGCCGAACGAGCGCTGGTCGTTGGACTTTGTCTCCGATCAGCTCACCGATGGTCGCCGGTTCAGGGTTCTGACGGTCGTGGACGACTGCACCCGGGAATGCCTGGCACTCATCGCCGATACATCCCTCTCAGGGCTGCGGGTTGCCCGAGAGCTCGAAACGATCATGGCGGCACGTGGCAAACCGAAGATGATTGTCAGCGACAACGGCACCGAGTTCACCTCCAATGCCATCCTGGGCTTTGCCGACCGGCACAATATCGATTGGCATTACATCGCACCGGGAAAGCCGATGCAGAACGCGTTCATTGAATCGTTCAATGGCAGGCTCAGGGACGAAATGCTCAACGAGACCCTGTTCCCGAGCCTCTCCTACGCCCGGATTGCCCTGCGAGAATGGCGAGCCGACTATAATGGAAATCGCCCACACTCGCGGCTCGGCTGGCTCACCCCAACCGAATACGCAACCACCTTTACCCCACGACGGGACCTGGCGCTGCGCTCAATGGCCAGCTCCACGCCAGCCCCCGTCTTCCACCAGGCTCAGCAGGGCCAAAACAACCCCCGGAGTCTACGTCACGCTGGATAAAAGATGGGGGCAACGTCATCTGGAACGCACCCTACAATGGTCCTCATCCCAATTTGACGAATAGCTTTTGTGATACAAAATGCGGAATATTGTGTTACACGTAGGTTGTGGAAAACGTATCATACTGTTTATTTTCCAAGCTTACGACGAGGGTTCGATTCCCTTCACCCGCTCCATTTTCGCTCCCTAATGGCCAGCCTCATTTTGCTTCGGGCCAAGGATCTCAAGAAAAAGAACCCCGGCAACTGCGCAAGCGCAGAGCCCGGGCCGCGCGAGCGGTGGCGCGCATTGCGCCAAGTGAGCCTGGCACCTCACCGATGGGGCCAAATTGCCGATAGGCATGGCGTTGCGGTGACCGACCTCAGAACCGCCGCCGCAACAAGTGGAAGACCCGAGGTCGGCTGGTGAGATACTTGCTTCAAATTCCCGGGCTAACCCGCGTCAATGCATTTACACTTGGCCCCAGATTGCTTCCGCAGTCCGCACCACCAGGTCGAGCTTGCGCCTTTGGTCGTCCATGGTGATGGAATTGCCTTCCTCGGTGGATGCAAAACCGCATTGCGGAGCGATGCCCAACTGCTCGATATCGGCGTATTCGCTCGCTGCCTCGAACTTGCGCTTGAGGTCGTCGATATCCTCGAGCTCCGCCGTTTTGGTGGTGATGAAGCCGGGCAATACGCGCTTCTTGCCTTTGGGCAAAAGGCGCAGCGGCTCAAGCCCGCCAGCCCGCTCCGTATCATATTCCATGAAATAGATATCGACATCGGTCTGGTTGAA
This sequence comes from Rhizobiales bacterium UBA3584, assembly GCA_002375765.1. Classification (GTDB taxonomy): domain Bacteria; phylum Pseudomonadota; class Alphaproteobacteria; order Rhizobiales; family Devosiaceae; genus Pelagibacterium; species Pelagibacterium flavum. The sequence goes on along the minus strand of DFMV01000018.1, from coordinate 69,452 downwards.
GATAGCGTCCGCCGCCGGGTCATAAGCGCCTTCAGCCACCCAGGTGGATTTGAAATTGCCGCGGCACATATGCATGCCGATCAGCATGTCCTCGGGGCGGTCCGCGATGGCGTCGTGCATCATCTTGGCATAGCGCCCGATCAGCCAATCGGGGTCCTCGCCCTTGGCCTTGCGCTCGGCACGGATCTTGGGGTCGCAAAGATAGGCAAAAAAGATATCGTCCATCTGCAGATACCGGCAGCCGGCGTCATAGAAGGCCTTTACAGCGGCTTTGTAGGTCGCGGTGATGTCCTCGAAATAAGCCTCGGCGTCGTGCTTGTAGTCCTGGACCGCGATGTCCTCCTCGGCAATGCGGAAATGGATCGCGCTGGGGCCGGGAATGGAGATCTTCGGCGTAACGGTGGTATTGGCGGCGACGAACTTGAAATGGTCCAGCATGGGGTGGTCTGCCGGAAAGCTCAGCCTGTCGGTGATCACCGGCACGTCGGCCTTGGTGGCCACGCCATGAAACTGGATGCCGCCGCCCTCACGCTCGATGATGTCGAGCCCATTGAGCATGCCCATGAAATCGAAATGCCACCAGGCGCGGCGGAATTCGCCATCGGTCACCGCCTTGAGGCCGGCATCTTCCTGCATGCGGATGACGTCGCGGATTGCCTCGTCCTCGATGGCGCGCAATTCATCGGCTCCCATGCCGTTCTTTTTTGCGCGCGCCTCGCGGGCCGCCTTGATGCTATCGGGGCGCAGGAAACTGCCGACGACGTCGGCGCGATAGGGCGGCTTGGCGAGTGCCATGAGTAACTCCTCCTTGGGGCTGGTTAAGGTCAGGCTAGGGCCGAACGGCGCGCAAGACAACACCGTGGTGATATTGCGCGTCAGCGCTCAGGCCCGCGGGTTCAATCTGAACGGTACCTCGGCATACCCGTCCTTTCGAATGCGCTCTTCGACCCGGGCTGTCGGCCCGCCAAGTGAAACATCGCTGGCATCCATCTCGGCATAATAGGTCCACTCGAGATGCTGCAGGCTGTTGGGAATTGCCGCCTCCGGCGCACGGGGCAGCGCCAATAACGTGGCTTTGTGGCCCGGATTGTCGGCTGCCTTGGACATGAACACCATCACTTGCATGCATCACCTCATCCGCGTCGATCTTCCCCCGGCACCGATGCACCCGGAAAGGCCGCGCCTGACGGCGAGTGAATCCCAAGGGAGCTGGCTTGTCCAGCGGGCAAGGGTGGAGCAGGGGCAAGCCTCCTGGTGTCCGACCTATTTGCGAAACCCCGACATCGGTGTTCGAGCCGGCTGTGTGTCGATTTTTCTAAATGCCGAAAGGGAACGGGAATAGGAGCAACATCGTTGGCGACATGATGGGCCCCGGGCTGTGCGCGGGGAAAAGGCTCAAGCGGGGAGGAGGGGGCACTGACACCTTTGGCTCACCACATGTTGACGCACATCATCGTCATGAACCTGCTGGTGCCGGCGGTGCTGTTTGGCATTCCCACACGATGGATCAGAGGGATCTGGCGATACTGGCCATATGCGACGACTGCCCAGTTGGCGCTGCTTTGGGGCTGGCACAGCCCGCCGGTACTCGATGCCGCCATGGGCTCACAGGCCCTGACGGCCGCCATGCATCTCACTCTCGCTTTTGCAGCGGCAGGATTTTGGGCGGCCATCATCGATATGCCCGCCACCGGCCGCTGGCGATCGATCTTTGCCCTGCTGATCACCGGCAAGCTTTTCTGCCTTTTGGGCGTGCTCCTGGTCTTCGCCCCGCGCTCTCTTTACGGTGCCATGGGGGCCCATGGCGATGGCGCCGCAATGCTCTCCCCGCTCGCGGACCAGCAGTTGGCCGGGCTGATCATGGTAGCCGCGTGCCCGCTCACCTATGTGCTGGCCGGTATCTGGATTGCCGCGCGCTGGTTTCTTGCGCTTGAGGCGCAGGGGCGCATGAATGCCTGAGCGGACAGGGGACGACGACGTGGTTATGGTGCGTCGGCTGACCCGCTGGCAGCGGCTGGGCATGGCGGCGCTGTTTTTGATGGGCGTATTCGTGGTTGGCGCCGCTGTGTTTGTCTGGACCGGTTATTACAATATCAGTGCCAAGAGCGAGCACTGGGACTTCACCACTGAAATTCTCCAGACCGTGCGCGATCAGTCGATCCGTGCCAGAGCCGATTCCATCGCTGTGCCCGATCTCGACGATCCCGCAATGATCGCTTTGGGGCGTGAGCACTATCGCGGCGGATGCGCAAGCTGTCACGGATTGCCCGGCGAGGAGCGCAATCCTGTGGCGCGCGCCATGCTGCCTGATCCTCCCGACCTGGCCTATGCCTTTGAGCGCTACGAACCCGGCGCCCTGTTCTGGTTGATCGACAACGGCATCAAATACACCGGGATGCCGTCCTGGCCCGGGACAGGACGCCAGGACGAAGTCTGGCCGATGGTTGCCTATCTTAAATCGGTGCACGATGAGATTGCACCCGGCACCGTGCTTGATGACACGAGTTCGGATGGCGAGCCGATCGATACCTATGGCTTTCAGGTGCTCGACGAATGCAGCCGCTGCCATGGCGACGCCCAGACCGGGCCGGTCAGCGACCGCGTGCCCTCCCTTTCCGGACAGCCACCCGATTATCTCGAACGCGCCCTGCGCGAGTACCGCGCCGGCCTGCGTGAAAGCGGCTATATGGAACCGGCAGCTTTTGCCCTCACCGACCAGGCCATATCCCGGTTCGCAACGCTTTATTCCCAATATCCATCCCGGTCCGCTGATACCGAATTTGATCCCGACCAGGTTGCACGCGGCGCTGAAATCGCCATGAACGGCGTGCCGGAAGACGATGTGCCCGCCTGTACCAGTTGCCATGGAAACGGCAATCCGCAATTTCCAAACCTGGCCGGACAGTCGCAGACCTATCTCGAAGGGCAACTCGAACTCTGGCGCAACGGCGGGCGCGATACCACGCCCTATGGGCAGATCATGGCCGTGATCGGCCGGAACCTGACCCCGAGCCAGATCGAAGATGTCAGTGCCTTTTTCGCCAGCCTCGAGCAACCGGCATCCGGAGGTGGCCAGTGAACCGGACTGCCTCGCTTCTAGCCTGCATCATTGTGGTTTTTCTGGCCGGATGCTCCTCCATGCAGTCGGCTCTGCACCCCACAGGCGCGGAAGCCGGGCGGGTCGCGTCCCTGTTCTGGATCATGACGATCGGCGGCGCCCTGATCATGGCCATGGTGGTCGTTGCCGCCGCCCTGGCCATTTATGGTGGCAGGCTGCGCGGAACGCTTTCCAGCGAGCGGTTCGTTGTCGTGATGGGACTGGCCTTCCCTGTCGTCGTGCTCACCGCGCTCCTGATCTATGGTTTCGCTCTGATGCGGGCCGGTGAGCCCCAGCAAGCCAATCCCGACGGCCTGCGGGTCGAAATCGCCGGTGAACTCTGGTGGTGGCGGGTAACCTATGTAACTCCGGACGGACGCCGGGTGAGTTCGGCCAATGAGCTGCACCTGCCGGTCGGCCAGCCGGTCGAAATCGCTCTCACCAGCACCAATGTCATTCATTCCTTCTGGGCGCCTCAACTGGCTGGCAAGCTCGACATGATCCCCGGGCGCACCAACACACTGACCGTCACCGCGAAAGAGGAGGGGATAAGCCGGGGGCAATGCGCTGAATATTGCGGCGGCGCCCATGCGCTGATGGCATTCCATCTCGTGGCGCAATCACCTGAGGATTTCGATGCGTGGCTTGAAGCCGAGGCCAGCGCCGCGGTCGAGCCGCAAACCGAAATGGCCAGCGAGGGACAGGCCCTTTTCACCCAGACCGGATGCGGAGCGTGTCACGCCGTACGCGGGACCCAGGCGCGCGGCACGATCGGCCCCGACCTCACCCATGTGGGCAGCCGCCATTCGCTGGCGGCGGCGACCTTGCCCAATACCGCGCAAGCCTTCGCGCAATGGATCGACGACAACCAGCACATCAAGCCGGACAACAAGATGCCCAGTTACGAAATTCTGTCCGAGAGCCAGATCGACGCCCTTGCGACCTATCTTGAAGGGCTCCAGTGATGGTCGATTTTTCGGGATTTTCCATCTGGATCAATCTGGCGATCTTTGCGGTCGCCGCCGTCGTGGTCTGGCTGGCCGGTGCAAGGATCACCCGCTATTCCAATGCCATAAGCGAGAAGACTGGCATCGGTCAGGCTGCTATCGGCCTGTTGCTCTTGGCCGGCGTCACGTCTCTCCCTGAAATCGGCGTGACCGTCACCTCGGCCGCCACAGGCGCCTCGGCAATGGCCGTCAACAACCTGTTCGGCTCGATTGCGGCACAGGTGGTTGTCCTGGCGATCGTCGATCTGGTCATCGGGCGCAGGGCACTCACCTCTTCGATACCCGACCCCATGGTCATCCTGCAGGGTGGGCTGAACGTGCTGCTAATCACCATTGTTGCGGCAGGGATGGTGGTGGGCGACTTCCCCATTCTCGGCATTGGCGCCTGGGCTTGGATCTGCGGGGCTGCATACGCCTTCGCCGTCTATATCCTGGCCAATTCGCAAGGGCGGAAATCCTGGGTTGCGGCTCAGGCCGGACACGTTGACGACAGGCTGCTCGAGCAGCAGGCCGCCGCGGAAAAAAAGGCGAGCAAACGCCACGGCCAGCATTCCCTGCGCGGGCTCGTCTGGCGAACCGCCGGCCTTGCGCTGGTCATTCTGGTCGCCGGCTATCTGCTTGCGCGGACCGGTGATGCACTGGCCAGTCAGACGGGGCTGGGCGGCGGTGCAGTGGGCTTCATTCTCTTGGCCTTTGGAACATCGCTGCCCGAGCTTTCAACGACGGTAACGGCGGCCAGGGAGGGCCTTTATACGCTCGCTGTGTCCGACATCCTTGGCACCAATCTGATCAATGTCGGGCTGGTCTTTGTGGTCGACCTCGTCGCACAAGGCGAGCCGGTTCTCTCCCAGGCCGATACATTTACCATCTTCGGCACGTTGTTGGGCATCGCGGTCACCTCCCTGTTCGTGATCGGGATGGCCGAGCGCCAAGACAAGACCGTCCTGCGCATGGGGCTGGATTCGGCCGCCGTGTTTGTCTGTTACGCGGCGGGCCTCGTCGTGATGTTTTTCCTGCGGTGAGCCATGAGTGATCGATTGGAACAATTGCCCAACAAGGGCCCCCGCCCCGAAAGCGAGCTTGAAGACCTCAAGCGCATCTGGGCGACGCCCAAAGGCTGGCGACTGCCCACGGCGGTCAACAACACCGTGATCGGCACGCTCTATATCGGGGTGGCGTTCCTGTTTTTCATACTGGCGGGCATCCTGGCGTTGGTGATGCGCACCCAGCTGGCGGTGGGCGACAACACGCTGGTCAACCAGGACCTCTACAATCAGCTCTTTACCGTCCACGGCACGACGATGATGTTCCTGTTCGCCGTCCCGGCCGTGGAAGCGCTCGGTGTTTTGTTGTTGCCGCAAATGCTGGCCGCGCGAGACCTGCCGTTCCCCCGTCTGTCGGCCTTTGCCATCTGGGCCTATGTCATTGGCGGTCTGGTGTTCTTTTCGACCATCCTTTACGACCTCGCCCCCAGAGGCGGATGGTTCATGTATCCGCCAAACACCCTGCCCGAATTTTCGCCCGGCAACGCCGAAGATTTCTGGCTCCTGGGCATCGGGTTCATCGAGATTTCGGCCATTGCCGGGGCAATAGAAATCATCGTCGGCGTGCTGCGCACCCGACCGCCCGGCATGACGCTGGCCAAGATGCCGATCTTTTGCTGGGCCATGCTGATCTTTGCGGCGATGATCGTCTTTGCCTTCCCGGCGGTCATCCTCGCCACCATGCTGCTCGAGATCGAACGCGCCTTCGGCTGGCCGTTCTTTTCGGCCGAACTCGGTGGCGATTCCCTGCTTTGGCAGCACCTGTTCTGGTTCTTCGGTCACCCGGAGGTTTACATCATCTTCCTGCCCGCTGCCGGACTGGTGTCCATGATGATTCCCACGATGGCCCAGACGCCGCTGGTCGGTTACCGGCTCATCGTCGTGGCCCTGATCGCCACCGGTTTCTTTTCGTTCGGTCTGTGGGTGCACCACATGTTCACGACCGGAATTCCGGGGCTGAGCCTTGCCTTCTTTTCAGCGGCCAGCATGGCGGTCGCCATCCCATCGGGCATTCAGGTCTTCTCCTGGATCGCCACCATGGCGGCAGGCCGCAAGCGGTTCCGCCTCAACGTGCCCTCATTGTTCATCCTGGGCTTTCTGTTCATCTTCACACTGGGCGGGCTGACCGGGGTCATGGTTGCCGTCGTGCCCTTCGATTTCCAGGCCCATGACAGCTATTTCGTCGTCGCCCATTTCCATTATGTGCTTGTCGGCGGCATGGTCTTCCCCCTGTTTGCGACCTTCTATTACTGGGCGCCGATCGTGAGCAGGAACATGCTGTCGGAACGGCTTGGCACATGGGCGTTCTGGCTGATGTTCATCGGCTTTAACGTCACCTTCTTTCCCATGCACATAACCGGCCTTGCCGGCATGCCACGGCGCGTTTGGACCTATCCCTCCAATCTGGGCTGGGATGTGCTCAACATGATCTCGACGGTCGGAGCCTTCACGATCGCGGCGGGCGTTCTGGTGTTCGTCATCGACCTCATCCGCAATTTCCGTATTGGCAATGGCGGGCCGGAAAACCCCTGGGGCGCCGGGACGCTCGAATTCCTGCCCAATGATGTCTATGCCATGCGCTCGATTCCGCACGTGACCAGCCGCGAGCCGGTCTGGGACAATCCCGACCTGCCCAGGGAGGTCGATGAAGGCCTCCATTACCTCCCCAACGCTCCGACCGGGGGCCGCGAAACCCTTGTCACCTCGGCTGTCGATGCCAGGCCGCAATACGTCTTGCAGATGCCCGGACCGGGCTGGTCGCAACTGGCGGCGGCGGCCATGACGGCGGCCTTCTTCCTGCTTCTGACCATCAAGCAGGTCGAGATCGCGCTGGCCTGCGGTGTGCTTGCCATCGCCGCCTGCCTTGTCTGGACCTGGCAACTCGACAGGCCCGGCATCGGCAAGGTCGATATCGGTGGCGGCATCAGGGCGCCGACCTATGTCACCGGTCCGCTGTCTCACAGTTGGTGGGCCATGGTCGTCCTGATGCTGGTCTCGGCCTCGCTCTATGTGTCCTACATCTTTTCCTATCTCTATCTCTGGACGGTCTCACCCGACGTCTGGGCGCCGGTCGGCTCACCCGCGCCGCCATCCCTTCTCTTGCCCTTGGGCAGCGCTTTGTTGTTTGTCGGCGGGGCCGCGGTTCTGGCCTGGGCCGGCCGGGCGATCCCCCGCGAGGGCCGGCGCAGCGTTCCGGTTGTCGCCGCGATGGTCCTGGCCGCCTTGGCCATGGCCGGCGCGGTGGGGCTCGAGATTTGGGGGCACATGCTGACCGGGCTGGATCCGACCGCATCGTCTTATGGCGCCATGGTCTATATGGCGCCGATCCTGACCGGCCAGGCCGGCGCGGCGGCCATCATCATGTGCCTGTTCGCCGCGGCGCGGCACATCACCGGCCAGCTCGACAGCGTCCGTCGCGTAACATTCGATAACGCCGCGCTTCTCTACTATTACACCGTGGGGCAGGGGCTCGTCGGGCTGTTGCTGATCCACGGTTTCCCGCGCCTGATTGGATAGGGCCATGAGTGACGTATCCTCATCCCGGCGTATGGTCGCCACGCTGTTATTTCTGATATTCGGCCCGATCTGCTGGGCGCTCCAGCTGACCGCCATGTATGGCGGTCAATCGGCTCTGTGCGCCTTAGGCAGTGTCGATCAGGGCATCGTCAGCGCCTGGGTTCTGGCCGTCAGCGTGCTGGCCGGCCTCGCCTGCTGTGCTGGCATTGTCTGGACAGCGCCGACCTATGCGCTTTTTACCGGCACGCGTGCCGAAAGCGAACAGTGGAATTTTCTGGCTTTCGTGATGCGGGCCCTCTCGGCACTATCGCTTTTGGCGATCGCCTATGCTGGGATCGGCGCCCTCATGCTGCCCGCGTGCGGGGCGCTCAGATAGGGGCGAAAGGGTGGTCCACCGCCTGCCGCCAGGCCTTGGCGTAGAGCGCCATCTGGCCCGCATTGGCGGCCGGGGGCAGGGCGGTGTAATCGAGATTTGGCCGCGCCTGCGGCCCTAGCGTCAGAAGGGCGGCGCCAATGCTGGTGCCGGTCGCGTTGCCGGCATTGGCGATGACCGGGCGACCGGTCGCCGCTCCCAGCATGTCGAGATAGGACCGGTTGCGCCCAAAAGGCCCCTCGACGATCACCGGACCTCTGGCGCCGGCCAGCGCGAGGCATTCCGCCGTCATCAGGGCGAGATAGAACGAGACGACACAATGGCGTGTCGCCGCATCGAGGTCATCGGACGGCAGGCTCCAGCGTGCAATGCTTTGCGGAAACGGCCCCGACCCGGTCTGCACGGACGGCAGCAGCACGATCCGATCGCGCAGGACCCGCTCGGTCACCGCATCTTCGGGCTCGCAGATTTCCCCGCCCGTCAGCAGCGAAAACTCCCGCCCGCCCATGAATCGCGCCGATGGCACCGTCCGTCCCAGCGCATCGATATTGGCAAGGCAATCGCGCGTTTCATCGAGCCCGTCGAGCGCCCCGCCGGGCGCGCATACCACAACCCAGGTGCCCGTGGAGACGACGGCGAAAGGCGGTTGGGTCGTCAGCACATGAGGCAGCAGCGAAGCGTTGGAATCGTGAATGCCGCAATGGATCGGCACCTCGTCGCCCAGCCCCAGCTCTTTTGCCAAAACCGGCCTGACAGTGCCCAGCACGTCAAATGCCGACCGAAGGGGCGGGAACTTGTCGCGGATGCCCATGGCATCGACCAGCGAGGAAAAATCGCCGCGCTCAAAATCCCACAATCCCGTGTGGCAGCCCAGCGAGGTCAGTTCCGATGCGGCCGCGCCCGTCAGGCGATGAGCCCAATATTGCGGATAGGTCAAAATGGCGGACGTGCGCGCAACGGCCTGTGGCCAATGGCGCTGCAAATGGAAAAGCTGGGCCCCCAGATTGAGCCCCGCCGGCAGCCTGGGGGTAAGCGTTTCGGCAAATGGTGGCGCGATAACGTCATAATCTCCGCGGTCGCCGTCCGGCCCGTCATGCTCATAATCGAGAACCGGCAGCGTCAGCTCCCCCGCCTCGTCGACAAGCGCCGCCGTCGCGCCATGGGTGGTGATCGTCAGCGCGCTCAATCGGTATCGGGCATTGAACTCGGCTATCGCCGATTTCAGAAAATCCCATATGCCCTCGATATCGAAGTGCGGATAGGGCGGGCTCTCAATGACGGTATTGGGACGTGTACGGACAGCGATTTCGCGCAGCGTTTCGGTATCGACCACGGCAAACTTGGCGTTGGTCTTGCCGATATCGATGACGCCGACATGGCTCATGGACGCGCGAGCCTGTTGCGGATCCGACCGATGACGATTGGCATCGCGATGACGATGATCAGCATGGCGCCGGTGAAAATCGACATCACGATCCCCGGAACGTTCAGCAGCCCTAGCCCGAAGGTCACCAGCCCCATCACGAACCCGGCAATCACCACGCCCAATATGCTTCCCGCTCCACCCAGGATCGAGATGCCGCCAAGCACCGCGATGGTCACAACCTCAAGCTCCCAGGCAAAGGCGATCGAGGGACGCGTCGATCCCAGCCGCGAGGTCAAAAGGATCGCGGCGAGCCCGGCCATGGCGCCCGTGAGCATGAAAAGGATGAACTTGACCCGCTGCACGCGGATTCCCGAGAACCGGGCGGCGAGATTGTTGTTGCCGATGGCATAGACCGAGCGCCCGAAACTGGTGCGGTGCAGCAGCACGTAGAAGATGACGGCCATGATCAGGAACAGGACGATCTCGAACGAGATGACCCAATAGACATAGCCCTGTCCGAAAAACGAAAAACCGGCGGGATAGCCGGTATAGGCCTGATCGCCCAAAACGATATAGGCGATGCCGCGGAACAGGCTCATCGTGCCAATGGTGACCACGATCGAGGGCAGCTTGAGCCCGGCCACCAATATGCCATTGAACATGCCGCACAAAACGCCCACGCCAAGCCCGATCACCACGAGTTCGGGCACACCGGCCCCGACCTGAGCGGCGGCGCCCATCGCCGTCGAGGCAAGGGCCAGAATGCCGGCAACCGAAAGGTCGATCTCGCCCGAAATGATCACCATCGCCATGGCGAGGGCGATGATGCCGCGTTCGGTGAAGTTGAACGTGGCGTCCGAAAGGCTCCAGGGCGAAAGAAAATAGGGCGTCGCAAAGCTGTTGAAGACAAAGATGGCCACGGCAACGAGCAGCAACAGAAATTCCCAGCTTTTGAGCGCACTCAGAAGCGGGCTGTCGAGCCGGTCGGGGATGGAACGGGGGGAGGGGGCGGAGGTGCTCATGAATGGGCCTCGGCTTTGCGCAGGATGATCCGGCCCTTCTTGCGTTCGGCGCGGGCGTTGAAGATGACGGCAATGATGATGACGGCGCCCGAAATGGCCATCTGGGCGAACGGTGAAACCCCGATCACCGGAAGGGCGTTCTTGACCACGCCCAAAAACAGCGCCCCGAGCACCGCACCACCCACGGTGCCGATGCCACCGGCAATCGAAATGCCCCCGATCACACAGGCCGCAACCACCTCGAGCTCGAACCCTCCGGCGATATCGGTATAGGCGACCGCATAGCGCGCCACCCAAAGATACCCGGCCAGGCCGGCAACCATGCCCGATATGACGAACGCAAAAAACCGGCTGCGGCCCACATCGATGCCGGCATAGACCGACGCGGTGGGATTGACCCCCACGGCATAAAGCGCGCGGCCCAGCGGCGTGCGGGTCATGAGCACGAAAAACACGGCAATCACGGCAATGGCGAACCAGGAAAATACCGGCATGCCTATGAGCGTTGCGCGCGGAAAGGCCTTGAAGGCTTCAGACATCTGGTGCGCGTTGACCCATTGGCCCGAGGAAAGAAGGAAGATCGAACCCCGAAAGATGGTCATGGTGCCCAGTGTCACGACGATCGAGGGCATGTCGAGTTTCCACACCAAAATGCCGTTGAACGCGCCCAGCGCTGCGCCTGCCATGATGCCGATGGCAATCAGCGCTGGCACCGGCAGGTCGGGAAAAATCATGTTGAGCATGGCCACGATCATCCCGCACAGCGCCAGATTGGCGGCAATCGAAAGATCGATGCAGCGGGTAAGGATCACCACCATCTGCCCCAGCGCCAGGATGATCAGGATGGAGGTGTCGTCAAACACCCGCACCAGATTAACCGGGGCGATAAAGCCGGGAAACCGCACGGTGATCAGGGCGATCAGCACCGCGATGGCGCCCAAGAGAATGAATTCGCGATGTTTGAGTACATAGGCCAAATTCAGTGATCCTCAATTCCGGCTGCGGTCCGCACCAGTGTTTCCGCATCGAGCGCGTCGCGCGCGAATTCCCCGGCAATAAGGCCCTCGCGCATGACGATCACCCTGTCCGACATGCCCATGATCTCGGGCAGCTCCGAAGACACCATGATCACCGACAACCCCTCTGCGGCCAACGCGCTCATGAAGGCATGCACTGCCGCTTTCGAGCCGATGTCGATGCCCTTGGTGGGTTCGTCGAGAATGATGACCTTGGGCTGGGTGGCCAGCCATTTGGCGATCACCACCTTTTGCTGGTTGCCGCCCGAAAGCGTGCCGACGTCCTGGCTGAGCGATGCCGCGCGCAGATCGAGCTTTTCGGCATATTGCCGGGCGAGCGCGAACTCGGCTGCGAGGTCGAGAAACCCCTGGCGGGACGTTTTCTTGAGCGAAGGAAGGGAAATGTTCTGGAAAATCGGCAGCCCGATCACCGCGCCCTGCCGCCCGCGCTCTTCGGGAACATAGACGATGCCCTTTTCGATGGCATCCGCTTCCGACTTTGCAAGTGCCGGTGCGCCATTGAGCGTCACCCGCCCCGATGAAGGGGCAGTCGCGCCGAAAAGAGCCTGCATCAGTTCCGAGCGCCCGGCGCCCACCAGCCCGTAAAAGCCGAGGATTTCCCCTTTCCTGAGCTCAAAGCTGATGGAGTCGAACTCGGTGGGATGGCAGAGATTGTCGACCGCGAGAACGGTTTCTCCGATAGCCACGTCTTGCTTGGGAAAAGCCTGATCGACCGAGCGGCCCACCATCATCCTGACCAGTTCGCGCTGGTCGGTGTCTTCCATCTTGCCCGCGCCGATCATCTGCCCGTCGCGGAACACCGTGTAGCGGTCGGCAATGCGGAAGATTTCGTGAAATTTGTGTGAGATGAACAAGATCGCCTTGCCGTCCTGCCTGAGCAGGTCGATCAGAACGAACAATTCCTCGATTTCCTTGTGCGACAGCGCCGCGGTCGGCTCGTCCATGATGACGATCTGCGCTTCGATCGACATGGCCCGCGCCACGGCGACCAGATGCTTGCTGGCAATCGAGAGATCCTTGAGCCGGGCCGATGGCTCGATGGGCGCTCCCATCGATTTCAGGATATCGGCGGCTTCTGCCCGCAATGTTTTCCAGTCGACAAAGCCCAAACGGGTGCGCGGAGCATGGCCCAGGAAAATGTTCTCTGCGACCGAGAGCTCGTCAAATAAAACCGTTTCCTGATGAATGGCCGTAATGCCATGATCGAGCGCGCTATGCGCCGAACCGAAATTGATCTCTTGGCCGCCCAATTCGATCGTGCCCGCATCGGGCTGATAAATGCCGGTCATGATCTTGACCAGCGTCGATTTTCCCGCCCCGTTCTCTCCGATAAGCGCCGTGACCTGTCCGGGATAAAGCTCGAGCGAAATGCCATCCAGCGCCTTGACGCCGGGGAACGATTTGGAAATGCCCGAAAGGCGTAACACAGGGGCATCCGCATCTGTGTGCGGCGCGGTGGCAGATAGTGCGGCGGCCATCGTCGCGGACCTTTGTAATCGGATCGGAAAAGACAGGGGGACCCGGCAGCATCGGCCGCCGGGTCCCTCCAGCATGGACTAGAAGATGTCCTTGTACTCATCGATATTGGAGGCGTCGTAGGTGAACGGCTCGGACATGGCGGCTTCGCCATTGTCGCCGATTGTCACCTCGCCCACCCGGCCGATGCCGATGGTCGCGCCGGGCTCGGCGGTCGCCGCGTCCGTTGCCAGGGCATGGGCGATATGGGTGATCGAATAGCCCAGATCGATGGGATTCCAGATCGCAAAGGATTTCGAAGCGCCGGACTCGATATGGCCCGCCATTTCCGAGGGCAGGGCCAGGCCGGTCACATTGATCTCGCCGATCTTGCCCGCATCGGTCACCGCCTGGGCGGCTGCAACGATGCCCACCGTGGTCGGCGCAATAATGGCGTCGAGTTCGGGATAGGACTGCATCAGGCCCTGGGCCTCGCGGTAGGATTTGTCCGAAAGGTCGTCGCCATAAACGATGTCGACCAGTTCGATCCCCTCATAGTTCGGAAGAACCGCCTGGGCCTCCTCGATCCAGATGTTCTGGTTGGTGGCCGTTGCGGTGGCCGAAAGAATGGCAACCTGTCCGCCGTCGGGAAGGTGGTCGGCGGCCAGACGGATGATCGTGTCACCGATCAGCGCATTCGAGGACGGGTTGAGATGCATTTCACGCCCGGCTTCCGCAACACCGGAATCCCAGGAAACCACCGTGATGCCGCGTTCCATTGCGCGCTGCAGCGCGGGAACCACGGCGTCGGGGTCGTTGGCCGAGATGGCGATGGCATCGACCTGCTGTGCGATCAGCGTGTTGATGACTTCGATCTGGGCCTCGGCCGTCGGCTCGGTCGGCCCGGTATAGATGATCTCGACATCGCCGATTTCCTCTGCCGCTTCTTCTGCGCCGCGTGCTGCGGCCTCGAAAAAGCCGTTGCCCAGCGATTTGACCAGCACCGCAATGCGGGTCTGGGCCTGGGCGGGCGCCGTCACTGTCATCATGGATGCAGCAATGACCGTGGATGTCAGTAGGGTTTTGATCAAGCTCATGAAGTCCTCCCTGGAGCTTTGGTTGTTTATCGACACCGGCCCCTATGCGACCGACGAAGCTTCCTCCGTGTTCGACCGCTCACCGGCATCGGCAATGATGAGTGTGATGCCGTGATCCTCGAGCATTTGACGATCTTCGTCGCGAATGCCGCGGTCCGTGATGATTGTTGAGATGCGTTCGAGCGGACACAGGATAAGGCTCGAGCGCTGGCGGAATTTCGTGGAGTCGGCGAGAACGACAAGTTCGTCGGCCTGTCCCAGGAGTTTCATTTCCGCCTGGATGAGCAAGGGGTCGGCCTCGGTCAGCCCGTGCCGCCCCAGTCCCTGGGCGCCCATGAACATGCGGCGCGCATAAAAATGCCGCGTCACATCGCTTTCAAAGGGCGAAAGGATGATGTTCTGCTCGCGATATATCGTGCCGCCGGGCACCACCACGCTGTTTTTCGAATGGGTCAGCAGGTGGCTGGCAATCGGGAACGAATTGGTAAAGACCTGCAGCCGCCGCGCGATCAGGTGGAACACCATCTGATAGGTGGTCGTCCCGCCATTGATGATGATCGAGTCCCCGTCCGAGCACAGATCGACCGCCGCTTTGGCGATGGCTCGCTTGAGCGGAACGTTGATCGATTCATTGACGCTGAACGGCCGCCCGACCAGTCCCGATTGGGTCGGCGGGTTGATCGCCTCGGCGCCCCCGCGCACCCGCCGCAGCTTGCCCTGCACATGCAGCGCGGCAATGTCCCGACGGATCGTGGCTTCCGAGGTTTCGGTAAGATCGACAAGATCGGAAACGGTCGCGACCGGTCGCGCCTGAACGGCGGACAGAATGACCTTGTGGCGTTCGCGTTCGTGCATGAACCATCTCCTCCCGTCCATCATGCCATCACCAAATACGATCACTGTCAATCAATAAGTGTCATTATCGAGCATGATTGGGTGTGTGTGATTGTTAGTGATTGACTTTGATCGTTTTGCGTGTGGTTATTGCACAAAAATACGCCTGCACACTTGGGAGGATTCCATGAGCACGTCATCAGCGCCCGCGCGCATCGCAAACCTGTGGGACGATGCCAAAGCGGCAGGCATGACCGAGGCCGAGCGGCTCGTTTACCGCTCCAATCTTCTGGGTTCGGACAAGCGCGTCACCAATTACGGCGGCGGCAACACATCCTCGAAAATCCTCGAAACCGACCCTCTGACCGGCGAAAAGGTCGAGGTGCTCTGGGTCAAGGGCTCTGGCGGTGACGTGGGCACCATCAAGCTCGACGGCTTTTCCACGCTCTATATGGACAAGCTCCGCGCCCTCAAATCGCTCTATCGCGGCGTTGAATTCGAGGACGAGATGGTGGGCTATCTTCCCCACACCACCTTCAATCTCAATCCCCGCGCCGCATCCATCGATACCCCGCTGCACGCCTATGTGCCCAAACCCTTCGTCGATCACATGCATCCAGATGCAATCATCGCCATCGCGGCAGCAAAGGATTCCAGAGCCTTAACGCACGAGATTTTCGGCGATTCCATCGGCTGGCTGCCCTGGAAGCGGCCCGGTTACGAACTCGGTCTCTGGCTCGAAAAATTCTGCCTTGAAAACCCAGACGCCAAGGGGGTCATCCTCGAATCCCACGGCCTGTTCACCTGGGGCGATACGCCCAGGCAGTGCTACGAAACCACAATCGCCACCATCAACACCGCCATGGACTGGCTCGAGACCAAAACCGCCCGATCGCCTGCGTTCGGCGGCGAGAAGGTCAAATCGCTCCCCGCTGACCAACGCCGCGCCATCGCCGCGCGCCTCATGCCAACCATCCGCGGCATGATTTCCGCCGACAGCCACAAGGTCGGCCATTTCGACGACAGCGACGCCGTGCTCCAATTCGTCAATTCGAGCGATCTCGAGCCTCTCGCCGCCCTGGGCACGTCATGCCCCGACCACTTCCTGCGCACCAAGATCCGGCCGCTGGTGATCGCCTTTGATCCCGCCAATCCCGACATTGACGCCGTGATCGATAATCTGGCGAGCCAGATCCAGGACTACCGCGCCGGCTACGCCGCCTATTACGAGCGCTGCAAGCACGACAACTCCCCCGCCATGCGCGATCCCAATGCGGTGGTCTATCTGATGCCGGGCGTCGGCATGTTCACCTTCGCCAAGGATAAGGCGACGGCGCGGATTTCCGCCGAGTTTTACGTCAACGCCATCAACGTCATGCGCGGCGCATCCTCGGTTTCGACCTATCAGGGCCTGTCCGAGCAGGAAGCCTTCGATATCGAATACTGGCTGCTTGAAGAAGCCAAGCTCCAGCGCATGCCGAAACCCAAATCGCTCGCCGGACAGGTTGCGCTGGTCACCGGCGGCGCCGGCGGGATCGGCAAGGCAACGGCGGTTCGCCTGCTGCGTGAAGGCGCCTGCGTCGTGCTCGCCGATATCGACACCGGCGGACTCAAGGCGGCAAGGGACGAACTGATCGCCGCGTTTTCCCCCGATGTCGTGCGCACCGTCGAAATGAATGTGACCGGCGAAGCTGCTGTGATCGACGGGTTTGCCGCCGGCGTCGTCGAATTCGGCGGCATCGACATTCTGGTGTCCAATGCCGGGCTGGCCTCCTCGGCGCCGATCGAGCAAACCACCCTCGAGCTCTGGAACAGGAACATGGATATCCTCTCGACCGGCTATTTCCTGGTCAGCCGCGAGGCGTTCAGGCTGTTCCGCGCCCAGAATATCGGCGGCAATGTCGTCTTCATCGCCTCAAAGAACGGTCTGGCCGCATCGCCCAACGCGTCGGCCTATTGCACGGCCAAGGCCGCCGAAATCCACCTCGCGCGCTGTCTGGCGCTCGAGGGCGCGGGCGAACAGATCCGCGTCAATGTGGTAAACCCCGATGCCGTCCTGCGCGGCTCGAAAATCTGGACCGGCGAGTGGAAAGAACAGCGCGCCGCCGCCTACAAGATGGATACCGACGAGCTCGAAGAGCATTATCGGCAGCGCTCTATGCTCAAGCGCTCGGTGTTTCCCGAGGACATCGCCGAAGCCGTCTATTTCCTGGCATCGGACATGTCGGCAAAATCGACGGGCAACATCATCAATGTCGACGCGGGCAACGCGCAAAGCTTTACGCGCTGAGGGAAGGGGCCGTCATGAGCAAAATCTCAACGGATATGGTCGGAGAAGCCAATTCCGGGCGCGACAAGGCCCTCCAGGCCGACTACGCGGCTTTGGGCGAACACCTTGATCGTCGCGGCATCGACATCGAAAAGATCACCGAAAAGGTTGCCGCCTATGGCGTTGCCGTCCCCTCCTGGGGCGTCGGCACCGGCGGCACGCGCTTTGCCCGCTTTCCCGGCCCCGGCGAGCCGCGCGATATCTTCGACAAGCTTCAAGATTGCGGCGTCATCCATCAGCTGACCGGCGCAACCCCCACTGTGTCCCTGCATATCCCGTGGGACAAGGAAGACCCGAAGGCCCTTAAAGCCAAGGGCGACGAGGTGGGGCTTGGGTTCGACGCCATGAACTCGAACACCTTTTCCGACGCGCCGGGCCAGGCCCATTCCTACAAGTTCGGCTCGCTCAGCCACACCGATGCGGCGACCCGCCAGCAGGCCATCGATCACAACATCGAATGCATCGAAATCGGCAAGGCCCTTGGTTCGAAGGCGCTGACCGTCTGGGTTGGCGATGGTTCGAATTTCCCCGGCCAGGCCAGTTTCACCGCCCAGTTCGAGCGCTATCTGGCCTCCATGAAGGATGTCGTTAAAGCCCTGCCGTCCGACTGGCGCATCTTCACCGAACACAAGATGTACGAGCCGGCCTTCTATTCGACGGTGGTTCAGGATTGGGGCACCAATTACATGATCGCCCGGGAACTGGGCGAGCAGGCCTTCTGCCTTGTCGATCTCGGCCACCACGCCCCCAATGTGAACATTGAAATGATCGTGGCTCGCCTCATCCAGTTCGGAAAGCTGGGCGGCTTCCATTTCAACGATTCCAAATATGGCGACGATGACCTCGATACCGGCTCGATCGATCCCTACCGCCTGTTTCTGGTTTTCAACGAACTGGTCGATGCCGAACAGCGCGGCGTTAAGGGTTTTGATCCCGCCCATATGCTCGACCAGAGCCACAACGTCACCGATCCCATCGAAAGCCTGATGCAAAGCGCCATGGAGGTCCAGCGCGCCTATGCCCAGGCCCTGCTCGTTGACCGCAAAGCCCTGGCGCACCATCAGCAGACCAACGACGCGCTGATGGCCAGCCAGACGCTCAAAAGCGCGTTCCGCACCGATGTCGAACCCATCCTTGCCATGGCCCGAAGGAACAAGGGCGCGGCCATCGACCCGATAGGCGTCTATCGGCGCTCGGGCTACCGCAACGCTGTTGCCGCCATCAGGCCCGCAAGTGCCGGCGGCAGCGGCGGCATCGTCTAAAGGAGATAAGGATGGGTGAACGCATCGCTTTCCGCATGATCCTCAATCCGGGCCAGGCCGATGAATATAAGCGCCGCCACGATGCGATCTGGCCCCAATTGGCCGAACTGCTCAAATCGAGCGGCATTTCCGATTATACGATCTGGCTCGACCCCGAGACCAATCACCTGTTCGCAACGCTGGTGCGAGCCGAAAATCACGCCATGGACCGGTTGCCCGAAACCGAAATCATGGGGCGCTGGTGGGCCATGATGGGCGATATCATGGAAACCAACCCCGACAGCTCGCCCGTACAGGTCGAACTCATCAAGATGTTCGAGCTTCCCTAGCACAACTGGACCGCGTTGCGGTTCCCGGACCAATCGACATCTGCCTGGGCTGGCCGCCGTTCTTCCCCATTCACCACTCTGTCACCCTGGCCCTGAGCCGGGATGACAGGGTGGTTTGAGACAATTGCCGTTTCCGTACCCCCTCCATGTCACCCCGGGGCTTGTTCCCGGGGTCCAGCAGCATTTCCACAATCGACAGCGCTGTTTTTGGGCACCAAAGACCGAACGTCGATTCAGCCTAGAGCGCTTCCAGGATAAGTGGGTACCACTTATCCTGGAAGCGCTACAAAACAAGGGCTTAGAGCAATTGAAGCGATTCCAAGAAACGCCGAAATGCTCTAACTCACCTCGGCAGCCAGCCAGTCGCGGAAAGCCACAAGCGGACGATAGGTCTCCCGCGCCGGCGGCCAGGCCAGCCAGTAGGACCCGGTGCCCGAAACGGCAGACGCGAGCACCGGGCTCAGCCGCCCTGCCGCTATCTCGCTTTGCGCGATGTAATGGGGCAGCAATGCCACCCCCAGCCCGGCAATCGTCGCCTCGATCATCAGGGCAAACTGGTCGAACATCATGCCCGAAACGGGCAGAGGTGCCGCGCCTTGCCCGGCAAACCATGCGTCCCACGCGCGCGGCCGGGTTTCGAGTTGAAAAAGCTGCAGACCGGCCAGATCGCCTGGAACGCTTATCGGATGGCTGGCCAGAAGATGCGGCGCGGCGCACGCGGTAACCCGCTCGTCGAACAGCCGCATATGCCCGGCATCGGGCGCTTCGCCGCTCCCGAAATAGATCATCGCGTCGAACCGCTCGGCGGCAAAGTCGATGGGGCGGATGCGCGTTGAAAGATTGACGGTGACCCCAGGATGCGCGGCGAGAAAACCGCCAAGGCGCGGCGCCAGCCAGCGCGTGCCGAATGCGGGAAGGATGGCCAGCGACAGGGCGCCTCCGCCCAGATCGGCAGCGGTGCGCATCGAGGCGCGCTCGATGGCATCGAGCGCTGCCGCGATGTCCCGCGCATAATCGATACCGGCCGGCGTGGGCAAAAGCCGCTTGTTCTGGCGCAAAAACAGCGGACGGCCCAGTTGCGTTTCGAGCGATGCTACAAGACGCGACACCGTGCCCTGGGAAAGATCGAGCGCCTTGGCTGCGGCAATCGTCGAGCCCGTGCGCTGCACGGCCTCGAAGGCGGCCAGTTGTCCGATGGAGGGCAGGTAGCGGCGTTGGCGGCTCATGATCTATGCGGTTTATGCATCAACTATCGATCAATTAGGATTATTTTGGCGTGAGGTCCAGCGATATGATGGCCAAAACCGATATAGTCTGCTGGAGAAATCATGGCCGAAACACCCGCCCGCAACAGCTTTAGCTGGTCCGATCCGCTCCTGCTCGAGGACCAGCTTTCGGCAGAAGAGCGTATGATCCGCGACTCGGCGGCCGCTTTCGCCGCCGACAAGCTGGCGCCGCGCGTCGCTGACGACTACCTCGAAGAGCGGGTCGATCCGACCATTTTTGCCGATTTCGGTGCAGCCGGACTTCTGGGCGCAACGGTTCCCGAGCAATATGGCGGGCTGGGCGCGTCCTATGTCGCCTACGGGCTGATCGCGCGCGAAATCGAGCGCGTCGATTCCGGCTATCGCTCGATGATGAGCGTGCAGTCCTCGCTGGTCATGTATCCGATCCTTGCCTATGGCTCTGAAGACCAGAAGAAGAAATACCTCCCCAAACTGGCCAGTGGCGAGTGGATCGGCTGTTTCGGTCTGACCGAACCCGACGCGGGGTCCGATCCCGGCGGGATGAAAACCCGCGCCGAAAAAATCGATGGCGGCTATCGCCTGCACGGCTCTAAGACCTGGATCTCCAATTCTCCCATCGCCGATGTTTTCGTTGTCTGGGCCAAATCCGCCGCACACGAAGGCAAGGTGCGTGGCTTTGTGCTGGAAAATGGCACCAAGGGTCTCTCCGCCCCCAAGATCGGCGGAAAACTATCCTTGCGGGCCTCGGTCACCGGCGAGATCGTCATGGATGGGGTCGAAGTGGGCGAGGACGCTCTGCTGCCCGATGTCGAGGGCATGAGCGGACCGTTCGGCTGCCTCAATCGCGCGCGCTACGGCATTTCCTGGGGCACCATGGGCGCGGCTGAGGATTGCTGGCACCGGGCGCGCCAATATGGCCTCGATCGCAAGCAGTTCGGCAGGCCCCTGGCCGCCACCCAGCTCTTCCAGAAAAAGCTCGCCGACATGCAAACCGAAATCGCTCTGGGCCTGCAGGCCTCGCTGCGCGTGGGGCGGCTGATGGACGAGGGTCGGTTCGCGCCTGAAATGATTTCCATCGTCAAGCGCAACAATTGCGGCAAGGCGCTCGATATTGCCCGCCAGTCGCGCGACATGCATGGCGGCAACGGCATCCAGATCGAATATCAGATCATGCGGCACGCCCAGAATCTCGAAACGGTCAACACCTACGAGGGCACCCATGATGTTCACGCGCTGATCCTGGGCCGCGCCCAAACTGGTTTGCAGGCGTTTTTCTAGAGCGCTGCCAGCAAAAGTGGACACCACTTTTGCGGTTCGGAAGCGCGACAAAACAAGGACTTAAAAGCAATTTGAGCGATTCGAAGAAAAGCGAAACTGCTTTGATGTCGCCGGAGGCTCCGCTTGCCGGGCTGCGTGTGGTCGAACTGGCCCGGATCCTGGCCGGCCCGTGGCTGGGCCAGACGCTGGCCGATCTGGGCGCTGAGGTCATCAAGGTCGAAAGCCCCGAGGGTGACGATACCCGCCGCTGGGGGCCGCCCTTCATCGAGCGCGAGGACGAAAGGGGCGGCACCGAAAAGGTCGCCGCCTATTTCCACGCCACCAACCGCTCCAAGCGCTCGGTAGTCTGCGATTTTCGTGATCCGGCAGATCTCGAACGGCTCAGGTCGCTGATCGCCGATGCCGACGTTCTGATCGAAAACTTTAAGGTTGGCGGGCTCGCGCGCTACGGCCTCGATTATCCAACACTGGCCGCCATCAATCCCGGTCTCGTCTATGTCTCGATCACCGGCTTTGGCCAGACCGGCCCGCGCGCCAGCCAGCCCGGCTACGACTTTCTCATTCAGGGCATGAGCGGGATCATGGATCTGACCGGCGATCCGGCGGGCGAACCGCAAAAGGTGGGCGTCGCCTGGATCGATGTCTTTACCGGCCTTTATGGGGTCATCGGCGTGCAGGCCGCCTGGGCCGA
Organism: Rhizobiales bacterium UBA3584; assembly: GCA_002375765.1. Classification (GTDB taxonomy): domain Bacteria; phylum Pseudomonadota; class Alphaproteobacteria; order Rhizobiales; family Devosiaceae; genus Pelagibacterium; species Pelagibacterium flavum. The sequence continues at coordinate 47,468 of DFMV01000018.1, read as the reverse complement.
GCGCCAGCGCTCGGGCAGGGGCCAGCATATCGATCTATCCCTCCTCGATGTGGGCGTGGCGGTCCTTGCCAATCAGGCGATGAATTTCCTCGTCTCGGGCAAAACCCCCTCCCGCATGGGCAACGCCCACCCCAACATCGTTCCCTATCAGGTGTTCCCGGTTGCCGACGGGCACGTCATCATCGCCTGCGGCAATGACAGACAATTTCAGGCCCTGTGCTCTGTCCTAAAGCTCCCCACACTTGCGACAGATCCGCGCGCAATGACCAATTCCGACCGCGTGACCAATCGTGACATGGTCGCGGACCTGTTGGCCGAAGCCACGGCCCCCTGGACCAAAGCGCGGCTGATAGACGCTCTCGAAATCGCCGGCGTGCCATGCGGCCCGATCAATACGGTCGCCGAGGCTCTCGCCGAACCCCAGGTCGCCGCGCGCGGTCTGAAAATCACCCCCCAAGACATTCCCGGCCTGCGCACCCCCTTGAGTTTTTCGCGCAGCCCACTGACCCTGGACAAGGCAGCGCCGGTGCTCGGCGCCGGGCACTGGGCCTGGTCCGAATAGTCGGGGATCAGAGCCCGCCACCCTGACCCATGGCCCACATGCCGATCCCAAGGCCGATAAGCAGCAGCACTGTGGCAAGGCCAACATAGATCAATGCCGATGTGGGAAACCGCTCCAGTCTTGTGGGAATGGGGTGCGGCGGCGTGCCCGCGGCCACATCCTGAGCATCTGGCGGCTCTCCGGCCGCTTCGGCATCGGTTCCCAATGGCGCGGCGGCGGGGTCCGGCCATTCGGTCTTTTCGCCGGTTTTGCCCGAATCTATGGCATCACGCAGCGCGTCTGTCGTCTGTGGAGGGGTTTTGCTGGCCATCGTTTCGTCCTTTCCAAGCGTCCTTGCCTTTCCCAAGCGCGCTGTTCGTCGCCGGTTCCCTGCAACTCTCCCGCTCGTCATCAGTTATTTTCTGTGAGAGCGGGGCACCAGAAGGACAAAACGGAGCACGACGATGAAGGAAAAGACCGACCATGGGGCCCCGGCCTTCAAGGAACGCAAGGTTCCCGGGCCCAGACAGGCTGATCAGCAGGTGCGCGATGCGGGCGCGGAATCCACCCGCGATGACAGGTCGGGCTGGGACGATGTCGATGAGGCCGTTGACGAAACTTTTCCCGCTTCCGACGCCACGGCCAAATATTAGCCGGGGCGCAAAACAGGGTCTGCGGTTTACATCTCGCTCCCCATCCCTACATTGGGGATCGTGGTTCGCGGGGCAAGCCCCGGCGGACCTTCGCCGGATCTGTCTTTTTGACCGCCTTGAGAGCGCGCGGCGACGGATCCTGAGCAAACACAAGTGAAAAGGACACAGCATGACCCAGGCAAAACAAGGGGATACTGTGCGCATCCACTACACCGGACGGCTCACCGACGGCACCCAGTTCGATTCTTCCGATGGCCGTGATCCCCTCGAATTCCAGCTTGGCTCCGGCCAGATCATCAAGGGCCTTGAGGAACAGGTTCAGGGCATGAGCGTGGGCGCTAAAGAGACAGTGACCATTCCTGCCGACGCCGCCTATGGGGCCCATCGTCCCGAAGGTGTGCAAAGCGTGCCCCGGACCCAGATTCCCGAGGGAGTCGACACCTCGGTCGGCGCCCGTCTTCAGGCCACCGGCGGCGACGGACAGACCATGGTCCTGACCGTGATCGATACCTCCGAAGAGGAAATCACCGTCGACGCCAATCACCCGCTGGCGGGCAAGGACCTTATCTTCGACGTCGAACTGGTCGAAGTTCTCTGACCGTCGGAGTGCGGTCAGAAAAAGTTGCAGACTTTTTCGGTTCGACCGCGCGACCACATAAGGATTTGGAACGCCGGACCGACTCGGTCGGGCCGGAACGACCTTTAATGGGCCCGGGCCGATGTCCGGGCCATTTTCGCTTTCCCGTAAGCGCCTCTTTACCATTTCGCAGCTTTCCCGGCCCCGAGCCGGCAAACACGCCGTCCAAATAAGGTTTTCCCAACATTTTGGGACCAAGGTCGCGACGCCAGAAACGCGCGCACCCTAGGCAACGGACGGCCCTTATCGATGACAGCGGCAACTCATATCGGCGATCCGACGACAACGGCCCAGCCATTGCGCACGCTCGTCCATGATTCCATCGCAAGCGCTGCACCGGCCTGGCTCCGCCTTCAGGAGATCGGGGTTTACACCCCCTATCAGCGCCTCGACTGGATCACCGCCTATATCGACGCCGGCTTTTCCCCGGACCCCCATATCGCCATAGTGACCATCCTCGATCACGATCGCCCCATTGCGCTGATCCCCTTCGAGATAGTCCGCAAATTCGGCCTGCGCGTCGCCCGCATCATCGGCATGCCCATTTCCAACGGCGACGCGCCGGTCTTCGATCCGCATTACGCGCATCTGCTCACGGCAAATGCGCTGCGCGACGCACTGGCCAACCTCCCGGCCGACATCGTCAATTTCCACTGCGTAGCCGCCGAGATCGGGAATCATCCCAATCCCCTGGCGGCGCTCGGTGGCAATCCGGCGCCCGACAATTTCTACGTCAACACCCTCGAGCCGGGCGAAGCGCCCTTTATCGAGCAATCCTTGCCCCACAAGCGCCGCACCAATATCCGCCGCTCCCAGCGCCGGCTCGACGAAGGGTTTGGTGCCGTGATCCTTCACCGCGCCAAAACCCCGGCCGAGGTCGAAACGATACTCGAAGTCTTCCTCGACCAGCGCGGCCGCCGGTTCGTGCAGATGGGTGTGGAAAACATTTTCCAGCGCCCCGCCTTCAGACAGTTCTTTCGCCGGTTGGCGCTCGAAGGGCTGAGCGAGAATCGCCCGGCCATAAGCCTGCACGCGCTCTATGCCGGCCAAACCATTGTTGCCACCAGCATCGGCACCTACGGTCCCAACCATTATTCGCAATACATCAACTCGACCGATTACGGCGAGGCATCGCGATATTCACTGATGGGCGTGACGCTATCGCTTCTTGTTGATCAGTTGCGGACCGACGGCGTCACGAGCCTCGACATGGGCCTGGGCGATTTCGACTACAAGACCGACTGGACAAATCGCCAGCCCGTCTTCGATATCGTGCTTCCGGTCTCCACGCTTGGCCAAATCGCCGCTCCGCTGCTGCGGGGTGCGCGCGCGGCAAAACGCAGGATCAAGCAAACCCCGACGCTTTGGAAGCTGGCGCGCATCGCTCAATCGAGCGTGGTGGGGTTGCGGCGTACGCTATCGGGACAAAACCGGGATCATTAATTAAGCGCGGCTCAAAGCCCCATGGCGGCCAGCCCCCACCAGACCAGCCCGGCGACGGGCAGGGGCAGCAGGATGCGGACGGCCCATAAGGCGAGCGTTCTCTCGGCGCCGCTGGTCACCAATATGGTTGTCAGAAGTCCGACAAGATAAAGTGCCGACGCCACCAATATGGGCACGGGAACCAGAAAAAAGAAAATTGCGACCGGCAGTGCAATGGTGAGCAAAAAACCGACGGATACAATAACGAGCCATGGGCGATAGCCCGATATACTTATCTGGCGCTCGTGGTTTTCCGGCTCATTTCCGAGGGAAAACGAATATCCGATCTGCATCATTATCTCCGGCCTGCAATAGCTCACGCTGGTTGAAGTCGCCGCCGCAATCAACTCAAATTAAGCTCAAGTTTGAGTATCTACATATTACCGGCAGCGATCTCGGCCTTTGAGGAATCTCAAATAAAGTGGCCATTATCAACACCGTATCGAGCTAAATTTGGAGTCCCGCCATCGCAACGAGCCATCTGATAATTTTGATGATCGGTGCGATAAGGGAAATGGCCAGCGCGACAATACCTGCAGCGGCCAGTATTTTGAACTTCAGAGACTGGCTCGATGATGTCGAATCGGAAGCTTTTGATTCGTAAGCGTTCAATCAGATCGTTCCCCTGCACACCTCACCAATTGTGAGCGTGCAGGCAATACGCCGCTATTGGGTGGTTTGCGTATGCGGCACTTCGGCACGATGAGGGGTTGGAGTTAGGCTGGAACTGCCCAGACCCCTATGGCTGGTTTTGGACCAGTGATAGGGCTTGAAAACCAGTTCGAACCCCGCCAGCACCACCGCGCACCACGCCATCAGCCAATAGGCCGGCAGGGCAAACAGCCATGGCGCTATATCCTTGCGCCCGATGCGATCGAGCCCGATGATGCTGATGACGACCGCGCCCGCATAGCCGAAAAGCAGTGTACCCAGCCCCGCCACGGTCCAGAGGTCAGCCGCTCCCCCAACAATCAGGTCGTAGAGCAATCTGGCTATGGTGGTCACCAGAAACAGGCCATGCACCGAAAGGGAAAGCACCATGCCGCCCACGAAAATGTAAAAGGCGATCAGACTGGACCACCCCAGATCGGCCAGCAGCTTTGCCGGCCGGGCCGAATGGACAAGAAGGGTCTGCATCCATCCCTTTATCCAGCGCGAACGTTGGCGGACCCACGCACCCATGCTCTCGGGCGCCTCCTCCAGGGTCACGGTTGCCAGGCTTTCGACGCGCAGGCCCAGTCGCGCCATGCGGATGCCCAGATCGGCGTCCTCGGTCACGTTGAACGCATCCCACGCGCCGATGCCTTTGAGCGTTTCAGTACGGAAATGATTTGAGGTGCCGCCCAGCGGCACCGGAAAGCCGGCGCGTCCGATGGCCGGCAGTAAAACACCGAAATGGCCGGCATATTCTGCGGCAAACATGCGCGCGACCCAGCTTCGCGGCGCGTTGGCGATGACAAGTTCACCCTGCAGGCATTCGAGCGTTGCGTCCTCTGCAAAAAGGCTGGCAGCGGCCCGCAATTGCCCCGGATCGGGCAGGTCTTCAGCATCAAAGACCACCACATGGGAACCACGCGCCAGGGGCAGAGCGTAATTGAGCGCCTTGGGTTTGGTATAGGGCCGGCATCGCGGCACCACGATCAGTGAAAAGCGCCGGTCTCCCAATTGTGCGCGGGCGGCTGTTACGGTCTCGGGGCTGGCGCTTTCGACAACGAACTTGATGTCGAGCTTTTCGGCGGGATAATCGAGTGCCTTAAGAGCGCGTGAGATCTGGGGTACCATATGCGCTTCGTCACGCATGGGAACGAGCACCGTATAGACCGGCAATTGGCGGTCATCGAGCAGCTTTCCGGGCCTTAGGGCCTCGTTGCGCTCGAAGGTGAAGGCGGCCCACAATCGAAATCCCGAGGGCAGGGCCAGGACCAGTGCCAACAGGGCAAGCACAGGGGCCAGATTGGTGATGAAGACCGGCGCGACCGCAAGCCCGGTCAGCGCCGTCATGGCCAGGACAAAGCCAACCCTCGCCCCCATCGGAAGGTCGAGATGAGCGCTTGCGAGTGGAAATCGGCGCGCCAGCCGTTGCAGGGCGTTGGTTGCCAGCGGCTCGGGATTGGTTTGAGCAATCGCGCCCTCGAGCGTGGCTGGCGAGACGATGCACAGCCTCGCCCGCAGGCCCCCATCCTCTCCGACGCGCGCCGCCAGTCCGCGCAAATGGGCAAAGCCCGGAGAAAGGAACAGGGTTTCCTTGCCTTCGATCTGCCCTCGGATCGAGCGCAGACCGGCGAAACGGTCGACGTCGAAATCTCCGTTCAAAGGCAAAAGAAACCGGGTGATGTCGTTCCGGTACTGAACACCGAGAAAGGCGGCAGCCCGTCGATAAGGTCCCTCGCGATCGGCCCCGTCCATGGCAGCCAGAACGTCGAGTGGATCGGCATCGATGCGCCGGGCACGATCAAGCGCGGCTTCGGCCACATGCCGGGACCAGCCCGGTTGCGCGGCCAATGCCTCAGCGAGTTCGACATCGTCAAACGGCCGCACGACGCTCATATGCCCCCAAATCGTCCCCGCGACCCTACCAATTGTTTTGGCAATCGGCCATAACGAGGATCAAATTTGTTCAGGGCCTTGAGACGTCATGATGCCAGCATTTCGGGCAGTCCTTTTTGCCGCTTGCATTCTTTTCGGTGGTGCCGGTTGTGCGGTCGCCCAGAACCTGCCGGTCCATGTCGATCCGGGCGCACGCGATGACATGATCGATCCCATTGCCGTGCCCGCCCTGCGGTTTCTGACAACCCCCGATTTCCCACCTTTCAATTACGCCGATGCCGCTGGGCGGCTGGCCGGCTTCAACGTCGATCTGGCCGATGCCATTTGCGCCCGACTTGAAGCGCGCTGCACCATCCAGGCCTGGCCCTGGAACCGGGTACAGGATGCGCTGGCCGACAATCAGGGCGATGCGCTGATCGCCGGACTCGATATAGATGGCAGCGCCGCCGAGCGGTTCGATTTTTCCCGCATCTATCTGCAATTGCCTGCAAGGTTCGTAACGCAAAAGCCCGTTGCCCCCGGTTTCGATCCGCTCTCATTGACGGGCACGGTTGCGGTCCGCGAGGGTTCGGCTCATGCCGAACTGGCCCAACGCACGCTCGGCCGTGCCGAGATCGTCTTCTATGGCAGCGAATTTGAAGCGCTCGACGCGGTGGCCGCCGGCGAGGCCGATGCCTTTTTCGGTGACGCCGCCCGCGCCTCGTTCTGGCTCAATGAAAACCCCGATTGCTGCGGCTTTGCAGGGGAGGCCTATTTTCGCCCCGACCTGTTCGGGGCCGGGCTTGCAGTGGCCGTTCCGGCCGGCCTCGACAATGTCCGGGTCGCCATCAACTGGGCCCTGACCCGCCTGCAGCGCGAAGGCCGGATCGACGAGATCTACCTGCGCTGGTTCCCGGTCAGCTTTTACTGACGCTCAATTGGAGCGCTTCGGCCAAAACTATGTCCCCGGCCCGATCGAGGATGGGCTTTGCCGAAACCACCACCTGTCATCCCGGACCTGATCCGGGATCCAGTACACTCAGCGCCAAAGCAGGTGCCGTCGGCGCTGCCGGGTCGACCTAAAGCCGCCGGTGCCTGATCCGTGCCGAGGTCTCAATCGCCGCCGTCGTCAGCCGGTCGATCGAGAACGCATCGCGGATCATCTCAAGCATGCGCAACTCTTCCTGATTGAGCTTGAGATCGACAGTCGCGATCTCCACGGCAATGGCATAGGCGGTTTCCTGCAGCCGGGGTTCCAGGGTCTGTGCGATCTGGTCGAGAAGCGCATCGAGCCCGGCCTTGTTGACGGTCTCAACGCAACTGGAGGCAACTTCGGGCAGGCGCTCGATATCGAAACTCTCAAACACCGGCCAGCGGCTGATAAGCGCAGCGAACCGGTCCATCTCGCTGTCGGTCACATCCTTGTCGGACACGGCGGCCATCACCATGACATGGACAAGGGCGTCGGTTGCGGAAAGCTGCATGAAATCACCTGGGGGTCGGGTTGAGGCGCGCCCAAATCTAGAAAGTGCGGCGCGAAGGCGCAAGGCCCGCCGATCATCAGCATTGACCTTTGGGACCGGTTGGTGCAACACCGCGGCCTGAATTCTCCCGGTTTGATTAAAGGATGGGCCAAATTGTCCCAGACCCTGCCCCCTCTCGATCCCTCAGCCATTGCCGCTGCCCCCAACGCCCGTGCCTGGCCGTTCGAGGAAGCCAAAAAGGTTGTGCGGCGCGCCGAGAAGCTGGGCAAGGACGAGGTGATCTTCGAAACCGGCTACGGCCCCTCGGGCAAGCCCCATATCGGCACGTTCGGCGAGGTGATGCGCACCACTATGGTCCGCACCGCGTTCCGGCTTCTGACCGGCGATGCGATCAAGACACGGCTGATCTGCTTTTCCGACGACATGGACGGGATGCGCAAGATCCCCGACAACGTGCCCTCCAGGGAGGCGCTGGAGCCCTATCTCCAGATGCCGCTGACCGCAGTGCCCGATCCCTGGACCAACGAGTTTCCCAGCTTTGGCGAACACAACAACGCCATGCTGCGGCGCTTCCTCGATACCTTCGGGTTCGATTACGAATTCGCAAGCGCCACCGATTATTACAAGTCGGGCAAGTTCGACGCCATGCTGCTGCGCGCGCTCGAACGCTATGGCGACATCATGGGCGTCATGCTCCCCACGCTGGGCGCCGAACGTCAGGCTACCTATTCCCCCATCCTGCCCATCTCGCCGATCTCGGGGCGCGTGCTTTACGTGCCCATGAAGGAGGTCAACGCCAAGGACGGCACCGTGACCTTCACCGACGAGGACGGGCGCGATGTGACCGTTCCGGTGACCGGCGGCAATGTAAAGCTGCAATGGAAGCCCGATTTCGGCATGCGCTGGGCAGCGCTCGGGGTCGATTTCGAAATGTTCGGCAAGGATCATCAGACCAACCAGGTGATCTATGACAGGATCTGTTCGATCCTCGGCGGCACCCCGCCCGAACATTACGTCTATGAACTGTTCCTCGATGACCAGGGCCAGAAGATTTCCAAGTCCAAGGGCAACGGCATCACCATCGACGAGTGGTTGACCTACGCGTCCTCGGAAAGCCTCTCGCTGTTCATGTTCCAAAAGCCCAGGACGGCCAAGCGGCTCTATTTCGATGTCATCCCCAAGGCGGTGGACGAATATTTCACCTTCGCCGCCAAAGCCCAGGGCGAGGATGCGGGCCAGCTTCTCGAAAACCCGGCCTTCCATATCCACTCGGCCATGCCCCCTGCATACGACATGCCGGTGAGCTTTGCCCTGCTGCTCAATCTCGCCACAGCGTCCAACCCCGAGAGCCGGGAAGTGATGTGGGGTTACATTTCAGCCTACGCCCCCGGCGTGACACCCCAGACCCACCCCCATCTCGATGCGCTGGTCGGTTATGCGATGCGCTATTTCGAGGACTTCGTTGAAAAGTCCTATCGCGCACCCGACGACGTCGAGCGCAAGGCGCTCGAAGAGCTCTCCGAGACTCTTGCGAAGCTCCCGGCCGATGCGGGCGGTGAGGCGATCCAGAACGCGGCCCTCGACGTGGCGCGCGAGATCGAACGCTATCAGGACCACAAGCGCCTCGGCCCCAATGGCGGCCCGGGCGTGTCGGGCGCCTTTTTCCAGATGCTCTATCAGGTCCTGATCGGCCAGGAACGCGGCCCCCGCTTCGGCTCGTTCGCCGCCCTTTACGGCATCGAGAACACCCGCAAGCTGATCGAAAAGGCACTGAGCGGAAAACTGACCTCCCGGAACTGAAAGGCGGCCACCTCCCGACCTCCTGCCATTTTGGCCTGTCCACTGGCCGTGACCGGGTCAGACCGGTAGGGGCCAGTGGGCGTCCACGGCGGGTTTAGTCGGGGGTGGGCGCTTCGATTTCTGCTGTATATTCAAGGATGTCGCCGGGCTGACAATCGAGATAGGCGCAGATTGCGGCCAACGTCTCAAAACGCACACCTTTGACTTTTCCCTGCTTGAGCAGTGAGAGATTGGCATCGGTAATTCCAACATGTGCGGCAAGATCCTTCGATTTTACAGCGCGCTGAGCAAGAATTACGGCCAGATTCACCTTTATTGGCATGAGTTCGCCTCAAACGAAACGTGAGTTTTCTTCGGCGATAGCGGTGGCCAATTGCATTGTCCATGCAGCAAGCCCGATAGTTGCCGCAAAAATCAGCAACAGAACAGTGTCCAGTGATAGGCTGAAAGACAGAGTCTGTTGACCCGGCGGTGCGGACCAGGTCAATACCACACTCAGAACGGCGGAAATAATAGGACGCGCCAATACACTTGCCCCGACAGCTAGGGCGAAATCTTTCAAAGCTCGGGAAGTGGCGCCTGAAAATATCGCGCCCTGTAATAGAGCCGCCAGATATGCTCTAAGCCGGATCAGGCCGAATATTAGGATGCCGACGGGGAGCATCGAAAGCGAAAGTCCGGCAATTCGCTCAAAATTGCCAAGCAATATCTGCGGCTTGCCCGGCAACGGCACAAGCGCCGAGACCCCTGAAGGATCGACGAAAAGCCAGAACGATGTCAGCGCGATCGGCAACGCGACCGCCACCAACAGCGCGGCAATCCTCAGAGTTAAAAGTACGATGCGCAGCCTTCCCTCGGGCCTGCCGGACATGCTCATGGTCATCACGGAAAACTCCATTGTGCCTATCATTGCGATAGAAGAGCATAAAAATTATTGTTTAACAATAAATTTTATATGCAAAACGATATGACTCTTTCATCGTGCAAGAAGGAGTTTTCGATGAGCTTCCCAGAAATTTCCCCATCCGGCGCCAGCTTTGCGCGTGCCGTTCTCACTGCGTTGGCAACGTTGCCGTTCCTCGCTTCCACTCATGCCATGGCACAGTTTCCGGGGCGCACAGGGCAAGGACAGATCTCGGTTGCCCATGTTGCCGATCTGATAGCCCGGGCCGGCAGCGAAGCCAATGCGCGTGAGCGCCTCAGCTTCTATCTCACCAGCGTGGCCGAGAGTGCGGCTCATCTTCTGGCACAGGCTCGGAGCGCAGGTTTGTCGGTGTCGTGCACGGGGTCATTCAGCGTCGGCAACGATACTGCCTGGGCGGCGATTTCCGCAGGCGCGCCGGATACGGAAACCTGGCCGTCGATACCCGCAACCCCGATCATCATCGACGATCTGCTTATGCGTGCCGGGTGTTGATTGCTCAAACCGTGCTGTGGGCGGCTGCTACTGGCTGGCCCACAGAATCCGGGCGATCCAGTCGATTTCTTCGGGCTTGAAGATTCTCGGCGGGTGATCGGGATTGATCGAATGCAATTCGATCTGTTTTTCGGTGCGCCGGTGCAAAATCTTGGCCATCACCTCCCCATCCTGCGTGCGCGCCACCACCCGGTCGCCGCGCCGCAACTGTTCGGTGGGCGAGACGATGATATAGTCACCGTCCCGATAGAGCGGCTGCATGGATTCACCAGTCACTTCAAGCGCATAGGCTGTGCCGTCACCCAGGCCGGGAAAGCGGACCTCATCCCATCCCTGACCGACCGGAAAGCCCGCAGCATCGAAATAGCCGCCCGATCCGGCCTGCGCAAAACCCAGCAGCGGAACCGCCCGGCTGGCCGCCGCGCTCTGGCTGTAATTCAGTCCGCCCGAAAGCAGGGAATCGAAATTTTCGCTGGTCGCCTCGAGCACCTTGGCAATCGATTCGGTGGACGGCCAACGCTCACGCCCATCCTTGCTGACGCGCTTGGACGGATTGAACGCGGTGGCATCCAGCCCCGCCAGCTTGGCAAGACCCGACGCCGACAGGCCGTGCCGGTCGGCCAGGCTATCGAGAGCTTCCCATATGGCGCGATGAGACAACATGGACAATCAGGTTCCAGAAAAAGGAATAATATCCCTATAGTTCGGAAACTAGTCCTAATACCTCGTTAGTCGCTTGTAAAGATATTTCCAAGCTTGGCAGGGCCCTCACAGCCCGTTAGACCAAGCACCATAGGAGAATTTATGGCCGAACCGATCTATAAAATCGCTGCCACCCAGGACTGGACAACCGCGCGCGGCGCGGGACAATTGGTGGGAACTCCGGTCGATATGGCCGATGGCTATATCCATTTTTCGACCGCCACCCAGTTGGCCGAAACGCTTGAAAAACACTATCGCGGCGCCTCCGGGCTGGTTCTGGCGACAATCGATCCCGACCTGATCGGCACTGACCTCGTCTGGGAGCCCTCGCGCGGCGGGCAGCTTTTCCCCCACCTTTATGCGCCATTGCCGATGGCAGCGGTCATTGCAGAGCGAGATCTCGCTGCCCGGCCGGATGGTGGGTTCGATCTGCCGGAGATTTCATGATGGGCATAGGTGATTTTCTGCGCAACGCTACGGTTCAGAAGCTGGCGCAGGACGCTCTGATGCGCATGGATGCCGAAACTGCACACAGGGCGACAATCAACGCGCTCAAATTCGGCCTGGTGCCGTCCGGAGCGCCCTCACCGACAAGCCTGGCCATCTCATTCTGCGGACTGGAGCTGCCCAATCCCATTGGCATGGCACCGGGTTTTGACAAGAATGCCGAAGTGTTCGCACCGCTCGCCAGGGCCGGTTTCGGTTTTGTGGAAGTCGGAACGGTCACCCCGCGACCCCAAAAGGGAAATCCTACCCCAAGAGTATTCCGCATCCCCGATGCGATGGGTGTTATCAACCGACTGGGATTTAACAACGAAGGTCATCAAGCCGCTTTCGAACGGCTCAAGGACCGGACGCTGGGCGAGGTCGTTGGCGTCAATATCGGTGCCAATAAGGACAGCGAGGACTTCGTTGCCGATTACATTGCTGGCGTGAAGACCTTCTCGCCGCTTGCCGATTACCTTACGGCCAACATCTCCTCGCCCAACACGCCCGGCCTGCGCAATCTTCAGGCGGAAGACGCACTCAAGCGCCTGCTGGCCGCTCTGATGGAAACCCGGGCTGCCCAGCCACGCCAGACCGCGATACTGCTCAAGATCGCACCGGATCTTGATGAAGCTGAAATGGATTCCGTCGCTAAAACAGTGCTCAAAAGCGGCATCGACGGGCTGATCGTTTCCAACACGACAATTTCGCGCGACACGGTAGCCGGTCTCGAAAACGCCGGCGAAACAGGCGGGCTTTCGGGCAGGCCGTTGTTCAATCTGGCAACACGGCGCCTGGCCCAGATGCGCTTGCGTCTTGGTCCGGAATTCCCGCTGATCGGCGTGGGCGGCATTCACTCGGCCCAAAGCGCCATTGCCAAACTCGAGGCGGGCGCCAATGTTGTCCAGCTCTATTCGGCTCTGGTCTATGGCGGGCTCGAGATGGTCGAGGAGATCAAGTCCGGGCTCGCGCAGGCCGTTATTGAACGCAGGCTTTCCAATGTATCGGGACTCACTGGCGTGGCGGTCAAGGACTGGGCTGAAGGCAGAATAGCGATCTAGGCGAAAATCTCGTTCTTCCGCCGTTCGATGGCGAGTGCATAAATGCCGGCTCGCACGAGCAGCAGCACATGCAGCGCGATCCACAACCCCCAAAGACCCAGGAACGGCTGCAGGATCATGGCGGTTGCAAGATAGACAATGAGCGAAACGATCATCCCGTTGCGCATTGTGACGTTGAAGGTCGCGCCGATCATCACGCCGTCATAGACGAAGGCGGGCATCCCGGTGAGCGGGGTCAGGGCTGCCATCATCAGATAGACCCGGGCCATTTCGCGCACTTGGGCGTTGGTGGTCATCAGATCGATAGCCAACCATCCAAAACTGAGCAAAAGAGCGCTCAGCATCCCCGCAATCAGCAGGCCCCAGCCCAGCGTGAGTTTGGTCGCGCGCTCGAAAGCCGGACGCCAGCGCGCCCCGACCGCCTTGCCGCACAATTGCTCGGAGGCCGTGGCAATGCCGTCGAGAAAGAATGCCGAGACCGAAAACAGTTGCAGCAGAATTGCGTTGGACGCCAATTCGATCTCGCCCATGCGCGCCCCTTGTGCGGCGAAATAGGCGAAGGCGCCCATCAAAGCTGCCGAACGGATAATAAGATCTCGGCTCAAACCGATCATCCGTTTGATCGCTGCAACGTCGAGCAGGGCAGCAAGGGTCGTATTGGCAAGGATCGGCTTGATGCCGCCATAATGATGGATGGCGAGGACCACCCCGGCGACAGCGGCAACGCCTTGCCCGATAACGGTGGCCCAGGCGACACCGGGAACGCCCCAGCCCAGCTCCAAAACGAACCAGACGCTGAGCATGATATTGATGACGTTGATAAGAATCTGCAGCCACATGCCGGTGCGCGCATCGGCCCGGCCGTAAAACCATCCCAGCAGCACAAAATTGATGAGCACGAACGGCACCGACCACATGCGTATGCCCATATACTCGGCAAACGCCCCCGCAGCATCGGGTGGCGGAGCCAGCGCGGCTGCAAACCCGAGATAGATGGGATAGGAGAGCGCCAGAAGTAGCGCACTCAACAGGGCTGCAGCGACCATGGCGCGCACCACATGAAGCAGCCCGTCGAGCGGATCGCGCGCGCCGACCGCCTGTGCCGTCAGCCCAGCCGTTCCAAAGCGCAGGAAAAAGGCCAGGGCGAACACGACACTGAACGCCGCGGCACCGAGCGAAAGCCCTCCCAGCAGCCCCGCATCGCCCAACTGCCCGATGACGGCGGTATCGATGATGCCCGCCACCGGCTCGGTGATAAACGCCACCGACGCCGGAACGGCTATGGCCCACACATCGCGATGGTGAACCTCGAAGGGGTGAACCGATATGCTCATCGAAGGGAACCGGGAAGAGGAGGGATGACTACGCTATCCGATTCTGCTCCGATCTAATTCTCAAAGTCGCTCGTTTTGAGCAGAACCGGCCGGGTTGGGACCTGGCAGACCGGCATGATCTCGATGGAATTAACGTTCACGTGCGCGGGCAGGTTGGCCAGCCACCAGACGGTATTGGCGATGTCCTCGGGCAGCAGCGGTTCGTTGTCGGCATACATTTTCTCGTTGGCCTCGAAATCCCCGCCCGTGCGTACTGCGGTGAATTCCGATTTCGCATGCCCCGGTTCAAGCGATGTGATGCGAATGCCTGTCCCCATGGTGTCGGTGCGTAAATTCATCGAAAACTGATGCACGAAGGCCTTTGTCGCCCCATAGACGTTGCCGCCGGTATAGGCAAAGCGCCCGGCGATCGATCCGACATTGATGATCGAGGAGCCTCGGCTCACTTGCTTGACGAGCGGCAGCACCTCGAGGGTCGTATGCAGCAGGCCCACGATGTTGGTGTCGATCATGGTCTGCCATTGATCGGTATCGACCTCCGGGACGGCGCCCGTGCCCAGGGCCAGCCCGCCATTGTTGAACAGGCAGGTGATCGGTTTGAAATTTTCCGGGATCGCCGCGACCGCGCGTTTTATCGAGGCCTTGTCGGTCAAATCCATTTCGATGCCGTGGACGATTTCGGGGAACTCGGCCTCAAGCTCGGCCAGCCGCTCACGCCTGCGGCCCGTGGCGATCACCTTCCAGCCGTTCTTTGCAAAAAGCCGCGCGGTGGCCGCGCCGAAGCCCGACGTGGCGCCGGTGATGAAGATGACGGGAGACATGGGCAGAACCTTGAATGGCTTTAAATTGGGGCGCGGCGGAGAGTGTCGCTCGTGCCATCCTAATTGCCGCCGCCGATCTGCTCAACAGGCTATGCGCTAGCGCCGCCGCCCGGCCGCCATCAGGCGTCCAATGAACCACAACGGCAGAACGATCACCGCTCCGGTCAGCATATAGACGAAGGCGTCGCGGAAAACCCCGAACCCGTTGTCGAAGATCGAATTGATGAAGCCTTGAATAGAGCGGAAAATAGCGTCCGGGCTGATCCCGAAGATCGACATCAAAAAGCCCACGACCAAGCTCATCAGAATCAGTCGGACAACGACCCGTCCCGGCGTTCCGCCAAGAAACGATTCCAGCCAGCTCGCTCTTTGATTTGTCTCACGGTTGTCCATAGTGTCGGGCATCGGTCCATCGGGTCCATCGATTCTGCTCATGATGCCACATAGGCGCCGACAATGGCCAATTAAATAGCTGCCGATATCGTGACCGCACTTTCACCCATTGTTGCCGACTGGTTTGCCGCCAAGGGCTGGCAGGCACGCCCGCACCAATTGGCAGTGCTCGAAGCCGAACGAGCCGGCAATTCGGTGTTGCTAATCGCTCCGACGGGGGCGGGCAAGACGCTGGCTGGGTTCCTGCCCTCCATTGAGGATTTGATCGGCAGCCCCATGGAAGGGCTGCACACGCTCTACATTTCACCGCTCAAGGCGCTGGCCGTCGATGTGGCGCGCAATCTGGGCGATCCGGTGCGCGAAATGGGATTGAAGATCAAGGTCGAAACCCGGACCGGAGACACGCCCGCCTCGCGCCGTCAGCGCCAGCGCTTCGATCCACCACACATCCTGATGACGACGCCCGAACAACTGGCGCTGCTCTTAAGCCATCCCGACAGCGTCAGGCTGTTCGGAAGCCTGCGGCGTGTCGTGCTCGATGAATTGCACGCGCTCGTCACCTCCAAACGCGGCGACCTGCTCAGCCTTGGTGTCGCGCGACTGGCCAGATTGTCGCCCGATGTGAAGGTCACCGCGCTTTCGGCGACTGTCGCCCAGCCCGAAATCCTGCGAGATTGGATCGCTGCGCCTGTCGCGCCAAATCCGGCGGTGCTGCTTAATGCGCCCGGCGGCGCAGCGCCGCAGCTTTCGATCCTCGCCAGCGAGGAGAGACTGCCCTGGGCGGGCCATTCCGCCGCCTATGCGGTGCCCGACCTTTACGCAACGATCAAACAGCACGGCACGACACTGCTGTTCGTCAACACGCGATCGCAGGCCGAGATGCTGTTCCAGAACCTCTGGGCAATCAACGACGAGGCGCTGCCGATTGCGCTCCATCACGGTTCGCTCTCGGTCGAACAGCGCCGCAAGGTCGAAAGTGCCATGGTGTCTGGCGTGCTGCGCGCCGTCGTCTGTACCTCAACGCTCGATCTGGGCATCGACTGGGGCGACGTCGATCTGGTCGTGCAGGTCGGCGCGCCAAAGGGGGCGTCACGCATGCTCCAGAGGATCGGGCGCGCCAACCACCGGCTCGACGAACCGTCCAAAGCCATGTTCGTTCCCGCCAACCGGTTCGAAGTGCTCGAATGCGAGGCGGCGCTGGAGGCCGTGGCCGAGGGTGCGCAGGACAGCGAAACACCTCTGTCCGGCGGTCTGGACGTGCTCGCCCAGCACATTCTGGGGCGAGCCTGCGCCGACCCCCTTGATGAGGATGAAACTTTTGCCGAAATCATCTCGGCCTGGCCCTACAAGGACCTGACGCGAGAAAAATTTCACCGGGTTCTCGATTTCGTTTCGACCGGTGGATACGCGCTACGGGCCTATGAACGGTTTGCAAAGCTGCGCAAGACCGCCGACGGGCTCTGGCGGATTGCCAATCCACAGATCGCCCAACAGTACCGGCTTAATGTCGGCACCATTGTCGAGGAGCCAATGCTCAAGGTGCGGCTGGTGCGGGCCCGCGGTGTGCGCAAGGGCGCAACGACAGGGCCGATCGGGCGCGGGGGCAGGATGTTGGGAGAGATCGAGGAGTATTTCATCGATCAACTCGTGCGCGGTGACACCTTCATGTTCGGCGGCGAGATCGTTGCCTTCGAGGGGGTCGTGGAAACCGAGGCCTATGTGTCGCGCTCGTTTTCCGACAATCCGAAAATTCCCTCTTATATGGGCGGAAAATTTCCGCTCTCGACCTTTCTGGCCGACAAGGTGCGCAAGATCCTCGCCGATCCAGAGGGTTGGCGTGTCCTGCCCGATCAGGTGCGCGAGTGGCTGGACCTGCAAAATTACGCTTCGGTGCTGCCCGACAGCGACAGCCTTTTGGTGGAAACATTTCCGCGTGCCGACAAGCACTACATGGTCTGCTATCCCTTCGAGGGACGCCTGGCCCATCAGACATTGGGAATGTTGCTAACGCGAAGGCTCGAGCGGGCCCGAGCGCAGCCCTTGGGCTTCGTCGCTTCCGATTATGCGCTGGCCATCTGGTGCGCCGCCGACCTTGGAGCGTTGATCGCTTCGGATCGGCTTTCGCTCGATCAATTGTTCGATGAGGATATGCTGGGTGACGATCTGGAGGCCTGGCTCGATGAGTCGGCGCTGATGAAGCGAACCTTCCGAAATTGTGCTATCATTTCGGGGCTTATCGAGCGTCGGCATCCGGGCAAGGAAAAATCGGGGCGTCAGATCACCGTAAGCTCGGACATCATCTATGACGTGCTCTACCAGCACGAGCCCGATCATATTCTGATCGAAGCCACGCGGCGCGATGCTGCGCGGGGATTGCTCGATATCGAACGTCTCGGGCTCGCCCTGAGACGCATCAGGCGGCACATCAGGCACAAGCGGCTGGACCGAATCTCGCCTCTTGCGGTACCTGTACTGCTCGACATCGGCAAGGAGCCGATCTTTGGGGAAGCGCGCGAAGCGGTTCTGCGCGAGGCTGCAGAGGATTTGATCGCAGAGGCGATCGGCACAGATATTCCGACGAACCAGGGATAGCAATTGGCACAGGCTCAGCCCGTTGGCGGCACCGAGATGCAGGAAACGATCCGATTTGCGGGCGAAACCTTTCTCCCGCTACCCTCGGGTGCGCTCTACTGGCCGGACGCCGAAGCCCTGCTCGTTGCCGATCTTCATCTCGAAAAGCTGTCAAGCTATGCGCGCTCGGGCCAGTTGCTGCCGCCCTACGACACGTCGATGACGCTCAAACGGCTCGATCGCGATGTTGCGCTCACGCGTGCACGGCGCATCTTTGCGTTGGGTGATAGTTTCCATCGCGACGAGGGCACTACAACGCTCATGGTCCATGATCGCGAGCGACTGGCTGGCCTCGTTGCGCAGATTGATTGGGTTTGGATCGCCGGCAATCACGACCCCGCGCCCCATACGCTCGGCGGCACCTGCTGCGGCGAACTGGCTGTTTCGGGTTGTTTACTGCGTCATGAGCCGCAGGCGGGAGTTGCCGGTTTGATCGCCGGTCATCTCCACCCGGCGGCGCGGGTGTCGATGAATGGCAAGTCCTCGCGCCGGCCATGTTTTGTGTGGGATGAGAACCTTCTGATACTGCCCGCCTATGGAGCGTCCACAGGAAGTCTCAATGTGCTTTCGCCCGCCTTTGCCGGGTTGTTCGACCGCGCTTGCATTCAGGTGATGATGCTGGGCCGCGAGAGGCTTTACCCGATCAGCCGCCAGCGTCTGGTATCGGGTTGAGTTTCAGCGTCGAAACAGCACGCCGCCCAGCCAGCCGGTAACGAGCGCCAGCAGCACCGTGGCGATGCCATAGAGCAAAGGTTGGTTGACGGCGGCCTCGCCGATAAACCGCTCAAATCCCGACTTCTGGACAAAAAAGCGCTGCGCGCCCTGGGCAACCACCTGGCCGTTTTGCACCACCAGCGCCTGGGCAAGAAAAATGCCGTTGGGCACGTGGGCCGGAAGTATCACCCGGGTGGAAAAAAAGGTCGGGGACAAAAAGCTGATACCGCGCTCGTCCGTTCGGTACAAATTGGCCTCGCCCATCAGCCGCACCAACTCGTTTTCAAAAAGGGCTACATTCCCAGTCGTTTCCTCAAGCGCCAAGGCAGCCTGAGCTTGGACGGTGAGATTGCGCTCCGCAATGACTTCGGGATCGAGAATGGTTTCGAGCGGCCGGCTCGACAGCACGCGATAAAACGATGGCAGACCGGAAAACAGCGCATGGTCGGCATTGAGCATGATGCCGAACTGGCGCGATTTGCGCCGCACCACGCGTTCCTCGACCGGTCCACGAATAACGAAAACCACATCAAACGTTCCTTGCGGCGGCGTACCATCGAGACTGGGCTCGATGTTGCCGAACAGCGTTATGGTCTCGCCAGCGAAGTTGGAATGGATCGAAATGGTGGGATCGGAGGTGCCGAACACCAGACCTTGCGCACTCGCGCCGGTGAGCATGGCCAGGAGCGCGAAAAGCGCCAGCAGGATGCGGACCGCCGTCACAACCCTTCTCCAAATCCTAGGACCGATGTCGAGAACGGATCGGTCGGAGCAAGAAACAGCGAAAGTGCAAAGCGGATTGCAACCCCAAGCACGATAAGCGCCAGCAGGAACCGCAACTGATCGCCACGCAGATACTGTCCGGCCGATGCGCCGAATTGGGCGCCCGCAACACTGCCGACCATGAGGGAAAACGCCAGCAGAATATCCACGCTCTGGCTCTGATAAGCATGAAGGATGCAGGTCGCAGCCATGACCGCCAGCACGTGCAGGAGCGAGGTGCCGATCACGACCGACCCGGGGATGCGGAGCAGATAGACGAGCGCTGGCACGAGGATGAATCCCCCGCCAATCCCAAGCAGGGAGCCGACAATGCCGATCAGAAAGCCGATGCCGATGACCGGAATAATCGAAATATAGAGCTTGGAGCGCTTGAATCGGAAACGCAGCGGCAGCCCGTGAGCCCAGTTGTGCTGACCCGGCATGCGGCGTGGCGGCGGACCGGTTCGGCGTGAGCGAACAAGCGATCGAATGGCCTCGATCAGCATCAGCGAACCGATGGAGCCCAGAAAAATCAGATAGCCGAACGAAATGGCCAGATCGAGTTGGCCAAGCGAGCGCAGCAGATCAAATATCCACACGCCCACCCCGGCTCCAACCACACCGCCGGTCACCAGGAACATGGCCAGCGTGAGATCGATGCCACCGCGCCGCCAGTAGGACAGGGCGCCCGACGTAGAGGCTGCAACGACCTGCCCAGTGACTGAGGCGACGGCAACTGGAGCCGGAACGCCAGAAAAGATCAGCAAAGGGGTCAGAAGGAACCCACCGCCAACCCCGAACAGGCCGGACAGAAATCCGATTGCGCCCCCGATCCCCACAAGGAAGAAAAGGTTCACCGACATTTCCGCGATGGGCAAATAGATCAGCACGGCCGGGCCCAATCAGAGGCTGGTGTCAGATGGTGCCAGTCAAAGCACCCGTGCCGATAGTGTAACGACGTGAGCCTAAATAAAAGCTTAGGTTGCGCAGCCCTCGTCGTCCCCCAATCGTGGAGCGGTTAGACCGGCTGGCTGCCCAGAACGGCCAGAAGCCGCGGATTGACGACGCCGCTTTCGCTCATGCCTGCGGCACGCTCAAAGGCAGCAACGGCTTCGCTGGTCTTGGGGCCGGGGATACCATCGGGCGTTCCCACATCGTAACCGAGCTTGCCCAAAAGCATCTGCACGCGAAGCACCACATCCTGGTTGGTTATGGCTGGGCCGGGGTCAAACGCCTCGTCCCATGTGCCGATGGGGGCAAAATTGGCAGCGATGTCGATATCGACGGGGCTCCACGCCGCAACTGTATCGTCAAGCCGCTGGATGGCGTCGGATTCGAGCGAACGGGCCACATCATCGCGTGAATTGGCCGCATCCTCGTCGCCGGAGCGGGCCGCAAGCGAAAACCACACATAGGACTTCTCAAAATCCTGTTCGACACCTAGACCGCGCGCATAGAGCATGCCCAGATTGAACTGGCTGTCCGTCAGGCCCCGCCCGGCAGCTTCCTCGAACCAATGTGCCGCTGCTGCGAAATCCTGCTCTCCCAGCTCTCCGCTCGCATAGAGCGAGGCGAGATTGTGCATGGACATCCGGTTGCCAGCTTCCGCGGCGCGCTGATACCAAAGCCGGGCCAGTTCGAGGTCACGCTCGACTCCGCGTCCGCCTTCATAAAGGCTGCCCAGCCGGTATTGAGCGGGGGCAAAACCCTGGCTTGCCGAGCGCTCATACCAGGCCGCAGCCTGGCTGAAGTCCTGCTCGACGACCGTCCCCTCGGTGAGAATGGCTCCCACTTCAAACTGGGCAAAGCGATCGCCCTCATCGGCGGCTTCGCGCAGCGCTGCCGGTTCGATCGAAGCGGGTGCGGTAATCGCCGGCAAAGAGGTGCCGTCCGACGACCCGGCATAGCTGCTTGCCGGCCCGACGGCGGCAGTTGTTACAGGATCGATGGTCGGCATTGCTGTCAATGCGTCCGAATCCACAGTCGCTGCCGTAAGACGCGGCTGTTGTTCGATGACGCGAACATTGGACGTGAGTTCGTTAGCAGCCGTGGTCTCGTCCTCGGCCGTAGCCTCAGCCTGCGCCGCTGCACGCATCAGGGCCAAATCCGGCTCGGCGGTGGTTGTGTCGGCTTGCGTCGCACTGACTTCTGCGACAGGATCCGCGTCTTCCACAGTTTCCGTCGGCTCCACGACCTGGGCGCTTTCGGCGCTCGGTTGGGCCGTGCGTGACGGCATGATTCGACCTATGATCAGCGGTGCGGCCAAGGCAATGACGGCAACAAGTGCAGTCCCGAGCAGCAAGGATCGTCGGTTGCGGGCAAAAAGGCCCGGCGCCTTCTCCTCGAAGCTTTCCCCTTCTTCGCCGTCGTGCCGCGCCTCGGCAACTGGCTCCGATCCGGCTTCCATTTGGGGATTGCGGGGGGGCTCGGGTCTGTCCGCTTCAGTATCGTCGCGCTGGAAACGGGCCAGAGCTCTCCCGATCAGCGATTTTGGTTCCCCGACATCGTCAGCCAGAGGCTGGCGGGCCGAGCGACGCGCGGCCTCAATGAAGCTGGCCCGCGTTGAACTGGAAACGCCGGGATTCAAGCTCGGCTGTGGGGCGGGCGCCGAAGGTTCAAAAGGACTTTCGCGTTCTGTAAGGCTCGATTTCGGCTTGGCCGGTCGGTCGATCGCCGCAGGGTCGATTGCAAAATTTGGCTCGGGCTCGGCGACGTTCTTGGTTTCGACCGGGCTATCTTCGATTTCGACCGCGCCCTGACCGAGAACGCGGCGCGCAGCGCCGGTGGCCGGATCGATCGGCATGGCGTCTTCAGGCTTACGGCGGGGTTGTGAAGGCGTTTTTGCCGGCTCGGCAGCAACCGGTTCAACCTCGGGATTTGCAGCAGGCTTGCTGTTGAGCATGGCCTCGAGCCGGGCAATGCGATTGTCGACCTGCGCGATTGAATTGCGCACGCCTGAAAGATTGCTCGCCTCGGCGGCATTCTCGGTGTTGCGCGCAAAAAGTGATGCCAGGCGCTCTTCGAGCGCGGCAAGATCGGCTTTTTCGATTCCGTCGGTTTCTGCCGAACCAGAGCCAGGCAATCCCTGGGCCCTGCTCGCTATCATGTCCGCAAGCGCCTCAAGATCGGGCCCTGTCGGCGCCTCCGACGTCTCCAGGTCGGCCAGTGCCTTGAGCTGGGCTCCGGTTTCATCGACCCGCTTGGCGATCTGGCGCAATTGGGCTTCAATGGTTTCGATAGCCGGCGCTGCGGTAGGCGTTGCGATCGCTTCCATGCGCTGTTCAAGCTGAGCAAAGCGCGGCTCGATCGTTTCGGCAATGACGTCGCGCAGCACGGCAACGCTTTCGGCCAGCATGGCCGCTTCATCGCGCGAGGGTGCTTCGATGGTCGAAATGCGCGCGCTTAAAGCGTCGATCTTGTCCAAGAGACTTGTGGGTTCGGCGGGCCTGCTGACCGCTTCGGTCAGTGCTGCCATGTCGCGGCTCAAACGCTCGATATCATCCGAGGGGCGCGATTGGCTTGCTTCAAGACTATCGATGCGATCGTAAATAGAGCGAACGCTCTGCTCGATCATGGCCATGGCTTGTGCCTGGCGATCATCGGCCAGCGCAGCCTGTTGGCTATCACGTTCGCTTGTCTGGAGCTGGTGACTCACAAGCTTTTCAATCGTGGTCGTGAGTTCTTCGATCCGCTGGGAGGTTATGTCCTCTCCTGACCGGCGATCAGACGCGATCATTTCGGCAAGATTGCCGATCTGGGCCTCGATGCGCTTGATCTGGCCGGTTTCCCCAACCGCGCCGGCCAGCATCTCTATGACTTCGCTGAGCTGATCGATCTGACCGGCGATGTTTGACTTTTCGCCCAGCGATTCAAGTCGCTGGCCGATCCGGTCTTCAAACCCCGCGATCTTTTCTCCGATCGCATCGAGTGAACTGGCAAAGTCGGCAAGCTCCGAGCGTTGCGAAGATACTGGCGCTGCGATTTCCGGCTTGGGGGATTGGGGCAGAGTGTCACCGGTCTGGCGGGCCCGAATCTGATTGATGGCGTCGACAACGCTTTCGCGCATCACAGGACGATCGTCCGGCGACCGGTCGGCAAGGCGGGTTACCGCTTGGCGCACACTTCGCAAGGCTTCGGAATGGCGATCGGGCTGGCGAGGTGCCGGGCGGACCGGCGCAGCGGGCTGAGGGGCGGCCTTGGTCGCATGACTGGTGGCCACCTGGTCTTCGACCTGGTCGAGCAGAGCCACGAGTTCGTTTCGCAGGCTCTCCCATTCGGCTCCGTTTGACCGGCGAAGGGCGGTTTGCGGCTCATCCCAGTCGTGATGTGGATTCGTTCGCGCCATAGTGCTTTCCGACAGGCTCCCGACGGCACGTCGACCGCACCGTTTCCGGCGATGGAATCGCCTACCCTGACTTTCGACAGTTTATGGTAAATATCGCGTTAACCACATTTGCATTCTGCATTGATCCAATTGCTATTTTTGAGCACGGATTGCGTCGGGTCTCGGTTCGTGGTGATGTTCGACTGATCCGCAAGCCGATCCAAGACAACACAGCAGCAAGACACAAGATGAGTGGACCAGCCCGCAAGGACCGCGCGACGCGCCAGAGCGAGGGGCCGGCAATCTATACGATTGCCGAACTCGCCGACGCGTTCTCGATTACGCATCGGACTCTGCGCTTTTATGAAGACAAGGGCATGTTGCGCCCCCGCCGGGTAGGCAACAAGCGCCTATATACCAACCGTGACCGCGTGCGGCTGCGCATCATCCTCGATGGCAAGCAGGTAGGGCTCACCTTGCGTGAGATACAGGAGTATCTCGACACCTACGATCTACGCGACGGCTCGTACGACCACCTGCGGCGTGCACTCGACAAAGTGCATCACCAGCGCCATCTGCTCCAGCAGAGGCGCTCAGCCATCGAAAAGTCGCTGGCTGAATTGGCACGCGTCGAACAAATCATCGAAGGGATGCTGGCCGAGCCCCAGGACCCCGACGGGCGCGGCGACATCATATGATCGCGGTGGCTGCAAGATAGAATCATCCTCTCGATTCCTGACGCCGAATGCCTGCAGATTGTGATGGAACAGCGCTCTCTGAGCAGTCTCGGGGACGCAATCGGCCCAAAACACGACAAATGCTTGATTCGTGGCGCGAACTTCGCATTATCTCCATTGTGTTTACTCTTGGGGTCTAGAAAACCTCCAGAACCATTCCTGCCCCGGCGAGGTCCCGCGCCCCAATGAGCCATCGTATCATCATCGTCGACGATCATCCCCTCTTTCGGGCCGCCTTGCGCCAGACGCTGGAGGGCCGGGATAGCGGCATGGCGTTCGAGGAGGCCGGAGATATCGAAGGCTTGAGTACGGCACTCGAAGCCAACCGCGATTGCGACCTCGTCCTGCTCGACCTCAATATGCCTGGCGTACGCGGCTTCTCGGGCCTTCTTCTCTTGCGGGCGCAATTTCCAGAAGTTCCCGTGATGATCGTTTCGGCGGTCGAAGACACCGCGGTGATCCGGCGGTGCTTCGACCTTGGCGCATCAGGGTTCCTGTCCAAGTCTGAAAGTGCGGCCCGCATTCGTGAGTCGATCGATACCATCCTGGCCGGCGGGCTGTGGGTTCCGGAAGGCGTCTCGCTGGACGGGCAGGATGAGCAGACTGAGGTGCTGGCCCGGCTCGCAACGCTGACCCCGCAACAGATTCGCGTCCTTATGATGCTTTCGGACGGGCTGATGAACAAGCAGATCGCTTACGAGCTTTCGATTTCGGAGGCTACCGTCAAGGCGCACGTCTCGGCGATCCTGCAAAAGCTCAACGTCGACAGCCGCACCCAGGCGGTCATTGCCGCGTCCAAGATCGAGCAGGGTCAGTTTGCCCAGCTCGTTGAGGATCAGCAGGTCTAGAGCCAGCCCTGTTTTCATCAAGAATGCGCGCTCCGAATAATCTCCGGAGCGCCCTCGGTTCGCCGGATGCTACTGAGGCAGTGCTTCTGGGGCATACTGGGCAGCGAACTCCGCGCTGGGCGGAATGGGCTTTATGACATCGACCATGACACCGTTCGGGTCGGTGACGATGAAATGGCGCTGGCCAAAATCCTCGTCCCGAATATCGAGAACGAGTGTCGCTCCTGCCGATTTAAGCCGCTCATACTGGGCGTCGACATCATCGACTTCGAAGTTGAGCAGCACGCCGCCGGTCTGCCCGCGATGGGCTTTGGGAATCGTATGATGGGCCTTGTCCAGCACGGCGAAGTTGATGGCCGGGTTGGCGTTCGATTGCAGGTGGACATACCAGTCGCTGTCAAAGAGCACCTGAAAATCGAAATTTTCAACGAAGAATGCGGCGGACGATGTCACGTTGTCCGTCATTATGACGGGATAAAAACTGGTCGGATTCATGGGTTCCCTTTCCTGCAAAGCAGACATACTGTCTGTATGTAAACGTGAAATAACATACAGGCTGAATGTATGCAAATGGAATCCGCCAGACGAAGTAACAAGGAAAGATCGGACGCCACCCGCGCCGCTCTGATCGCAGCGGGACGCGCATTGTTCACCGCGCGGCCCTATGGCGAAATCGGCACTCCCGAGATTGTTGCGAAAGCAGGCGTCACGCGCGGCGCACTTTATCACCACTTTGCCGATAAGCAGGCGCTGTTCGCTGCTGTTGTGGATGCCGAAGCGGCAGCGGTCGCTCGGGAGATCGAGCAGTCTTCCTCACAGGGCACCGCCCCCTACGTGGCTCTGCTGTCCGGGGGGCGTGCCTATCTCGATGCCATGGCCGTCCCTGGCCGTACCCGGCTGCTGTTGCTGGATGCGCCCGCAATTCTTGGGCATGCCGAGGCCGAGGCCATCGACATGTGTCACAGTGCGCGGACGCTGCAAGAGGGCTTAGGTATTGCCATGGCGGCCGGAGCAATACCCAAGCTGCCGCTTGATCCGCTCACCCAAGTCATATCATCGGCCTTCGACAGGGCGGCGTTGGCTATTGAGGCGGGAGGAAATCGTGCTGAATGGGAAACGATTCTCGAGGCGCTTTTGACCGGAATCGCCAGCAAGACTTAAAGCTGTTTGCTCATCTGGCTGAGCAGGGCGCGAAGCGCTGCCGGTTTGACCGGCTTGTTGAGCACCGGTGTGCCGCGCGTTTCGGCCAATTTCCGGACTGCGGGCGTCTGGTCGGCGGTAACCAGCACCGTGGGGAGATGCCCGCCGACGATCTGCTTGAGCCATTCGATCGCATCGAGCCCGGAGGTCTGGTCGAGATGGTAGTCCATCAAGACCAGATCAGGTACCCAGCCTTCGAGCATGCCCAATTGGGCAATTTCCTTCAGCGACGTCGCTGTGCGCACGTCACACCCCCAATTTTCCAGCAGACCCGACATGGCGTCGAGGATCGAGCGCTCATTGTCCACACAAAGGACATGCAGCCCTTCAAGTTGGGAGCTTTCCCGCACCGATGCCGAATTGACCGGCTCAGGTGCGCGTGCCGCCATGGCGATGAGCGGAACGGTAATGGAAAACCGTGAACCCTTGCCCACCGTGCTGTCGATTTCCATCGGATGGTCGAGCGCGGCAAGGATGCGCTGGACGATCGACAGGCCCAATCCCAATCCCGGCGCAATACGGGCACCTTGCTCGAGCCGTGAGAATTCCGTGAAGATCATCTGATGCTGATGACGGTCGATGCCGATGCCCGTGTCGATCACATCAAGTCGCACGTTGTCGCCGCGCCGGCGACACCCGACCAGAACGCGACCTCCCGGCCGCGTGTATTTGATGGCATTTGACACCAGATTCTGGATGACCCGGGCTAGAAGCATCCGATCCGAACGCACCGTGAATGACGCGCCGACGACCCGCAGATCGATATTCTTTTCGCTGGCGAGCGGCTGGAACTCGATCTCGATCTTTTTCAAGAGATCGAGAATATCGATGTTGGTCCGCGTGACCTTGAGTGCTCCGGAATCCATGCGTGAGATATCGAGCAGCGTGGACATGATGTCTTCAACTGCGTTGAGCGAAGCATCGATCGACGAGGCCAGTTCGGCCGTCGGCGTGCCGCGCGTGCGCTCAAAAAGCGTCGAGGTATAGAGCCGCGCAGCATTGAGTGGTTGCAGAAGATCGTGGCTGGCGGCGGCCAGAAACCGCGTTTTCTCGTGGTTGGCGGCGTCAGCCTTGGCGCGGGCTTTTTCCAGTTCCGCATTGAGCAGCGTGAGGGCGCGCGTGCGGTCGTTCACCCGCTCTTCAAGCGTATGGTTGACCTGCTCCAGCGCGGCCTCGGCGCGGGCACGGTCGGTGACATCGGAAAAGGAAATGAGCAGTCCGCCATCCGGGAGCCGCGCGGTGTGGATTTCGAGCTGATGGCCCGAAATGTTGGTACGCTGGGTAAGTGTGGTGGCTTCGGCGGTTATCAGTCGCCGCCTTTGATCAGCGACCACTTGTGGCGTTCCGGGACCAAGGTCGCCCCTCCGGGCCATAAACAGCAATATCTCGTCCAGCGGGGTGCCCGAAGCCATCAGCGACTGCGGCAGTCCCATGCCGACCCGATATTGCGTATTGGCTGTGGCCAAATGGAGCTCGGAATCGAACACGGCCAGGCCATAGGGAAGGTGATCGATGGCGCCGGTCAAACCGGCTTCGAATGCGACCTGCTCGGGAACTGTGCTGTCGGACATGCGGTGCTCCTAACCCCGCCCTGGGCTGTTGTCGTGGCCCTCTCGAGGCGGAAATGTCAAGTCATTCCAATGGACAGGGCTGGGGAATCGGGGCTAGCTTTCAAGGGCCGCGCGGGTGCGGAAGCAAGGACAGGGGACACAGCGATGTCATTCGTCAAAGAATTCAAGGAATTTGCCGTCAAGGGCAATATGGTCGATATGGCCGTGGGTATCATCATCGGTGGTGCATTCGGCACGATCGTGTCGTCGCTGGTCGACGACATCTTCATGCCTTTGATCGGCCTCGTGCTCGGTGGCGTAGATTTCTCCAATCTTTTCATCGTGCTTTCCAATCCCGAAGGCGTAGCGGTGCCGTCTCTGGCGGTTGCACAGGCAGCAGGCGTGGCGACCCTCAACATCGGGCTGTTTATCAATGCGCTGGTGAAATTCGTCATCGTCGCACTCGCTCTGTTCATGATGGTCAAGGGGATCAACATGCTGCGGCGTGAGGAGGAGAAAAAGCCCGAAGAGCCGGCAGCGCCACCCCGCGAAGTGGTCCTTCTCGGCGAGATTCGCGATATTCTCAAAGCCAAGGGCTAGCCGCTCAACCGCGACACAACAGCAAATACCGACAAAAGGCCCGCTTATAGGAGCGGGCCTTTTTCTAACTCGGGCTGATGAAATGCGCCCAAACTACGTATTTTATCCTATTGCCTGAACGAAAATAAGATTATAGTCCTATTCATACGTAGTCAGTGATAGGGAAGAGTCCGAACGGCAGAAATCGCTCCCTATAGCAAACTTCGTGCGCGATTCATCTTAGCAATCGCCGAGCCGATCTGAGTACAAGGCATTGTCAGCGACGTGCCACTGTTTCGGGCTGAAGCCCGGAAGCAGATGGATGCTGCATGCTGGAATTCAGGCGGCGGATTTAAGAGCGTGGCACCGGCTTCGGCTGGTGGGATTTGCCTTTTGACACTCAATCGGAGAGGGGGCTCGCCGTGCCCGTTTCGCACGACGCATCCCGAAAGAACTGGAGAAAGCAATGAATTCGGAAATTTCTTATCGGCCATTTCTCAATCGGGACCGGTTGGTCCACATCGTCGACAGCGATGAGCCTACATGTGACGGGCTCGACGTATTGTTTCGACTTGAGGGCTTTCAGACGGCCATTTCACGCAACAGTGACGATTTCATCGCCCGTTTTGGACAGCGGCGGCCAGATGTCGTGATCCTCAACTTCGATCTGGAGGGTGAAGACATGCTTCCCGCCCTGCGCCGTATCAAGGATATGCGTTCGGGCATTCCCGTTTTCATGCTGGCGGATCGCCCGCTTGTCGATGGAACGGTCGAGGCCATGCGCTCAGGGGCCAGCGATGTATTTGTCAAACCGGTGGATTCCGAGCGGTTCGTGCGCGCTGTACGGGACACGTTGCGGCGCGATGTTCACGTAAAACCCTCCCACGATGGCCATCGCGAAGTCGAGATCAGAGGCTTTTCACAACTGACTCCCCGTGAACGCGAAGTCCTGCAACTGGTCACCAACGGGCAGTCCAACAAGGAAGCCGGTCGCGAGTTGGGGATTTCCCCTCGTACAATTGAAGTGCACCGGGCCCGGGTCATGGAAAAGCTGGGTGCCCGCAATACCGCTGACCTGATCCGCATCGTTCTTACGAGCTGACAATCAAACGGGCTCGGCCATAGCCCAGACCGGCGCGCCGGTCTGGGCGAGACGTTCATCGATCTCGGCATCGGCAGCGTCCAGATCGGCATGGCAGCAGTCAACGCGTCAAATCTCTCGTTTGTCACCGCACTGTCGCCCGCGGCGATCCTTGACCTATGCGGACTATTCCAGCGAACTTACCCAATTGCTTAGCGCAAACGGCGCCGCTGGAGGCTTTCCCCGAGCAGGACGCCTGTATCCGACGCGTCAAGGTGCGGCCTGCCTTCAGAAAACCGCGCGCCAGCACAACTCGTTGACAGCAGTGCGCCAGTGGTGCCAGATTTTGCAGGGCTCGTGCAGCCCGCCGCTCGCAGCCGAAAGGGCAGGTGAATGCACGTGACACAACCCGTGGTTTGACCTTAACGGGCAGGCTGTCGGTAACGCGAGCGCTGACAAATGATCTTGCCCCAGCAAGGATCAAATCATGTTGGATTTCCCAGCACCAAAGACTATGGCTAAATCGCTTCGCAGCGCCCTGGCCAAATACGAGCACGAGCTTTCGCATGGCCAGTGCCTCGAACTCGTGGCACGGCAGTTGGGGTGTGCCGACTGGAACGTGCTCGCGGCTCGCGAGACGTCAAAGTCGCCACCTGATCTCCAGATGCCCGAAGGTTGGTTCGCGGCGTCCCATTCCAGCCGCGAGATGTTCCGCATGGGTGTTGCACCGGGGCTCGCAGGCGTAGCCATGATCGAGGCACGAGCCGACACCAGGATTCCGCCCGATATGACCGGCGTCTTGATGCGGTCCTTTTCAGCCCGGGCTTTCCGCGCCAAACGATTACGGTTTTCCGCTCAATTGAAGACCCAACGTGCAACGGCTGGCACAATCTGGATGCGTGTTGATCCTCGGGGTGGCGGACGATATCTGCGCTTTGACAATATGCTCAATCGCACTGAGAACGGTGCCCTCAAGGGCGACGCGGACTGGATTGAACGCAACATAGTCCTTGATGTCCCGTATTCAGCCGAGAGCATCCATATCTGGGTTTCCTCCTGAAGGGGAAAGGCACTGTTTGGGCCCGAAATTTCGCGCTTGATACCGTGGGCGATGATGTGCCGGAAACCGCAGACGGGCAATTCCCCCAGGGCCCGACCAATTTTGGTTTCAATCTGCGCTAGAAACCAAAAACGGGGCGTGCCAGCACGCCCCAGTCGCTTCAACACCCCCGCTCATGGCTGATTGCTCGCAAGGGCCGAATTTGCCTACCCGCCGACTGTCGGTAGCGTCAGATCGCCAGCCACAAGCCTGTTCTCCATCAGCTTGGACATGTCGAAATCGCGCTGCAATTCCAAGGTCTGCCAGACCGAGATCAGCGCGTCGCAAAGCTCGGCGATCATGTCGTCGGTGTGATACGGCGTTGGCGTGATGCGCAGCCGCTCGGTGCCCTTGGGAACCGTGGGGTAATTGATGGGCTGGATATAAATGTTATGCCGGTCCATCAGCATGTCGCTTGCTGCCTTGCACAGGCGCGCATCACCCACGATCAGAGGTACGATGTGGGTGTCAGTCGGCAAAACCGGCAATCCAGCCTCGGCGAGGACGCGTTTGACGCGACCGGCCTGACGCTGCTGGCCCTCACGCTCGACACTTGAGACCTTGAGGTGTTCGATCGAGGTCCGGGCCGCCGCGCAAAGCGCCGGGGGCAGGGCGGTGGTGAAGATGAATTCGGGCGCGTAGGAGCGCACGGCATCAACGATGGCCTTGTTGGCGGTGATATAGCCCCCCATGACGCCGAATCCTTTGGCGAGCGTGCCTTCAATGATGTCGATCCGGTCCATCAAATTATCGCGCTCGCAGATGCCGCCGCCGCGCGGACCGTACATCCCGACAGCATGGACCTCGTCGATGTAAGTCATCGCGTTGTACTCATCGGCCAGATCGGCAATCGCTTCAACGGGGGCGACGTCGCCGTCCATGGAATAGACGGATTCGAACACGATGAGCTTGGGGCGCTGCTTGCCGACTGCCGCGAGCAGGTCACGCAGATGGTCAAGATCATTGTGGCGGAAAATCTTCTTCTCCATGCCCGACTGGCGCACGCCCTGGATCATTGAGGCATGATTGAGCTGGTCCGATAGGATCAGGCAATCGGGAATAAGCCGGGCAACTGTTGAGATCGTCGCTTCGTTGGAAACGAACCCCGAAGTAAAGAC
The DNA here is from genome assembly GCA_002375765.1 of Rhizobiales bacterium UBA3584. GTDB lineage: Bacteria > Pseudomonadota > Alphaproteobacteria > Rhizobiales > Devosiaceae > Pelagibacterium > Pelagibacterium flavum. The sequence goes on along the minus strand of DFMV01000018.1, from coordinate 15,488 downwards.
CAGCGCGGCCTCCTTGCGATGCAGATCGGCCAGCGAACGCTCAAGCTCAACCAGCGGCCGGTTCGTACCCGAAATGTTGCGCGTCCCGCCGGCGCCTGCGCCCAGCTTGCCCGCGGTCTCCTGCATGGCCCCGATAACCGCGGGATGCTGACCCATGCCGAGATAATCGTTGGAACACCAGATGGTGATTTCGCGGGCATTGTCCGCGCTATCGCGGAAGACGGCGCGCGGGAAATGTCCGGCAATACGTTCGATGTCGGCAAAGACGCGGTAGCGCTTTTCAACCCGAAGTGCGTCAATCGCATCCTCGAAGATGCCGCGATAGTCCATGAGGCCTACTCCAATGGCGTCACCGAACCGAGGGCGGCGGCGCATTTATACATAGCAATATGGCGTGCCTTGAAAATGGCGCGTCTTTTCTTTCATGCCCCTCTAACGCGAAGAGCGATATGATCCTTATCAAATCGCCGGGTTGGATGTCATTGGCAAATCACGCCATTGCGCAAGCAAAATCCACGGCGATCGGACACTGTCGCGGCACTATAGCCTTAATTGTGACAGGGAAAAGAGTGCTGTCAGCGCGACCCAGTGACGCGATCGATCCGCATGTCCTGGAAAATTCCCATTATCATGACCGACTTACAGGCTGGCCAAATCAGCCTGACAGCGGGCATGCTGAAACCGGCCACAATCACTTTCCTGCCGCAATTGGCCATCAATGATCGCGGCAACAATCACGAAGCGGTGAGCTCATCATGAAGAAACAGGCAGTCGCCCTCACAGCCGTCGCAGCACTCTTGCTCGCTGGCTGTTCGACCAATCCCTACACCGGAGAATCCCAGCTCTCCAACACCGCGGGCGGGGCCCTGGTGGGTGCCGGCGGCGGCGCCATCGGCGGCGCGTTGATCGGCTCGGCGATGGGCGACACCCGCGTCGGTGCCTTGATCGGTGCCGGTGTGGGCGCGTTGGCCGGCGGCGCGATCGGCAACTACATGGATCAGCAGGAAGCGCAGCTCCGCTCCCAGTTGCAGGGCACTGGCGTTTCCGTCACTCGTGTCGGGGACAATATCGTTCTCAACATGCCTTCCAATATCACCTTCGGTGTCAACCAGTCTGACATCCAGCCCGCGTTCCAGAACACGCTGCGCTCGGTCGCTCTCGTGCTCCAGGAATACAACCAAACGCTGGTCGATATCATCGGCTATACCGACTCTACAGGGTCGGCGAGCTACAATCTGACCCTCTCCCAGCAGCGCGCCACGTCGGTGCAACGTCTGCTCGCCCAATATGGCGTCGATCCGCGTCGCTTCTTTGTCGAGGGCCGCGGCATGGCCAACCCGATCGCCGATAACTCGACCGAAGCGGGCCGTGCTCAGAATCGCCGCGTCGAAATTCGGATCGTTCCCATCCGCAACTAGTCGGCATCGACACTCGCATTACAAAAAGGGCGCACCGGTTATCCGGAGCGCCCTTTTTTCCTGGGATCATGCTCTAGAGAACGACAATCGGCGACCCGAAGCGAACATTGTCGGCAAGGTGGATGACATCCTGGTGCAACAGCCGCACGCAGCCTGACGAGACCGCCTGACCGATGGTCCAGGTCTCACCTGTGCCATGAATTCGATAGATCGTGTCGCGGTTGCCTTCGTGGATATAGAGCGCCCGGGCACCCAGCGGGTTGTCGAGTCCGGGGGGCTGACCATTACGCCATTTTTCGAGTTCGGGCTGACGGTCCACCATCTCCGACGGCGGTGTCCACACCGGCCACTCACGCGAATAGGCAATGTGCCCGCGGCCCGACCACTCAAAGCCGGCACGGCCCAGACCCGCTCCGTAGCGCATTGCGGTGCCACCCTCTTCCACATGGTAAAGATAGAAGTTCGGCGTATCGACAATGACAGTCCCGACCTTTTCGGTCGTGGGGTAGGGGACGCGTTGGCGGTAGTATTTTGGGTCGAGATAGCGCAGGTCGACGGCAGGGACGGGAAACTGTTCCTCGGGTCGCGCGGCATACATCGTCACGACCTCTGGAGAAATCGGCGGAGGCAACTGGATTTGTGTCCTCGGTTGCGTGGTGGTCGTGCATCCGGCGGCGGTGAGGGCAAGAAGGCTTGATGCGCCGGCCATAAAGCCGCGCCGGGTCAGGGTTGGTTCGGACATGTCAAAATCTCACGGTTTGGCGGAACGAGAGCGCTCGCCAGAAAAAAGGGCAATGGATCGCTTAAAGATCAGGCCTGGGGCGGGGGGATTTCGAGCAATGGGGGCGGACCGTCCTCGGCCATCAAATCCATGGGAGCGGGCCAGGACCGATCCGCATCGGGTATCGGCGGCTGGGTGACGCTCACCAATTGTGCGTGCAATTGGCAGCCGGGTACCAAAATACCCAGGCCCATCTGTTTCCAGCAGCGCCCCAGTTTTGCCGTTGGCGCCAAACCGGCATCGATTCGAGCAGACGCGTCGGCGCAAAAATTGTTCTGCTTGGAAAACGACTCGCCGGGCGTTTGTGCGGAGGCGAACGATGCAGAAAGCAGCAAAAGGCCGAAAGCCAACATCAGAATAGGCAGGTAGCGGATCATGACCTATCGGTTACCGCACCAATAGTGGCGCGAAAATGGCACGGACCGGTCACGGAGCAGTGATATGCCACCGCGCTGCTACCGGTGTTGCCCGGCGGTCACAAGATTGTCTGGGTTCGATGCGTTCCATGCTGTGGACGGTACGATTGAGACTTTGCGCCCGCCACAATCGCCGCCTAATGTCGCGCAATCTTTTGACCAGTCCCGGATACCCATGACCAACATTGCAAAAGCCATCGCCGGTCTCATCGCAACAGAAATCTCCGCCCGTCCCGAACAGGTCAAGGCGGCGGTCGACCTGCTTGATGGTGGGGCAACGGTTCCCTTCGTCGCGCGCTATCGCAAGGAGGCTACTGGAGGGCTCGATGACGCCCAGTTGCGCACGCTGGAAACAAGGCTGAGCTATTTGCGTGAGCTTGAAGCGCGCCGCGCAGCCATCCTGCAGTCGATCGATTCACAGGGCAAACTCTCCAGCGAACTGTCGGCCCAGATCGCCCGGGTCATGACCAAATCGGAGCTCGAGGACATCTATCTCCCCTATAAGCCCAAGCGCCGTACCAAGGGTGAGATCGCACGCGAGCGCGGCCTGGAGCCCCTGGCTGACGCTCTTTTTGAAAACCGCATGCTCACCCCGCTCCTTGAGGCGGAAAAGTACATCTCGACTGATGTGCCCGATACCAAGTCGGCGCTCGAAGGTGCCCGCGACATTCTCGCCGAGCGCTTTGCCGAGGACGCGGACCTGATTGGCGAGCTGCGCAATTACATGGAGCGCAAGGCCATGCTCCGCGCCAGAGTTGTCGAGGGAAAACAGGAACAGGGCGCCAAGTTTTCCGACTATTTTGATCATACTGAAGCCTGGTCCAAAGTCCCCAGCCATCGGGCGCTGGCCATGCTGCGCGGGCGCAATGAAGAGGTGCTGGCTATCGATCTTGAGCTCGACGCTGACGCCGAGGGCAAATACAAGCCTGCCGAAACCATGGTCGCAGCCCACTTCGGCATCCGCGCCGATGGCGGGGCTGCAGACCAGTGGCTGATGGATGTGGCGCGCTGGAGTTGGCGGGTCAAACTCTGGCTGCACCTCTCGGTCGATCTGATGGGGCGGCTGCGCGAGCGGGCAGAGGACGAGGCCATTACCGTCTTTGCGCGAAATCTCAAGGACCTGCTCCTGGCTGCGCCCGCCGGCAACCGGGCCACGATGGGGCTCGATCCCGGCATCCGCACCGGCGTTAAAGTGGCCGTCGTGGATTCCACCGGCAAGGTGCTCGACACGGCAACCATCTATCCGTTCCAGCCGCGCAACGACATCCAGGGCAGCCTTGCCGCCCTGATAGCTCTGGTTGCAAGGCACAAGGTCGATCTGATCGCCATCGGCAATGGCACGGCCAGTCGTGAGACCGAGCGGCTGGTCGCCGACATGCTCTCGATGATCCCCGCGCCCAAGCCGCTTAAGGTGGTGGTCAGCGAAGCTGGCGCCTCGGTCTATTCGGCTTCCGAGACGGCCTCGAAAGAACTCCCTGATCTCGATGTTTCGCTACGCGGCGCGGTTTCCATCGCCCGCCGTCTGCAGGATCCCTTGGCAGAACTGGTCAAGATCGAACCCAAATCGATCGGCGTCGGTCAGTATCAGCATGATGTGGACCAGTATCGGCTCGCCAAATCGCTTGATGCCGTGGTGGAGGATGCGGTGAACGCGGTGGGCGTTGACCTCAACACGGCCTCAGCGCCGCTGCTGGCGCGGGTGTCAGGGCTCGGAACGTCCTTGGCCGAAGCCATCGTCGCCCATCGTGATGCCAACGGAGCGTTCTCCGCGCGCAAGGATCTGCTATCGGTCGCCCGACTCGGACCCAAGGCGTTCGAACAGGCGGCCGGGTTCCTGCGCATACGCGATGGCGCCGAACCGCTCGATGCCTCCTCGGTCCATCCCGAAGCTTATGGCGTGGCGCGAAAGATCGTTGCAGCGTGCGGGCGCGATATTCGCCAGTTGATGGGAGACAGCGCCACTCTCAAAAAGCTCGATCCGCGCGCCTTTGTCGATGACACGTTCGGATTGCCCACGGTACGCGATATCCTCGCAGAACTCGAAAAACCCGGCCGCGATCCGCGCCCCGAATTCAAGACCGCAACATTTGCTGACGGCATCGAAGAAATCTCCGATCTCAAGCCTGGAATGATGCTGGAGGGCACGGTGACCAACGTCGCCGCCTTTGGCGCCTTTGTCGATATCGGTGTGCATCAGGATGGGCTGGTTCACGTGTCCCAACTCGCCGACCGGTTCGTCAAGGACGCCCACGAGGTCGTGAAGGCCGGCGATGTGGTCAAGGTCAAGGTGCTCGAAGTTGACGCGAAACGAAAACGCATCAGCCTTTCGATGCGCAGTGATGCAGCGCCGGAGCGAAGCGCGCAAGCGGGTCTCCCCGCACACAACGCGCTCCGGTCGAAAAAGGCGGCCCAGCCTGCACCGGCGCCTTCACAAGGCGCTCTGGGGGCTGCGCTGGCCAATGCTCTGCGCCGGGAGAAATAGGCCCGATCAGTGATTCTGCGCTATGTGCAGGAGATAGCCTAGGCCAAATCCGACGGCAGCGGCCACCACCAGAACCGCACCGGCGCTGGCCGGAGCCTTGTGCGCGGCGCGCGAGAGTACGTCTATATCCTTGCGAGCATGCCTTGCGGCGCGGCGGGCATTCTTGCGCGTACCGTGCACGAAATCTTCGGCTTCGTCGGCAAGGTCGTCGAAATCCAAGCCGTGATCAGCAAGACTTTTGGAAATCGAGTTCAACTGTTGCCGCAATTCGCGCAGTTGCGATTTGATGGGTTTCTCCACCCCGTTCGTTAGACTGAAATTGGCCATAGCGGTTCTCCATGCAAGGACACGGAGTCTTCAACGATCAGAGCCGGTGCGCGGTTCCGTAGCCTCTACTGCGCGACCCCCGCTTCGTCGAGATAGGTCTGGTAGGCCCCCAGGCACATGAGTTCGGCCAACTCGCCGGCCCTGCCGGGAAAAGCGCGAGAGGTGCGAAGACAAACCCCTTCGTGATCCTCGTGGATCAAAGGGTCGATGAGGCCGAAATAGCAGGTGATCTTGTAGCGCTCTTTGAAGCTATCGCTGATTTCGGGCCTGATGGCGCTCTCGACATACGCATCGCACCGGTTGATGGCCTCTATGTTGGAAAAGCCTTGGGCGGGTAAAGGACTGGCAACGCCAATCCCCAGAACGCCCGTCACCAACGCTGCCGAAACGCGCATTGCAAAAACCCTGCCCACAACATGGCGCTACTCAACTGCAAATCGGGGGGGCGCCTCAATATCCCTCTCGCCGCTCCGTGCAAGCGGACCCTCGTTTGTTGCTCAACTGTCGCAGTATCGCCGCGGCAGGGCTGCTATTGCGCCTCGCAGCTTCCCGGAAGGATGTCTTCAAGCTGTCCTTCGACCGCACTGAGTTTGCCTTCGGTGATGGCCATTGGTCTGAAAGGTGGCATGGCCTGCACGGCAGGCTCGGCCAGCCGGAGCGTATAGCACCCAGCAAAACTTGCGGTCGTGCCGTCTGTCATTGTCGCTTCGATGGCAGCAGGGATCGTATAATAAATCGTGCCGGCGCTTCCCTCGGTGACTTCGGGCCCCACGACCAGTTGCACGGACTCGGTATTTTCATACCCTGATGCAAACGCCTCGAAATCGGCTTGCAGATCATTGTCATCGTCATGGGTGAAATAGGACCAAGCGCGCAGATATTCCGATCGGCTGATGGCATTGTAGAGGGACTCAATGACCGCCGCTGCGGTCGAGCGGTCATCGTAATAAGGATTGTCGGACACCGGCTCGTCCAGATCGTCAGCACCTGGGGGTGGGGCCTCGACTTCTCCAGGAACCACCGTCACGTCCTCGGCGACAGGCGTCACCGGGGGCGCCACCTGCGCAAAGGCGGGCGAAGCCATTAATACGGCGGCTGCGGTGACACTCAATTTATCCATAAACATTCTCCTTTCCCCGATAACGCACTGCAAAAGCTCAACGTTGCGTTGAAGATGAGGTATCGATCGACCGGGAAAGAAATGGTGCTGCTGGACAGGATTGAACTGTCGGCCTCTCCCTTACCAAGGGAGTGCTCTACCACTGAGCTACAGCAGCGCCGGCATGAATGGCCGGGGCCATCTGAATGCGGGCCTCTACTGCCACAGGCCTTCTGTGGACGCAAGGGCAAAAAACTGTCACTAGAGCACCAAATATGTCCGCCAGGGTCCAGCCCATGTCCAATTCAGATCGTGACCAAAGATTGGCCGCAAAGCTGAGGGAAAACCTTCGTCGCCGCAAAGCACAGGCCAGGGCGCGGACCGCGCCTGTCAACGATACGGAACAACAAGAGGGGGCGGGCACCTCAAAACCTTTGCCGGGCGAGAAGAAAGATACCTGATCTCACCTTTCTTGCAGCCTGTTCCGGGCTGCGTTACCAACAGCTTCAAACTCCGCATCGCCTTTTCGAGTGCGATTCGCGAATAGTTCCCTATCCAAGGAGTGCCATATGGACCGCATCCGCATCGTGGGTGGCAATCAGCTCAATGGCGAAATCCACATCTCGGGCGCCAAGAACGCGGCTTTGCCCCTGATGATCGCCTCGCTCTTGACTGAAGAACCCTTGGTTCTCGTCAATGTGCCGCGCCTCGCCGACGTCAAGCAACTCGAACGCATCCTTGAAAATCACGGCGTCGATATAGCGGTGCATGGCCGTCGTCGCGGCGATACCGAAATGGGCGGGCAGCGGATCACCTTCACGGCCTCCGATATCGTCGATACGACAGCGCCTTATGAACTGGTCTCGACTATGCGCGCCAGCTTCTGGGTCATCGGTCCACTTCTGGCCCGAGAGGGTCAGGCCAAAGTATCGCTTCCCGGCGGTTGCGCCATCGGCACGCGGCCGGTGGATTTTTATCTCGACGGCTTGCGTCAACTCGGCGCCGAAATCGACATCGATGCCGGCTATGTGCTGGCCCGAGCGCCCGGCGGCAGGCTGAAGGGCGGAAGCGTTCGGTTCCCCAAGGTTTCCGTTGGCGCCACCCATGTTGTGATGATGGCGGCAACCCTTGCTGAGGGAACCACAGTCATCGAAAACGCGGCACTCGAGCCCGAAGTGACCAATCTGGCTGAATGCCTTGTGGCCATGGGCGCGAAAATCTCCGGCATCGGCACCGGGCGGCTGGTTATCGAAGGCGTAGAAAAGCTCGGCGGCGCGATCCACGAGGTGGTCCCCGACCGGATCGAAACCGGAACGTACGCTTTCGCGGCGGCGATGACGGGTGGCGAGGTGTTCCTGCGCAATGCAAGGCCCGAGCTGTTGCAGGCGGCGCTCGACGTACTGGTCCGCACCGGTGTTGACGTTTCAACTGAAGAGAATGGATTGCGCATCAGACGCAATGGCAACGGCATCATGCCGGTCGATGTCGAAACCGATCCTTTTCCCGGATTTCCGACCGACCTGCAGGCCCAGTTCATGGCGCTCATGGCCCGCTCAAGCGGGGTGTCGGCCATCAAGGAAACCATTTTCGAAAATCGCTTCATGCATGTGGCCGAGCTGGCGCGCTTTGGCGCCAACATCCACGTCGACGGACAGACTGCGACCGTGACCGGTGTTCCCGAGCTCAAGGGCGCTCAGGTGATGGCGACCGATTTACGCGCGTCGGTCTCTCTGGTCATTGCCGGGCTGGCGGCGCGGGGCGAAACGGTGGTCAATCGCATCTATCATCTCGACCGCGGTTTCGAACGCCTCGAAAACAAGCTTTCGCGGTGCGGAGCCGAAATAGAGCGGATCGCCGGTTAAGCATGAGAGGCAGAATGCGCTTGCACTTTGGGCGGCAAATGCCCAGATGTTGGCCATGACCTCCATCGATCCTCTACCCAAGGCCACCATGACCGACCTCAAGCTTTTGGCGCTCGACAGCGAAGACCTCGAGATCGTTTCCGCCCACGTACAGGATGCTGTCGTCAGGGTCGGCGACATGGGCTATTCCAAAAATGACCGCCGCTTCGTGCTGCTCATGAACCGCTATGCCTGGGAAGCTGGTGATAAGCGCGGTCAACGCAAGCGGGCCGGTTTGCATTTCGATCACGTTACCGCGGCGCATGCTGAAGGGTTCGATCTCAATTCCAAGGATGGCGTTCTTGAACTGCTCGCCGTGACCTTTGAGCCGACCGATGCGCCTGCGGGGCAGGTCTTGCTTACCTTTGCGGGCGGTGGCAGGGTGCGGCTCGACGCTGAATGTCTCGAAGCGCGTCTTCGCGATCTCGGCGGGGTGTGGGCCGCCAGGGCCCAGCCCAAGCACGACGTCGACTGACCGGGGCGCGATCAGCTAGTCATGACTGCACTTCTTTCAAGCGCTGAACCGGGCTTTGCGCAGGCCTTCGAGACACTTCTTGGCTCCAAGCGTGAAGCATCGGTCGAGGTGGGTTCAACTGTTGCGGCCATCATTGCTGATGTGCGGGCACGCGGTGATGCCGCACTGATCGATCTGACGCGGAAATTCGACGAGCTGGAGCTTACGCCGCAAACAATGCGGTTCTCGGCCGACGAAATCGATGCGGCCTACGAAACCGTTTCGCCCCAAATTCGCGATGCGCTGACGCTTGCGCACAAACGCATTACTGCCCATCACGAAAAGCAGATGCCTGTCGATCACGTCTACACTGATGAGATCGGCGTTACGCTGGGAAGCCGCTGGACGGCTGTTGAAGCCGCAGGGCTCTATGTGCCGGGCGGACTGGCGTCCTACCCGTCCTCGGTGCTCATGAACGCCATTCCAGCCAAGGTGGCGGGCGTTGAGCGGCTGGCCATGGTGGTGCCCACCCCGAACGGTGTGGTCAATCCCGCCATTCTTGCCGCGGCAAAAATCGCCGGTGTTTCGGAAATTTACCGTGTCGGGGGTGCCCAGGCGATTGCGGCACTGGCCTTCGGCACCGAAACCATCGCCCCCGTTGCCAAGATCACCGGGCCAGGCAATGCCTATGTGGCCGCCGCCAAGCGCCAGGTCTTCGGTACGGTGGGCATTGATATGATTGCGGGGCCCTCCGAGGTGCTCATTATCGCCGATGGTTCGGCCAACCCCGCCTGGGTCGCGGCCGACCTTCTGGCTCAAGCCGAGCATGGAGCAGGGGCGCAATCGATCCTTCTGACCACCGATCCGGTTTTGGCGCGTTCTGTATTTGCAGAAGTCGAGCGGCAATTGGCAACGCTTCGGGCGCCCGACAATGCCCGACAGGGTTGGGAGGAGTTCGGCGCGATTATCACTGTAGGCACTCTCGATGAGGCCATGCCGCTCGCCAACCGCATCGCATCAGAGCATGTGGAACTCGCGCTCGATGATCCCGAACCGTGGATCGGCAAAATTCGCAATGCGGGCGCTATTTTCGTTGGCCATCACACCCCCGAATCGATCGGCGATTATGTGGGGGGCTCCAACCACGTCCTGCCGACGGCGCGCTCGGCGCGCTTTGCATCCGGGCTTGGCGTGCTCGATTTCGTCAAGCGTACCTCGATTCTGGGCTGCACGCCCGGGGCTTTGGCAGAGCTTGCCGACGCCACGGTCACACTGGCAGAAACCGAGGGGCTCCAAGCCCACGGAAAATCGGTCTCGATAAGGCTCAACCGCTGATGGATAAGCGGCCCTTCGATCCCGAAACCGACAGGATCGTCACAGTCACGCTTGATCCCTACAACCATAACCTCGGTCGATCCCGACGAAGTTCATGAATGGCGCGTTGCCATCTATGACCTGATTGATTCCAATCGCTTTTATCCCGCACGGGTCACGGCCAAGGGCCCGTACGCCCTGCACCTGTCGATCATCCACAACCATATTGTGCTCGACGTCCGGCACCCCGAAACCTTCAGCCCGATTGCCGCGCATTATCTTTCACTCACCCCCTTCAGAAGTCTGATCCGGGACTATTTCCGCATCCGCGAAAGCTATTATGAAGCGATCCGCTCGGCGTCGACCTTCCAGATCGAAGCGGTGGATATGGGCCGGCGCGGCCTGCACAATCAGGCCGCCGAACTCTCTGATCGAGCGGCTCAACAACAAGCTGGTGATGGATCTCGAAACCGCCCGCCGGCTTTTCACACTGATCTGCGCTGTACAGCCCTATGCAGCGCGGGTGACCGAGCAGGAAAGCGAGCTGCCGACGATTCTTTTCGTGTGTTCGATGAATTCGGTGCGCTCGCCCATTGCCGCGGCGCTGGCCCGCAAACATTTCCCCGGACGCCTCGTTGCCCGCTCTGCCGGCGTACGCTCGGGCAAGGTCGACCACTTTCGTCCACCAGGTGATGGAAGAAGTCGGTATCGATATGTCGGTCCACACTCCCCACACGATGGATGAATTGGTGGCTTCCAATTTCGACATCATCGTGACCCTGGCCGATGATGCAAAAAAGGCGGTGGCCGATCGCGGGCTTGAGGCCGCCAGTCATGGAACACTGGTCGCCGCGCCGATCCATCCGAGATGGAAGGCAGTCGCGAACGTGGTTTTGGGCGCTTACCGTGAGTTGCGCGACACCATGGACATCAAGTTGCGCACCGCGCTCGAACCTATGCTTGACAAGGGCTGGAAAAAGCGCCTGAATCAGGGACTTTCAATTATCTGCGTTTGCGTTTAGTTTGCGCGCCAAATCGCGCCCCGCAGTTGAGTGCGGGCCTTTGGAAGGCCTCGGTCCGCATTCGCGATCAGTCATGGGGCAATATCAGGAGAAAGAATGGCAAAGGAAGAAGTGCTCGAATTTCCGGGCGTTGTCACCGAATTGCTTCCCAACGCGACATTTCGCGTCAAGCTCGAGAACGAACACGAGATCATCGCCCATACAGCCGGGCGCATGCGCAAGAATCGCATCCGCGTTCTGGCCGGCGACAAGGTGCTCGTGGAGATGACGCCCTACGATCTGACCAAGGGCCGCATCACCTACCGTTTCAAGTAAACTCCTCAGTGAGCCGATAGTGTCCAGCAGACGCCCCGAATTCATTCTTGCTTCGGCCTCGCCGCGTCGGCTCGCGCTCCTCAACCAGATCGGCATCGAGCCCGACCATCTGATTCCCGCCCATGTCGACGAGACTCCCGAAAAGGGCGAGTTGCCGCGCCGCCTGGCCCAGCGCCTCGCGCACGCCAAGGCTTTCGAGGTTCGCAACAAGGCGCGTCAGGCGGGATTGGCGACCGAATCGGTGATCCTTGCCGCCGATACGGTGGTGGCCGTGGGACGACGCATTCTGCCCAAGGCCGAAACCATGGACGAGGCGGCAAGCTGCCTGCGGCTGCTGTCGGGCCGTGCGCATCGGGTCTTTACCGGCGTATGCGTTATTTCCGCATCCGGGCAGGCCCGCGAACGGCTGGTCGATACCCGCATCCGCTTCAAGCGCCTTTCCAACAAGGAAATCGAGGCCTATCTGGCCAGTGGCGAATGGAACGGCAAGGCGGGCGGCTATGCCATTCAAGGCATTGCCGGAGCCTTTGCGGTCAAGCTCAGCGGGTCTTATTCCGCCGTCGTGGGTCTGCCGCTGTTTGAAACTGTCGGCCTGTTGACCGGCGAGGGCTACCCCGTCCATTTCAACTGGCTCAACGCGACGGCCCTTCCAGGGGTGTAGCCATGCCCACCAATGTAACGCGACTACGGCCACCCAAACCGTGCCCGATCTGCGGCAAGTCTTCGGTGCAGCAGTTCCATCCCTTCTGCTCGGCCCGCTGCGCCGACGTCGATCTCAACCGTTGGCTCACGGGCAATTATGTGATCCCCGGAGCCACCTCTTCGGCTGACGAGGACGATGCAGACTCGTTCCTGCCGGACGATGAGGACCAGGACTGATCATCCCTAAATGCGCAGCGCCCGCCGGCGGGTTCGTCGATTTTTGAATGTCCGGACAGCGGTTTGGGAAAAAGTATGGACTGCCCACAAATTTCTTCTCCGGACGCTGGACAGCCCGGACCTGACTGCCTATAACCCGGCCACCAACACGAGGCCCGCAAGAGCCCCGACCCGATGCCCAGGTAGCTCAGTTGGTAGAGCAGCGGATTGAAAATCCGCGTGTCGGCGGTTCAATTCCGTCCCTGGGCACCACTTGCCCCAGCATCCAGCTTCGCCCAATCAAGCCAGATCGTAGACCGCCAGAAGATTGGGCAGAACGGCCAAATGCCAGTTGATGGATTCGCCGGCGGCAAGCGCCTGACAGGCTGAATTGGCCGCATAGATTGCCGCGAAGGCCAGGATGCGCTTGCGCTTGTGGCCGAGCTTGGTGGCAAAGGCATCGGCCATGGCATTGATCCGAACAGGATCGGCCGCCAATTCGACCTTTCCCCAGGGGTGCAGAAAGCTGGCCGCCAGATCATAGGCGGGGTCGCCCCAAAGCCCCACGGGGGAACGCGCAATCCAACCCCGCTCGGCCAGAACGATCCGATCGTGATGAACGGCGCCGTGGAGCGGAATTTCGGCTGCGGGTTTGTCGAGCGTCGCGTAGGCAATGCCCACCGAGCGGGCATAGAGATCGCGCGCGGTGTCGGGCCATATCCGCACGTCGGCGGCAAAAAAATCGCTCAGATATTCGCGCAACGGCACCAGATTGTCCGGTTCGTCCGGACGGCTGACATGGAGCATGCCAACAAGGTTGGCGATGGCGCTCGTTGCCTGCGCGTCCTTGCCGTCAAGCGCCGGCTCGGACAGCATCCTGCCTTCCGCCCACTCGGTCAGAACGGCGTTCTCCGCCGTGCCGAAATGGCGTATCGCCCCGTCCCCGCGATACCATTCGAGCAGGTTTCCTGCCCTTTCGGGATCGACAGTGCCAGGCTTGTAGATACGCAAGGCTGCGTGGCTATTATCGTCACGCTGGACCTTGTAGGTCCAGGCAACGGATGTCTCGGCCACCTGGGTAATCTTGGAAAGGCTCCAGCGGATGGCAGCCTTGTTGAGGACTGTGTCGTGCGGTGCGGTGCCGATCGGAACCCCCTGTGGAAAGCGTTTGGGCGCGCGCCGGGAAAGAATCACTGTTGGTTCGATACACACGCTTTCTAGCAAATTTCGGGCGCGCCGTCTGGTTCCGGGGAAAGGGAGCAGTTTAGCGCTTTTCCAGCCATGGCATGAGCCGTACGCGCGGCGAGCCTTCCGGCTGTCTTGGAGGCGTCCGGGGAGGATCTTCGGTCAGTCTTGCATCGAGTTCATCAAGCCGTGCCAGTGCGACTTCGAGGAGATGATCCATCCCCGCATCGTACCAGACTTCATTGGCCAGCATGGCTCTCGCCTGTTCAATGCGATCCTTTGCCAGAAGATATGCAGTCGGCATTGGGCGTCTCCGTGGCTTTCAACACACACACCGATACGGAGTGCATTTGAGTCGGACCAGCGCATACCCCCAACCTACCCACAACACTAAACCTCCATGGTAAAATCCAATTGAAGCGATGGGCGCAAATTCGATATTTATTGTAACCAATCCGCTCGACAGACATACCCGACAGCGCGCACCGTGCCGGCAGAAGTCTCCTGCAACCAACAGAAGGGGCGGGGTCCTCAGTCCTTCTTGTCGGGAAGCCCCTTGCGGTCGGTTGAAGCGAACTCTTCGAGTTCTTTTTCGGTCATCGAATCGACCATTTCGCGCGAAGCGCCTTTGAGGTCTTTCTTTTCGATTTCGCCGCGCTTTGCGGCCAA
>DFMV01000018.1:0-1042 GCA_002375765.1 Rhizobiales bacterium UBA3584 | reverse complement strand
ATCGAGATCGAGAGAGGGCAAAACGATGCTGTCGATACCCGGTTCCGGCAGCAAACTTTATCGTGTTGGCTAGAGATCGTCCTCGTCACCAAGGAAGCGCTTCTCGAACTGGCCCAGCACGATGGTGATGATGAGCACCAGAACCGTCGCCATCACGGCCACGGAAAAAAAGCCCGACCCCGCCGCAACGCCAATCGCCCCGGCCATCCACAGACCGGCGCCGGTTGTCAGTCCCTTGATGTCTGTGCCAGAGCGTATGATGGCGCCCGCAGCAAGAAAGGCAACACCGGCCGTTACCGCCTCTATGACGCGGATCGGATCAAGACGTGCGATCGTGTCGGCGCCCAGATCAACCATCTCATGATAGATTTCGAACGTCATGATGGTGAATGCCGCCGCGGCCGTCGATACAAGCATATGTGTTCGCAAACCGGCCGGGTGCTTCTTGATTTCACGTTCAAACCCGATCAGCGCACCCAGAACGGCCGCAACTGCCAGACGCACGGCAAGCACACCAAAAGCTTCATGCGTTGGATTGCCCCCCAGAGCGAGGAAATCTTCCATTTCTCGGTCCCCACAAATTCCCGATGGGAACGCGCGGCGAGCCGGGGAGTTCCGAATGTCAGAAGGGCCAGACGATGGGGATCATGATCATGGCGACAACGAAAACCACGACATTGATGAGCGCGCCGATGCGCACGAAATCGAAGAACTTGTACCCCCCGGCACTATAGACAAGCGTATTGGTCTGGTACCCGATCGGGGTAAGAAAACTGGCGCTCGCGGCAAACATGACAGCCGCTACAAACGGACGTGGGTCGACCCCAAGGCCCGCAGCCAGACCGATTGCGACCGGCGTAACGATCACCGCGACCGCATTGTTGGTCACGACCTCGGTGAGGATCGAGGAAAGGATATAAACCACACCAAGCGCAAACAGTGGCGAAAGCGCCACCAGATAGGGCGCGATAAAGGTCACCATACCTTCGACCAGCCCGACATTCTCCATGCCGACCCCGACGCCCAGCATGGCGATGATGAG
>DFMV01000017.1:27011-112888 GCA_002375765.1 Rhizobiales bacterium UBA3584 | reverse complement strand
CCCGCCAGCAGCTGTCCTCGACCGCTCTGTCGATGACTTCGCAGGCTGATCAGGCAGTCCTGCGTCTGTTCTAAGAGCAGCAAATCGGCTAAGCGAGGAGGCGGTCCAGAAGGACCGCCTTTTTCGTTGGAGGTGACAATGGCGCTGAAGATCAACTTGAAGGCGGGCGAGAGACTTCTTATCGCGACATCCAGGCTGACGGTTGCTTCGGAAGGCTACACCACGATCATCATCGAGGGCGACCTTCCGGTCATGCGCGAGAGCGAAAGCATCACCCTTGAGCAAGCCCAAACTCCACGGGCCCGAATCTACTATCACATGCAGCAGTTTTACCTGTCCCAGAGCGCTGAGCACATGAAAATCGTACAAGCCATCTCTGAGACGCTAAGCGATGATGAACGTGCTGAGGTTCAGCATGTCCTCAACCATGTCGAAGCCGGTTCGATCTTTACGGCGCTGAAGGCGGCGCGAAAATTTGCCCAATTTTAGGCGAACGCACCATCCGCCCTCTTCATTGATATGACCTGGTTTTTGCTGAACGGTTCTACCGATAGCTGTCGTTCTCTGAGATGAAGATACGGCAAATGACGAGCAAGCCAGATGGGCCGGCACCGAAGCCGCGCGGAATTATGCCACGCTTAAAATCAGTTGACGAAAGACCATCGAGACGTCTCGCGAGGAAAGCGGCGTCTTCATCGCTCGCATAGTGTGCAAATCTGGACTTGCACTCGTCTGCACTGGGAAAGCCTTGGCCGTCCTCTCAGATGTCAACGACGAACTCGGGCGTGGCGGCAAAGCCAGCCTCAGGCAGCGCGGCCCTTTCACGGTCGCCATTTCATATTTGACGACGAAGAATGATCTCGTAACTGTAATGCTGAGCCGGCAGGGTATTGACAGTAATTATTCTGTTCACTCCATCCGCGTCTCGATAGCAGCGCCGAAGTTCGAGCGCATGCGCCCCAGGTTGCACCTGCAGGGCTTCCGCGAGGGCGGCCGGGACGGGGACAGCACGCACAGACTGATGGATCTCCCGGATTACAACGGCATGGCGTTCCTCCAGGAGCGTGTAAACGAGACCGGCGTAGTCGGGCACCTCCTCGGCTATGTCTGCGTAGTCCTCACACAGATAGATATCGGTCCAGGCGACCGGCGCCTCCTGCCCGTCGATGTGACGCGTCTGGCGGATCAGCACCCACCGGCGCCCCGGCCGATCCTGAAGGCTTTTGGCCAATGCCTCGTCTGCAATCATGGGCGTGATGGAGTGCACCTGGCGCCAGGACGGTCCTGCGAACTCCATCAAGTCGCCTGTCGCTGACATCGTGTGCACATAGCTGGGAGGAGGCTCGGTCGAAAGCACCCGGGTCGGTGCGCCTTGACGCCGCTCGATCAATCCGAGCTTTTGAAGCTGCATCAGAGCGTTCCGAATGGTGGAGCGGCTCGCGCCGAACTGATCGCAAAGGACGGCTTCGCTCGGCATGGTGGCACCGACCTGGAAATGTCCGGCCCGCAGGTCCGCCAGCATCTGCCTTACAACTTCGGGGTAGCGTTTCTTCACTTTTCAACCTCCCTGGGGACAGCGCGAATAACAAGTTTCAGCTTGACCGCTGCTCTTCTACTGGATAATGTCCGTACATGTCAACTCGTTCGTACAAGTTTTCTGGGAGGAAAAACCATGGACAACGCGGTAGGGAGCGAGCGCGCTGGCGTCTCGGATCCTGTGGAGACTGATGAACTCGATGCCGAGGGGCTGGACCGGAGCCTCCCCGGAGTCCTGGCCATTGCGTTGGGCGCCCTGTCAGTCTCATACGCGCTGTTTCATCTCGCCGTTCTGAACTTCTGGTCGATTGACGAATGGGTCTATCGCGTCGTGCATGTGAACATGGGCGCGATCCTGGCTTTTGTCGGGCTCAAGGCGCGCTCACGTGAAAAGTTGCTTTACGTCGCTCTTCCGGACTTGCTGCTGGTAGCAGGGGCCGTTGCTTGCAGTGCCTACGTGGCGATCAACCTTGATCAGCTCATCATGCGCACCGGCGTGATCACCACGGCTGCAGATTTTGCCTGCGGGGTCGTCGGCACGCTAATCGTTCTCGAATTCGCACGCCGGGTCTCGGGCCTGGTGCTACCGGTGATCGCCCTGCTTTTTGTGGCATATGTTTTTGCCGGCCCCTGGCTCCCGGGGATCCTTCGGCACTCCGGCTTTCAACCGGACAATCTTTTCTCGTTCCTCTACAGCCAGGACGCGATCTTTGGCATGACGGTCGCCGCCTCGTCGCGCTACATCGTCCTTTTTGTCGCCTTTGCCGTTTTCCTGCAAGCTTCCGGCGCAGGCGAATATTTCATGCGTCTGGCCATGGCTCTGTTCGGGGCCGCCCGCGGTGGGCCCGGAAAGGTTTCGGTGGTTTCCGGGCTGCTCTTTGGCACCGTTTCGGGCTCGGCCGTCGCCAACGTGGTGGCTTCAGGCACCTTCACCATCCCGATGATGCGCAGGGTGGGCTACTCGCGCGAAAGCGCGGGCGGGATTGAGGCAGCGTCGTCTTCAGGAGGGCAACTCGCGCCACCCATTATGGGCGCGGGGGCTTTCATAATGGCCGAGATCACCGGCATTCCTTACTCTGAGATCGTCGTGGCCGCAGTGCTGCCCTGCCTGCTCTTTTATATAGCAATATTTATGACGGTGGATATGCAGGCGCTCCGGCTTGGTCTGCACGGCATTCCACGCAGCGAACTGCCAAAAATGCGCGCGTTGGCGCGCGACGCCTTTATGCTGCTGCCATTGGTGGTGCTGCTCTATCTGCTGCTTTCAGGCTATTCGATCATTGCTGCAGGTACCTGGGGGCTCGCAGCGACGCTGCTTGTGATGATGAGCCGCGAAATCGGGCTGCGCTCCGAGGTGCTGGCATTGCCCCTAATTCTTTTTGTGGTTCTGCCGTGGACTGGCATGCAGGTCAATTATGCCGGGGCTATCGCAACGGTCCTGAGCATGCTGGCTATGGTGGCTCTGGCGTTCCTGTTGGGCAAGGCCGATCAACTGCCCAGAGTGGTCAGAACAATGGCCACAACGATCTATCGGGGGCTGGCCGATTCCTCGCGCAAATCGCTGCAGCTCATCAGCGTAATGGCTTGCGCCGGAATAGTTGTGGGCGTGTTGGGATTGACTGGCCTTGGGGGGCGTTTTTCGTCCTTACTGCTGTCGGTGGCCGGCGACAGTCAGGTGCTTGCGTTCATTCTGGCCATGCTGGTCTCTATTGTCCTTGGCATGGGCATGCCCACGACAGCGGCATACGCTATCGCTGCAGCGGTTGTCGCACCGGCACTGCAACAGATGGGCGTTTCAGCGCTGGCGGCCCACATGTTCGTGTTCTATTGCGCAGTCATTTCCGCGATCACCCCCCCTGTAGCCATTGCGGCCTTCGCTGGAGCTGCAATCGCAGGCGGAAAGCCGTGGCCAACCTCGATTGCCGCAATGCGGTTCGGAATTGCGGCCTTCGTTCTTCCCTTCATGTTCTACACCAGCCCAGAAATTTTGCTGCAAGGGGCATGGTTTGAGACAGCGCACGTCTTTGCCACGGCATTGCTCGCGATCTATCTGATCGCAGTCGCTGGAGAAGGACAGATGTTTGGTGCCATCGGCGCCATGGAACGACTCTTTGCTCTCGTTGCCGCGCTTTTGTTGCTCTGGTCGAGCGTTTCCACCGACATCGCCGGGCTCGTCATCGCTGTTGCTTTGCTGGTCTGGACCAGACGCAACGCAAGTCTTCGTTCTCGCAGGACAGCTTGAGCTTTATCCCTTCACCCACCAGAGAAAGTCAACCGAGGAGGAACTCATGACTATTTTTACCAGGACACTTGTGGCGGCAGCGATCGCGACAACGGCTGCTCTGCCGCTTTCAGCACAAGAAGCACCGTCCTCAATGACCATTTCGACGGCGTCGCCCGGAGGCGTGTATGCCGTCTATGGCGAGGGGCTGGCGCAACTGATCAGCAGTGAGGTGGGCATCCCGACCTCAACCCGCCAGACACAGGGGCCGGCACAGAACCTCGTTCTCCTTAAATCAGGTCAGACCGAACTGGCCATGACAACGGCAGGTCCGGCCTATGAAGCGATGAACGGACTGCTCGAACTCGACCCCGGTAATTCCTATCACGATTTGCGCGCGCTTTTCTCGATGTACCCCACACCGTTCCAGATGGTCGCACTGGCCGACGGTGGGATTTCCTCGCTCCAGCACCTGGATGGCAAGCGGGTTGGCGCAGGTCCCCGGTCAGGGACGGGCGGCATCTATTGGGAACGCTGGCTCGATGACCTGGAAATCGGGGCGGCACTCCAATATGGGGGTATCGGCGATCAGGCCAGCCAACTCGCTGACGGTCGCCTGGACGCAGTCATACTGGCGGGTGGTGTTCCCCATCCCTCGATCTCCGAGTTGGAAAATACGCAGGACGTTACCATCTTCGGGATGTCCGATGAGACCGTAGAAGGCATTCTCGATACCAATCCCTATGTGGTCGAGTTCAATATCCCCCAAGGCACCTACACATCGCCCCAGCAGGATTTATCGACCGTGGCGATGTGGAATTTCGTGGTCGTTGACGCGTCAATGTCGGACGCCGTGGCCTACGAGATTACCAAGGCCGTCATTGAGGGTAACGCACGCATGATTTCCACTCATGCCGCCGCCAAGGACACGATTGCGGAAAACATTTTGAGAAATACCTTCATTCCGCTCCACCCCGGGGCCGCCCGCTATTACGAAGAGATCGGCTTTTCGATCCCGGCAGCAATTGCTCCACGATAGATCGGACAATCGCATGAGCCTTGCATCGACCGCACCGGGGCTGTTGTCTCAGACGACGGGATATCAGCGCGCAGCCAGAGTCTTCGGCGAATCCGGGACGGTCGATGCATATCTGCACTTCGAAGCAGCCCTGGCTGAAGTCCAGGGCAGCCTTGGGATCATACCATCTGGCGCCGTGGACCATATCGTTGCCGCGTGTCGCCCGGAGAACCTCAATCTTGACGCGCTGCGTCATTCAGCTGCGACGGTGGGATACCCGATCGTGCCCTTGGTGCAGATGCTGGCCGATCTCGCCGGCGAAAATGGACAGTGGGTGCACTTTGGCACCACAACGCAAGATGTCATGGACACCGCCCAGGTGCTCCAGCTGCGAGAGGCATTGCGCACGGCGCTGACCGATGCCAGGAGAGTCGAACAGCTGCTGGCAGCCCTGTGCCATCGGCACAGAGACACGCCGATCGCCGGTCGGTCCAAATTGCAGCACGGCGTGCCGATTTCGTTTGGTTACAAGATCGCCGTATGGCTCGATCAGCTGGCAAGAACGCGAGCCGGACTTGGCCGTGCGCTGGATGAAGCGTCGGTTCTGCAATTCGGGGGCGCTGTGGGAACACTGGCGTCTTTGTGGCCGGACGGCATGAAGGTCCGCCGTCGGCTGGCCATTCGGCTCTCGCTGTCCGAGCCTGATATTTCCTGGCACACGTCCCGTGATCGCATGGCGGCACTGGCGAGCGCTGTAGCGTCCTATATGGCTGCGCTTGGAAAGATGGCAGGGGATGTGGCGCACCAGATGTCGACCGAGGTGGGGGAACTCTCTGAACCTGCCGCAGCAGGTAGAGGCAGCTCGTCAACCATGCCGCAAAAACGGAACCCCGTGATCTGCGAGGCGATCATTGAAGCAGCTCGGAGCGTTCAGCACGTGCCGGGGATGCTGCTTGGTGCGATGCTGCAAGAACATGAACGTGGCATTGGCAACGGATACCGCGAACGTGCCGCCCTTTGTGATGCGGTCCAACAGCTTTCGGGTGCCATTTCACTGGCAGAAGAACTGTTGAGGGGACTCGAGGTGAACGAGAGCCGCATGGCAGCAAATCTGAACTTAACCAATGGGTTGATCTACAGTGAAGCGATGATGATTCATCTTGCGGAGCGGATCGGTCGAGTGGAGGCGCATCGAATTTTGCATGAGGTCGCGCGGCAAGTGACCGAAACAGGTGCAGAACTCCAAACTGCGTTCAGCCAGGTCGCTGGCACACCGCTTCCCGTAAAGGCACTGTGCTTTGACTCGCAGGTGGAAGCTGCACAGGGGATGATTGAACTGGTGTTGAAAACTGTAGCGTTTGACCATGCCGACAGCGGGTCAGAGCCGACCAATCAGTGATAGGGGCAAATAGCGCGAGGCGAAGCGGGCCGCTCATTTCTTCGGCCGTCTGATCGGCAAGCGGGCTGAACTGAAAGGCGGGGGCGCCCAATGGGCACTGGCGTTTTTCTTAAGCGGTTGTCATGTCGCTGCCAGTATTCCCGTTGTTGCGGGCGCCGGATGCCAGTCACCATTTGCGAAGGTTCAAACCTGGGCGTTGGAGTTTATGCGTCGGACTGAATCGGCAACGCCATTTGGCTAAGTCTTTCCGATCAAAGACCGTATTGAAGGGAGCCAGGTTACAGGCCCGGATGACACAAGCCGGCACCCGTAAGCCGGGGCGCAGGCGCGACCCGCGGACCCGTGATGCTGGCCATGGGTGCGAAGGCCTGAGAGCGGCTCGCGTGTCAAATTCAGGCGCCTCAGAGCACCGGTTTGGTTGAGGATCGGTGATAACGCCACGAGGGCGATCCGATCGCCAGATCCGCCGCGATTACAGCCAACCGAGCTCTTGAGCCAGTTTGGTTATACCGAGCGCGCGGCCGGCCGCCGACAAATGCGCGCCGAGCGATTCGAGCCGGTAGAGATGGCAGTGCTCAAAGCCGGTTCCGGCTTCGACACGGGCCACCTCGTATTGGCTCAGACACCCGCTCTTTTGGCTAAGGCCCGCCCAGACAAGCTCCACGTTCAGCATCGACTGGCCCTGTGAGTCGCGAAGCGACCAAACCCCGGCAGCCGGATTATCAAGTGAGGGAAACCCCGCGCAAAACCCCGCTATCGGGCACAGGCGCCGACCCAACATATTGGACTCGTGGATAAAGCCGGCGGGCGTGAGAAGCCTTGTCCAGTAAAACCCGTCCCCGGCCGGCACCCGGTGGCCCACCCCCTCTTCGGTGGTGATCGGGGCAAGATAATTGGCCTGGCCCAGCCAGTCGTGGCTGACATCTGCGAGCCAGCTCTGGGAACGCGCATACATATCGCACCAGTCAACGCAGACCAGCAGATCGAGCGCGCTCTCGGCGCCAATCTCAGAGAGGTGGTTGAGCCAGGCCATTACGGCACCCAACTGGCGGTAGCGTGGGTGGGCATGCCCTTCTGCGATGGCAAAGCCGTCGCGTTGCAGCGCAACCAGTGCCCCATGTGCTTGGGTGAACCGATCAGCCAGAATCTGATCGTGCCTGGCATCCCCGCCCGGCAGGTCAAACCGGGGCATGGCTGCCGCCGCGTCAGGCTCGAGCGGATCGGTCTGCACCTTAAAGACGTCAAAGTGCATGGCCTCAATGGCGTTATCGATCCACCACAGCTTTGCGCGGTCGTCAAAAAGAAAGACGTAATACATTCCCACGGACAAAAGGGCAGTTGGATACCCGCTATTGTACATTTCAGTCATCTCGGACTCCAAAATCCTTAACCATTGGATCAAGGATCCGCCGCGACCATGAAAGTCACAACACCAAGATTTTGTAATTGTTTCGCGGCGCCAAGCGAGAGGCTTTAACGGGTTCCCGGGAGCGTGCCAAAAGGCGACGCTCATGGGCCGTGCCAGCACAGGCAACTGTCACGTCCTCTCGCGAATCTGGATAGATTATGCGAGAACACGAAAATCGATACGGGCGGCATCGGAAACTTGCTGCACCGCCGGTTGAGCTTGATTGTCGCGGGGTAGGGCTGACCTTTGTCTATGAAAGTTTTGTGGGTGGCTTTACGAGCAACCCGTTCGCTCTCAATCTTGCCATGGAAAAAGCCAAGTCCAACATGCATGGTGGCTGTTCTGGACAGGCGGCCGCACCACAACCGTCGTTTTGCGCCATGACGGCTTTATTGCCTTGTGCCGTCAAGTTTGGCACATCGGGACTGCGTGGCCGAGCATCGGCGTTCACACCGGACTTGGTGGGCGCCTATGTCCGCGGGTTTCTCGAAACTGCATGTTCGGTCGCTGACACCCGCGATGTGGCGATCGGGGCGGATCTGCGGTCATCGAGCCGGGCGATTGCCGCAATGGTTGCCGGTGCGGTCGCGGCAAGCGGCTGGCGACCGATCTATGGTGGGGCTGTGCCGACGCCGGCGCTTGCCGCTTACGCTCTCAAACGCGATATTGCGGCGATCATGGTGACGGGTAGCCATATCCCGCCCGACTACAACGGTCTTAAATTCTATCGCCCCGATGGCGAACTGCTCAAATCCGATGAAGCGCCAATCGGTGCGGCCGCAGAGAACGTTCTGGCTGCGGGCTGGACCTTTGTACCTGCCGATCTGCCAGCCGTCGAAGAGAAGGTCGCCCAGGAATACACCGACCGCTTCATTTCGAGCTTTTCCAGCTCCAGTCTTTCGGGACTGCGCATTGGCGTCTTTGCCCATTCGGCTGTGGGTCGCGATCTTCTGGCCGACATTCTCGAAAGCCTCGGGGCAGAATGCTTTTGCTTTGGCCACCTTGAGGATTTTGTTGCCGTCGATACCGAAGCGGTGAGCGCCGATCATATGGACCAGATGCGGCATGCCCTTAACACGCATGGCCTTGATGCCGTGGTGTCAACCGACGGGGATGGCGACCGTCCGCTGCTGCTCGATGAAAGCGGACAACAAATCAATGGCGATGTGCTGGGCGCTCTGACCGCCAGGTTCCTCGGGGCCAACACCGTCGTAACGCCGCTGACCTCAACAAGCGGGATCGAGCTGAGCGGCTGGTTTGAAACTGTCATTCGCACCCGGATCGGCTCGCCCTTCGTTGTCGAGGCCATGAACCAGGCAATGGCAAGGGGCGACGACAGCGTGGTCGGGTTTGAAGCCAATGGCGGCTTTCTCGTGCAAACCGCGTTCAGTCTTGATGATGGGGTAGTGGATCCCTTGCCGACGCGGGATGCGGTATTGCCCATCGTGGCGGTTCTCGCGTCAAGCAAGGCCTCCGGCGATCCGGTCTCGCGTCTTGCCGCCTCGCTGCCGCCGCGGGTCATGAAGGCCGCGCGGCTCAAGGACATAGCCCCGCAAGAGGGCACGAGGTTCTGTTTGATAATGGCCGGATCACTTGAGGCGCGAAAGGCCTTTGCTCCGATCCTTTCTAACCTCTTGGCAATCGACACCACAGATGGGACGCGGTTGAGTCTGGCCGATGGTTCGATCGTCCACTTCCGCCAGTCGGGCAACGCACCCGAACTGCGGTGTTATGTCGAGACCGACACCGTCGAGGCAACCGATCGGCTATTGGAAACAATGATGGCACGGCTCAACCATCATTTTGGACGCCGGGAGTGATGGGCATGGAAAACACGACAACCGGGCGTATCACCCCGATCGTTCTGGCCGGGGGCACGGGAACGCGGCTTTGGCCGATGTCGCGCTCGTCGCGACCCAAACAGTTCCTGACCCTCGCCGGCGAGCACAGCCTGTTCCAGGACACCCTTCTAAGACTGTCCTCAGACCCCCGCTATGGCGCCCCTATCATTGTGACCAACGAGGATTATCGCTTCGTTGTCGCCGAACAGGCGTCCGAGCTTGGGTTACAGCTTGCGGCCATCGTGCTCGAACCCGTGGCCCGCAACACCGCTCCGGCTATTCTCGCAGCCGCGCTGGTCGCCAGCAAGGATCAGCCCGACACGATCGTTCATGTGCTGCCCTCGGACCACAAGATCGTTCTTGATGCGGCCTATGTCACAGCGCTCGACAAAGCAGAGGTTGCAGCAAAAGCTGGTTTGCTTGTCACCTTCGGTATTGCGCCTACCGAACCGGCCACCGGGTTTGGCTATATCGAGGCGGGTGATGTGGGCCAGGGCGGCGCCCGAGCCGTTATGCGGTTCCTCGAAAAGCCCGATACCGAGCGGGCGCGGCAGATGGTCGATGCCGGGACCTATTTCTGGAACTCTGGCATGTTTGTCTTTGCAGCCGAAGTGTTCATCTCAGAATGTGAAGCGCTCACACCAGAGCTTGCCAGCACTGTCAGAAGCGCAGTTGATCGGGCAACAAAGGATCTCGACTTTCTTCGGCTCGACGCCGAGAGTTTTGCCAACGCTCCCAACATCTCCGTCGATTACGCGATCTTTGAAAAGACCAAAAAGGCAGCCGTTGTGCCCGCAGCGATCGACTGGTCCGATCTGGGATCCTGGGATGCTGTCTGGAAGAGCCGGGCCCGTGACCAAAACAACAATCTTGGAATTGGTCCCGTGACGCTCAATGCGATCTCGGGATCACTGGTCATTTCCGAAAAGCACCATGTGGTTGTCGACGGGCTCGACGACGTTGCCGTGCTGGCCAGCGAAGACGCCATCTATGTTGGGCGACTGTCCTCGGCACAATCTGTTGGCGATATGGTCAAGCGCCTGAAAGCCGATCCGGTCACGGCCAACCTCACCGAAACCCATCAGACGAGCTATCGCCCATGGGGCGGGTATTCCTCGGTGCTCAATGGCGAGCGGTTCCAGGTCAAGCGCCTGTTCGTCAAACCGGGCAAGCGCTTAAGCCTGCAAAAGCACTTCCATCGCTCCGAGCACTGGGTGGTGGTGCGGGGCACGGCCGAAGTCCAGGTGGGCGAAGACACAAAAACCCTGCGCGAGAACGAGAGCGTTTATATCCCGCAAGGCGCTATCCACCGTCTGTCCAATCCGGGCAAGATCGAACTCGAATTGATCGAAGTTCAGACCGGGTCGTATCTGGGCGAAGACGATATCATCAGGATCGAGGACGAGTTCGGACGAGGGTGAACTGGGCTCAAATAACCAGGATCGCGCTTTCGATTTGGAAATCGCAGTAGGCCGGGGGCGAGTTCGCCCTGCAACAGAGACTAATCAGACAGAGAGGACGACGAGGATTTAAGCGCAGGCTGTACCATCTTGGCGCCCTTGCAGATCGAAGGAATTATGGCGCCGTCCCCAACGGCCCAGAAATGGGGGTTGGCGAAATCGGTGTCATGGTCTTGGTTGCGCTTGCCATAGACAAGCGGAGCACCGTCCAGATCGAGCACTTGGCCGCCGGCAGCGCGCAAGACCGCATCGCCTGCCGCGGTGTCCCATTCCATAGTGCGTCCGAAGCGAGGATAGAGATCGGCCCCCCCTTCGGCCACAAGACAGAACTTGAGCGAAGAGCCCATCGAAGTGAAGTCGGCGACCGGTAGGCTGGCGAGCCGGGGGTCGTTCTCTCCGCTGCCATGGGAGCGGCTGCCCACGAGGGTCAATCCTTGCGGCGGCGCCGCACGCACAACAATGGGCATGGACTCCAGGAGCTGGTGATTGTCGACCAGCGAGACAAAGGCCCCGCCGCCGGTGCTGCCCCACCAGATGCGCTTGAGGGCGGGTGCATAGACAACGCCAGCCACCGGAATGCCGTTTTCAATCAAGGCGATGTTGATGGTAAATTCGCCGTTGCGCGCTATGAATTCCTTGGATCCGTCAAGCGGATCGACAAGAATGAACTGCCCGCCACACTCGGGGATGGTCCCGTTGGCGACAGCCTCTTCGGCGACCACGGGAATATCTGGAAAGGCGGCTGCCAGACGCTCGAGGATCAAGGCTTCGGCGGCCGTATCGGCCTCGGTCAAGGGCGAAGCATCGCTCTTTGTCGTGACCTCGAACTTTCGACCGTAGATCGAAAGGACCAAGATTCCGGCTTCAAGCGCAACGGCATTGAAAATGTCGGTCACTTCGCCCGCCCCCATGGAGGCGGCGGAAGGTGGTTGGGCCGTGGGCATCATTTTAACTCGTAATTTTGACGGGGCGCCGCCCCTCTATACGCGGGGAGCGCGGTCTATGGAACAGTGGCTAGATGTGAGCTCTCATTAGGTTGTCCTCGGTCAGGCCGAGGACAACCTGTTGAGGCACCACACAACATTGTTGGGTAGGTGTCGTCGGCGCCGCAATCGGTCGTTAAAAAGTCGGTGGCCGAGGGGACGGGTGTGGTCCAGACCCTTGGTGCGCCTCATTATTTCGTCGCGGCCCGCGGCGATGGCTGCGAGGGTCCGGGTGAGCTACCGGTCGCAAGGACAATGCTTCTCAAGCGCACCTATCTTCGCGGGGCCGAGAACCCTGGCGCATAGGATGGTGCCACCTGCTGTCAAGAACCGCGGGGGGCGCCCTTGACGGGCGTCAATGCCGGAAGGAGCGGAGCGTGGGATAGTAACGATATGGGAACAGGAGGAACACCATGTCGAACCATGCCCGATTAACGACTACACTCGCTCTCGCGCTCGGACTTTGCGCGATACCGGCCATTGCGCAGGACAATGCGCTGGGCCGCGACGAGTATATGGGCTCTTGTGCTGCCTGCCACGGCACGGACGGCCGGGGGCACGGCGAGTTTGCCGCCCATCTCAACGTCGAACCCACCGATCTCACCAAGCTGACCGAGAACAACGATGGGGTGTTCCCCTATCTTTATGTGTTTCAGACAGTGGATGGGCGGGCAGTGGTGCGCGGTCACGGCTCCCCGATGCCGATCTGGGGCGCGCATTATTCCACCGATATCGGCGATACGGCGGGCCCCTATGGCGCCGAACTGCTGATCCGCGCCCGGATCACCGCCCTGGTCGACTATGTGGAATCACTGCAGGACTAGGCCGCTCGTTGATCGGGGGGATCGGTAGCCAACCCGAACTTCTCTTAACTGCTGGTTCCTTTAATGACGTCTTCCAGGACATCGCAGGCAAGGCCAATGTCCTTTGGTGTGCCCACGCTCATTCTTATGCAACGGTTCAGACCGGGTACGGCGGGCTTGCGAATGAAGATGCCGCGAGCCTGCATTTCGTTGAGCAGCATGGTTGCATAGGTATCGTCGGCGCCGCAATCGATCGCTACAAAGTTGGTGGCTGAAGGGATGGGTTCGAGGCCCAAGCCCTTGGCGCGGCTCGCTATGTCGTCGCGGCCGGCGGCGATGGATGTGAGGGTCCGGGCGAGATAATCCTGATCGGCGAGCGCCGCTGTGGCGGCGATCTGGGAAAGTTTGGTGACGCCGAAATGATTGCGGATGCGGTCAAAGCCCGAGATGGTCTGGGGGGTGCCAATGGCGTATCCGACCCGCATGCCGGCAAGGCCATAGGCCTTTGAAAATGTACGATATCGCAAGAGGTTAGGGCGCATGAGCGTTATCGGCGGCAGCGTGCCGGCGGGCGCGGTTTCGCCATAGGCCTCATCGAGGATGATGAGGGTGTCGTCCGGAATGGCCTCGACGAAGCGGGTGATCTCGTTGGCACTCCACCAGGTGCCCATGGGATTGTCGGGGTTGGCGAGATATACGATTTTGGGTTTGACGCCCAAAACAGTGTCCAAAAGTCCCGAGAGGCTTTCGCGGTCTTTTTCGTCGTAGGGAACCGTGACGCGTTCTGCGCCCTGGGCGGCGACGTGGTAGTTGAAGGTGGGGTAGGCGCCGAGCGAGGTGACGATCTTGTCGCCCGGTTCGAGATAAAGCCGACAGGTGAGCCCGAGCAGGCCATCGATCCCTTCACCGATGGAAATGGTTTCCATCGGCGTGCCCAGATGGCGGGCAAGTGCTTCTTTTAATTCGTAATTTTCAGAGTCGCCATATGTCCAGACATCCGGTGCCGCCTCGGCGATGGCGGCGATAACCTTTGGGGACGGGCCGAAGGGGCTTTCGTTGGCGCCCAGCCGCGCCCGGAACTTGATGCCCGTCTTGCGCTCGATGACCTCGGGACCAACGAAGGGAACGGTGGCGGGGAGGTTTGCGATAATGGCGGCGAGTTCAGGTCCGGCCATGGTTTTCCTCATTGTGACGCCCAATGGACCCTCGGTGCACTTGGGCCTTACGCCCAAGTCATTTTTGTTCGTGAGGTCGAACCGGAAAAGTCTGCAACTTTTCGCTGACGCGGCCCTTCGGATCCTGACCCCACTCTAGACCGTTACGGCCAGTGGACCGAGGTGGAACATCGCATCCTGGCGCTGCCGGAGGGCGAAAAGCTTGGTCGAAGTGTCGGGCGTCGCATTGGCGGCGGTGAGAAGTTCACCCTTTTTGACCGGGGCGGTGACGCGCCCGCCTTCGAGCAGGCCGACGGGGATGGCGCGGGCGGCGCGGGCATCGGCAATTGTCATTGTCCAGGAGCGATAGCAGGTCTCGCCAATGGCATCGAATGTTTCACCGACGGCCAGATCACGCTTGGCCAGGGCGCAGACTTCGGCGACGGGGTTTGCGAGCGGCACCATGTCGGGCTTGCCATAGAGCATGATGCGGGCGGCGGTGAGCGGCACTTCGAGACTTGTGAGGTGATAGGGACGGAAGAACCCGTAATAGGGACCGGTCCCGACGTGAAGATCGTCCATGCGCTCGACGACGCGGGGATGGGTGGCTTTGGCGACGACGAACACGCCGGGGGCCACGCCTTTGCCGATCGTGTAATCGACAACGCCGGATTTTTCGAGCACGCCGCCATCGGCGCGCGGGATCAAAACCCTGGCCAGAGATTCGCGATCGGCGTTGGGACCGTGCATGCCGGGGCGGTCGGGGACGAGCCCGGTGGCGTTGGCGATGGCGGCCATTTCCACCATGGTTTTCGACCCGTCGATGAACTCGACGAGCATGCGCGGGTTCATGTTGCGGCGGGTGGCTTCCTCGCGATAATCGTCGGGCACCGCGTCGTGGTT
The DNA here is from genome assembly GCA_002375765.1 of Rhizobiales bacterium UBA3584. Classification (GTDB taxonomy): domain Bacteria; phylum Pseudomonadota; class Alphaproteobacteria; order Rhizobiales; family Devosiaceae; genus Pelagibacterium; species Pelagibacterium flavum. The sequence goes on along the minus strand of DFMV01000017.1, from coordinate 98,162 downwards.
TAAGGGATTGTTCTTGCCCTTGCCGGCGGCGACGATGTCGAGCCCGAGGGCAGAACAGAATTCGATCAGTTCCATGCACGAGGACGGCTCGTCGCCGGCGCCGACCGAATAGATGACCCCGAGCCTGTCTGCTTCGTGCTTGAGGTAAGCGCCGATGGTGACGTCGGCCTCGACATTCATCATCACCAGATGCTTGCCGTGCTCCATGCCGAGCAGATCAAAATCGGCCCCCACGCCGGGCTTGCCGGTGGCGTCGATGATGACATCGACTTCCGGAGCGGTGACCATCAGTTCGGTATCGGCGGTCACCGCGATCTTGCCGGTATCGATGGCGGCGCTCATGGCCGAGCGGGTTCCCACCTCACTGGCGTGGGCCTTGCCCTCGCCGGCGCCATAGGCGATGTCCATCGCGGCCATTGCCGTGTGGGGGCGGCGGGTGGAGATGGCGGCGATTTCAATGCCGTCCATCAGCGAGACCTGGGTGACCAGATCGGTGCCCATTTCGCCCGACCCGATGATGCCCAGACGGACCGGTTTGCCGGTGTCGTTCAGGCGCTTGAGGTCACGCGCGATACCCGTTTTGGAAATTGTCATGACCCTTGGGGGCTCTTTGTGCAAATTGGAACTGGTGTGGCGCCTGTCTAGATCATTTTGCGCTCCATTGGAAATAGAGCGGGAACGTCTTTCCTTGGTTCTCGCTTGCCATCAGTATGAACAAGGAAAGCAGGGAGCGGCTCATGGACGAGATTTCCATTTCAATCGAGGGCGGGTGCGGGATCATCAGGCTGACCCGGCCCAGGGCGATCAATGCGCTGAGCGCCGAGATGATCGGGGCGGTGCGCTATGCGCTCGATGAATGGGATGAAAATGACGATGTGCGGGCCGTGCTGATCGAGGGAGAGGGCGAAAAGGGGCTTTGCGCCGGCGGTGATGTGCGCAGGACGCGCGAGATGGCGATGGCCGGAGACACACGGCCCGTTTTCTCTTTTTTTGCCGACGAATACGATATGAACGGGCTGATCGCGACCTATCGCAAACCCATCGTTGCGCTCCAGCACGGCATCGTCATGGGCGGCGGGATCGGGATTTCCTCGCATGCGCGGTACAGGATCGCGACGCCATCGAGCCGGTTTGCCATGCCCGAAGCCGCCATCGGGTTTTTCTGCGACGTGGGGGTGAACGCCATTCTCTACCAAGCCAGCGAGGCGCGGGCGCTGGCCTTTCTGCTGTCGGGGCAAACGGTGGGTGCGGCCGACGCCATTGCCCTAGGCCTGACCGATACCATGGTGCCCGAGGACGCGCTGGCGGACTTGCGGGGCCGGGTGATCGACGCGGCGCAGGCGGGCGATCCCGATACGGCGATCACGGCGCTGATCCAGTCGGAATCGATCGATGCGGGCGCGGCCGATTTTTGCGCGCTTTCTGATTCACTGGCCGAGATTTTTGCCGCGCCGGACGCTGAAAAAATCGTCGAAGGGCTGCTCGACTGGTCCGAGGATGGCGATCCGGGCGCCGCGGCGCTCTACGCCTCGATTGCCCGCCATTGCCCGACCTCGCTTGTGGCCATCGTGCTGTCGCACCGTCGGGCGCGGCACAAGCGCGACGTGCGCGCCATTCTCGAGGATGATCTGGCACTGGCCCGCCATATGGCCATGCGCCCCGATTTCGCTGAGGGGGTGCGCGCGGTGCTGGTGGACAAGGACAAGGCGCCCAAATGGGAGCCGGCGCGGCTGGCCGATGTGGACGTTACTGCGCTGCAGCGGGTGCTGGGGGCAGCGGAGGCGGTCGGGTAGGGCGCCAAACCGAGAGCCAAGTTGGGGCAGTTATTGGTGCCCCGATAGGGTTGTCGATTGTGGAAATGCTGCTGGACCCCGGGAACCAGCCCCGGGGTGACAGGGGAGTGGGTACGAGACGGCGTTGCCTCAAACTCACCCTTTCATTCGGGGATGTTGCGCAGCGCCTACCAAAAACGCCTGAATGCCGATTCAGCCTGGAGCTGCGATACTCAAAGCATTCTCAAGTTGTCGATGATCCTGTCCAGAAACGTCTTGAGGGCCAGAACGTCCTCTGCGGCAAGGCCCTTGGTCAGTAGCTCTTCTTCTTTCCGAGCCTCTCGCAGGAGCGCATCCACGGTCTGGTTGCCCTTGTCGGTCAGCCACACGCCATTGCGGCGACGGTCACCGGGGGCGGGTTTGCGAACAAGCAGGTCGTCGGCCTCGAGCTGATCGAGAATGTTGACGAGACTGGATCGCCCGAGGGCCACCATTTCTGCCAGCCGGTTCTGCGACAGGCCGGGCTCCTGGCGAATGGCGGCCAGCAGACCGAGATAGCGCGGCGCCCTGCCGTAATCGGTGAGACGTTCTTCAAACGCCCGAAAAGCCAGGATCTGGGCCATGCGCAGCTTGTAGCCAAGGACGTCTCCGGCGCTTTCAGGTTCGTTGCCAGCGTTGGTGACCCTGTCGGTTTTGCGGTCCACTCAATTCTCCTTGACGCCTCAAGCAAATTCAATATTGTTCGATATCGAACAATTCTAACACGAACATAATGGCTCGAGCAAAGTTCCCCTGTCTCTGATTGCTATTGCCCGAGACCATCAAAATTGCAAACCGCTTTGGAGCAGCCAGGTGTCTATGCAGCCGGGATTGTCGCATTGGAACGCTGAGACCGACGCGGCGGGCCTGCTCGACATTACCCTGGGCGCCTTGCTGCGCGAGCAGGCCCGGCGGCATGCTGACCGTCCGGCAATCATATTTGACGAATACGATGATCGCCCGGCGCTGCGCTGGACCTATGCAGAGCTGGACCGGCGGGTCGATGATCTGGCGAAAGCGCTGCTGGCTGCACAGGTCAATCACGGTGACAGGGTCGCCGTCATGGCGCCAAATTGCCCCGAATGGATCCTGCTCGAATATGCCCTGGCCAGGATTGGCGCCGTGCTCGTTACGGTCAATCCGGCCTTTCGACGGTCCGAGCTCGACTATCTTCTTGGTCAGGGCCGGGTCAGCATGGTGTTCGCGACGGGCCAATACCGTGGTCACGACGTGGCGGGCATGATTGGAGAGATGCTGGGCAAGCCCGCGCGCGACGACAACGGCGCGCCTGCCCATACCTATCCCGATCTGCGGCGCATCATCGGGATTGGTGCGGCTGCAATTGCCGGAGCGAGCACATTTGCCGACTTTGTCGCAGAGGGCGCAAACGTCGATGATGCCCATCTCGAGCGCCGCGCGGCGTCAGTGACCGCGCAGGACATCGTGCAAATACAATATACCAGCGGCACGACGGGCCAGCCCAAAGGCGCGATGCTCACCCATTCCGGTACGATCAACAACGCGATGCTTGCGGGGCGGAGGGCGGGATACCGGGAAACCGATGTCATGGTTTCGGCCATGCCGCTTTTCCATACCGCCGGTTGTGTCTGCAACGTCATCGGCATGGCCGCTGTGGGCGGCTGCCTTGTGACAATGGAGCAGTTCAATGCCACAAGAATGCTCGACCTCATCGAAGCCCATGGCGGTACCATCACCAATGCCGTTCCCACCATGTATGTTCGCATGCTGCAGGATGAAGCGCTCGTATCGGGGCGACGCAACCTTGCAGGCTGGCGCGTAGCTTATACGGGCGGAACCGCAATCCCCCCATCTCTCATGCGCGAGCTGAACGAGCGGACGGGCGCCGACCCGGTGATCATCATGGGCATGACCGAATGCAGCCCGATCATCACCCAGACCGTGCCCACCGATCCCTTCGATCGCAAGATATCGACCGCCGGAGTGCCCCTGCCCTATGTCGAGATTCGTATTGCCGACCCTATAGACGGGCACACGGTCCCGACCGGAGCGGAAGGGGAGTTGCTCATCAAGGGGTTCCTTGTGATGGCCGGGTATTTCGACATGCCCGAACGCACCGCCCAGGCGATCGACAGCGAAGGCTGGCTTCACAGCGGAGATTTGGGGGTCCTGGACGGTGATGGTTACCTGCGCATTGTCGGCCGCATCAAGGACATGATCATTCGCGGCGGCGAGAACATTTATCCTGTCGAAATAGAAGATCATCTTCTGGGCAACGAAAATGTCGCCGAGGCCCAGGTAGTCGGCGTTCCTGATGCGGAATTCGGCGAGGAAATCTGCGCGTTCGTCGTGCCGCGGCCGGGGTGCGAGATCGATGGTAGCTTGCTGCGCGACTGGTGTCGCAAGACGCTATCGCGGCACAAGCTGCCGCGCTATGTCGTGGCCCTTCCTCGCATGCCCCAAACCGCCAACGGAAAAGTGCGCAAGGTTGCGCTTCGCGACCTTGCGCGATCCATGATCGAGCAGGGGACACTGTCGTGAGCGTCAGCCAGCAAGAACCGCATCTCCTCGAGGAACAGCTGGGGCACATTCTCCTTCTGACCCTCAATCGCCCGGCATCGCGCAATGCCATCAGTCCCGAAATGGCGTGCAGGCTGGCTGACGCGTTCGAGCGCTTCAATCGCGATGATCATTTGCGCGTGCTCGTTTTGACCGGCGCGGGAGACAAGGCCTTTTGCGCGGGCGGCGACCTCGCCCTGACCCTGCCGCTGCTCACGGGCGCGCGACAGGCTGAAACAGAATGGGATCGCGCCATATTGGCGGATCGATCGATCATGGACCGGTCGGCCCTGCGCAAGGTCGAGATCGACAAACCGGTCATCTGCGCCGTTAACGGCGCCTGCATGGCCGGCGGCATGGAGACCATGATTGCCACCGATCTCAGGATTGCGTCCGAGCGCGCAATCTTCGGGCTGCCCGAGGCCAAACGCGGGTTGATCCCGTTTGCCGGTTCCCTTGTTCGCCTCCCGCGTCAGATCCCGCAGGCCCTAGCGATGGAGCTTCTTCTGACCGGTGATCCGATGGATGCTCGCCGGGCCCTGGCGGTCGGCCTGATCAACAAGGTCGTGCCACAGGACCAGGTCCTGCCCTGTGCCATGCAGATGGCCGAAACGATCGCGGCGAATGGTCCGGTGGCAGTTCGGGAAATCAAGCGCACGGTGAGACGGGCTTTCGGTGCCAGTCTCGAAGACGGTTTCGGATATGAAGATGAAGCCTACGAGGTCGTCGTGCGCTCCCAGGACGCGCGCGAAGGGCCACAAGCCTTCATGGAAAAGCGCAAGGCAAGGTTTGTCGGCAGATGAAAAAAGCAGGTTCTTTGCCGCTCGCGGGGCGGGTTGTCATGATCACCGGAGCCGGGCGCGGCATCGGCCGCGCGGCGGCGCTGGCCATGGCTGCAGCAGGCGCGGCCGTGCTGGTCAACGACGTCGATGCCGATGCCGCGCAGGCCGTTGTGCAAGCAATCGAGGCCCAGGATGGGCGCGCTGCGCCTTACATCGCCGCCATCGGTTCGGCCGATGCTGCCGATGCAGGCGTCGCCAGGGCCATAGAGGTCTTTGGCCGGCTCGACGTCATGGCCTGCAATGCGGGTATTCTCAGAGACCGGGTGCTCTGGAACACGACCGACGAAGACTTCGACGCGGTCATCGAAACACATTTGCGCGGCACGTTTACCTGCGCGCGAGCCGCCGCGCGCCATTTTCGGCAAGCAGGGCAGGGCGGGCGGCTGATCCTGGTCTCATCGATCGCCGGGCAACGGGGCAATTTCGGCCAAACCGCCTATAGCGCCGCCAAGGCGGGTATTGCGGGCATGGCGCGCACATGGGCGCTCGAGCTCAAGCGTTACGATGTCACGGTCAATGCGATCGTTCCCAATGCCTTGACCGCCATGACGCAGACAGTTCCGGCGTTGGCGCTCCTGGCAGAGATGCTGGAAAAGGGCGAGCCGGTCCCCCCCAAGTTTCGTGAAGAGTGGGGCATCGGAGGGCCGGACGATGTCGCGCCCGCCTTTGTGTACCTCGCCTCGGATCACTCGTTCCACGTCACCGGCCAATGTATCGGGATCGGGGGAGACAGGATGTCGATCTGGACGCACCCGAGAGAGGCAGACTACCGCCTCCGGTCGGGGGGCTGGACCGCCGACACTTTGGCCGAAGCGCTCGAGGGGTCGCTTGGTGAACAGTTTCAGGATGTCGGTATCGAATTCAACTAGCGCCCGGAGGAGGCGCGCAACGGGAGGACTAAAAATGAAACGACTGCTAATTGCATCAACCACCGTCCTGGTCGCCTGCATGGGTGTGCAGGCCCAGGAGGTCACCTTGCGTTTGTCGCATTGGCTGCCACCCCAGCACGCTGTCCCGCAGACCGGGATGACGGAGTGGACGCAATCGATCACCGAAGCGTCCAGTGGGGAGATCCAGTTCGAGATTTTCCCGGCCCAGCAGCTGGGCGCTGCTCCGGACCACTATGACATGACCCGCGACGGTATCGTGGACATCGGTTACGTAAATCCGGGATACACCGCCGGTCGCTTCCCGATCTATGAACTGACCGGCCTGCCATTCCTGTCCAGCACCGGCCCGGCCGCCGGCAAAGCCATCCATGAGTGGTACCAGGGCGACTACGCCGAGGCCGAGATGGGCGATGTCTATTTCTGTCTCGTCAATCCCCATGAGCCCGGCCGCTTCCATGGCAACATGCCCATTCGGGTGCCGGCCGATGTCAGTGGTCTCAATGTGCGGCCCGCGCACTCGACCATGGCGCGGTTCATCAATTCGCTTGGCGGGTCCTCGGTTCAGGTGCCCGCTCCGGAGGCGCGTGAAGCGATTGCCCGTGGTACGGCCGACGCGGTCACCATTCCCTATGAGGCGATGAAGGTGTTCAACCTCGCCGAGGTAACGAAATTCCACAACGACATGCCCCTCTACCTCTCCTCGCAGGTCATGCTGTTCAACCAGGGGAGCTACGATCGCCTGTCCGACAGCCAAAAGCAGATCATCGACGACCACTGCACGCCGGAATGGTCGCAGCGCTTCTCGGAAGGCTGGGCCATCTATGATGAAGGCGTTCGGCAGGAAATGATTGATAGCCCCGATCACGAGGTCTTCATGCCCTCCGATGATGAACTCGCGCTTTGGCGCGAAGCCGCCGAGGCGACTGTCGTCGGAGCGCTGGAGGCGGTGGACGCAGCCGGGTACGATTCCGAGGTCGTGTTCAACGGGCTCAAGGACGCCCTGGCGGCCAACGATAGCGCCTACTGATCTGCGGGTCAGAAAACCGCGGGAGGCTGCCTGTCGGCCTCCCGAACACCCGTCGCCAATGGATGTGAGGCATTGATGTCCCGCCAATCACTAGAGCGTTCGTCAGTGGCTTCGAGGGCCGTCGGCCTTGTCGAAAAGATCGCAGCGGTCATGCTCGGGCTTGTGACGCTTCTGATCTTTGTATCGGCCATTGGGCGCTACCTGTTTGCGCGGCCTGTGCCCGATGCGTTCGACCTCTCCCGCCTCACACTTGCGGTGGCGGTCATGTGGGGATTTGCCTCGGTCGCCTATCGGGGCAGCCATATCAAGGTCGATCTGCTCGCCCATGGACTGCCGCCGCGCGTGCGGAAATGGCTCGATATTGCAGCCTGGCTGGCCCTGCTTGTCTTTACCGGCGCCATGACCTGGAAGATCGGCGGGCGACTGATCTCGCAATGGCCGCGTGGCGAACTGACCATGGATCTGCGACTTCCGCACTGGCCCTTCCTCGCCGCAATTCTCGTGGGGCTGATCATGGCGCTCGCCATGACGGTTGGCCGGCTCTGGCGGATCCTGCGCCATGGCGAGGGGCTCGAAGCCCATGAATCCTACGATGGTCAGGACGAGGGGGCTGGTCATGGCTGAGGCCGATCTTGTGGCGCTGTCAGGGTTTGCGGCGCTCTTTGTTCTGATGCTCATCCGCGTTCCGATTGGCGTTGCCATGGGTCTTGTCGGCGTCGGAGGGTTCGGGCTCATTGCCGGTTGGGCGCCGGCCCTCAACCTGTTGGCGACCTCGCCCCTGCGCACGGTTACAGATTTCAACCTCACCCTGATCCCGTTTTTCATCCTGATGGGCGTGTTGGCCACACGATCGGGCATGAGCCGTGAGCTGTTCCGGGCGGCCAGCGCCGTCACCGGCTCGATGAAGGGCGGGCTGGGCATGGCCACGATCGGCGCCTGTGCGGGGTTTGCCGCCATTTGCGGCTCGTCAGTTGCGACAGCGGCAACCATGACCAACATCGCCTATCCGGAAATGAAGCGGGCAGGCTACGGCGATGATGTTGCCACCGGGATCATCGCGGCCGGCGGCACCCTGGGCATTCTGATTCCGCCGTCCGTGGTGCTTGCGATCTACGGGTACATCACCGAGCAGGATATCGGCGCGCTTTTCATCGCCGGCATCGTCCCGGGGCTTCTCGCCGTCATCATGTATCTGGTGACCGTACGCTTGTGGTACGGGCGGCACTTGCCCAAGGGAAGCGCCTTTTCGTGGCGCGAAGCCCTGGCCGCGATGCGCGACGTATGGGCGATAGCGCTGTTGTTTGTTGCCGTCATCGTCTCGATCTATCTCGGCGTGGTCACCGCCACCGAAGCGGCAGCGGTAGGCGCGGTGCTCACCGGTCTGATCGGGTTCGTGAGGCGCCGCCTGGATATGCGCTCGTTGATGGAGAGCCTTGTCGAGGCGCTCAGGACCTCCGTCGCTGTTTACACAATTCTTATCGGGGCGATCATCTTCGGATATTTCCTGGCGGTCACCCAGGTGCCTCAAAAACTCACTCAGACCCTGGTTGATCTCGGTTTGGGAGCCTATGGCACACTTGGGTTCATTCTTGCCCTGTTCGTCGTGATGGGATGTTTCCTCGACGCCATGGCGATGATCATCCTCATGGTGCCAATCGTTTATCCCGTCATTATCGCCCTCGGCTTCGACCCGATCTGGTTCGGTGTGATTGTTGTCATGACCGTCGAGTTGGGCATGATCACGCCGCCCGTCGGGATGAACGTCTTCGTGATCAAATCGATTGCGCGTCAGGTCGGCCTGGTCCAGATATTCAAGGGTGTCCTTCCCTTTGTGGTCACCGACGTCCTTCGGCTGGTGCTCCTGGTTGCATTCCCGGCGATCGTCCTGTTTCTGCCCCAAACGATGGGATGAAGAGTGTGCCCGTTTGACGACTTCACGCGCTCTCGGCTCTGCCCTTGCGACACAACGGCCATGAGCAGGATAACGCGCCGGGCCGCGCGGAGGCGATGGGAAGCCGGCGGGCGATCTGACACAGACTTTCCTGTGCAGCTCTAGTGTGCACTTGCTGCCGGATAGCCGATGCAGATCAGAACAAGGGGCATGAGTGGGCTGGGCAGTCCGAGTATGTCGGCGCATGCTTCATCGTCGAAACCTCCCACCCAGACGCACCCAAGCCCCTCCGCCACGGCTTGAAGATGAAGGTTCTGGGCTGCGGCTCCGGCCTCCAGATACACATACCGCGTACCGCGGCTTCCGAACGGCCTCTGGTCGGCGAACGCACGGCTTGGAGCGACCATGTCCGCGCAGACCGCGACGATGCATGCCGCTTGGGTGATCCAGGACGGGGCATCAATACAAGCGTGTCTTAGCCTGTCGCGGAGATCATCTCGTGCATCGATGTGTCTAAGGTCCAGATCGCTCGAGTCAAGCTGATAGAGGCTCTGGGACAAGCCCTCTACGCGGTTTGGAAGGCAAAAAAGTTCAAGGGGATGGAGCGCATGGGCCGAAGGGGCCGTCCGCTTGCCGTCTGAAGATGTGATGCCTTGCGCTGCCCAAGCCAGCCGCTTCAAGGCCTCGAGAGGAATTTGCTCGTCGCTGAAGTCCCGAACGGTGCGGCGGCGGGCGAGGGCATCATTGATGGTAAGGTCGGTCATCGGTCCGTATAATGACGATCGCACTGCCAGACACAACCCCTGGCTGCAACATCGGTGAGAATGGGCCAAAGCGCACATTCAAACGGCGGCTGCGGGCATAAGGGGTCATCTCCCGCGTCGGGGTGGTCGGGCTTCCATGGGCAGAACGAGGCCCCACGGCGTTTGCTGTTCGGCGCCGACAATCTGAAATCCGAACTTTTGATAGACCGCGATGGCCCTTGTGTTTAGCGGATGCGGATCGACGGCGATTATGGGAACGCCGGCGGCAAAGAGGTAATCCATCCTTTGTCCGATAAAGCCTGTGCCGTGACCGAGACCGATCATCGCCGGATCACCGATATACTGGTCTATCCCGCGCGACCGCGGAGGAAGGTGTCCGAAATGATGCCCTGGCCATCCATGAACCGAATAGTCCTGCATATATGCGAACGGGTTTCCATCCAGTTCGACAATCCATCTTGAAACGCGGGTGTCGCGCAACTGCTCCTCGTCGAAAGGCTCGTCGTTGCCCCACCATGCGCGGACGTGTGAAAAGCCCTGCCAGGTTACGAGCAGGGGCAAGTCGCTCATTGCCGCGGGTCGAAAACGATAATTGGCCAATGTCATGGGTTCACTTTACCAGGAGGTGTGACTTAGGTCAGCTTTGGCGCAAAGCAGGGCATTTGGGAGAGAAATGGATGAACCTTCTCGCGATTTCGGGCAGTGGCCGAAAAGCATCCACAAACACGGCGATGCTGCGGGCGGTGTCGGCGATTGCGCGACCGGGCCATGAGGTCACGGTGTTTGATGCGATTGCCGATCTGCCGGTCTTTTCGCCCGATCTCGAATCCGGCTCCCTGCCGGAGCCGGTTGAAAACTTTGCCGCCCTTGTGGCCCGCAGCGACGGGGTGATCATATCCAGTCCTGAATATGTCAGAGCAATTCCGGGCGGTCTGAAGAATGCCATCGACTGGCTGGTGTCGCGCGATGAGATCATCGACAAACCCATTGCTCTCATGCACGCCTCGCACCGTGGAGACGATATGCTGGGCCAGATCCGCACGGTTTTGTCGACTGTGAGCACACGTTTTTCCCAAGATCTGTTCGTGCGCTTCCAGCTCATGAAAAAGTCGCCCGAGGAGATCGCCGCCCATTTCGAACAGCCCGACAACCGCCAGGTGGTCGCCGCGTTTGTAGAGAGTTTCGCTCGATATTGCGGGCGCTAAAAAGTTCGAAGAAGACTTTCGACCGCCAGCAAAACAATGCCAGTTCTTGACAAAGCTAATATCATTAGGTTTTAACCTGATTGGATTAGCTTTGAGGTTGAACATGCCCCGAGCAGGGTTGAACAAGGACGTTCTGGTGCAGGCGGCGGCGGAGATGGCCGACGAGATTGGGTTTGGCAATCTCACGCTGGCCGCTCTGGCACGCCGGTTCGATGTCAAGCTGGCGAGCCTTTATTCGCACCTGGAAAACTCGGATGACCTCAAGGTGCGCGTGGCGCTGTTCGGGCTCGACCTGCTTGCAGATCGCGCCGAAGAGGCCGTGGCCGGCCGGGCGGGCAAGGACGCGCTGGTGGCGGTGGCCAATGTGCACCGCGATTTCGCCCACCATCATCCCGGCCTTTTCGAGGCGGCGCGCCATCGGCTGGACCAAAGCGCGGCCAGAGAGAGCGGCGGAGCGCGCGTTTCGCGTATCACCCGCAACCTCCTGCGCGGCTACGGGCTGAGCGAAACCGATCAGGTTCATGCGGTCCGCCTGCTGGGCAGTGTCTTTCTGGGGTATCCGATGCTCGAACTGGCCGGCAGTTTTGCTCACAGCGATCCCGACGCCCGGCTTTCCTGGCAGTACGCGCTCGATGCGCTCGATGCCGCCTTGCGAAGCTGGTCCAGAGCCTGAATGCGACGAACTTCCCTCAATTGCGAAGACCGAGAATGACCAAAGACCTGATTACAACGCCGCATTCGGATGTGTTCATCCGAGGGGCCATCGAGATTGAGCGCACCTCGGCGGGACTGTTGCCGCACCGTCTTCTGCAATGGGCGCGGGCCCAGTGCGCCGATGGACAGATCCTGATGGTGGAAGCCCAACCCTCGGGCGTGCGGCTTGTCTTTCGCACGACGGCGAGCATAATCGAACTCGACACGCTGCCCACCAAACGGGTTTATGTGGGCCTGCCGGCACGGCCCGACGGGGTGTACGATCTGGTCATCGATGGAAAGCTGGATCGTCAGGGGAGCGTTTCAGGCGGCAGGATCCTCAGGATCGATCCGGCCACCGGGGCCGCCAACCTGGAACAGGGCGGGCCGGGAACGCTGAGATTTTCGGGCCTTCCTGTGCGGGAAAAGATCGTGGAAATCTGGCTTCCCCATGACGAGACGACCGAGCTGGTTGGTCTAAGGACCGACGCGCCGGTCGAACCGGTGACAGATTTGAACCGCCCCGTCTGGCTGCATCATGGCAGTTCGATCAGTCAGGGATCCAACGCGGGGACGCCGACAGGAATATGGCCGGCGGTTGCGGCGCTGAGGGCCAAGGTGGATCTTGTGAATCTGGGCTTTGGCGGCGGTGCGCTGCTCGATCCGTTTACGGCGCGCACCATGCGGGACACGCCGGCCGACTTCATCAGCCTCAAGATCGGCATCAATATCGTCAATGCCGACCTCATGCGCCTGCGTGCCTTCGGGCCGGCGGTGCATGGGTTTCTCGATACGATCCGCGAAGGGCACAAGCATACCCCGCTGGTTGTTGTGTCTCCGATCTATTGCCCCATTCACGAGACAACGCCGGGGCCGGGGGCCTTTGACATGGAGGCGCTCGGTGAGGGCAGGGTGGCGTTTGTCGCTCGAGGCAATTGCGATGAGGTGGCGCAGGGCAAGCTCACGCTGTCGGTCATTCGCGAGCAGCTTGAAGCAATTGTTGCCCGGCGGGCGGCATCCGATCCCAATATCGTCTATCTCGATGGCAGGATGCTTTATGGCGAGGCCGACACCAAGATTTTGCCGTTGCCCGATGCGCTCCATCCCGATGGCGATACGCACAAAATGATGGGTGAGCGTTTTGCCGATGCCATGTTCTCTGAAGGCGGCATCTGGCGCGGTCAATTGAAATAGGCGCCCGATTTCAGACCGACAGGCGGTTATCTGGATGGTATCAAGGTTGCATGCTGTTTGATCTTCCAGACCATGAAACACTTTACCGGGCGCTGATTGAGCGCGATGCGCGGTTTGACGGGCAAGCTTTTGTCTGTGTGTCTTCGACCGGGATTTTCTGCCGGCTGACCTGTCCGGCGCGCAAGCCGTTATCGGAGAACTGCATTTTCCGGGCGAGCATCGGGGAATGTATCGAAGCGGGGTTTCGGCCCTGCAAGCGCTGCCACCCGATGCAGGCGGCAGCGGCGGACGATCCTGTGGTCAAGGGGCTGCTCGAAGCGCTCGATGGGCGGCCCGAGAGGCGCTGGACGGAGCGTCATGTTGTGGAGATGGGCTATGACCTTTCCACGGTGCGGCGCAGTTTCAAGCGGCATTTCGGCATGACGTTTCTCGAGATCGCCCGCCAGCGCAGGCTGCGCGAAGGGTTCGAGACGCTGGCCGAAGGCGGCAAGGTGGTGACGGCGCAGCACGAGGCCGGGTTTGATTCCCCCAGCGCGTTCCGCGCCGCCTTTGCCCGTATCCTTGGCTGCGCGCCGGGGGATCTGAGCCGGGACGGGCTGTTGCGGGCAAGCTGGATTGCGACCCCGCTGGGCGACATGATCGCGGTCGCGAGTTCGACCCATCTCCATCTTCTCGAATTTATCGACAGAAAGGCGTTGCCGGGAGAGCTCAAGCGACTGAGGGCAGCGGCCAAAGGGAGCATCGGGCTGGGCCGGACCGGGCCGATCGAGCAGGTGGCGGCCGAGCTGGGCGATTTTTTCGCGGGGCGCTCGGCGCGGTTCGAAACGCCGCTTCATCAGGAGGGCAGCGCGTTTACCCGGAAGGTGTGGGCGGCGTTGCGCGCCATACCGGCCGGGCAGACGCGGAGCTATGGGCAGATCGCCGAGGCAATCGGGCGGCCCTCGGCGGTGCGGGCGGTTGCGCGGGCCAATGGAGCCAATACCATTGCCCTGGTCGTGCCATGCCATCGGGTGATCGGGGCGGACGGGGCGCTGACCGGCTATGGCGGCGGGTTGTGGCGCAAGCAGCGGCTGCTCGAGATCGAGCGCCAGTACCGGGCGGAGCGGCGGGACGCCGAGAGGGAATCTGGGGCTAAAGCCCCACACCTATCGGTTTGAAGAGCATCCAGAGCGCCATGGCGACCATCATGAGATTCTCGGTGAGTGAAACAAAGCCCAGAGGCACGTTGCTGTCGCCACCGACGCAGGCGCATTTGAGCTCACGCTTGTCGACATAGACGGCCTTGAACACAGAGACCGCGCCGATGGTGCCGATGAACAGGGCGAGAGGAATGGAGAGCCACATGAGAGCGCCGGAAATCATCAGTATGCCGGCCAGACCCTCGGCGAAGGGATAGACCTTGCCATAGGGCACCCAGCGCTGGGCCAGCAAGTCGTAATTGAGGAACATTGTGGCAAAGCCATCGACATCGCGCAGCTTCTGAAGGGCCAGAAGACACATGGAAAAGGCGATGAACCATTCGGCGGCCTGGACGGTGACAAGGGAGCCGAACGCGGCCCAACTGGTGGCAAGGGCCATCAGCGCGGCCATGGCGAACAGCGCGATCACCGGGGTGTAGGTGGGCGCGTCCTTGTCCTTTGGCGCCTTGCCGAAGAATTCCTCAAGCTCTTCATAGCCGCCGATCCGCTGGTCGTTGATGAAGGCCTGGGGCGTGGTTTCAACGTTATGCTCGGACTTGAAGGCGTCGGTCTGCTCGCGTGAGGTCAGGCGGTGATCTTCGACCTCAAAGCCGTTGCGCTTGAGCAGGTCGAGGGATTTCAGACCCCACGGGCAGGTGTGCTCGGTGGTGTCCATGCGGTAGAGCTGGGCGGTTTTCGAGGTCATCTGAAAAACTTTCCTGCGGCTCAATGGCTGCGTTCGGCCAGCCATTGCCGCATTTTTTCGATTTCCGCTTCCTGTGCGGCAATCACCTGGATGGCCAAAGCGCGACCCCGCGGGTCGGTTCCCAAAAGGCAGTGACGGCCATGACGATGGGCGCGGGGGTTTTCGCCATCCTCGCCCCTGTCAGGATTTGGTTGCGGGATAGCCGGCGGCGGCCAGCGCGGCTTCGACGTCGGTGAGCCTGGCGGACGTCTTGATGGCGATGGTCTTTCGCTCCAGATCGGGGGTGACCTGGCTGGAGGCGTCGAGCGCCTTGAGGGCATCAGTGATGGTCTTTACGCAGCCATCGCAGGACATGCGCGCGATATGATACTCCATGAGAGCCTCCTTTGCCGTGTCTCATGGAGCAACCGATAGACCTTCCCATCATGGGAAGGTCAAGAGGCAATCGTCGCCGTGTCAGGCCGACGCCGGAGCGGTGGCCGTCGGGGATCCGTCCACCTGTCTGGGCGGCGGGAAGGCGAGGGCCATCAGGGCGGCGGCGACGCCGATGGCGGCCGAGGCGATATAGAGGAAATGATAGCTGCCATAGGTATCGTAGAGCCAGCCACCCCCGACAGGGCCGAGGGCCATGCCGATCGATGAGGTCATGACGGCTGCGCCCAGAACGGTGCCCATGACGTGGGCTCCGAAATAGTCGCGGGCCAGCACGGCATAGAGCGGCATCACCCCGCCATAGGCCATGCCGAGGACGACCGCCAGCATGTAGAAGTCGGTCAGCTGGGTGACGTAGATATAGGCGTAGATGCCGACCGATTGCAGCGCGAGGCCGGCGATGATGACTTTCTTGACCCCCAGCCGGTCGGCGGCAAGCCCGAAAAGGACGCGTCCAAAGAGACCCGCAAGACCTTCCACGCTGTAGATCGAGGCGGCGGCAAGGGCGGGCACGCCGCACAGCATGGCATAGCTCACCGTATGGAAGATCGGGCCCGAATGGGCGGCGCAGCACAAAAAGAAGGTGGCGGCGAGAACGATAAATTGCGGCGTGCGCAGGGCGGCAAAGGCTGTGGTTGGCGCGGGCTTTTGCGGGGCGACATCCTGGCCGGGAGCCGGTTCGGCGTTCTCGGAAGTTTGAGGTGCGCGGCGGATCAAAAGGCCGGCGGGCAACAGAAGCGCCGTGGCGCCGATGGCGGTCATCGACATGGCGCTGCGCCAGCCGAAGGCTTCGATCAGAACCGATGCAAACGGCGTCATGATCATGGGGGCGACACCGGCGCCCAGCGAGACCAGGGACACGGCGAGCGAGCGGTGCTTGTCGAACCAGCCGACGGTGGTTGCCATGAGCGGGGCAAAGAACGCGCCGCCCGCCATGCCGACAAGCCCGCCATAGGCGAGCTGGAAGACGACGAGATCGGATGTGGTGCTGGAAAGGAAAAGGCCACCGCCCAAGATCAGGGCGGCGATCAGGACGACGGGGCGGGCGCCGATCCGGTCGGTCAGGGTGCCCCAGACAAAGCCGGCGACGCCCATGACGACAAAGCCGATGGTCATGGCCATGGAAATGCCGGCGCGCGTCCAGCCGGTCTCGTCGGCGATGGGTTGAAGATAGACGGGCAGGGCAAACATCGCCCCCATTGCCACGCAGGTGATTATCGCGCCCGTGGCGACGATCACCCAGCCATAGTGCAGCCTTGCCATTTTGAGGTTCCCTCCATGCGACATTGAACCGAGGACGCATGGGATGAGCGGTCGCCGACAGGTCTTTTGAAAAAAAATATTGCACGGTCTTTCGGCAGCCAGCCGCAGTGTAACCGGTTTCAGCGATATGGTTAGGAATTCTTAAACGCTTCATGGACAAACTGCGGCCAATTAAACCACAGGGCGGGAGACGGCCGAAAAATGGCGAAATCGCAAGTTCAGTCCGTGGCGCTGCCCCGGATTGTCGATCTCGATGCGCTGGACGACGTTGCCGAAAAGCTGATCGGCGCATTGTCGGCAGGATCGGTCAATGTCGACGCCTCAGGTGTCGAACGCGTCTCCACCAATGCCCTGTTCATGCTTTTGAGCGCCGCAGAGACGGCCAAGAAAGCCAAATTTGCCTTCACAATCTCGGGCGCGAGCACCTCGGTTGTCGCGGCCATCGAAAAGCTGGGGCTAAACCCGGCGTTCGAACCCGTTCTCAAGGGATAGTATCGATATGCGCGTTCTTACTGTCGACGATTCGCGGACCATCCTCGCGATGCTGCACCACACGCTCACCAATGCCGGGTTCGAGGTGCTTCAGGCCGAGAATGGGCAGGTGGGGCTCGATGTCCTGGCGCGTGAGGCCGTCGATGTGGTGATCACCGACATCAACATGCCGGTGATGGACGGCATCGAATTCATCAAGAACGTCAGGGCGACCGGCAAGCACCAGAGCCTGCCGATCCTGATCCTGACCACCGAAACCAGCCAGGACAAGCGCGACCAGGGGCGCGCTGCGGGCGGGACCGGCTGGATCGTCAAGCCGTTCGATCCCGAAAAGCTCATTTCGGTCATCAACAAGGTCGTTCACTGAACGTGATCGCGATAACTTCGCCAATGGGGGCTGTGGCTACAAGATGAGTGACCTCGACGAATTCAAGGCCACATATTTCGACGAATGTTCCGAACTGCTGCTCGAACTCGAGGAGCAGTTTTCGGCCATCCAGGAGGGTGACCGGGACGGGGACAGGCTCAATGCCGTGTTCCGGGCCATCCACTCGATCAAGGGCGGTGGCGGGGCCTTCGGGTTCGACGCGCTGGTCAAGTTCGCCCACAGCTTTGAAACGCTGCTCGACTATGTGCGCGACGGAAGGGTGGAATTGAGCGAAGACGTCGTCGTTCTTTGCATCCGCTCCATCGACATCGTGGCCGATTTCGTGACGGCGGCGCGCGAGGGGGAAACACTGGCGGCCGATTACGGCGCCGTGGAAAAAGCCCAGTTCGACGCGTTGGCAAGGGGCGAAGCGGCTCCGGGCGCAGACCCGGCCCAGGACGAAGAACCGATGGACGATTTCGACATCGATTTCACGCCCGTCGCTGTCAATTTCGACGCCGACAAGCCCATGGCCTCGGTTGCGCCCTCTGCCGACGGGGCGAGCGTGTGGACGATCAAGTTCACGCCCTTTTCCACGCTCTACGAGCGGGCCAATGATCCGCTGCTGCTGTTCCGCGAACTGGGTTTGCTGGGCGAGATGAGCGTCGAGCCGAACCTCTCCCCGATCCCGGCGCTGTCGGCGTTCGAGCCGTTCGGGGTCTATTGCTCGTGGACGATAACGCTCGTTTCGGACAAGGCAAGCGAAGAAACGATCCGCGAGGTCTTCGAGTTCGTGGATGGCGATTGCGAAATCGTCATCGAAAAAGGCGGTGCCGCGCCCGTGATGATCGAGGATGACCTGCCCAGCTTTGCGGCGCTGGCCGAAGAGGCCAAATCCGAGCGCAAGTTCATTCCGAGCGGGGAACCCGACGATATCGTCGTGCCCGAGATTGCGGACTTGCCAGAGCCGCCGGTTTCAGAGGAGACCCGGGATGCACCGGCACCGTCCGCTGCACCCAATGTGGTGCCGATGGCGACCAAGCCGGCTGAACCTGCCGAAGAGTCCGGATCGGGACGCCCGGTGGGCATGAGCTCGATCCGCGTCGATCTCGACAAGGTGGACCGCGTGGTCAACATGGTGGGCGAACTTGTCATCACCCAGTCGATGTTGACCCAGCAGATGGATGACGCCATCCGTGACCGCTATCAGGAGCTGGTGCGGGGCATCGAGGTTCTGGCCCAGACAACCCGCGGGCTGCAGGACGCCGTGATGGCCATCCGTGCCCAGCCGGTCAAATCGGTGTTTTCACGCATGCCGCGCCTGGTGCGCGAGCTGGCGTCCAAGACCGGCAAGAAGATCAAGCTCGAAACCATCGGCGAGAACACCGAAATCGACAAGACGGTGATCGAGCAGCTTTCCGATCCGCTGACCCATATGGTGCGCAATTCGGCCGACCACGGGATCGAATCCCCCGAAAAGCGCATGGCGAGCGGCAAGCCCGAAATCGGCACCGTGCGGCTCTCAGCCGAACAGGCGGGCGGCAATATCCTGATCATCGTCGAAGATGACGGGGGCGGGATCAATCGCGAGCGGGTGCTCGAAATCGCCCGCGAGCGCGGCGTGGTCGGACCCGACCAGCAATTGACCGAGGAGCAGATCGACAACCTGATCTTTGCGCCGGGCTTTTCGACCGCGTCGGAGGTTTCCGACATTTCCGGCCGTGGCGTTGGCATGGACGTTGTCCTGTCCAACATCAAAAAGATCGGCGGTTCGGTGCATGTGAGAAGCTGGACCGGCAAGGGCACGCGGATGACGCTGCGCCTGCCCTTAACGCTGGCCGTGCTCGACGTCATGCTGGTCAAGGTGGCCGGCAGCCCCTATGTGATCCCGCTCTCTTCCATTGTCGAAACGATCCAGAATTCGCGCGCCGATTTCGGGTATATGCCCTCGGGCGGCAAGGTTTTGCAGGTGCGCGGGGAATATGTGCAGGTGGTCGATCTGGCCGACCGGTTCCAGATGGTCTCGCAAAAGGACGACGCGGAGGGGTTTGTCGTGCTGTGCGAGGCAGAAGGCAATTCCAAGATCGCGCTGGTTGTGGACGACATCATCGGCCAGCAACAGGTGGTCATCAAATCGCTTGAAGAGAATTTTGAACGCATCGACGGCATCGCGGGAGGCACGATCCTTGGCGATGGTAACGTTGCGTTGATTGTTGATGTGCAATCTCTCAAGTCGGGAAATGCGCATCAGAATGCTGCATAGATCATTTCACCGTTTCATGGAAACGGCGCAACGATCTAGGTCTTTGTTTTGTCGCGTTTCTTAAACCGGATAAGTGGGACCCACTTATCCAGGAAACGCTCTAGGGGCCGCAAGGCTCGACACCTTGGGGGGCAGAACGCTCCCCGTTCCAGTGAGGTCACGACATGGAAGCGCTTGGTCTTCGCGACGAATATTCGGACACAACGGCAGGAGCCAGCCAAAATTCGCTGCAGCTGATTGCCTTTTCCATCGACGAACAGATCTATGGCGTCGAAATTACCACAGTGCGCGAAATCCGCGCCTGGAACGGGGCGACGCCATTGCCCAATACGCGCGAATATGTGCGCGGGGTCATCAATCTGCGCGGCACCATCGTGCCGATCTTCGATCTGCGCGCCCGGTTCGGGGATGGCAAGACCAACCCCACAAAGAACCATGTCGTGGTGGTGATGAGCGTGGGGGAAAAGTGGATCGGCATCCTGGTCGATGCGGTCTCGGACATCCTGACGGTTTCCAAGGACGACATCCATGCGGTGCCCGAGGGCAATTCGGTCGATACCGAGCTCTTGAACGGGATCGTCACCCATGACAGCCGCATGGTCGGGCTGATCGACCTGGCCGCCGTTGTTTCGGGCGCCAAGATCGACGCCTGAGAGAGCAGCAAGAACGATTTGACGGACCCGCCTGCGCGAGCCGGCGGGTTTTTTCGTGTGGGAATGGTGGGCCATGAGGGGGTCGGGTCGGTCGGGCGGCGACTTTGCCGCCCGACAAACGTTAGCCGATCAGCCGTAAACGTGCATTTTCGAACGGGTAGCCTTCGTCGTCGATCGGGCGTCGAGAAAGCTCCTCAAAACCTAGCGCACGATAAAAGCCCATCGCCTGCTGGTTGCGCGTGTAGACTTCAAGCAAAAGCTCTCCCTTCAAGCCCAGCGCGTGCGCGATGAGATGGCGCCCGATGCCCATGCCTTGCCATTTCGGGGAAACAAACAATCCTCCGATGAAGGTTTCAAGCAGGCTGATGAAGCCGGTGGGTTGATCGCTCAAAGTCGCAACCCATGTTTCAGCACCCGGCAGATATTGCTCTTCAATAAGCGCGCGTTGTTCCATCAAACGGCTCTCGCCGATAAAAGGATGTGCAACCAGTGAGGCTTCGAGCCAGATGCGGGAGAGCTTGGTAGTGTCCGTCGCCTCGAAAGGCCGGATTACAACGTTCTCGTTTTTCATGAGAACTCCGAAGAAAACATATGCAAAGAGGTCCGGCGACCATTGTTTTGGTGCCGGGCGATACCGCTATTTGCGGCTACGATCACAAGCCTCTGCGCATAAATCTCCTTCTGCAGCCGGCTGGCTTTTAGGACGTCAAGGATAACCGATCAATAGCCGGGGCGGGGTGGAAGCCGAACCTGTTGGTGACTTTGGCAAATGCCGTGGGCGGCCGAGCGGTTAGTCCCGCCTTTCACCAAACCCCTAGAAAAACTCGACTTCGCCGGTATTGGTGCGGGCGGCGATGCCCGAGAGGGATTCGTCGCGCAACTCGTCGAGAGTGAGGGTCGACCAGACGCCCTCGGCGGCCTGGGCGTCGTTGCCATCGGAGAGATCGGCGATCTTGCGGGCGGCGTCGGCCATGTTGCGGCAGCGCTGTTCGATGCGGTCCTGCATCTGGAGGGCGACGACGATCTGGCGGATGGCGGTGGAGCGGGCGGCGCTGCAATCGATCGAGGTGTCGCCGAGCGTGAGGAGGCTGGCGGTGATGCCATCAACCATTTCCGCCGTCTGGCGAGCGGTTTCTTCCAGCTCTCTGGCCAGTTTGTGCAAGCTCATGCACGTAACCCCCGATTCACAATCATGGCGATCATAATGGCAGACTTCTAAACCGATGCTTGCCAATTTCCCCTATCCGTACTCATCGCCGGTTAGGGTTAGCAAATGGCTAACGAATGGCGCGATAGGTTCGGAAAAATTCCAATGGGAAACCCGGGCCATGCCGGGTTTTCGAAAAGCTCCAGGGAAGCGGTTAATGCCGTTTGAATTGTCTTGATGCCCGATACCTTCACCCGTGGCGTGGTGACCACCGTCCACCAGGGTGATTGTGTAATATCGAACGAGCCCGATGCGACGTTTTCGACGATTCTGGGATCGTGCATTTCGGCTTGCGTGCGCGACAGGGTGGCGCAAGTGGGGGGCATGAACCACTTTCTATTGGCCAGCCAGTCAGGATCGTCCAAGGACAGGTTCGGGGAATCGGCACGCTATGGCGCGTTCGCCATGGAGCAGCTCATCAACATGGTTTTGAGCAAGGGCACCGGGCGCAAGAGCAATCTCGAATTCAAGGTGTTCGGGGGCGGCAACATTCATGCGGGCATGCATGATGTGGGCATGAAGAACATCGAGTTCGTGCGCGAGTTCCTGAGCAATGAAGGCTATGTGCTTTCGAGCCAGGACATGGGGGGCAATTATGCCCGGCGGGTGATGTTCCAGCCCTTTGCCGGGCGGGCCTTTGTCAAACGGCTCGATTCAACCGACAACGCAAGGCTGGTGCGCGAAGAACTGGCGATCGCCAAACAGCAGCCCGCCAAGCCTGTGCTCGACGATATCGAATTGTTCTAGCCCTGAGCTGAATGTCGACTGGTCCTAACGGCAGTCACGCAAAGCGCCGGGCCAGGGCGACGCAGACGACGATGATGGCGGTGGCTGCCAGCATCGCGGCGGCGATGGGTTCGCCCAGAACCAGACCTGAAAGCGCCAGCCCGAAAAAGGGCTGGAGCAACTGGAGCTGGCCGACGCCGGCGATGCCGCCGAGCGCCAGGCCGCGATACCAGAAGACAAAGCCGACCAGCATGGAAAAGACCGAGACATAGGCAAGGCCAAGCCAGGCGGGCGTGCCGATGGCCTGCCAGGAGGACGGCAGGGTGGCGAACGCCAGAGCTGCCATGAGCGGAGCCGAAAGCACCAACGCCCAGCAGATGACCTGCCAGCCGCCCAGCCGCCGCGAAAGCCTGGCCCCTTCCGCATAGCCCAGGCCGCACACAATAATGGCGGCGATCATGTAGAGATCGCCGATCAGCGATCCCGCGCCGCCGCCGGAGATGGCAAAGGCGATGACGATGGCGCTGCCCAAGCCGGAAAACAGCCAGAAGGCGGGGCGAGGGTTTTCGCCGCCGCGCAGGACGGCAAACCCGGCGGTGGCGAGCGGGAGCAGGCCGATAAAGACGATCGAACGCGCCGAGGTGATGTGCTCGAGCGCCAGGGCCGTCAGCAACGGAAAGCCGACAACGACGCCGATGGCGACGATGGCCAGCGAGACGAGGTCGGCGGGCCGGGGGCGGGGCTGGCCGAGCGCGACAAGGCAGGCTGCAGCCAAAAGCGCGGCAATGGCGGCGCGGGCCGAGGTGAGAAACAGCGGAGTGAAATCGGCGACGGCGACGCGGGTGGCCGGCAGAGATCCGGAAAAGATGACGATGCCGAGCAGACCGCTGCCCCAGCCCTCAAGAGATGTTTTCACTGTTATGCCGACCTTTTGCACATGACCGCGCGACCCTAGGAGCGAAGGGCTGGTCAGGACAGACACAGATCAATACAATAGTGAAAAATTGTATTGGCAAGAGCAGGCATACATTGAACGCGATCGGGCAAATCGGCAGGCGGACGGAAACCGTGATGCAGGCGATCAGGGGGCGGGTGGCCAGCCGGGCGCTGGTGGCCGGCGACCGGTTGCCCTCGATCCGCGCGCTGGCCGCAGAGACGGGCGTTTCCCCATCGACGGTGGTCGAGGCCTATGACCGGCTGGTGGCCGACGGGGTGATCCGGGCGCGGCGGGGAGCGGGGTTTTTCGTTTGCGCCACGGCGCTGCCGCCGCTGGCGCTCGCTCAGGAGATCGCGCCGCAGGAACGCGATATCGATCCGTTCTGGGTGTCGCGGCAATCGCTCGATGGGGACGCCGAAGCGCTCAAGCCCGGTTGCGGCTGGCTTCCGGCGGACTGGATGCCGGTCGAGGCGATCCGCAAGGGGATGCGAGCTTTGGCGCGGGGTGGCGATGGAGCGCTTGTCGATTATGGTTCGACGCGGGGATCGGCGACGCTGCGGCGCATCATAAGGGGGCGTCTGGCGGCGGACGGCGTGGAGACGTCACCCGACCAGCTCATGCTGACCGCCTCGGGAACGAGCGCCATCGATCTGGTGTGCCGTCTCGTTTTGCGACCGGGCGACACAGTGGTGGTGGACGATCCGTGCTACTTCAACTTTCGGGCCCTGCTGCGCGCCCATCAGGTGAAAATCGTCGGTGTGCCTTATACGCCGAGCGGACCGGATATCGAGCGGTTCGAGGCGGTGCTGGCGGCCGAGCGGCCAAAGCTCTATGTCACCAACAGCGGCCTGCACAATCCGACGGGGGCGATGGTTACGGCCCAAACCGCCCACAGGGTGCTGTCGGCGGCGGCCCATGACGTCACGATCGTCGAAGACGACATTTTTACCGATTTCGCGCCTGAACCCTTGCCGCATCTGGCGGGGCTGGACGGGTTGGACCGGGTGGTTCGCATCGGGAGTTTTTCAAAGACGGTTTCGGCCTCGTTGCGCTGCGGGTACATCGCCGCGCGGCCCGACTGGATCGAGGGGCTGATCGACCTGCAAATCGCCGCGGGGTTCGGCGGACCGAGCCCGGTTGCCGCCGAAATCGTTGCCGGGGTCCTGGCCGGTGGTGGGTATCGTCGGCATATCGAGGAGGTGCGGCGCAGGCTGGCACGGTTACAGGGCGACACCGCGGCGGCGTTGCAGCGCATCGGGATAAAGCCCTGGATCGTGCCGCGCGGCGGGTTCAACCTCTGGGGGCAATTGCCCGAGGGGGTGGATTCGGCGCGGGTGGCGCGGACGGCGCTGGCGGACGCTATCGTTCTGGCGCCGGGCAATGTCTATAGCGCATCGCGCACCGCCGGGCGGTTCATGCGGTTCAATGTTGCGCAATGCAAGGACCCGACGATTTTCACGGTGCTGGAAAGAGCCATCAAGGACCAGCCGGGGTAGAGCGAAAACCTTCCCATAATGTTACCGGGATGGGGGGATGCTCACAAAGCATTAACCATAGGCTTTTAGGGTGGCGCGACGCTTTCTTATTGTCGGCAGACCATTGGCTCGAACCCGCCTCGTTACCGCATTACTGGCCCTCTGGTCGGCGACCCTCGCGGTCTGCCTGTTTCTTGCCGTCAATTTCTCGTCCCTTTCGTGGTGGCCGCTGGCGGTTGGCGGGATCTGGGTGGCGGCAATCGCCGTCAGTTTTGCGGTCGCGATCCTTGCCGACCGGGCACAGCGGCGTGTGCTCTCGAGCCTGGGCGAGGCGGTGGGGAGCGGGCCGATCGGCAAGAACCGCGAAATCGAGCATATGCGGGCCATCACCGCCAATCTGTGCCTGCGGCTGGAACGCGCCATGACCTATTGCACAGCGTTCGAAACGCTGGCGCGTCCGGCCATGCTGGTCGATGGACAGGGCATTATCGTCAAGATGAGCGCGGGGCTGACGGCGCTTGCGCCTGAATGTGCCGAGACCGATACGGCGGCCGCGCTGCTGGGCATAGCCGTTGAGCTGGGGGAAACGCCGACAAGTCATGCGGTGGCGCTTTCAGGGCAACGCCATATCGCAATCGCCAGCCCGCTGGCTCCGGATCGCTGGCTGATCGAGTTCGACCGGCCGGGGCGCGTGGTTCCCGCGAGTGTGCTCGATGAGATCGGGCAGGCGCTGGCGGGAGGGCACACAGGCTATCGGATTGCTGCGGACGTCGTCGAGGACGTGCCTGAACTGGACCTGGTCAATGCGGGGCTGGCAACGCTCGATGCGGCGGCGGCGCGGCTCGATGCCCTGGCGCAGGGTGCCCCGATCGACGATGAGGGGGCCAATGACGGGCTGGCGGCGCGGATCACCGGGCTGGCGCGGCAGATCGAGGGAATCGATGCCGAACGCGAAACGGCGCTCGACATGCACAGGCGGGCCCGCGAGCGGCTGGAAAAGGTCGGAGCGCTTGTTGAGATCTGCCGTGAAGCGGCGCAGACCCTGACACGGTCGGCGGACGATGCGCGCAATCACATGGAAACGGTGCGCGGCGAGATCGATGCCGGACGCTCGCTTGCCGGACGCACAGCCGAGGGTGCGAGGGGCCTCAGCGCGGATTTTGAAAAGGCCAGGGCGTCGGCGGAAGAAACAAGCGAGCGGGTTGCGGCGGTAACCGGGCTGGTGGGCAAGATCGACAAGCTGGTGGCCGGGATCGAGGAAGTGGCTTTCCGCACCAATCTTTTGGCGCTGAACGCTGCCGTTGAAGCGGCGCGGGCCGGGGAAAAGGGCGCAGGGTTTGCCGTGGTGGCCAGCGAAGTGCGCGAGTTGGCTCAAGCCAGCGCCAAGACCTCCAAGGACATAAGGGCATTGGTCAAGACCGGGCTGGGGGAAGCCGATGCCGGGGCGCAAGGGGCGCAGGTGCTGGCCGAGACCATGAGCACCGTTACCGCTCATTTACTGAATTTAAGTGAGGAGACGGCAATGATCGGCTCCAGTCTCGCAAGCGGCCATGAAGCGCTTGCGGCGGCGCGCTCCGATGTCGATCTGATCGGGGAGCGGGCACAACAACAGGCCGAGGCGCTCCAAGCGCAGCCGGCGGGGAAATCGGTCGGCAGAGCCTAGGTTTTCTGGGCGTTAACCGGCATTGGGGAGTCGGAACTTGTATGGACAATGGTGAATTTCCACTCAGCGAAAGAGAATTTTCGCGAATCCGCGAGCGCGTCTATCGCGTAGCGGGCATTTCCCTTTCCGACGCCAAGCGCACGCTGGTGATTTCGCGTCTCTCCAAGATCGTGCGCAGCTTGTCGTTATCCGGGTTCGACGCCTATATCGATTTTCTCGAGACGCGGGGACAGGCCGAGGACGATCAGGATTTCGTCAACGCGCTCACCACCAACCTGACACGGTTCTTCCGCGAGGATCATCATTTCGATCATCTCACGAGCTATGTGGCCGGACTGATCGCCAAGCCGCAACGCGTGGGCAAGGGCGCCAGGCCGCGCTTGCGCATCTGGTCGGCGGGATGCTCGACCGGGCAGGAGCCCTATACGATCGCGTTGAGCCTTCTGGCCGCGTTTCCCGAGCTCAAGCGCTGGGATTTCCGCATCCTTGCCACCGATATCGATTCCAACGTCGTGAACAAGGCGGCGCGAGGCATCTATCCGGCGAGCGAGCTCAATGGGCTCTCTGCGCAACGGGCCGGGTTGTTTGAAAAGACGGCAACCGGGGACATCCTCATCCCGAGCGCGGCGCGGGAGCTTGTCACCTTCAAGCTGCTCAATCTCATCGAACCCTGGCCGGTCAGCGGCCCGTTCGATGCCATTTTCTGCCGGAACGTGGCGATCTATTTCGACAAGCCCACCCAAGGGATGCTGTTTGACCGGCTCGGCCAGGTGCTGGCCCCGGACGGGTTCTTGTATATCGGTCACTCAGAAAACCTTCAGGCCGTTTCCAAGGGCTTCAGACTGGTGGGCAAGACTGTCTATCAACGCAAGGCAAATGCCGATGCAAAGGATGCAGCATGAGCAATATCAGGGTCCTGGTCGTTGACGATTCGGCACTCATTCGGGACGTTCTTTCAAAAACGCTGGCGCAAGAGGGCGATATCACGGTGGTGGGCACCGCCCACGATCCGCTGGACGCACGCGACAAGATCAAGGCGCTCAACCCCGATGTCGTGACGCTCGATATCGAAATGCCCAACATGAACGGGCTGGCCTTTTTGCAAAAGATCATGCGGCTGCGACCGCTTCCCGTGGTGATGGTATCCACGCTGACCACCAAGGGCGCCTCGGAAACCATGCTGGCGCTTGAACTGGGCGCTGTCGATTTCGTTGCCAAGCCTGGCACCGAGGCCGCGGGCGGGCTCGATGCGTTCGGTGCGACGCTGCGTGAAAAGGTGCGCTTTGCGGCGCAGTCGGACGTGCAAGCCTCGGCGCATCGCGCCCCCGCGCCCGACCTTCCGCTCAAGACGGCGGCGGCGCCCGAGGGCGCGCTGATTGCCATTGGCGCTTCGACCGGTGGTGTGGAAGCGATCCGGCAGGTGCTCTCCTGGATCCCCGCCGATTGTCCGCCGATCGTGATTGCCCAGCACATGCCCAAGGGGTTTACCGGGCGGTTTGCCGCGCGGCTCAACGAGTTGGTGCCGGTGCGGGTGATCGAGGCCGCCGACAGGATGGCGCTCGAGCGGGGCACGGCTTATGTCGCGCCGGGCGATTTTCATCTGCGGGTGGAAAAGACTTCCGGCCAGCTCAAATGCCGGGTGACCCAGGACGAGGTGACTTCGGGGCACCGGCCGAGCGTGGATGTGCTTTTCAACTCGGTGGCGCGAGTGGTGGGACCGATGGCGGTGGGGGCGATCCTGACGGGCATGGGGCGCGACGGCGCGGCGGGTCTTAAGGCCATGCGCGAGGCCGGAGCGTTCACCATCGGGCAATCGCGCGGTTCGGCGCTGATCTATGGCATGCCCAAGGCGGCGTTCGAGATCGGCGCGGTGGTCGAGGAGGCGCCCGTGGAAAAGGTCGCCGGGCGGCTGGTCGCGGCCCTGATGAAGCTCAAGGCCGCAGCTTGATGGTTTGCATTGAGATTATTGTAACGGTTGTCGCCTAGTTTTGAAGGCTGATCATTCCGGAAGAAGACCGGATTTTAAGGCGGAGAATCCATGCCAAAGGCCAGCGCAGTCAGCGTCCTCATTGTCGATGACCAGCAATCGATGCGGGGCATCTGTAAATACATCCTCACTCAGCTCGGGTTCAAGGACATCGTGGAGGCTAAATCGGGCCGCGATGCGCTGACCAAGCTTGAAAAGACCAGTGTCGATCTGATCATTTCCGACTGGAACATGGACGATGTCGACGGGCTGACGCTGCTCAAGGTGATCCGCAAGCACCCGCGCACGCAAGGGATGCCCTTCATCATGGCGACCGGCCGCTCCGACAAGGAACAGGTCAAGGAAGCCATCGAGAGCGGCGTGAACAATTACATCATCAAGCCCTATGACGCCGGAACGATGAAGAAACGCATCGAGGCGGTTATCGGCGCGCTGAGCTGAACGACCGCGATATTTGCGTTTGCAGGGGCGTCCATCGGGGCGCCCTTTTGCTTGGGTGGGCTTGGCAAGGCCGCCAGCCCATGGTTGAAGAGCAAAACGGGTGAGGGCGGCAAAGGCCATGACCACAAAGACCATCGGGCTGGTGGCCCATGATGAAAAGAAGGACGACATGGTCGCCTTCGCGCAGGCGCACAAGGACCGGCTGAGCGGTTTCACGCTGGTGGGCACGGGCACGACGGGCGGGCGCGTGGCGCAGGAAACCGGGCTCGCCGTCCTGGCGCTCAAGAGCGGTCCGCTGGGCGGGGATGCGCAGATCGGGGCGATGATCGCCGAGGGGCGGCTGGACGCGCTGATCTTCTTTATCGATCCCATGAGCGCCCTGCCGCACGATGTGGACGTCAAGGCGTTGACGCGGCTTGCGACGCTCTATGACATCCCGGTTGCCTACAACAAGTCCACAGCAGAAGCGGTGCTCAAAGCGCTTTGAGTTGACCGGAAGGCGCTGTTGTGAACAGATGCCGCAATTCCGGGGCTTTTTGACCTTTTGGTCCAACAAAAATTTGAGGGGCTGAGCATAAGCGTGGCGTTTGACGCGGTAATCGAGGTGCGTTCCGTTTCCAAGCGGTTTGGCGGACTTCTGGCTGTTTCCAATTGCTCGCTCGAAGTCGAGCGCGGGTCGATCACCGGGTTGATCGGGCCGAACGGGGCGGGCAAATCCACCCTGTTCAACATGGTGGCCGGCAATTTCGCGCCCACCAGCGGGCAGATCATCTTTGACGGGCAGGATATTACGGGGCTCAAGCCTCATGAGCTGTTCAGGCTGGGCATGTTGCGCACCTTCCAGATCGCGCATGAATTTTCCCAGATGACGGCGCTGGAAAACCTGATGATGGTGCCGGGCGACCAGCCGGGCGAGAGTCTTTCGACCCTGTGGCTCCAGCCGGGCAAAGCGGCGGCGCGCGAGGCCGAGGTGCGGAGCAAGGCCCTCGATGTCATCGATTTTCTCAAACTCGGGCACGTCAAGAACGAGTTGGCCGGCAATCTTTCGGGCGGGCAGAAAAAGCTGCTCGAACTTGGCCGTACCATGATGGTGGACGCCAAGATCGTGCTGCTCGACGAGGTGGCGGCGGGGGTCAACAAGACCCTGCTCAACGATCTGGCCGCCAATATCGAGCGCATGAACAAAGAGCTCGGCTATACCTTCTTTGTCATCGAGCACGACATGGATCTGATCGCGCGGCTGTGCGATCCGGTGATCGTGATGGCGCAGGGCGAGGTGATCGCCAAGGGCAATATGGAAGAGCTGCGGGCCAACCCGATGATCGTCGAGGCCTATTTCGGCGGCCCGGTGGAGGCAACGAAATGAGCCTTATCGATCTTAAGGACATCGTGGCCGGCTATGGCGGCGCGCCGATCCTGAATGGCGTCAATATGGCGATCGACGCCTCCGATATCGGGGTGATCGTCGGGCCGAACGGGGCGGGCAAATCCACGACGCTGAAAGCGATCTTCGGGCTTATTACGGTTGCGGGGGGCACGGTGACGTTCGACGGGCAGGACGTGACCAATTTCGAGGCCGACCGGCTGGTGCCGATGGGGCTCTCGTTCGTGCCCCAGGAGCACAACGTGTTTACCTCCATGTCGGTGCATGAAAATTTCGAGATGGGCGCGTTCGTGCGGCGCGACGACATCACTGAAAGCCTCGATATGGTCTATGAGATGTTTCCCGACCTCAAAGCCAAGCGCAAACAGCCGGCGGGCGAATTGTCGGGCGGGCAGCGCCAGATGGTGGCCATGGGGCGGGCGCTGATGAGCAAGCCCAAACTGTTGATGCTCGATGAGCCATCGGCCGGGCTTTCGCCGCGCTACATGATGGAAATCTTTGAACAGGTGGTCAAGATCAACGCCGCGGGCGTGGGGATCCTGATGGTCGAGCAGAATGCGCGCCAGGCGCTGGCATTCGCGACCAAGGGGTTCGTTCTGACCAGTGGACAGAACAGGTTCACCGGGACCGGGCAGGAACTGCTCGACGATCCGGATGTGGCCAAGAGCTTTCTTGGGGGGTAGCCGGGGAGCGCGGCCGGCAAAAGTGGCAACCGGTTTTGCGGTTCGGTCGCGCGACGAGGACGAAAAGACATGAACGATCTGATCTTTTTCTTCAATCAGGCGGTGATCGGGGGCGTTGTCCTCGGTTCTATCTATGCGCTTGGCGCGGTCGGTGTGACGCTGATCTTCGGCATTCTGCGGTTTGCCCATTTCGCCCATGGCGACATGATGACCATGGGGGCGTTCATCGCTTTCGTTCTGGCCGGCGTTTTGGCCGCGATGGGGATCGTGACGCCGATTCCGACCGGCGTGCTGGTCGTGCCTTTGGCCATGGTGCTGGCGGCGGGACTGGCGCTGGGGATCGACAAGGGGTTTTATGCGCCGCTTCGGGCGCGGGGCGCCAAGCCGGTGACATTGCTGATCGCCTCGATCGGGGTCACCATGATGATCCAGGGGCTGATCCGGCTGTTTTTCGGGGTGGAAACGCGCTCGTTTTTCGATACCGAGCCCAAGCAGATTTTCCGGCTCGAATTGCCCTTCGAGGGCGTGACGCGGCCGATTACCTTTACCGAGCCGCAGGTCTGGCTGGTGGCTTCGACTGCCGTTGCGGTGATCGCGCTGCATTACTTTCTCACCCGCTCGCGGCTGGGCAAGGGGATGCGGGCCATGGCCGACAATCCCGATCTCGCCAAGGTTTCAGGCATCAACACCAAGCTCGTCGTGCGGGTGACGTGGGTGATTGCGGGCGCTTTGGCGTGCCTGGCGGGCACCATGCTGGCGCTCGATGTGACGCTGAAACCCGATCTGGCCTTCAATATCGTGTTGCCGATCTTTGCCGCCGCCATTCTGGGCGGGCTTGGACATGCCTATGGGGCGATCGCCGGCGGGTTCGTTCTGGGCTTTGCCGAAACGCTGGCGGTGTTCAACTGGTCGGTGCTGTTGCGCCCGTTCCGGGACGTCTTGTGGTTCGACATCCCCAGTTCGCTGACGCTGGTGCAGTCGGAATACAAACTCACCGTCGCCTTCGTGATCCTTGTCGTCGTGCTTCTGGTGCGGCCTACGGGCATCTTCAAGGGAGCCTCCACATGACCGCGCGCTATATCGGGCTGTTTGCGGCGCTCTTTGCGCTCATCGTTTTCGTGGGTGTGATGATGGGCACCCCGTTCACCGTGCGGCTGATGGTGGAAGCCTTCGCCTTTGCGCTGATCGCCATGGGGCTCAATATCCAGTGGGGCTTTGGCGGGCTGTTCAATTTCGGCATTCTGGGGATGCTGATGGTGGGCGGGTTTGCCGTTACCTTCATCTCGTTCCCGGTCAATATGGCGTTCTGGGAGTCCGAGGGGCCGATGCTGCTCGGGCGCTCGGCGATCGCCGCGGCCATCGGGGCGGTGCTGATCTTTTTCGCCCATCGGGTGCAGCGGTTCGGGATCAGGGGGAAATGGCGCGGGGCGGTGATCGTTGTCGCGTGGTTTGCCGCCTATGTGATCTTCCGCACGCAGATGGACCCGGCGGCCAACACCATCACTTCGACCGCTGGCTGGGTCGGCGGGCTGGGCCTGCCGGTGATCCTTGGCTGGGCGTTCGGAGGTGTTCTGGCCGGGCTGATCGGCTTTCTGGTCGGCAAGGTCAGCCTCGGGCTGCGGGCCGACTACCTGGCGATTGCCACCATCGGAATCGCCGAGATCCTGCGGGCGGTGATCCGCAACATGGAATGGCTGACGCGCGGCACACTGACGGTTTCGCCCATTCCCTGGCCGGTGCCCAATCCGCAATATTATCAGGAGCTGGGCGTTTCGATTTCCGACAGTTTCGTTTACGCGCGCGGCGGGTTCCTGGCGCTGGTGGTGCTGATCGTGATCGCCGGGCTGTTTCTGATCCACAGGGCCTATCAGGGGCCGTGGGGCCGCATGATGCGAGCCATCCGCGACAATCACATCTCGGCGGCCTCAATGGGCAAGGACGTGACGGGACGGCAACTGGAAATCTTCATTTTCGGCTCGGTGCTCATGGGCATCGGCGGGGCGATCCTTGTCTCGTTCGTGGGCATATTCGATCCCTCGAGCTACCAGCCGATCAATCACACCTTCATCATCTGGGTGATGCTGATCGTGGGCGGCGCGGGCAACAATTTCGGGGCGCTGTTTGGCGGGCTGTTCATCTATATCGTGTGGATGCTGTCCGAACAGCTGGCGACGGGCCTGTTCGGGGCGGTGAGCAGCTGGTCGTCCTCCATGGGTTGGGGTGAAATTCCCGATATCGAAACCCGCGCCGTGCAGATGCGGATTTTCGTTCTGGGGCTGGTGGTGACCATTGCCCTCCGGTTTGCGCCAAAGGGGCTGTTGCCCGAGCATATCAGCCGTAAGGACTGAAGCTGGGGCCAGTCTTTCCCGATCCCATTTCGCGGCGGCGCTGCGAGATGGATTCCGGGAATAAATCCCGGAATGACAGTGGGTTAAGGAGCGGTTGGAGAACCAACTGGCAGGAAAAGAAAAAGCCCGGGATCGCTCCCGGGCTTTTTGTATTGGGGTCCTGGTCGGCTTATTCGATGACGCCGACTTCGACGAAGGAGCCGCCTTCGACGGTCAATTCGACGATCACGCCATCAACGTCGCCCGCTTCGTCGAAATCAAGATCGCCGCCGGCGCCCTGATAGTCGATGTCGGTGCCGGCCGCGATGAGTTCCTTGGCCTTTTCCCACTCGCCCGGCAGGATGGTTTCACCCGGAGCCGAAGAGACTTCACGCAGGGCAGCCGAGAGGCCTTCACGGTCGGCCGAGCCATTCTTTTCGATGGCCAGCGCCAGAAGGAAGGCGGCGTCGTAGGACTGGGGAGCGTAAACGTCGTTGGGGGTCAGGCCTGCGGCGGTGGCCAGTTCGGCGTAAACCGTGGCGCTTTCGCCTTCGAACGCACCGGCGCGGGTGGCGATCATGCCTTCCACGCTGCCCGCATCGATACCGGTGAACAGATCGTCGCCGACCATGCCGTCACCGCCAACGAAGGTAAGGAAGTTGCCCGATTCCAGTGCCTGGCGCAGCAGGGTCTGGCCCGAGGAATTGGCATAGGCGAGAACGACAAGGGTTTCAGCGCCCGAGGACGCGAGGTTGCCCAGTTCGGCGCGGTAGTCGGCCTTGCCATCTTCATGGGCGAGGTTGGCCGCGACGGTGCCGCCGCCGGCTTCATAGGCCGAAACCACGGCATCGGCGAAACCCGAACCATAGTCGTTGTTGACATAGGTCAGCGCGATTTCGGTGATGTCCTTGGAGAGCAGCAGCTCGGCGAGCTTTTCGCCCTGGAAAGCATCGGAGGGGGTGGTGCGGAAGACAAGGTCGTTGTCTTCGAGCGTGGTCAGCGCCGGGGCCGTGGAGGCCGGCGAGATCATGACCACACCGCCGGGAATGGCAGCGGAATTGGCGCCGCCGATGGTTTCACCTGTACACAGGCCGCCCACAATGGCGGTAACCTGATCGGTGTTGACCAGACGGTCCGTGGCGTTGGCTGCCGCTGTCGCATCGCAGGCCCCGTCGGCCGAAACGATCGTGAGCGTGCCGCCATCAAGGATGCCGCCCTGATCGTTGATCTGCTGGACGGCGAGTTCGGCGCCAGCAAAGATCGGCGGGGTCAGGCTTTCGATGGGGCCGGTGAAGCCGCCGACAAAGCCGAGCGTGACGTCCTGTGCTACGGCGGGCGACGCGGCCGACAGAACACCCGCAGCGACCGCAAGGGTCAGAGATTTTTTGATATGACGCATGATATCCCTCAAAAGTTTGGTCGTGCCATGCCCCTCCCGTGCCGCTTGGCGATCTTTTCGGTTCGGGCAGCCCAACAGGAAAAAGGCCCACTCGCTGGACCCGCTCCAAGCGATACCATTGCACAGTTGCGTTTATGGAGTCATCAGGTTTTGGCAGGAATTTTCGTGAGCCTACAGTTGCTTAACGGGCGGGCTTTTGCCAGTTATGATCTTTGTCCATCCAGGGAGGCCGGGACAGCCGATGCGCGCTAAGAAGGTCCTGTTGCTTGTGGCGGCGCTGAATCTCGCACCGATGGCCGCTCCGGCGCAAATCCAGACGCTCGATACCACCGGCGGCGCGCGGGCGGGCGAGGAGCGCCCGGACGGGTCGGAACACACCGATGCCTCCGCTCCACCCGCGCCGTGCGGCACGGCCGAGATCACCATTGCCGAGATGGGCTGGCCCTCGGCGGCAATCTTAGCCAATATCCACGCCACGCTGCTGCGCGCCGAATATCAATGCGCGGTGCGGCTGGTGCCCGGCGAGCCCGAGGCAATGCTCTCGTCGATGGCGACGACGCAACAGCCGGCGGTGGCGCCGGAGTTGTGGGTGTCACGCCAGGCCGAAGTGTGGAACGGGGCGATGCAGGCGCGCAGCGCCAGGGCCGCAGCACCGGCCTTTAGCGGTGGGCCGCTCGAAGCGTGGTTCGTGCCCTCCTATGTCATCGAAAACAATCGTGGGCTGGATGGCGCAAGCGATATCCTGGATCACTGGCAGGTGTTCGTTCCGGCGGGCGAAAGCCGCGCCAAGCTCCACTCATGTCCGGCCGAGTGGGCCTGCGCAATCATCAACAGGAACATGGCGGCGGGGCTGGGCCTTGATGAGCGCTTCGATATCGTCGAGCCGCTTGACAGGTTCGCCATGGACGGGGCGCTGACCGATGCGGTGAGCCAGCGCCGGCCCGTTCTGACCTATTATTGGCAGCCCAACGCGTTGATCGACCGGCTCGATCTGGTGCCGCTCGACATGGGCGGGTTCGATGCCGGCAATGCCCAATGCATGGCGATCCGCGATTGCGTGCCGTTCGGCGGATCGGGATTTGCGCCCGACACGGTCGTGATCGCCGTGGCCGAATGGGTGTTTTCCGATACGCCCGACATTGCCGATTATTTGGCGCGGGCTTCGATGCCGCTTGATGAAATGAACCGGCTCTTGGCCTGGCAGGCCGAGAACGAGGCGAGCCCGGAGGCCGTGGCGCAGCATTTTCTCATCACGGGACAAGATATCTGGCAGGGCTGGGTGGGCAATGGCGCTGACACGGTGCCGGCAGGCGAGGATGAGACCCAATAAGAAAACGCTAACCATCAGGACGGCTGATCGCACCATTGTCGCAAGACTGTAACACAGCGGGCCGACACTGAAAGATTGCAGGGTTTTGTTCTCGTGCTAAGCTTAAGCTATTGATTTCATAGAAATATATCCAGCGGCGTTCACTCCCCGTTAAAGCCGGGCCCGTAAGGTCCGGTCGAACAAGTGGTCGTGGCGTTGCATGCGTACAGAACTTTCCCTCACCAATATCCTGGCCGTTTATCGTGGCACTGCGTTGGCCGCGGGTGGCGCCGGTTGCCTGATCGCGGTTGCTGCTGTTGAAGCGCTGATTGCCCGATGGCTGGGGCTGTCGCACGAGAGCGTGGCGCTGCCGGCGGTGGCGATGGGCGGGATGGCGCTTCTGGCCGTCGTGATCTGGGGCTATTTCTCCCTGCGCAGAGCACTGGTGCTTGCCGAAGCGCAGCGGCGCGAATTGCTGGCTTCGCTCAACCGCGACGCGCTGACGGGCGCTTTCAACCGCAAATATTTTCTCGACCGGCTGCGTGAGATGGTGCGGGCCGCCGAGCGGATGCCCGTGGCCTATATCCAGATCGACATGGATCATCTCAAAGCGATCAACGACGGAACGGGGCATGCGGCGGGGGACCAGGCGCTGGTGCGGCTGGTGCGCACGCTTGAGGACCTTGTGCCCGGAGCGGTGATCGGCCGGCTGGGCGGGGACGAATTCGCTCTCGCTCTGGCCGGGGTCAGCTCCAAGGCCGCGCTGAAGCGGCTGGGAGAGCGGGTGCTCGAAGCGCTCGACCGTCCGGCGCCGCTGGCCGGACGCGACACGCGGCTTTCGGCCACCATGGGCATTGCAACGGCGCCCGGCGACGCGGGGGATGCCGATACGCTGATCTCGAAGGCCGATCTGGCGCTTTACAAAGGTAAAAATGGCGGGCGCGGCAGAGTGATCGCCTTCGAGCGCGAATTGCTGAGCGAGGAACGCTATCAGCGATTTATCGAGCGCGAATTGCGGGCGGCGATCCTGATGGATGAGCTAGAAATCCATTATCAACCGGTTTTCGGCAGGGACGGACGCAAGCGATCGGTGGAGGCGCTGGTGCGCTGGCGCCATTCGGTGCGCGGGATGATTTCGCCGGGGGCGTTCGTGCCGATCGCCGAACAGTCCGATCTGATCGCCAAGCTGGGGCAATGGGTTTTGCGGCGGGTGTGCGCCGACGTTTCACGATTGCCGACCGACGTTGTGGCGATCAACGTTTCGGCGGCCGAATTGCGCCATCCCGACTATGCGGCGCGCTTTGCCGAGGAGATTGCCGCCGCCGGACTGCTGGGCGAACGGTTCATCGTCGAGATCACCGAGACGGCGCCCTTGCACAAGAATTCGGTCGAACGGACCAATCTGGAATTCCTGCGGGCGCTGGGGGTACGAATTGCGGTCGATGATTTCGGGGCCGGGCATGCCAGCCTTGGATATCTGCGCGATCTCTCCTTTGATATCCTGAAAATCGACAGGGCGTATGTGTCCGAGATCACCTCGCGGCCCGTGGATTCGATGATCGTTGAATCGATCTGCAAGATTGCCCAGGGGCTGGGGATCGAGGTGATTGCCGAGGGCGTGGAAACGCCCGAGCAGCATGCGGCACTGGTGGGGCTGGGCTGTACGGGGTTCCAGGGCTTTCTTTTGGGCCGGCCAGCGCCGCTTGAAGCTGCGATGGGTCCCCAGGACGCGGATGTCAAAGCAGCCTGACCCTTATGGGCTCTGTTGCGCACCGGTGGCCTTGATGGCTATAAGAGCGGTGAGTGATGGGAACTTTTCCGCGCCAGGGAGAACGGGTTTTGGATATCAGGAAGATAAATGACCGCGTGAGCGTTTCGGGGCAGATCCTGCCGTCCGATATCGAGACGATCAAACAGGCGGGCTTTGTCTCGATCATCAACAACCGCCCCGATGGCGAGGCGCCCGACCAGCCGGCGGGTGCCGAAATCGCGGCAGCGGCAAAGGCCGCGGGCCTTGGCTATTATGAAATTCCCATGGGCCGCGAGGGCGTGACCCCGGACATGGTGGCCGCCACCCGCGCCGCAATGGACGAGAGCGATGGGCCGGTGTTTGCGTTTTGCCGCTCGGGCACGCGCTCGACAACGCTGTGGGCGCTCAGCCAGGCGGGCACTGACCCTTCGGATGTGATCATCGATTCCGCTGCCAAGGCCGGCTACGACATGAGCCATCTGGCCGCCCATCTGGACAAACCGATCTCCTGATCGGGTGGCGGAAGGGATATTTTCCCTTCGGTCCGTCTTTCTTGCGGCCGGCCTGGTTAGGACATTACGATCAGCGGACGCGTATCCCGTGTATCTCAGGCCCGGCCGGAATGTTTCCGTCTTTCGTTCAATTGTGGAAATGATCCAAGTCGTTGTCTCATCGTGCGCCCGAACGGCAAAACCGGTTCCGCTTTTTGGCTGGAGGCGCTTATCCTAACCAATATAGTGTCCACCGATCCGGGCACGCTCTAGCAGGGGGTTTCCCAGTCCATGACGATCAAGAAGATTCTCGTCGCCAACCGCTCTGAGATTGCGATCCGGGTGTTCCGGGCCGCCAACGAGCTGGGGCTGAAAACGGTTGCGGTGTTTGCCGAGGAGGACAAGCTGGCGCTGCACCGGTTCAAGGCGGACGAGGCCTATCTGATCGGGCAGGGCAAGGGGCCGGTGGAAGCCTATCTGCAGATCGACGAATATATCCGCGTGGCGCGGATTTCGGGCGCCGATGCGATCCATCCCGGTTACGGGCTCCTGTCGGAAAGTCCCGAGTTTGCCGATGCGTGCGAAGATGCCGGGATCATCTTTATCGGGCCGAAAGCGCAGACCATGCGCGATCTGGGCAACAAGGTCGCGGCGCGCAACATGGCGATCAAGGCGGGCGTGCCGGTGGTTCCTGCCACGGACCCATTGCCCGACGATCTCGATGAAGTGGCCAAAATGGCCGATGCGATCGGTTATCCCCTGATGCTCAAGGCAAGCTGGGGCGGGGGCGGGCGCGGCATGCGGCGCATCACCGATCCCAAGCAGTTGCGGGCCGAAGTGTCCGAGGGCAAGCGCGAGGCCAAGGCGGCGTTCGGCAAGGACGAGATGTATCTCGAAAAGCTCGTCGAAAAGGCCCGGCACGTCGAGGTGCAATTGCTTGGCGACGATCATGGCAATCTGGTGCATCTGTTCGAGCGCGACTGTTCGGTGCAGCGGCGCAACCAGAAGGTGGTTGAGCGGGCGCCGGCGCCTTATCTTTCGGAAGAGACCCG
This sequence comes from Rhizobiales bacterium UBA3584, assembly GCA_002375765.1. Taxonomy (GTDB): domain Bacteria; phylum Pseudomonadota; class Alphaproteobacteria; order Rhizobiales; family Devosiaceae; genus Pelagibacterium; species Pelagibacterium flavum. The sequence continues at coordinate 59,122 of DFMV01000017.1, read as the reverse complement.
CAAGGCGCTGACCGACGCGGCGCTGAAGCTGGGCAATGAAGCAAATTATCGTTGCGCGGGGACTGTCGAGTTCCTGATGGATGCCCAGACCGACGAGTTCTATTTCATCGAGGTCAATCCGCGCATCCAGGTCGAACATACCGTGACCGAAGAGGTGACGGGCATCGATATCGTCAAGGCCCAGATCAGGGTGATGGACGGGGCGGTGATCGGGACGCCACAATCGGGGGTGCCTGAGCAAAAAGACATTGTCTTGCACGGCCATGCGCTGCAATGCCGGGTGACCACCGAGGACCCCGAAGAAAACTTCATCCCCGATTACGGCCGGATCACCGCCTATCGCGGGGCGACCGGGTTCGGGGTGCGGCTCGATGGCGGGACGGCCTATTCGGGCGCGATCATCACGCGGTTCTACGACCCGCTCTTGGAAAAGGTGACCTGCTGGGCGCCGACGCCCGAGGAAGCGATTGCACGGATGGACCGGGCGCTGCGCGAGTTCCGCATTCGCGGGGTTTCGACCAATCTGGCGTTCCTCGAAAACATCATCTCGCACCCCAAATTCTGCGACAACACCTATACGACCCGGTTCATCGACACGACGCCCGAACTGTTCGATATCGAAAAGCGCAAGGACCGGGCGACCAAGCTTTTGACCTATATTGCCGATGTGACGGTGAACGGGCACCCCGAAGTGCGCGATCGGCCCAGGCCGCCGGCAAATGCGGCGGCGCCTGTGGTGCCGGAATATCCGCCGCTTTCGGTGGTCGAAGGCAGCCGGCAAATCCTCGAGCGCGACGGCGCCAAGGGGCTGGCCGACTGGATGAAGGCGCAAAGCCGGGTGCTGTTCACCGACACGACGATGCGCGACGGGCACCAGAGCCTTCTGGCCACGCGCATGCGCACGTTCGACATGGAAAAGATCGCCAAGGCCTATAGCCGCGGCTTGCCGGACCTGTTCTCGCTCGAATGCTGGGGCGGGGCAACGTTTGACGTTTCCATGCGGTTTCTGAACGAAGACCCCTGGGAGCGGCTGAAAAAGATCCGCGAGGGTGCGCCCAATATCCTGACCCAGATGCTGCTGCGTGGCGCCAATGGTGTGGGCTACACCAATTATCCCGACAATGTGGTGCAGTTCTTCGTCAAAAAGGCTGCCGAGGGCGGGATCGATATCTTCCGGGTGTTCGACTGCCTGAACTGGGTCGAGAACATGCGGGTGGCCATGGATGCGGTGATCGAGAGCGGCAAGGTCTGCGAGGGCGTTGTGTGCTACACCGGCGACATGCTCGACCCGGACCGGGCCAAATACGACCTCAAATATTACGTTGGGCTGGCCAAGGAACTCGAAGCTGCGGGCGCGCATGTGCTGGGCATCAAGGACATGGCCGGGGTGATGAAGGCGCCGGCGGCCAAAAAGCTGTTCGCGACGCTCAAGGACGAGATCGGGCTGCCGATCCATTTCCACACGCACGATACCTCGGGGGCTTCGGCGGCGACGGTTCTGGCGGCCTGCGAGGCGGGTGTGGATGCCGTGGATGCGGCGATGGACTCGTTTTCGGGCACCACGAGCCAGCCCACGCTTGGATCGCTGGTGGCCGCGCTTGAGGGAACCGAGCGCGATTCGCAGCTTTCGCCCAAGGCGATACGGGAAATCTCGTTTTACTGGGAAGCGGTGCGCACCCAGTATCGCGCCTTTGAGAGTGACTTGAAGGGCGGCGCTTCCGAGGTCTATCTGCACGAAATGCCGGGCGGGCAGTTCACCAATCTCAAGGAACAGGCCCGCTCGATGGGGCTGGAAACCCGCTGGCACGAGGTTGCCCAGACCTATGCCGACGTCAACCAGATGTTTGGCGATATCGTCAAGGTGACGCCAAGCTCGAAGGTTGTGGGCGACATGGCGCTGGCCATGGTGTCTTCGGGCCTCAAGCGCGCCGATGTGGAAAATCCCGACAAGGACGTCTCTTTCCCCGATTCGGTCGTGGGGTTCTTTGCCGGGGATCTGGGCCAGCCGACCGGCGGGTTTCCCGAGGCGCTGCAAAAGAAGGTCCTGAAAGGCAAGAAGGCTCTGACCGAGCGGCCCGGCAAGGGTCTCGCGCCGGCCGACCTTGAAGCGGAGCGCAAGAAGGCCGAGGAGGTCTCGGGGATGGAAATCGATGATTTCCGGCTCGCCTCGTATCTGATGTATCCGAAGGTTTTTGCCGAGTTCGCCAAGGCGCAGGAGCTTTACGGCCCGACCGAAGTGCTGCCGACCCCTGTCTATTTCTACGGGCTCAATCCGGCCGACGAGATTCTCGTCGATCTGGAAAAGGGCAAGACCATGGTGGTCCAGTTCCTCGGACAATCGGAAACCAATGAAAAGGGCATGGTGCGGGTGTTTTTCGACCTCAACGGTCAGCCGCGCGCCGTTGCCGTTCCCGATCGGCTCAAGGCCGGCGACATCGTTGCCCGGCCCAAGGCCGTAGCGGGGGATGCCAAGCAGGTCGGGGCGCCCATGCCGGGGGTCATCTCGTCACTGGCCGTTCAGGCCGGCCAGAGAGTTCAGGCGGGCGACGTGCTGCTCTCGATCGAGGCGATGAAGATGGAAACCGCCCTGCACGCCGAGGCGGACGGGACGGTGGCCGAAGTCCTGGTCAAGCCCGGCGATCAAATCGATGCAAAGGATCTTTTGGTCCGCATCGAATAGCCAAAACCTCTCATTGGGCCATGCTCCCGGCCAAGAAAAAGGACGGCGCGGAAATCCGGGCCGTCCAAGGCAAGGGGGAGGAGATCAATCATAAAGTCCGGACAAAACCGGGAAAGGACGACCCGCGCCGGAAGGAAACGCGGGTCGCCAAAGCGCTAGATCGTGCCCATCAGCATGAGGATGAGGACGACAACCAAAATGACGCCAAGAATGCCCGTGGGGCCGTAGCCCCAGGCGCGCGAATATCCCCAGGTGGGCAGGGCGCCGATCAAAAGCAAAATCAAAATGATAATCAGAATCGTCGAAAGGCCCATTTTTCAAATTCCCTCACAGTGACCATTATGGCCTGTAAAACTTACGTGAAGGGCAAATGGTTCCCGCGGACAGGCTTTTTCAGACTCTGCGCGCCGTTCCATCGATGATCGGCCCGTCTCTTCGGGCACGAACCGGCGCTGTAACCGGCAGGCGCGAAACGATCCAGCTGACGATGAGCGGCACCAGAATGAGGTCATCGATCCAGCCGAGAACCGGAATAAAATCGGTAATCAGATCGACGGGCCAGACCAGATAGGCCGCGGCCGCAACGGTCGCGAACTTGAGATAGAGCGGGGTGCCCGGCGACCAGAAGGCCTTCCAGAGCAGAAACGCTTCCTTGCGAAACCGCAGGAAGCGAGGCAGCAGGAGGGAAGCGAGATTTTTTATCATGGGTTTTAGATAGGGACCGGCGAACCCCTTTCAAGACCGCCAGAGCATTTCAGCGCTTCCTGGAATCGCTTCAATCGCTCGGGGTCTTTGCTGGTCGCGCTTCCGAACCGGATAAGTGGTGCCACTTGTCCTGGAAGCACTCTTGGTCGCATAGGCGCAACATTGCACTGATGTTTGCTAGGGCTTATGTGTTCGGCGAGAACAAAGAGTACGGGTCATGGCAGGTCCAGAGCAGCGCAAGAAAACGGTCGGAGTCGATGTCGGCGGGGTTGTGGTCGGGGGTGGCAATCCCATCGTCGTCCAATCGATGACCAATACCGACACCGCCGATATCGAATCCACGGTCCGGCAGGTGGCGGCGCTGGCCCGAGCCGGCTCGGAGATCGTCCGTATCACCGTGGACCGCGACGAGGCCGCCGCGGCTGTGCCTCATATCCGCGACCGGCTGATGGTGCGCGGCATCGACGTGCCGCTGGTGGGCGATTTCCACTATATCGGGCACAAGCTATTGTCCGACCATCCCGCCTGTGCAGAGGCCTTAGCCAAATACCGGATCAATCCGGGCAATGTGGGGTTCAAGGACAAGCGCGACAAGCAGTTTTCCCAGATGATCGAAATCGCCAACCGGTATGAAAAACCGGTGCGGATCGGGGTCAACTGGGGGTCGCTCGACCAGGAATTGCTGACCGTTCTGATGGATGAAAACGCAGGCCGCGCCGAGCCCTGGAGCGCGGCGCATGTGCAGCGCGAAGCAATCATCCGTTCGGCGATCCTTTCGGCCGAGCGGGCCGAAGAGCTGGGCATGGGGCGCGACAAGATCATCTTGTCGACCAAGGTGTCGGACGTCCAGCAACTGATTTCGGTCTATGAGGAGCTGGCGGCGCGCTGCGATTATGCGCTGCATCTGGGACTGACCGAGGCGGGGATGGGATCGAAAGGGATCGTTGCCTCCTCGGCTGCGCTGGGCATTCTGCTCCAGCAGGGGATCGGAGATACGATCCGCATTTCGCTGACGCCCGAGCCCGGCGGTGACCGGACGCTGGAAGTCAAAGTCGCTCAGGAACTGCTCCAGACCATGGGGTTCCGGCAGTTCGTGCCGGTGGTTGCCGCGTGTCCAGGCTGCGGGCGGACGACATCGACTACGTTCCAGACCCTGGCCAAGGACATTCAGGATCATCTTTCGACATCGATGCCGGAATGGCGGGAGAAATATCCCGGCGTCGAGGCGATGAGCGTTGCCGTGATGGGCTGCATCGTCAACGGGCCGGGGGAATCCAAACACGCCGATATCGGCATCTCGCTGCCCGGTACCGGTGAGGCGCCCTCGGCGCCGGTGTTTATCGAGGGCAAGAAGGTGACAACGCTCAAGGGGGCGGATGTGGCCGACCAGTTCAAGGCCATGGTGGCCGACTATATCGAAAACCGGTTCGGGGCGGGGCGAGCCAAACCGGCGGCGGAATGAGCGCCGTTCTCCTTGATGCCATCGTAGCGCTTGATGCGAGGGTTCTGGCTGGTCATACGGCACAGGCGGGCGACGCGTTTGATGCTGCGGACCATCGGCAAAAGGTTGCGGCATCGCTCGAGACGTCGCAACTGATCTGTGTCGAGCGGGATGGCCGGCACGTGGCTCACACCTATTTCAGGCCGCTGGCGGAGGGGCGCTGGTTTGTCGGTGCGTTCAGTGTCGATCCGGCGCATCGCAACGCTTCGGTTCTGGCCGAAATCGGGCGGCGGATGGCGGCGATCATGGAGGATGAGGGTATCGAGACGCTCGAAAGCCATGTCTATCGCACCAATGAATTGTCATTGGCTTTTCATGAAAAGCTGGGATTTGAGCGGTTCATGGAAAACGAGAAGGGGTTTGCCTTGCGCATCGAGCGGGCGCGTCTTGCAACATCGGCGCTCGGCAGGCGCCTGGGCGGGCGGCGATGAGCGCGATTTCCATTCGCCCGGCACTGGCGGGGGACGCTAAAGAGGCGGCCGCGCTTCTGCGGCGCTCGATTGTCGAGCTTTGCGTGCCCGACCATGGCAATGATGCCGAGCGGCTGGAGCACTGGCTTTCCAACAAGACGCCGGAACATTTTGTGAAGTGGATCGACGATCCGTTCAATACGATTTTTGTGGCTTTCGCCAACGGCCGGATGGTCAGTGCCGGAGGGGTTCGGGACGGGGAGGGGATCGTCCTCAACTATGTGCATCCCGAGAGCCGGTTCATGGGCGTATCGGGGGCGATGATGGTTCATCTCGAAGAGATGTTGCGGGGGCGGGGCGTTCCGGTGGCCAATCTTGTCAGCACGATTACGGCGCGCCGGTTTTACGAGGCGAGAGGTTATCGCGAGCGCGATCTGTTGCCCGAGCAGCGGCCGCCTTTCGGGATCGCGATGGAAAAGCGGCTGTAGGACCGATCGACATTCAACCGTCGGTGCCAAAAAGAACCGCTTGTCGATTGTTGAAATGCTGCTGGACCCCGGGAACAAGTCCCGGGGTGACAAGGAGGTGGGTATGAAGACGGCGTTGCCTCAAACTCACCCTGTCATTCCAGAATGCTCCGCAGGGCAATCGATCCACCGGATCGATTTCTGATCCTGCTCCAATCCCACAATCCGGTGTGGCGCCAACCAAAAGTGCCTGAATGCCGGTTCAGCCTAGAGCCTTCGCCATCGACCGCGGGGGGGTGCTGGTTGCCTCAAAACCGGATGTGCTAGGCTGCCGGTCATGGCAATGCCCGACCATACTCCCGATCCCCAAGTGGTGGCCGCGTCCGATGCAATGATCGCGGGCGTGCCGGGCGTTGTGCGCAAGGGCGCGCAGATGCCCTATGTCTCGATCAATGGCAATATGTACGCGTCTGTCTCCCAGGCCAATGTCATTGGACTGCGGCTTGGGAAGGCCGACCTTGCCAAATTTCTCGAGGCGTTCGAGACGACGTTGTTCGAGGGCGTGCCGGGTCATTTCATGAAGGAATATGGTGCGGTGCCTCACGCCCTCCTTGCCCAGCCGGATACGCTGCGCGCCTGGTTTGCAAGGAGCTACGCCCATGCGTCGGCCCTCAAGCCCAAGGCGACGAAGCGTTAGAGCCGTATTTAGCTTTGCCGCGCGGCGAAATGGCGGATCAGGGCACGCAGGGGATCGGCGCTGGGGCCGAATGGGAGGAGGGCGTCGATGCCGTTTGCCACGGCGCCATCGAGGACCTGACGGGCGGCGTCCAGGCCCTTGCGGGCGACGATTGTGGACTTGTTCTGTGCCACATCCTTTCCGGCGGTCTTGCCCAGAGCGTGGGAGGTGGCGGTGACGTCGAGGATGTCATCGGCGATCTGGAAGGCGAGCCCGGCGGCGGTGCCGAAGCGGGTCAGCCCGGATCGCTGGGCGGGGGAGGCGCCGCCCAGAATGGCGCCCATTTCAACCCCAGCCCGGATCAGGGCGCCGGTCTTTCTGGCCTGCATCGTGAAAATCGCTTCTTCGTCGAGCGGGCTTGTTTCGCCTTCGATATCGAGGACCTGTCCGCCCACCATGCCGGCGGGGCCGGCGGCATGGGCGAGGGTCAGAACCAGCTCGGCGCGGATGGCGGGATCGGGATGGGTGCGGGGATCGGACAGGAGCGCGAAGGCTTCGGTCAAAAGCGCGTCGCCGGCCAGGATGGCCAATGCGGGGTCGAAGGCTTTCCAGACCGTGGGTTTGCCGCGACGCAGCTCGTCATTGTCCATGTCGGGCAGATCGTCATGGACGAGGGAATAGCAATGGATCATTTCGAGCGCAGCGCCCGCAGCGAGGCTCTTTTCGTGCGGTACGGCGAACAGCGATGCGGACAGACGCACGAGGAAAGGGCGCAGTCGCTTGCCACCATCGAGCGCGCCATGGGCCATGGCGGCCAAAAGGTGCTCGGGGGCGTCGAGCGTTGCAAGGTGGGCGGCCAGAAACACTTCGGTTTCGATGGCGCAGTCGGCGAGCTGAGAATCGAATTGATCTTCGGTCATGGCAAGATTTGCTAAAGCCTCCCTGTCCATTCTACAAGCGCGCTCATTTGCGATTGAACCCACGAGACGATAGTGGCCGGACGGCGGAAAAAGCGGGGCTGGAAATTCTGGGTAGCGGTCCCGCTGATGCTGGCCGCAGCGCTGGTGGCCATTCCACTGGTGCTGGTGCCGCTCTATTGGGTGGTGCCGCCGGTCTCGACACTGATGATCGGGCGATATGTCACCGGCCAGCCCGTAACGCGCATATGGCGCGATCTCGATGAAATTTCCGACCGGCTCAAGACGGCGGTGGTGCTTTCAGAAGACGGGCAATTCTGCACCCATCATGGGATCGATGTTGCAGCGCTGCAGGCCGAGATCGACAATTTTCTGGCCGGGCGCGAGGCACGTGGGGCGTCCACCATCACCATGCAGGTGGCGCGGAACCTGTTTCTGACCAATTCGCGCTCGGTGGTGCGCAAGGCGCTCGAGGTGCCGCTGGCCATCTATATCGATCTTGTGTTGCCCAAGCGGCGGATCATGGAGATCTATCTCAACATTGCCGAATGGGGCCCTGACGGGCAGTTCGGGGTGGAGGCGGGCGCGCAGGCGGCGTTCGGGACGAGCGCTGAGAGCTTCACCTGGCGGCGGGCGGCGCTGATGACCGTGACGCTGCCCAATCCGCATGTGCGGCGCCCCGGAAACCCAACCAACGGGCTGTTGGCGGTGGCGGGAATCGTCGAGGGGCGGGCGCAGCGGTTTTCATCGCACGCCAATTGTCTTTTCGAGGGGGCACCTGCGCTATGAGCGCATACGATTTTCGTGATCGGCGGACTAGCCAAGGCCCCGGTGATCCTGTATAGAGCGCCACGATCCCGATAGGGTAAAACGGTTTTGGCGTGGCCGGCGCGGCAGGGTTCTATTGCCTGGGCAGGGTGCGCAGCATGAAAATGGAGTAGTCAAATGGCAGTCCCCAAAAGGAAGACGACGCCGATGAAGCGCGGGTTCCGCCGTTCGGCCGATGCGCTTAAAGGCGCAGCTTATGTTGAAGACAAGGACAGCGGCGAGCTTCGCCGTCCGCACCATGTGGACCTGAAGTCCGGCATGTATCGCGGCCGTCAGATTCTCGAGCCCAAGGGCAACTGATTGCCCAGAGGGTATGACGCTTAGACCAAAGCGCCATTGACGGGCATGCCCGTCCAGATTACGGCCAGTCCTTGAAAAAGGGGCTGGCTTTTTTCTTGGCCAATTCCAGACTTATCCCCGGAGGATTTCAGATGAGCACGCGGACCGAAACCGACTCGATGGGCCCGATCGAGGTTCCAAATGAGAAATATTACGGGGCCCAGACCGCGCGCTCGCTGATGAATTTCGATATTGGCGGCGAAAAGATGCCGCTCGAAATCGTCCATGCCTTCGGAATTCTGAAAAAGGCCGCGGCGGTCACCAATACCAAGCTCGGGCTCATGGACGAAGCGACCCGCGATCTGGTGGTGGCGGCGGCCGATGAGGTGATCGCGGGCAAGCTCGACGATCATTTCCCGCTGGTGGTATGGCAGACCGGGTCGGGTACCCAGTCGAACATGAACGTCAACGAGGTGATTTCCAACCGCGCCATCGAAATGGCCGGTGGGGAGATGGGCAGCAAGAAGCCCGTGCACCCCAATGACCACGTCAATATGAGTCAAAGCTCCAACGACACCTATCCCACCGCCATGCATATCGCGGCGGTGACGATTGTCGAGGACATGCTGTTTGCCAAGGTCAAGCTGTTGCGCGACACGCTGGCCAAAAAGTCCGAAGAGTTCATGGATGTGGTCAAGATCGGCCGCACCCATCTTCAGGATGCGACGCCTCTGACGCTGGGCCAGGAGATTTCGGGCTGGGTGGCCCAGATCGATCTGGCGCTCAAAGCGATTGAAGCGACGCTCCCGCAATTGCGTGAACTGGCGCTGGGCGGGACGGCGGTCGGGACCGGGCTTAACACCCATCCCGACTATGCGCGCATGGTGGCCGAGGAAATCTCGAGCCTTTCGGGGCATGAATTTGTGACCGCGCCGAACAAGTTTGCGGTTCTGGCCGGGCATGATGCGTTCGTTGGCGCTTCGGGGGCATTAAAGCAACTTGCCGTTGCGTTCATGAAGATCGCCAATGACGTGCGCTGGCTGGCCTCGGGGCCGCGCTCGGGGCTGGGCGAAATCACCATTCCGGAAAACGAGCCCGGCTCCTCGATCATGCCGGGCAAGGTCAACCCGACCCAATCGGAGGCCATGACCATGGTCGTGGCGCAGGTCATGGGCAACGACGCGACCATCGGGTTTGCGGCGAGCCAGGGCAATTTCGAGCTCAATGTCTATAAGCCGGTCATCGCTTTCAACTTCATCCAGTCGGTGCGGCTTCTGGCCGATGCGGCCAAATCGTTCAACGACAATTGCGCCATCGGGATCGAGCCGGACCGCAAGAAGATCAACGAGCATTTGAACAATTCGCTGATGCTGGTAACCGCGCTCAACCGCAAGATCGGTTACGACAACGCCGCCAAGATCGCCAAGACGGCGCACAAGAACGGCACGACCTTGCGCGAGGAGGCTATCGCGCTGGGGCTTTTGACCGGCGAAGAGTTCGATGCCGAGGTGCGGCCCGAACAGATGGTTGGGCCGATTTCGGTCAAGAAATAAGAGACGAGAGGGCCGGTCAATGACCGGCCTTTTTTCTGGTCAAATCGGGGGTTTTGAGGCAGGGTCGCGGTCATGAGACCTCCCATTGGACGGAACCCATCAATGTTCGTGCCGCCGCTTCTGGCCCTGCCTTTGATCGTTTACAATCTAATGGCGCTGTTCGGTTTTGCCGACGGTGCTGCCTGGATGTCGCCACTGACCACGATTTCGATGGTTTCGGGTGGCGTGTGGGTGCTGAGCGTTGGAGACGTTTTCGTTCTCGTCTCGCTGCTGCTGTTGTTTGGCGAAATCCTCAAATCGACGCGGTTCGGCAATGCATCGGTGGTCGATCACATGCTCTCTACTGCCGTGTTCGTCATCTGCCTCGTGGAATTCCTGCTTGTCGGTTATGCGGCCACGTCGGTGTTTTTTGTCCTGATGGTGATGGCGCTTATCGACGTGATCGCCGGATTTACCGTTTCTATCCGCGCCGCGGCGCGGGACGTTCAGTTCGGTGGCGTCGAATAGATCAGGCCGAGACCGATTTGCGGTAGCCCATGGGGATGCGCTTGAGATCGCTGGTTTCGGCCGAGCGATAGAACCGGCTGGCCTGGGTTTCCCGAGATGCCGAAGCCGGCGTGCCGGCACGGGCGGATTCGATCAGCTGGGCGAGGAAGGCGGCCGGGGGCGCTGAGCCGGCCAGGGACGGCCGGGCGCGCGGAACGGAGAGGCTGACGGGGAGATGGTGTCCCGAAATCGTCCGTTTTTCTGGCTTGCTCGTGTCCACTTGCGCGGTTCCGTTTCAAAGTGGGACATGTGTCCCGTTCTGGCACGCACCCGGTGCCCTTCTTCCCCAGACGTCGCAATCGCCATGCCAGTTGGCAATGTTTTGTTAACGATTGCCACAGGCAAACCGGCATATGGTTAACGGCGGAGACGGGTTTTGGTTCTGGGCGGAGAGCGCGGTTAACGAACCGGTAAGGGATGCGCCGCAATTTCGCGGCTTTGTTGCGCTTTGAGGGGGCGAGAGTTTTCCCGGACGAGAGAGGCCGAACCCATGACCCCACAGATAGCTCCCGCCCGCCTGAGTGCCGCTGCGTTCCTATTGATCTGCATGGGCGCGCTGGCCGCCTGTTCGGGAGCTCCCTCGACGGGCGGCGGGCTGGCGCCCGGCCTTGTCGCCCAGATCAACGCGCCGGGGGCGCAGATGGACCGGTCGGCGGCGCTGGGGATCATCAACCAGTATCGCGCGACGCGCGGTGTGGCTCCGTTAAGCCCAGATCCGGCGCTCGATGCGCAGGCTCAGACCGTTGCGGCGCAATATGCGAGCACGGGCAACCCTCCGGCCCGCCCTGCAGGGGCAACCAATATGCGGCTATCGGCCGGCTATACCAATTTCGCGGAAACCTTCTCGGGCTGGCGCAACAGCCCGGCCGACGCAGACGTTCTGGCGCTGGCCGACGCGCGGCATGCCGGGTTTGCCGCCGTATATGATCCCAATTCGGCCTATGGCACACATTGGGTGATGCTGCTGGGGCAATAGTGGCCCCCCCGACACACGAAGCGACCGGAAGCGCTGAAAGCCTCTAGGCGTTCTCGATGAGCCGCTTGCGCAGTTCGGACCGGGGACAGATGAGCTTGTTCTCGAGGCTGTCGAAATCGACTCGGGTCAGAAATTCTATGGCAAAGCCGGGGTCGAGCAAGCGCACGACGCGGCCGACCACTGTTCCCAGAGCCATCGGCATGCCGATGGTGACGTCGAGATCAGCGGAAATGGCGGCGCCGGTCATCGAGATGTCGATCACGAAGCAATCGATCATCACGCCATCGGCCAGGATAATGGTCGATTGGGGATCCTTGGGCGTGATACGCCGGTAGCGGCGGTTGTCGGAAACTTCGTAGTTCTTGTGCTTTTCGAGCCATTGGACGTGGGAGGCGAGGCGTTCGCGTTCCTCATCGGTCATATCGAGCGACATGGTAAAGCCAAAACCCATGGGCCGGGTGATCTGGCCGCGCAGGACGCCGAATTCGTCGAAATGGGCGGTCACCCAATCCCCAACCGCACCGCCGATCGGTGCCGCCATGGACATGGTCACTGGCGAAATGCGTTGCACGCGGCACGCGAAATAGGGTGTCTTGCCGTTTGCGCTCGTCCACTTTTCGAGGTGATATCGCCCGGGCATATTGGTCATGAGCCGCAGGCGATCGTCCATTCGGGGGCGGCTCATTGGAGCCGCGAGGTTTTTCCCCTGTGTCATGGTATTGCTCCGCCAAGAGGAACTTACCTTATAGTATTAATCCTTAATAAATATTGTCTTTAAGCATTTACCTATTATGGCCGTCGTCTTTCTGCCCCTGTTGAGCGTCCTTGGGAGAGTAAAGTTGTGAGTGATACTGTTGTCGATGCGCGCGGGCTCAAATGTCCGCTGCCGGTGCTCAAGCTTGAAAAGGCGTTGGTCGGGGTCGGGGCGGGGGAGACGATCGCCGTGCTTGCAACCGATCCCGTCGCACGGATCGACATACCGCTCTATTGCCGGCAGCAGGGGCTGGCGCTGGATATCAGCCAAGAGGGCGCAGCCGTTCGATATGTGGTGACCAAGTCGCCAGCCGCGGGGTAGTCGCGTCAGGGAGCGGGGGTCAGCGAGACGATCGAGGAATCGCCAAAACCTGTCGACAGGGTCTGATCGGGCAGGCTGTCGGCCGCCATGGCAGCCGTTCCGGGCCTTGGACGGGGCAGGGGCACATCGGCCAGCCGACCAAGGGTGGCAATGGTATGGGTGGGGGGAACGATGGTATCGTTAAGATAGGAAATCTGGCCATCGAGCCCGGCAGAAAAGATCTCGGCGCGTTGCTCGGAGTATTGGGATGCGTTGGCGCCGCAGATATCGGGGCGCATGTCGACGGGCAGAAGTCCGGGTTGGTTGACGACCGCGTTGACGGTTTTACCGGTGCCGCGATAGCCGCCGGCAAAACCGGAAAACAGCATCTGGGCGGTCATCTCCCCGCGTTCGCGCGAGGAACTGGCGCCCAAGGTTATGGCCATCAACTGGCGTCCGCCGCGGGTTACCGTGGCGACGATGTTGAGACCGGAGGCGCAGACATAGCCGGTCTTCATGCCATCGGTGCCGGCAAAGCCGGTCAAAAGCTCGTTGTTGGAATGGGACCGCGAATCGCCGAGCGCCACGGTGCGGGTGGAAAACAGCGCATCATACTGGGGAAAGCGCGCCTTGATGGTGAGCGCGATCATGGCGATGTCGCGCGCGGTGGTGACCTGGGCGGGGTCGTGCAGGCCGTGGGGATTGACGAAATGGGTGCCGCTCAGTCCCATGATCGCGGCGCGGGCGTTCATCATCTCGACAAAGGCCGGTTCGCTGCCGGCGATGGTTTCGCCTATGGCAACGGCAATGTCATTGGCCGATTTGACGACGAGCATATAGAGCGCGTCCTCGAGCGTGATTGCCGTACCTTCGGGCAGGCCCAGCCTGGAAGGCTCCACCGACAGAGCATTGGCTGAAGTGATGACCGGGGTGGAGAGCGTTGCCTGTCCGGTTTCAATCGCCTCAAAGGCGATGAGCGCGGTCATCAGCTTGGTGAGCGAAGCGGGATGCCAGGGAATACCGGCTTCGTTCTCGTACAGCACCTCGTTGGTGCGCATGTCGATGAGCAGTTGAGGAAGCGCGAAAGCGTTGACGGCGGTGGCGGCAAGAATACCGAAAACCAGAAGGCAAATGGACAGCAATCGCCGGACAGACTGCACCGCGCTCACTCCGTTATCGTTTCGCTGGAGCATGATCGGGCCCGATGGAATCGGTCCGGAGCTCCAAGGTTTTGCTTTGTCGTGCGGCCGAACCGAAAAAGTCCGCAACGCTTTCTGGCCGCACGCCGGTGATCGGATTGATCCATAACAGGGCAAATTTGGCCAAACAATGCCCGCCTGCCATGGCGGAGATTTCTTGCCCGGCCTTTTGCACCCGGCCAAGGGTTCCCTTTGGTAACCAGGGGTATTATATGTACCTTAAATCAATCTGGAAGGTCTTGTGGCCATGGCCAATGTCGAGCCTGACGAAGCAGCCGTATGCACGGCAATGGGGGACATCCTCAACCGGATCGGCGACAAATGGAGCGTGATGGTGGTGGGTCGGCTCAAGGGCGGCACCATGCGGTTTTCCGAGTTGCGCCGGGCCATCGACGGGGTTTCCCAGCGTATGCTGACACTCACCCTGCGCAATCTGGAGCGCGACGGGCTGGTAACGCGCACCGTTTACGCAGAAATCCCGCCGCGGGTGGAATATACGCTGACGGAAATGGGCTGCACGCTCACCGGACCGATCGGGGCGCTTTGGGACTGGGCCGCCGAGCACCAGGACCAGGTGGCGCAGGCGCGGGCCGTTTATGATCGTGCGCAAGCGGGGGCCGAGGAGCCTGAGCGCAGGCGGGCGTGAGCGCTCGACCGGTGCTTAACGGGACACGGCGATATGCAGGTGATCCTGGTGCAGCCGGTCGGTAAATGATCGGCCGCCGACGCCGTCGAGGGCCCAAGGGGAGCCGATCTGGCGGATTTCGGGTTGCTGGTAGAGCCATTGCACGGTCTGGTGGATCATTGATCCTTGCGCCCTGCCATCGATAACCAGCGTGTCGCCGAGCCTGTAGATATCGAAGGCCCGGCCTCTGGTGTGATCGGACTGACGATTGGTGCCGAACACTTCATAGGGGTGACCCTGGGAGAGCGTTACGACGCCGAAGGGCGTCCGGTCGGCGAGGCGCGCCATTATGGCGAGCAGATCGGGGGAGATGCTCCCCGAAAGAATGTCCCAACGGGCCGAGTCGGGCATTTCGATGCGGGGGTCATTGAGGACCGCAAGGGCCTGAGGCGAGGGCGCAGCGGGCTCGGTGACGAGCGTGCCGCCGATCGAGGCGAGCTCGGCAAACCGCCAGCTGGTGCCAGAGAGCACGAGCCTGATGTCGAGGGTGCGTATAAAGACCTGTATGCCCTCGGCCGTGCCGACCATCTGTTCGACCACAACCATAACCGAAGCGGCGTCGGCGCCCAGGCCACCCAGTTGGGGATAGATGATGCGTCCCCGCGACCAAGCACCCGGAACGTGAAAGGTTGCCGCGAGTTCGGATGCGGCGGCGCCTGCAAACTCGAGTCGCGCGGCAATTTGCTGTGTCGTTTCGCCTGCCGAATAGGTGGTCAGCGCCAGCGCGGCCTGGCTGGCCAGGCGCTTGGCGTTGGGATGGGTTTCGTTGGGCGATAGGGGTTCGACACCGTTCTGATGGGTGGGCGGGGCGACAATCTCAGGGGCGTTCGGGAAGGATGCTGGCTGAGCCCAGCCGCTTTGGATAGGCGTGCACAACAGTATAAGCGCGGCGATCGCCTGCCAGATCCTCATAGGCACCTTCCTCATCCAGTATCAGCCTGTATTCCCTTAAAATTGCGCCATCGTGACTTTTGTGCTGACCGACCAGCCGGCAGCCCAGCCTTTCAAAGAACGGGGTGCCAAGTCCACCCTCCTCGGTGACCAGCAGCGCGCGGTGGACCCCGCGTGCGGTCGCGCGATTGGCAAAACCTTCGATAAGCCGCCGGCCGACACCCCGCCGGCGCATGGTTGCGTCGGTGACGATATGGCTGAGCACCGAAACCGGGCGGGACGCACGGGGCTGGGCGGCGGAGGCGGAGGCGGAGGGCAGCACGCCCATGTGGCGGGCGACGCCTCTGGCGTAACGCCCCATCCGGGTGCGGGCGAAATCGAGTGCCACCTGGGGGCGGGTGAGCATGGCGCCGCATCCGGCCAGCGCCAGTCTGGAGCCGAAATTGTGGGTCACCCAGCGGTAGTGCTCGGCGTTCGCGGTTGTGCCGAACAGGGCGCCGACGACGTGATCGTCATCGTCACGGGCGACAAGCGCGATGCCATAGGGAGAGCGGGCAAAGCTTTCCTGATAGAGACCGAGGAAATGCCGACCGAGCTTTGGAAACAGGCCCAGCCGCAGATTTTTCCGATGCAGGGACGCGGTCGCCTCAATGTCGGATGTGCGAAGCGGTTCAATCGACAGCATGGCCGGGGCCCCTGACGCGTTAAGTTTGGTTGCCGAAAGGTTAATGCCAAACCGGCTGAGCCGTTCCCGATTGCTCCAAAATGCATTTCATGTTCGGAATGGGCCTTTCCCGATCCGATGGAAATTGCGATGGGCAAGGAAATCGAACTCAAACTGCAGGTTGCCCCCGAGGCCGTGGGGCTGGCGCTTCAATGGGGCGAGGCGCAAGGAGAGATGAGCCGGCGGGACCTGCACTCGGTCTATTTCGATACGACAGGGCGCTCGCTGGCCATGGCGGGATTGTCGCTGAGGACGCGATATGACGGAGCGCGATACGTCCAGACCGTGAAGGCGGCGCAGGGCAGAGCGGCGGGGCTTTTTGCGCGCGAGGAGTGGGAAAAGGAGGTGGCGTCCGAGTGGCCCGAACTGGGATCGGACACACCGTTGGCCGGCCTGCCGCCGCAGACACTTGATGCGTTGGCGCCGCTTTTTTCTCTCGAGGTGGTGCGGAGGGGCATCGATATCGCGCGCGGGAGCAGCATTATCGAATTGGCGCTCGATACGGGTGTTGTGGTTGCCGACGACCGTAGGACCGAATTCTGCGAAATCGAACTCGAACTCAAATCGGGCGAACCGCATGCGCTTTTTGCGTTGGCGCGCGAGCTCGACGCGCTGGTCAGCCTGCGGCTTGAAGTGATGACTAAATCGGAGCGGGGGTATCGCCTGCTCGATGCGGCGGCGGAAAGCGCAAAGGCTGAATTCATACCCCTTTCGGCCGGCCAGGGCGTGCAGGAGGGCTTTGCCGCGATTGCGGCTGCGTGCATGCGGCAATACAGGCTCAACGAGGATATCGTGCTTCGGCGCCGTTCGCCCGAGGCGCTGCATCAGGTGCGGGTGGGGCTGCGCCGGCTGCGTTCGGCTCTTGCGCTGTTCAAGCCGGTGGTTGATGATGACCGATATGCCTATTTCCGGGACGAGCTGAAATGGCTGGCGGGAGAATTGGGCGATGTGCGCGATTTCGACGTCCTTTTCGGCCGGGCCCGCTCCAATCAATTGCGCATCGCGGTGGCCCGCCTGCGCGAGGAGGCCCATGACACGCTCGAGGAAATCCTGGCGTCGGCACGGGCGCGGGTGCTGATGATCGATCTGGCTGAATGGGTGGCGGTGGGGCCGTGGCGCAGCGCCGCCCAGCATGCGGATGGCGAAATTTCGGTCGGGGAATTTGCCGCCGATGCGTTGGAAAAATCGTTTCGGAAATTCAAAAACAGCAGCAAGGGGCTCGCTGGACTGGGCGAAGAGGACCGGCACGAGGCGCGCAAGCTGGCCAAGCGGTTGCGCTATGGCAGCGAATTTTTTGCCGGGCTCTATACCGGCAAGAAAGCCGCCAAACGTCATGGCCGGTTCATCGATGGACTGCAGGCGATCCAGGATCAGTTGGGCACGCTCAACGATGTTGCGGCGGCGCCGGGTCTTTTGGCAAAGAATGGGCTGGGCGACACCGAAGGCGCCGACGGTGTGCTTTCGGGAGCCGACACGACCGATACGCTCGAGAAAGCGGAAACGGCTCGTGACGGCCTGATTGGTCTCAAACCGTTCTGGCGCTAGCCCATTGCCGCCCGGTAGATGCCCAGAACGTCCTCCACGCTCATGGGGCGGGGATTGTTGTCCATGAGGCGGCGAATGGCGTGGGCTTCACTGGCCCAGGCAGGCAGGGCATCGGGCAATGCGCCGTGGCGGGAGAGATCCATTTCGACGCCGAGCTGTTTGCAAAAGCCATGGGCTGACTGGAGAACGCCGGCCGCACTGGTATCGGCGCCAAGGTTGAGCAGCGAGAGGATTTCGCCGGTTTTTTCGGTGCAAAATGAGGCGTTGAAGGCCAGAACATGGGGGAAGATGATGGCATTGGCCAGCCCGTGGGGGAGTTTGAGGCGGGTGCCGAGCGGGTAGGCGAGCGCGTGACCGCTGGCTGTGTTGACCGGACCGAGGCAAACCCCGCCATAGTATGAGGCCAGCATCATGCCGGCGCGGGCCTCTGTGTCGGTGCCATCGGCGACGGCGCGGGGCAGATAGCGTCCGACCAGTTCGATCCCCAAGCGGGCATAGCCATCGATCAGGGGGTGCGCCTTGATATTGGTGAAGGCCTCGACGCAATGGGCCAGGGCATCGACGCCGGTTGCCGCGGTGACGGCAGATGGCACCGAATGGGTCAGCTCAGGATCAAGAATGGCGATGTCGGCAAGCATGTGCTCGCTTTCGACGGCCAGCTTGGCGAGGGTTTCGGGGTCGGTCACCAGCGCGCGCGTTCCGGCTTCCGAGCCGGTGCCCGATGTGGTGGGAACCTGAACCAGCGCGGTGCGGCGTCCATTGATCTTGCCCGCGCCGACCACCTCGGGGACCGATTGTTCGGCATCCCAGAGGACGGCGACAAGCTTGGCAACATCCATGACCGAGCCGCCGCCCAGCCCGATCACGAGATCGGGGCGGAACTGGCGGGCCTCGGCAAGCACTGCCTCGACCGCGGGCAGGTCTGGCTCGGGGGGCAGGTCGAGATGGACATGGACCGAAGATTTGATGCCGATGCGGTCAACGAACGGTGCGGTGGGCGCCATGGCGACGACGAAGACACGGGAAAAGCCGTTGACGAAATCTTGCAGCCGGGACAATGCACCGGCGCCGATTTCAAGGCGCCTGGGCTGGGCGAGCGTTATGGGGCGGGCCATCGAGAGCATCGGTTCAGCCATTGTCCTGCTCCTCGAGCGCGGCCATCTGCGCCCAGACGTCGTTGCACTGGGCCTCGTCCAGCGGGACGAGGGGCGGGCGGACGCGCGTCCAGCCCTCATGGTTGCGGCGGCGGGCCAGCATGGCCTTGACGGTGGGGAGCTGAACATAAGCGTTGGAGAGATTGCGCCAGGCCTCGATACGGGACTGGGCGTGATCGACTTCGGCGGCGCGCGTCGCGTCGTGCCAATTGTCAAAGACCACCCGCAAATGGTTGGCGATCAGGTTCGAGCTCGAAGTGATGCAGCCGGCGCCGCCCGAACGCAGCAGCGGGAGCATGAAGGGATCGGCGCCCGCAAAAACCGAGAAGTTTTCAAAGGCATTGGCGAAGGCCTGCATGCTTTCGAGTTTGCCCGAGCTGTCCTTGATGCCGATCACCGTGCCGGGGAAGCTTTCGAGCAGCCGGCCCACGAGCTCGAGCGAAAGCCCGACCTGAGCGATGGGCGGGATATGATAGAGAACGATGCGCAGATCGTTGCTCGCCACGCCCTCGATCAGCTCGGCATAGAATCGGAACAGGCCCTCGTCGGTGACGCCCTTGTAATAGAAGGGCGGCAGGACGACCGTTGCGGCAACGCCCGCTTCGACCGCGTGCCGGATGAGGGCGACGCTATCGGCGACATTGGTCTGGGAGGTGCCGGGCATCAGGCGTTTGGGGTCGATGCCCGAAGCGATGACATGCTCGAGCAAAGCCTGGCGCTGGGCAATGGAAAAAGAATTGGCCTCGCCCGTGGTGCCCAGAAGCGCGATGCCGTCGCAGCCTTCTTCGAGCAGCGATTTGGCGTGGATCGCAAAGGCCGCGTGGTTGGGTTCGCCAGAGGCAAGGACCGGGGTTGCGGCGGCGCAATAGACGCCGCTTATGGGAAGATTGCGGGCGGGGTTCATCATTTGCTCCCGGCAGCCAGCCGGCGCGCATAGGCGATGGCGGCATTCATGTTGGTGTGGTTGGCCTTGCCGGTGCCGGCAATGTCGAAGGCCGTGCCGTGATCGACCGAGGTGCGGTCGATGGGCAGGCCGAGCGAGACATTGACCGCGGTATCGAAGGCAACGAGCTTGATGGGGATGTGGCCCTGGTCGTGATATTGGGCGACCACCAGATCGAAAGCGCCATTATAGGCCCGGTGATAGACGGTGTCGGCGGAAATGGGGCCGGTGACGTCGATCCCTTCGGCGCGAGCCATGTCGACGGCGGGGACAATCTGTTGGTCATCCTCGGTGCCGAACAGGCCGCTTTCGCCGCAATGGGGATTGATCCCGGCAACGGCGATGCGGGGCTTTTCGTATCCGATGCGCTTGAGATGATCGTTGCCGGCGCGGATGGTGTCGAGAATGCGGGCGGGGGTGGCGCGGTCGATAGCGGTCTTGAGCGAGACGTGGGTCGAGACGTGGATGACTTTCAGCCGCTCGGACGCCAGCAGCATGAAGGCCGATTTCTGCCCCGTCAGCGCGGCGAGCATTCCGGTGTGGCCGTCATAATGGTGGCCCGCGAGATTGAGGGCCTCCTTGTTGATCGGTGCGGTGACGATGCAGCCGATGGCATCGTCAAGGGCGTCGGTGACGGCCCCCGCGATAAAGCGGTAGGCGGCATCGCCGGCGCGGGCGTCGAGCTTGCCCCAGGGGAGGGCGCCGCCTTCAATTTCGAAATCGATGACCAGTGCATCTAGATCGAGGCTGACGCCGGTGGCGCGGGCCGCGGCTTCGAGGGTGGCGCGATGGCCGTAGATGCGGGTGCGTTCACGCCCGGCATCATCCATTTCGGCCACGGCGCGCACCGTGATCTCGGGGCCGACGCCGGCGGGGTCGCCCATTGTAATGCCGATGATGGCGCTCACGCTGTTTCTCCGTCGATCCAGCCCTTGGGCAGGTGGACATATTTGATGGCCCTGCGGAAATAGGTGTAGGCCACGTGCAAATCACCGTCCTCGCCTTCGAGAAGATAAGGGTAGGACAATTCCTTGTTGCGCCCGTCCTCGGAATTGTTCGAGAGGCAGGTTCCGGCGCTGTCATCGATGACGCGGCGGAGGGGAAAGGTCTTGCCGCCATCGGTCGAAATGCAAAGGCTGAGTGGCGCGCGCGGCACGCCCCAGACCGGAGCGCAACCGCCGGTCGCGTCTGGGCGGTCGTCGCCTTCTTCGATCTCGTCATAAAGGGAGGTCCGGCGGTCGGGCGAGGTGGCTGCGGACGCCGGGTTGCAGACCATGGCCAGCCGGCCGTCGGCGAGGCGGATGACGTTGATCGATGAATTGTTGTTGGGCACGTCGGTGGGGCGCGGTTCGGACCAGGTGTGTCCGCCATCCTGGCTTTCCGAGCGGTGCACGAAATCGGACTGGCGGCGGCGATAGAAGGCGACCATCTCGTTTCCGTCGAGTGGCACTATGGTCATGTGAACCGAGCCGATGGAGCCGGGGACCTCCTCGAGCGTCCATGTGTTTCCATCGTCGTGGCTCGTGGCGACGGCGGCGGTATCGTGGCTGCCGTTCCAGCGCTGACCGGGGCGGGGAATGCAGCGGAAGACCGGCATCATCCATGCGCCATCGGCGCGGCGAACGAAACGGGCACGGATGAAGCTGCCGAGCGGCAGATCGATGGTGCGCGGCTCACCGGCCGTGAGGATGCCGTCGGTCAAGGTGATGTTCCGGGCCCGCAGCAGGCATTCGTCCTGATTGCCGGCGGGCTGAGCCGTATGGAAGAGCTGCCAATGGTGCCCGTTATGGGCGAGCACCGGGTTCTGCTCGGAACGGTTCGGATCGTCCGACAGCCGGACCGGTGCGCTCCATGTGTCCGACCCTGGGGCGAGCGTGCTCGCAAAGATCGAAATGTCTGATTTGCCCTCGAGCGTCCCGCCAAACCACAGGCAGGCCAGCGTCCCGTCTTCGAAGCGCTCGATGAAGGCTGCATGGTTCTGTACCATTGGCGAGGGCAGAAGGGCTTGCCGGCCGCCATCAGGGCGATCCGAGAGCTGTCCTGTCATGTTCCTGGCGATGTCGTCGGGAGACATGGCTCCTCCTTGTTTTTCCCGTCATACCTCCACTGCCGCAATAAAGTTGTCAAGTTATCCAGCTATAAAAAGTTGTAAGATATTTTTGCAGATTTGCAAAATAGGTAATAAGAACAGAGATTTATATCAACGATATGCGTGAGCAAATATGACAATATGGATTTGCGTTTGACAAATTGGTGCGGGCTGTGAATAGTGGCGGCCGGTCCTTTCGGTACGGAAAGGTCCAAAAAATTGCGGCTGAGCGCCCGGCAGCGCCGGTCAGCCGCTCGATGAAGCTGCCAAGGGAGGAAGCCTTGACCCTGAGATATCTGATTGCCGGCGCGCTTGTTGCGTCTGTTGCGACAAGCCCGGCCCTGGCCCAGGACAATACCGACATTACGGTGGTTCTGAGCGAAGAACTCGATCTCGTCGAACCGTGCATGGCCACCCGCTCCAATATCGGGCGCGTCATCATGCAGAATGTGAGCGAAACGCTGACCGAACTCGACGTTCGCGGCGACGAGGGGCTGATGCCGCGTCTCGCCGAGAGCTGGGAAGACATGGGCGATGGCGTGTGGCGCTTCAATCTGCGTCCCGGCGTGACCTTTTCGGACGGCTCGGCTTTCGACGCCGAGGACGTCAAGCACTCGTTCGATCGGGTTTTCTCCGATCAGATCACCTGCGAGAGCGCCCGCTATTTCGCCGATACGGAGCTGACATTTGACGTCGTCGACGATCTGACAGTCGACGTGACGGCTGATCCGGCTCAGCCGATCCTGCCGCTGCTCATGACGCTGGTGACCATCGTTCCCTCGGAAACGCCGATGGAATTCGTGCGCGAGCCTGTTGGCACCGGTCCTTATGCCCTGACCGAATGGCAGGCGGGACAGCATATCCTGCTCGAGCGCCGCGATGATTACTGGGGCGAGATGCCGGAAGTGACTTCGGCGCGCTATGTATTCCGGTCCGAGCCCGCGGTCCGCGCCGCAATGGTGGAAACCGGGGAAGCCGATATCGCTCCGCAGATCACCGAGCTTGAAGCCACCAACCCGGCGACCGATTTTTCCTATCCCAACTCGGAAACCGTTTATCTGCGCATCGACAGCTCCGACGCGCCGACCAACGACATCCGCGTGCGTCAGGCGCTCAATGCGGCGATCGACCGCGAGGCGTTCATTGGCACGCTGTTGTCGGAAGGAACCGATCTTGCCGTAGCGATAGTGCCGCCGACGACCCTGGGCTGGAATGGCGATCTCACCCCGCCCGCCTATGATCCCGACCTCGCACGGCAATTGCTGGCCGAGGCCGAAGCGGATGGCGTGGATGTGAGCCTGCCCATCGAAATCATCGCCCGCACGGAAAACTTCCCCAATGTGACCGAAGTCACCGAGGCGCTGACCCAGATGCTGACCGAAGTGGGGTTCAACGCATCGCTGCGCATGGTGGAAGTGGCTGAGCACGAGCAGTTCTACTCCAAGCCCTATCCCGAGAGCGAAGGCACGCGGCTGATCCTGGCCCAGCACGACAATGGTCGCGGCGATCCGGTGTTTTCGATGTACTTCAAGTACCACAGCGATGGGACGCAGTCGGGCATTGCCGATCCGCATGCCGACGATTTGATCGAGCGCGCAACTGCGGCGACCGGCGAAGAACGCGAAGCGCTCTGGTCTGAACTGTTCGCCTATGTGCAGGACGAAGTGGTGGCCGATGTGCTGCTGTTCCACATGGTCGGCCATAGCCGGGTCAGCGAGCGGCTGGACTTCATGCCCTCGATTGCCACCAACCAGCAATTGCAGCTGTCGCAAATCGGCTTCAACTAGAGGCTGGACATTGTGTCGGGCGGCGCGGGATCATCTCCCGCGCCGCCCTTTTTCTAAAATCGATTGGTGAACCGCAATGATGAAACTGATCGGCCAGAGAGCGATCGCCAGTCTGCTGTCGCTCATCGTCCTGATGGTGCTCGTGTTTTTTCTCTCGCGACTGACGGGTGATCCGGCGGCGCTGTTCCTGCCGATCGATGCGACCGAGGAGATGAAGCAGCAGTTCCGGGCGCTTAACGGGCTGGATCGTCCCATCATCGAACAGTTCGGGCTCTATGTCTGGGATCTGATCCATCTCGATTTCGGGGAATCGCTGCGACGGGCCCGTCCGGCCATCGATGTGGTGATCGAAGCCTATGCCTGGACCCTGCCGCTGGCGCTGATCACCATGACGCTGGTGATTGTCGCCGCCATCGTTTTGGGCTCGATTGCCGCGTTCAATGTCGGCGGGCTCATCGATCGCGGGATTTCGGTGGTTTCGCTGATCGGGGCGTCGGCTCCCGATTTCTGGATCGCCATTGTCGCCATCGTGCTGTTTGCGATCAACCTGGCGTGGCTGCCCACGTCGGGGGTGGGGACGCCCTGGCACTGGATCATGCCGGTCGCCGTGCTGTTCATCCGCCCGTTCGGGCTGATCGTGCAGGTGGTGCGCGGGTCCATGCTGCAGGCGCTATCGGCGCCCTATGTGAAGACGGCGCGGGCCAAGGGCGTCAAGAACCGGCCGCTCATTTTCGTGCACACGCTGCGCAACGCCATGCTGCCGGTGATCACGGTGATCGGGGATCAGGCCGCCGCGCTGCTCAATGGCGCCGTGATCGTCGAAACGATCTTCGGGTTTCCCGGAATCGGCAAGCTGATGATCGATTCGATCCTGCAGCGCGATTTCAACGTGGTGATGGCCGCGATCCTTGTGACCGCGATTGCCATTTTCATCATGAACATCCTGATCGACATCGCCTATTCGGTGCTCGATCCGCGCATCCGGCAATAGGAGGGATGTCCGTGACCGATATCACAGCTTCAAAATCCATTCCCGAAGAGCCAAGAAGCGGGGCGAGGGCACTGATTTCGATGGTCTGGCGCGACAAGTTCGCACTGGTTTCCGCATTGTTTCTGCTCGTGGTCATCGTGTGCGCGATCATCGGGCCGGCGCTGCTGGGCGATCTTGCGACCTCGCAGAATCTGCGGGGGCGCAACAGCCCGCCTTTCGACCTGACGCGTGGCTGGATCTTCGTTCTGGGAGGAGATTCGCTGGGGCGCCCCATGCTGGCCCGGCTGGTTGTCGCGGCGCAAAGCACAATGCTGGTCGCTGCCGGAGCCGTGGCGCTGGCGCTCAGTGTCGGGGCGCTGTTCGGGCTGATTGCCGGCTATATGGGAAAGAACGTCTCCCAGCTCATCATGCGGCTGGCCGACGTCATCATGAGTTTCCCCTCTCTGCTGTTGGCCGTGGTGGTGCTTTACGTTCTGGGGCCGTCGATCCCCAACATGATCCTGGTGCTGGCGATTACCCGCATTCCGATCTATCTGCGAACGACGCGCGCCGAGGTGCTCGAAGTGCGCGAGCGCATGTTCGTCCAGGCGGCGGTGGTGATGGGGGCGTCCAACATCCGGATCGTGCTGCGCCATATCCTGCCGGTGATCGCGCCGACGCTGGTGACCATTGCCACGCTTGATTTCGCCTTCGTGATGCTGGCCGAATCCTCACTGTCGTTTCTGGGTATCGGCATCCAGCCGCCCAATATCACCTGGGGCCTGATGGTCAGTCAGGGGCGGCCCTATCTCAATACCGCCTGGTGGCTTTCGTTCTGGCCCGGCCTGATGATCGTCCTGACGGCGCTGTCACTGAACCTGCTGTCCAACTGGATGCGCGTGGCGCTCGATCCCGCGCAGCGCTGGCGCCTCGAAAGCCGGAAGTCCGCCAATGACTGATGCCCTGCTTACCGTTCGTGACCTTTCGGTCGACTTTCACACGGTCCGCGGCACCGTGCATGCGGTGCGCAATGTGTCCTGGTCGGTCAACAAGGGCGAGACCCTGGCCATTCTTGGCGAAAGCGGATCGGGCAAATCGGTCTCCGCCTCGGCGGTGATGAATTTGCTCGATACCCCGCCAGCGGAAATAACCAGCGGGGAAATCCTGTTCGAGGGCAAGGATCTGCTCAAGGTCAGCTATGAGGAGCACCGCGCGCTCAACGGCAAGCGGATCGCCATGATCTTTCAGGATCCGCTGGGCCATCTTAATCCGGTCTATACGGTGGGCTGGCAGATCGTCGAGATGATGACAGCGCATGGTCGCCCACTCGATAGGGCCCGGGCAAGGGCGCTGGAGCTGGTGACGCGGGTGGGGATACCCGAGCCCGAAAAGGCGCTGAAGAAATATCCGCACCAGTTTTCGGGCGGCCAGCGCCAGAGGCTGATGATCGCCATGGCGCTGATGCTCAAGCCTGACATCCTGATCGCCGATGAGCCGACCACAGCGCTGGACGTGACAATCCAGGCCGAGGTGCTGGCGCTGCTCAAGGAATTGCAGGCGGAAACAGGCATGGGGCTGGTGCTGATTACCCACGATCTGGGCGTGGTGGCGGAGATCGCCGACCGGGTCGTGGTGATGAGCCAGGGCGAAATCGCCGAGCGCGGCACGGCCCGCGAGGTCTATCACAACCCCCAGCATCCCTACACCAAAAAGCTGATCGGGGCGGCGCCGGGCAAGGGCGCGATCAAGACGCTCCAAGCCGATGCGCCGGCGCTGCTGGAAATTTCCGAATTCGTGAAAACCTATGGCGAATTCACCGCGCTCAAGGGCGTATCGCTCACGCTGGCGCGCGGCCAGAGCCTGGCCGTGGTCGGGGAGAGCGGATCGGGCAAATCGACGCTGGCGCGGACTCTGTTGCGGCTCGAAAAGCCCGACAGCGGCAAGGCGCTCTGGAAGGGGCGCGATCTGGTCACCATGCCGGCGCGCGACCTTCTTGCGGTGCGGCGCGAAATCCAGATGGTGTTTCAGGACCCCACCCAATCGCTCAATCCGCGCATGTCCGTCTATCAGCTGATCTCTGAGGGCTGGGACATTCACAGGTTGATACCCGACCGCAGGGCAAGGCGCCAGCGGGTTGCCGAACTGCTCGAACAGGTCGGGCTGCTGGCTGAACACGCATCGCGCTATCCGCATCAGTTTTCGGGCGGGCAACGCCAGCGCATCGCCATTGCGCGGGCCCTGGCGCTGGAACCGGACCTTATCATCTGCGACGAGGCGGTTTCCGCGCTCGACGTTTCGGTGCAGGCACAAGTGATGGCGCTGCTAGACGACCTGCGGGAGCGGCTGGGCATTTCGTATCTGTTTATCGCTCACGACCTTGGTGTGGTGCGCGATTTTGCCGATACAGTCGTGGTGATGAAAGCGGGCGAGATCGTCGAGCGTGGGCCGACCGAGGCGATTTTTTCGGCGCCCCGGCATCCCTATACGCAGCGGCTTTTGGCCGCCAATCTCGATCCCGACCCCGATGTTCAGGCGCAGCGGCGGCTGGCCGGCGCCGCAACGCAATGACCGATCTGGCGATTATCGCCGATGATCTGACCGGGGCGCTCGATGCGGCAGCACCGTTTGCCATGCGGGGGCTCAAGACCGTGGTCGCGCTCTCACCCCACGGGTTGCCCGAGGCGCTTGCGGCGGGCGCATCGGTGGTCGGTGTTTCAACCGACAGCCGGGAGGTCGATCCCGATACGGCGAGGAGTCGCATGGGCGCGGTGCTTGAGGGGCTGCCCGAAACGGTGGGACTGTTCAAGAAAATCGATTCCCGCCTCAAGGGAAATGTTGCGGCCGAGCTCGATATGATTGGCTTTGAGCGCGCGCTGGTCGTCCCGGCCATCCCCGAATTCGGCCGCTGGGTGAAGGCCGGCAGGCTGGGCGGATTTGGCGTGGATACGCCAATCGATGTGCGTGAAAGGCTGGGTCGGCATGCACAAAGGGCGTTCGTGCCCGACGTGTCGGATCGGGCTGACATCGAGGCGGCGCTCGAGGTTGCGCCGGACGACCTTGCGGTGGGGGCGCGGGCGCTGGCCGAAGCGATGGCCGGGCGGATGGGGGGAGAACGCGTTCAGCCAGTTCCCGATATCTCCGCCAGGCGCGTGATTTTCGTTCTCGGATCGCGCGATCCGATCACGCTGGATCAGATCGGGCGGTTGCGCCAGGCGTGTCCGGAGGCGGCCTATGTCGCGGCGCCGGGCGGGGCGGTTGTTGATGGATCGGGAGCCGGGAGCGATGTCATCATTTTTCATGCCACGCAGGGGCAGCAGTCCGACGATCC
This sequence comes from Rhizobiales bacterium UBA3584, assembly GCA_002375765.1. Classification (GTDB taxonomy): domain Bacteria; phylum Pseudomonadota; class Alphaproteobacteria; order Rhizobiales; family Devosiaceae; genus Pelagibacterium; species Pelagibacterium flavum. The sequence continues at coordinate 31,215 of DFMV01000017.1, read as the reverse complement.
GGCGGATGTGGCGCGGCGGCTGGCCGAGGGGCTTGCGAGTGCGGGACCGCTCGATGACACCCTTGTGGTGCTTTCGGGCGGCGCGACGGCACAGGCGGTGCTCGAGCATTTGGGGATCGGGATGATCGAGGTGCTCGGCGAGGTGCTGGCTGGCTTGCCTATTGCCCAGACTTTAGGGTTCAAGCTAATCACGAAGTCCGGGGGATTTGGAGAGCCCGATGCCTTGGTCAGGATTGTGAACAGGGGCATTCAGGCGCGGGGTAGGTCTTAGATGTCGATGTCGGATGGTCTCAATGTGCGGCGCAGTCTTTCAGACGCTGTGTTCGACCGCATCCAGAAGGCAATCAAATCTGGCGCCTATGGCGTCGATGAACGCCTGCCGACCGAGCACGCGCTGGCTGCCGAGTTCCAGGTGTCGCGCCCCGTTGTCCGTGACGCGCTGCAACGGCTTCGCGATCAGGGGCTGATCTATTCGCGGCGCGGGGCGGGCTCTTTTGTGCGCGAGCAGGGGATCAAGGAACCTCTGGGATTCGGGCAGATGGAAAATCTGTCGGATCTGGAGCACTGCTATGATTTTCGCCTCACGATCGAGCCTGAAGCGGCGGCCATGGCCGCGGCGCGACGGTCGGATGAGGCGCTGGTCAAGATCAAGACAGCGCTGGCGCTGCTGCGCGACGCCACGAACCGACAGGCGCACCGCGCCGATGCCGATTTCATGTTCCATCTGTCGATCGCTCAGGCTTCGGGCAATCCCTATTTTGCCACGGCGATGCAGGCGCTCGAGGACCACATCGCGGTTGGCATGCGATTTCACGGGCTGTCGCTGAAAAGCACCCATGACGGATTGCAGCATGTGTTTACCGAGCATACCGCCATTTACCAGGCGATCCTCAATCAGGATGCGGCAGGGGCGCGAGCGTTGATGCGCCAGCATATAACGGGATCACGGAACCGGTTGTTTGCCCCGCGCGATACGCAGGGAAGCTAGATCAAATCGTGGTGCGGGTGGCCGGAATCGAACCGGCACTCCTTTCGGAACTGGATTTTGAGTCCAGCGCGTCTACCAATTCCACCACACCCGCAGCAGATTTGTCGCGGCGGACTATAGGCAAACAGGACGCGGCGTCAATTGCCCTGATGCGCCCTTTTTGAACGTGATGGTGATTTTGTTGCCGGTGAGGACCGATCAGCGCGAGAGGGATCGGACTACCTTGGCGATGCGCTTTTGCTTTGCCGGCTGGGCGACAGATGTCACCCGCCTCTCAAGGATGGCAAGAAGCCGCGCGCGTTCGGGGCCGGCAACGACCGAGGCTGCAATCTCGGCATAGGCGGGCAATTGATTGACTGGGGCCGTTTCGATCCGATCGAGCATGATCGGGGCCGCTTTTTTGTACTGGCCGGAACGGGCCAGCCCCGCGAGAATCCCCATCGTTGCGTCTTTGGCAATGACCGACCCGGCGTCAGCGGCGGCCAGTATGGTATCGAGATGTTCGCTCAGCAATCGCGGTTCGAGCGGTGCCAGGGTTTCGAGGGCTTTCAAAGCGCCCCAGACTTGACGATTGGCGCCGGCATCGAGGCGGGAAAGAAATGCACCGGCGTGGGGCGCGATGAGCTCGGGTGCCCTGTAGCCGATTTCGTAAAGGACCTTGATGGCGTCATTTGCGACGGCCTTGCCGGCATTCTGCAGCGCATCGGCCAGCGTGGCGATTGCCGCGTGGTCCCTTTGCGCCACGAGCTGTTCGGCAAGAGCAATATTGGGTTGCTCGTCATTGCGGTCCAACGCACAGGCGAGCTGATCGAGAACGCCCAAGGCTAGCTCCGCCAGCGCTGCAGACGCGGCAGGGATCGGGTAAATGCCCACGCCATCACGCGTGGCATGCCCTGCTTGCGCAATTGGTCAATGCAATATTGCTGCATCTGCGCGACCGTAAAGCCGGGCTGGGTGAACGCCCCGTCCTCAAAGCACAGCGAACAATAAAGAGTAGAACGACTGCCATCGGCATTGGTGCCTCCGCCTTGGGGGTCCTTGCTCATGGGCATTGAGCAGCTCTGACAAATCGGTCCCACAGCGGTCTCCATTGTTTTTGGCCCGATCGGCCATCTTGACACCGTCGGGTGTGAACCATAGTAAAACCATGGAGTGCGGTCAATGGTTTTGGAGTCATGATGCGAGTCGGCGCCCTGGCAAAGCAAACAGGCATGACGCGGGATACGATCCGGTTTTATGAGCGCAGGGGACTGATTTCCTCCCGACCGTCCAGCGACCCTTCCAACAGCTATCGCGACTACCCCGACGACACCGTGGAACGGCTGGACATGATCGCGCAGGCTCGGGCTGCCGGGATGAGTATTTCCGAGCTTGAAATGCTGGTTCAGGTGATGGAAACCGGCGATCTCGAAGCGTTTGATGCCGACAGCTTTCTCGCGGAGAAAATCGGGGAAATCGAAGCCTCGATCGCCCGATCGCGGCGTTTTGTGGCGCTTCTGAGGGCAACCCGAACGGCGCTGGCGCGCGCGGTGCGATAAGAGAGCCTTGGCGCTTTTTGAACCTTTTGCCGATACAGATATCGAAGTGCTCGCAGAGTGCGCCGTAAATCCGGCGTGATCGCGATTGAAAAGTTGGTGCGGATGGAGCATGGCTTGCCGGCCCGCCCGCCCGCCAGTTGGGGACGACCAATATATGCTGCGCCGCCTTTATGACTGGGCCATGAAAATGGCCATGAGCCGACAGGCTCCCTATGCCTTGGCCGGGGTGAGTTTTGCCGAAAGTTCGTTTTTTCCGCTGCCCCCCGATGTGATGCTGATTCCCATGGTGGTCGCGGACCGCAAATCGGCCTGGTGGAACGCGACGATCTGTACGGTCGCCTCAGTGCTGGGGGGGATTTTCGGGTATGTGATCGGGGCGTTCCTGTTCGAGCCGCTGGCGCGACCGATCATCGATTTTTACCACTACGGGCCGGCCTTCGAGCAGCTTCAGCAGTGGTTTGCCGATTACGGGCTGCTGATCGTCTTTGTCGCCGGGTTCACACCGGTGCCCTACAAGGTCTTCACTATCACTTCGGGGTTTGCCGGGTTGTCGCTGCCGGTCTTCGTAATCGGCTCGATCATCTCGCGCGGCGCGCGGTTCTTTCTGGTGGCGACGCTTTTGTACTTTTTCGGCCCTCCGATCCGCGATTTCATCGAAAAGCGGCTCGGTCTGGTCACAATCGTCTTTACCGTGCTGTTGATCGGCGGTTTCGTCGCCATTCGGTATCTGAACTAGGATTTTCGCCTCATGTCGCAGACTTCTCAACTTTCACCGGCATCGGACCGGGCCAAGGCCGGCGCGGCGTTCGTTCTGGGGCTTGCCGCCATTCTCGGGGCGCTGGCGTTCCAGTTCATCGGCGGGCTTTATCCGTGTGAATTGTGCCTGACCCAGCGCTGGCCCTATTATATCGGCCTGCCGTTGCTGGCCCTGGCGCTGATCGTGTGGACCAAGCTTCCAACCCCGTTCCGGGTTGGGTTGATGGGCGTGGTTGCGGCGCTGTTTGCGTGGGGAACCTGGGTCGGGGGCTATCACGCGGGCGTTGAATGGGGCTGGTGGCCGGGGCCGCAAAGCTGCACCGGGGTCGGCGACGACGCGATCAGCCTCGATATGCTTTCAGACATGAGCGATGTGCGCATCGTGCCGTGCGACGCAATTCAGTGGGAGATGTTTGGCATCTCGCTGGCCGGGTTCAATGCGCTGATTTCGGCAGCCATCGTGGTGCTGCTGGTGCTGGCCATTATCGGGCAGTTGCGCAAGGCGTAAATCGGCTTACGGCTCCAGTTCGATATCCCAATAGAGATAATCGAGCCAGCTATCGTGGAGATAGTTGGGCGGGAAGGCCCTGCCGTTGTTGTGCAAATCGTGCACCGTGGGCTGGTAGGGCTTCTGGCGCGGGATCATGCCGATTTCGCGCGGGGTGCGATTGGCCTTGCGCAGGTTGCAGGGCGAGCAGGCGGCAACGATGTTTTCCCAGGTCGTGCGGCCACCCTTGGAGCGGGGCAGGACGTGATCGAAGGTCAGATCGTGACGCGAGCCGCAATACTGGCACTGGAAACGATCTCGCAGGAAAACGTTGAAGCGGGTAAAGGCGGGGTATTTGGCGGGCTGGACATAGTCTTTGAGCGAAATGACGCTCGGCAGGCGCATCTCGAAGCTCGGACTTCGGACCACCTTGTC
>DFMV01000017.1:0-26815 GCA_002375765.1 Rhizobiales bacterium UBA3584 | reverse complement strand
AGAGCGGGACAGGCCTGAGGTGACACGTGGATTGTCACAAAATCCTCCGGGGCATGGACTTAACCTCCCCGCAACGCTTCCAATCCTGAATGCGCTCTGACCGCTGCCGGAAGCGCTCCGGCGATTCCATGGCTATATTCTACGCCTCTTGTGACAGGGCTGTGAAGAACTTTGTTGAAAAGCTGTGGGGAATCCAACTCGCTAGATCTAGTCCGCTTTTCTTCGAATCGCGGACTGGATCTAGGTCCTTGTTTCGTCGCGCGTCCGAACCGTAAAACCGTTTCCACTTTTGCTGGACGCGCTCTAGAGGATCCCGCGCAGGAACGTCGTGGCGGTCTCCAGCCCGTCCTGAGCGATGGTGTGACCGGAGCCTTGAGAAATATGGAGCCGCGCGTCTATTCCGAGATCGATGAGTTTGGGCAGCGCGGTTTCGCTGCCGATGACCGGGACCACATCGTCCAGATCGCCATGGATCAGCAGCACGGGCGGCTTTGAGGCGATTTCGGCCTCGAGCTTTTCCGGCGCGACGATGAGGCCGGAAAAGGCGATGATGGCCTTGACGGGTTCGGCAAGACGCAGGCCGGTATAGAGCGCCATCATGGCGCCCTGGGAGAAGCCCACGAGGATCGTGTCGGCGGGCCCCAGGCCGGTCTGGGCCCACAGGTCGGTGAGGAACGCGTCGATCACGGGCCGGGCGGTGTCGGCGCCGGAGAGGCGCGCAAGGGTGCGGTCTCCCTCAAGGTCGAGGGGAAACCATTCATAGCCGAACGGATTGCCGCCGCAGACATGGGGGGCGTTGGGCGCGACGAATATCGTATCGGGGAAACTGTCGCGCCAGAACTGGCCGAGGGCGATGAGGTCGCGGCCGTCCGAGCCATAGCCGTGCAGGAGCACGACGAGACTTTTCGCGGATCCCGAGGCAGCGGGAAGCATGGGGCCGGAGAGCTTTACGGGTTCGGTCATCAATGGTCCTTGGGGTTGGAAAAATTTAGAGCGCGTCCCAGGCGTCAGAATTTTTCATGGCCGAGAAATAGCGCCAGAACATCAGGGCGGCGGCGCCCCGATGCGGCGACCATTGGGCGGCCAGGGGGATCAATTCCTTGGGCAGTGGGCGAGCGGGAAGATTGAAGGCGTGCTCGACCGCCTTTTGCAGAGCGAGGTCGCCGGCGGGGAAGATGTCGGGGTGGCCGGCGCAGAACAGGAGGTAGATTTCCGCGGTCCAGGGGCCGATGCCCTTGAGGCGGGTGAGGGTTTCGATGGCGGCGTCGGGCTCCATTACATCGACCTGGGAAAAGTCCAGGCCCTGTTCGGTGATGGCCAGGGCGACGCCGCGAATGGTTTCGAATTTCCCCCGCGAGAGTCCGGTCTTGCGCAGGGTTTGCTCGTCGAATCCGAGATAGGCATCGGGGGTTATGGCGCCCAGCGCTTCGACCCGGCCCCAGATGGCGCGGGCCGAGGCGACCGAGAGTTGCTGGCCGCAAACGATCCGGGCCATGCCCTCGAACCCCGATGGAGAATTGCGCAGGGTGACTTCGCCGGCCCGGCTGATGGCAGCGGCAAGGCGCTCGTCGCGCTGGCTCAATCCCTCAAGATGGACAGCCAGCGCCTGGGCGCTGTCGAGCCGGGGTGGAGTGGCGAGGGCGCTCATGGTAGGGGCTTTCAACGAGGATTTGCGGTTGGTCATGTCGTTCCCATCTCAACGTATTTTCCGCTTCGCGCCAAGCCCGAACGGGCGGTTGCATCTGGGGCATGCCTATTCGGCGCTTTATACCGATCATTGGGCAAGAGCGCTGGGCGGAGCGTTTGTGCTGCGGATCGAAGACATCGACACGGTGCGGTGTCGACCCGAATTTGTCGAAGCGGTTTTTAAAGATTTGCAATGGCTTGGGCTTGAATGGCCCGAGCCGGTGCGGGTCCAATCGGCCCATTTCGATGACTACCGTGTGGCGGCCGATGCCCTGCGGAGCAAGGGTCTGCTCTATCCGTGCTTTTGTACGCGGGCCGAAATCCGGGCGGCGGCGGATGGGCGGACCGATCCGGACGGGGCACCGATCTATCCGGGGACCTGCCGGCATCTTCCGGGGGCTGAAAGACTGGAAAAGCTCGAGGCCGGCGTGCCGGTGCAGTGGCGGCTCGACGTGGGACGAGCGCTTGACGGAAAAGGGGAACTTTCTATCCGTGAGGCGATGCCCGACCCCGCCAGTGAAGTGGTCAAGCGCCGGGCAGAGCCCGAGCGGTGGGGGGATGTGGTGATCGTGCGCAAGGATACGCCGACCAGCTATCATCTCTCGGTGGTGGTCGACGATGCCATTCAGGGCATAACGCATGTAACGCGCGGCATGGATCTTTACGCCTCGACTGACATTCACGTCCTTTTGCAGGTTCTCTTGGATTTGCCGAGCCCGGTCTATACCCACCATCCGCTGATCGTCGGTGAGGATGCGGAAAAGCTGTCCAAATCTCGCGGCTCGGAAAGCCTGGCCGGGTTGCGGGCGCTGGGGATTGCGCCCGGGGAGATCAGGGCGCAGTTCACGTTCTGAATCCTGGCGCAAACCAGGCGTGGAAAGCTACGGCCCGGTGCGTTCGGGACCCCGATATCTGCAATCAATGCCGCGATGGGTGGAACGGGGCGACAAAATGGGGCATGACCCGATAGCGATGCCGTGTTCTACACATGCGTATCGAGACAGTTTAGGAAAGCGATCCCATGGAAACCTCCCTCAACATCCTGATCGTCCTGGCCGTGGCCGCAGTGGCGATCATTTTGGGCATGGGGCTCTACAACATGTTCAAGGGCGGGTCGGGCAACACCAGCCAGAAGCTGATGCGGGCCCGCGTCATCATGCAGGCCATAGCGGTAGCCTTGCTGATGGCGGCATTGTATTTCTTTGGTCCTCAACGCTGATCCCGCTCCCACACCGCAGGTACTTATTTATGGTCAAGCTCAACAAGATCTACACAAAGACCGGTGATGACGGGACGACGGGGCTGGTGGACGGGCCGCGGCGGCAAAAGGACGACCTGCGGGTCGAGGCCTATGGCACGGTGGACGAGGCCAACGCAGCGATCGGGCTGGCGCGGCTCAATACCAAGGACATGGCGCGGGTCGATCACGCGCTGGGGCGCATCCAGAACGATCTGTTCGATCTTGGGTCCGATCTTGCAACGCCCGGCCCCGATGAGGGGCGATCCTACACGGCGTTGCGGGTGACGGCGCGGCAGGTGGAATGGCTCGAGGGCCAGATCGATGCGTTCAACGAAGCGCTCACCCCGCTGACGTCGTTTGTCCTGCCGGGCGGGACGGCCCTTTCGGCGGCGCTGCATCTGGCGCGCACCATAACGCGGCGGGCCGAACGGGTGTGCGTTGCCACCAAAAGGGCCGAGCCCGACCTCAACCCCGAAGCGATCCGCTATCTCAACCGGCTTTCGGATCTGCTGTTCGTTCTGGGCCGGGTGGCCAATGGAAACGGGAGCAAGGACGTGTTGTGGGAGCCAGGGCGCAATACGGGGACGACCAAGGACGGGTAAGGGTCTGTATCGCCCGGTGAGCCTGGAATTATCGGCTTTTCCGAAGCAATTTTCAGGCGTATTGTTGGCACCAGGGCGGCGGAGACTTCGAGGGGAGGTTGAGTTCGCCCTGGAGGGTTTAAAAAATGCCCAAGGTCTCGCATCTGTTTTTCCAGAGCGGCATCGTCTTTCTCATTGTCGGCATCGGCATGGGGTTGCAGATGTCCATTTCCGGTGTCCACAACGTCACCGGCGCCCACGCCCATCTCAACCTGCTCGGCTGGGTGACCAGTGCGCTGTTTGGCGCCTATTACGCACTCAATCCGGCCAAGGCGGCGTTGCGTCTGGCGATGATTCACTACGGGGTCTATACGCTCGGGGTCATCGCCATGATCGTGGGGCTCTATTTCCTGCTTCAGGGGAACACCAGCTTTGAGCCTCTGGTCGTTGTGGGGTCGCTGGTGACTTTCGCCGGGTGCTGATTTTCGCCTACACGGTTTTTGCGCCGTCCCGCACCGCTTCGCCGGCCCGACCCAGGCCCGCGGAATAGCCGAAGGGGCGGCGAGGCTGACGGAAAGCCTCTCGCCCCATGCGCAAATGGACATTTCGAGCGCCGGGCGCGGCACGCACCGGCCTGCGCGGATGGTCTTGTTTTTGCGCGCGCCCTGGGTGCAAAAATGGTATCGGGTGGTTCGAAGCGCTCCGGCACACCGGGCGCCAGCCCGGGGACTGCGCCGATGTTTCTGCCGCTCTATGACAGCAACAAGATCGCTCATATCGAGCGGCCCTTCGTCAATTACGGATTGATCGGGGTCAATATCGTCGTGTTCCTCATGCAATGGGCCGGCGGGCAGGACGGGCTCTATTTCGGCCAGATCACCTATGGGATGATCCCGGCGGTGGTGAGCGGGGTCGTGGAAGGGCCAGCGCCCTGGCTGCCCGATCAGGCGACGGTCTTCACCTATATGTTTTTGCATGCCGATTGGCTGCACCTTCTCTCCAACATGTTGTTTTTATGGGTGTTCGGCGACAATGTCGAAGACGCCATGGGGCATTGGAAATATCTGGTCTTTTATATTGCCTGCGGGGTGGTGAGCGGGCTGGCCCATCTGTGGCTGTTTCCAGAGGCGATGGGGCCGCTGGTGGGAGCGTCGGGCGCTGTGGCGGGGATCATCGGGGCGTATCTTGTGCTCTATCCGAAAGTGCGGGTGTTCGTTCTCAACCGACTGGTCATCACCTTTCCCCTGGCGCTGCCAGCCTGGGCGGTGCTGGGGCTGTGGGTGGCGACGCAGCTTTTCTATGTGTTCATCTGGGGCGATGACGGGGTGGCCTGGTGGGTGCACCTGGGCGGGGTTGTGGCCGGGGCGGCGCTGGTGGTGGTGTTCAAGCGGCGACAGGTGCCGCTTTGGGGCGGGTGAGGCGGTGCGTTTGAGCTGGCGCTCAAGGCGCCACGCTGGCTTGCTCTCTGCGATCATCCCGGGGTGACGGGTAGTGGATTGGGGAAGGGGACAGCCCCAATGCGAAATCAGAAAATACCGGAGGAGTGCCGCGGCGATGGCCGTCGGGCCAATGGTTAATTCGGGGTAAGGTTTTTTTAGGCGCTGGCGTTTAGATTGGGGCGTGAACGCAGAAGCGATGAGGATGGGCGAAAATGAGCGATATTGCCGCGACAGCGGTGGCCATGAAACAGGCCCAGACCGTTCAGACCGCCCAGATGCTGATGGTCAAAAAGCAGCACGAAATGGAAATGAGCATGATTTCCATGCTGACCGAGGCCGTCGAGAATGCTCCGGCGCCGGCGCCCGCCGGGATGGGAGCCAATGTCGACAAGCGGGCCTAGGTTGCATGGACAGTCAGGTGATGGCGGCCTGCAAGTGGCAATATTCGCTGACGTGGCCCTTCGGGTCTGCGCTTCCGGTGCTCACGTACCCAATGTACGCTCCGCTCATAGCCCGCGAGCTTAAGTTCGCCGGGCGTTCTTCCCTACAGAAGGTCCACTGGATCTTCTGTGGCCGGTCATCACTCTCGAAAATCGCCACTTTCGGCTCGCCCTGACCTGACTGTCCACGCAACCTAGAGCGTGAGCCGCGAGGGTATATTGATCCTGATCCAGCATTCGGCCGAAATCCTTTTGCACCGCATGGCCAGGATCGAGGCCGGCAATCTTGAGGCCACAACGGCGCTGATTGCCAGGGAGCGTGGGGCGATGATGATCGAGAAGGCTATCGAGCGGCTCGACGCGCCCGTGTCGGCCAAAGCCGAGCCAACCCATCAGATCGACAAGAGCGCCTAAGGTCGGTCATCTTTTGCTCTGTCTTGCAGAGGTGAGGGGATTGGCTGGCGCCCAAGGCTCCCTCACCGGCCTGCCGGCCTTCTTTCTCCTTGGGTGTGAGGGGTTTTTGAGCGGCCGTGTACTGGATATGGCCCCTAGCCCGTCTCCACCGCCTGGCGCAGGGCGCGGACGAGGGCGGTTTCGAGCTTGCCGGCGACGCACATGTCTTCGAGGATGGCCAGCGCCTGGGCGGGAGGCATGGCGGGCTTGTAGGCGCGGCGTTCGCTGAGTGCGCCATAGATATCGCAGATGGTGACGATGCGGGTGAGATCGCCGATCTGGGAGGCCATGAGGCCATCGGGGTAGCCGCTGCCGTCGAGATATTCGTGGTGGCCCCGGACGGCGGCTAGAATATCGGGGCTGAGATCGGCGTGGGCGGTAAGATAGTCAAAGCCTTCGATCGGGTGGCGCGCGATCTCGGCAAATTCTTCAGCGGAGAGCTTGCCGGGTTTTTCGAGGATGGCGACGGGGATCGTGGCCTTGCCGATGTCGTGGAGGAGGCCGGCGGTGGTGAGCTTGGAGACATCGGCCTGGCTCATGCCGACTTTCTGGGCGAAATTGGTGAGGACGCCGGTGACCAGCAGGCAGTGCTGGTAGGTGCCCTGGTGATGGGCGCGCACCGTATCGAGCCATTGACCGAGCCCGCCCGCGCCGACACTGTCGACGATGTCGTTGCTGGCCCTGGCGACGGTGGTTGAATCAAGGGCGGTGTTGGACCGGAGTGATTCAAAGGCGCTGCCGAGGGCCCTGGAGGCCGCCCGAGCTATGGCAGCGCTTGACGTGTCGGCCGCCTCGTCGACGGGTTGGGGCAAGGTGCTCGAGAGCAGGCGCTTGAGCCCCTCGGCTGTTAGCGGCCGCGTTTCAGTGGCGTGGGCGCGGAGCACATTGGCCTGAACCATCTCCACGCGCCGACCCTCGGTGACGAGGAAGTAGCGTGGGATGTTGCGCTCGAGGGCCTGCAGGCTCTTTTTGAGCCGGTCGATGGTGGCGGTGCTGGAGAGATCGGCGTCGACCAGGATGGCCGAAAAGGCCGAAAGGTCGAGCGCACCGATTTCGCTCAGTGGCGCGACTCGCGCTATCGCCGACCAGTGGGCAGCCGGGTGCGGCTCCCTTGCAGGACTGTCGGTGACCATCAAAACGGCAACGCTCGAACCGGTCAAGCTGGTGATCCGCTGTTTCGCCGCCGCGGGTGGCGGCTCCTCCGCCAATCAGTGTGCGCCCGATCCCTCAATTTTTAGTAAGCAGAAATTCGGCCTTGCCCGGTCAGATTTCGAGAAGGGTTTCGACGACCCTGTGGCCGTCGGGGGTGTCCCAATGGGCGGGGCCCTGGAGGACGGCCAACTCGCACCCTTCATCATCGACGAGAATGGTAGCGGGGAGGCCCAGCGTTACCGCTTCATTTCGCAGGCGCTCGAAGAGTTTGTAGCTCGGATCGGCAAAGAGCTTGAGATTTTGCGCGCCGATCTCTTCAAGGAACAGGGCAGCGGCGGTGGGACCGTCGGCGCCGATATCGAGGCTGATGGCGACCACTTCGAAATCGTCCCCGCCATATTGGGCTTGGAGCGCATCGAGGAAGGGCATTTCCTCGCGGCAGGGCGCGCACCAGGTGGCCCAGAAATTGATCAGCAGCTTCTTACCGGCGAAATCGGCGAGCGTGACGGGGTTTCCATCCTCGTCCTGGAAGGCAAGATCGGAATAGTCGCGCCATTGGGACGAGGGTAAAAGAGCGGCGAGTTCGCCGGTTGCGGCATCGTCGATGGCTTGTGCGGCCTCGGCGCGCACCGGGCAGGTCGCGGCGTTGGCGCCGCCATTGCTAACCCAGACGGCCACGGCTATACCTACCGCCGCTGCGAAAAGGCCCGTGCCAAGGATGATGGGGCGGGGTGATTTTCGCTTTTCGTCCTGATCCATAAAACCATCACTCGCAAATTTATTTAAGTAAGAGGCGCCGATGAGCAATCGCATGTGGGGAGGCCGGTTTTCCTCCGGCCCCGACGCCATCATGGAAGAGATCAACGCTTCTATCGGCTTCGACAAGCGCCTTTACAAGCATGACATCGCCGGATCGATAGCGCATGCCACGATGCTGGAGGCAGCCGGCATTCTGACGCGCGACGATAAGGATGCCATCATCTCCGGTCTAGAGACAGTTCGGGGGGAAATCGAGGCGGGGGAGTTCACCTTCTCGCGAGCGCTCGAAGACATCCATATGAACGTGGAAAGCCGCCTCAAGGATCTGATCGGGGAGCCGGCCGGGCGACTGCACACGGCACGCTCGCGCAACGATCAGGTGGCGACCGATTTCAAGCTCTATGTGCGCGATGGGCTGGACATGCTGGCCGCGCAGGTCGAGACGCTGCAAAAGGTCTTGGTCGAGAAAGCCGAGGCCGAAGCGGACAGCGTGATGCCAGGGTTCACGCATCTGCAGAGCGCCCAGCCGGTGACCTTCGGGCATCATATGCTGGCCTATGTGGAAATGCTCGAGCGCGACAAGGGGCGGCTCCTCGATGCGCGGGCGCGGCTCAATGAAAGCCCGCTGGGGGCGGCAGCGCTTGCGGGGACTTCGTTTCCGATCGATCGGGAGATGACGGCGCAGGCGCTGGGGTTCGATCGGCCGATGGCCAATTCGCTCGATGCGGTCTCGGACCGCGACTTCATCCTCGAAACGCTTTCGGCGGCGTCGATCTGTGCGATGCATCTGTCGCGGCTTTCCGAAGAGCTGGTGATCTGGTCGTCGGCGCAGTTTGCGTTTGTGCGGCTTTCCGACAAGTTTTCCACCGGGTCTTCGATCATGCCGCAAAAGCGCAATCCGGACGCGGCAGAGCTGATCCGGGCCAAGGTGGGGCGGATTTTTGCGGCGTTCACATCGCTTTTGATGGTGATGAAGGGGCTGCCGCTGGCCTATTCAAAGGACATGCAGGAAGACAAGGAAATCGCGTTTGACGCGCTCGATAATTTCTCGCTGGCGCTGGCGGCGATGACCGGGATGATGGGCGATCTCACCGTCAATCGCGAAAAGATGGCGGCGGCGGCGGGGGCCGGGTTTTCGACGGCGACCGACCTGGCCGACTGGCTGGTGCGGGCGGCGAACGTTCCGTTCCGCGATGCGCACCACATCACCGGGCGCGCGGTGGCGACGGCCGAGGCCAAGGGCTGCGGGCTGGAAGGGTTGACCATCGAGGATTTCAAGGAAATCGACGAGCGCATCACCAGCCAGGTGTTCAAGGTGCTGGGGGTGGAAAATTCGGTCAAGTCGCGGACGAGTTTTGGCGGGACGTCGCCGGCAAACGTCAAGGCGCAGGTGACAGGCTGGCGCGAGCGGCTGGGGAATTAATCGGTGCATCATTTTACCTATCGCGGCGGCTGGATGTTTGCCGAGGATGTCGATCTGACGGCGGTGGCCGAGGAGATCGGCACGCCGTTCTATTGCTATTCGCGGGCGACGTTTACCCGGCATATCGACGTGATGATGGGGGCGTTTTCCGGCACCGACACGCTGGTCGCCTATGCCATGAAGGCCAATTCGAACCAGGCGATGCTGGCCATTGCCGCGCAAAAGGGCATCGGGGCGGATGTGGTGTCGCTCGGTGAGCTCGAGCGGGCGCTGCGGGCGGGGATCCCGGCGGAAAAAATCATCTTTTCGGGCGTCGGCAAGAGCCGGGCCGAGATGCGGCGGGCGTTGGACGTGGGGATCTTGTGCTTTAACGTCGAAAGCGAGCCCGAGCTGGAACGGCTCAACGCGGTGGCGGCCGAGATGGACAAAATCGCGCCGGTTTCGGTGCGGATCAATCCCGATGTGGACGCGAAAACCCACGCCAAGATTTCGACGGGCAAATCGGAGAACAAGTTCGGCATTCCCTACGCGCGGGCCGAGGCGGTCTATGAGCGGATCGCGGCGTGCAAGAATTTGAAGGCGGTGGGCGTCGATATGCATATCGGCAGCCAGATCACCGATCTCGATCCGTTCGACAACGCCTTTAAGCTGCTGGCCGAACTGGTTGAGCGGCTGCGGGCGGCGGGACATGCAATCGAGCATGTGGACGTCGGGGGCGGGCTGGGGATTCCCTATCAACAGGACAATTCGCCACCACCCGATCCGGTGGAATACGCCAAGCTGGTGCGCCGGCACACCGATGCTCTGGGGTGCCGGGTGATCCTTGAACCTGGCCGGCTGATCGCGGGCAATGCCGGGGTGATGGTGACGCGGGTCGAATACGTCAAAAAGACAGAGAAAAAGAGCTTTGTCATTGTCGATGCGGCGATGAACGATCTGATCCGCCCGACGCTTTATGAGGCTCATCACGATATTCTGCCCATGCAGGAAGCGGGCGCGGGGGCTGAGACCATCCGCGCCGATATCGTGGGGCCGGTGTGCGAGACGGGGGATTATCTCGGGCTGGATCGGGAGATGGCCGATGTGGGCGAGGGCGACCTGCTGGTTGTGATGAGCGCGGGCGCCTATGGCGCGGTGATGAGCTCGACCTACAACACCCGCCCGCTGATCGCCGAAGTTCTGGTGGATGGCGGCAAGTGGCACGCGGTGCGGCCGCGGCAGACGCTCGATGAGTTGATTGGGCTCGATAGTGTGCCGGAGTGGGTGAGGGCGGGCGACTGAGGGGGAGAGCCGATTTGAGGTGGTTTCCAGACAGTCCGGTTTTGGTCGTCAGCGGCATCAAGCGGTCACAAAACGAGCCCCGTTGGGATCACTCATTTTGTGTTTGCCCAGCTTTCAATTTCGCTAGGTATTCACGCAACATCGCGACGCGCCGGGGTCGGAAGCTGCGGCCGGTGGCGTTGGGCTGGACAATCCGAGTGATGTCGAACATGCGGTAATCGCAGCGCAGGTTGCACCACGCCAATATGATCAGCTTGCGATCCGTATACATGAAGCATAGTGGCAGGATGGAGCGCTGCGTAACCTCGCCGCTCTTGTCGGTATATCCGATCTCCAGTGCCTCCTCCTGCCAGCATGCCTCACGCAAGACCTCTATCTCGGTGCCGACGTGCATACGCGCGTTGGGCCGGTAGATTTGAGAGATAGCGTGGATCAGTTGCTGTTCCCGATCGTCGGGGACAGTTGCAACGACTTTTGCCAAGGCGGATCGGGCGGACCTAGCCAAAGCAGGATCGCCCATGCTTCCAACTTCGGCAAGACCGAGCGCAATAGCCTCCATTTCGGTGCGATCAAAGGCCTGCGGCGGCAACGAGTTGTCCTCCACCAACCGATATCCGTAACCGCGCTCCCCTTCAATTCGAGCACCGGCCGCACGGAGGCTGTCGATATCGCGATAGAGCGAGCGTAGCGATACCTCTGTCTCCTCGGCAAGGCGAGCAGCCGTGATCGGTGGTGCCATTACACGCATGACCTGCAAAAGTCGAAACAGGCGATCTGGACGAGCCACGCTTCAAACTGCCGGAAATTGTCAGTTGGGCCGCTGTATACCGATCGGCGTCAAACAAGCCAACAGGAATACCGACAATGACCATCAAGACCACGACCCATCTCAATTTTCGCGGTCAGGCCCGTGCTGCGCTGGAATTCTATCAGTCCGTCTTCGGCGGTTTCCCCGTCATCGTGACCTATAAGGATGCCAATGCCGTGCAGAACCCCGCTGAGGCAGATCAGATCATGTGGGGTCAGGTCGTGTCCGAGGCCGGCTTTGCCGTCATGGCCTATGACGTTCCCTCTAGCCTTTCCTATGCGCCAGGCGAAATCCCCGTCTTCGTATCGGTCCGGGGCGACAGCAACGAGGAGTTGACCGGCTATTGGGACAAGCTCAAGGACGGTGCAACCGTGATTCAGGATCTGGCGCCCGCCGGCTGGTCGCCGCTGTATGGCATGCTGAAGGACAAGTTCGGTGTGACCTGGGTACTCGACATCGCCGTGGCCTACCAAGCTTCCTAATTCCCCATTGCAAGAGCGGGGACGACGATGTGCCCGCGTCATTTTCCGGAGATCCAGAATGTTTAATGTTATCGGCCAGATCAACTGGCTGGGCGTTGCCGCCTCGACGGTTGGCATGGCGGTGCTCGGCGCTCTCTGGTTCACTGCCTTCTTCGGCAAGGCCTATACCTACGCACTGGGCCGCGAAGGCCAGCCCCCCTTCAAGATGACGCCGATCTTCATAGCCGGCCCATTTGTCTGTGGCCTCGTAGCGTCGATCGCCAATGCAGTTCTGATGCGCGCCCTGGGTATCGACAATCTGGGCGATGGCCTGGCCTATGGTCTGATCGTGGGCATTGGCTTCCTTGTTACCACCACGGTCAATACCGGAATCAATCCCAACATGCCGCGCCCGCTTCTGTATGGGGCCGTCTCGGGTTCATACTTCCTGGTCGCCGGAGTGGTCAGCAGCCTGCTGCTTGTCCTGATCCGTTGAAAGATGCGTCCGCTCCTGGAGAAATGGGTTCAATACTTCAATGACGTCTTTTGGGGTCGATGGCAGACCGGCAATTTCGGGATGGCTTGCGGACGGGAAGCTTTCGTCCCGAGGCAAGCTGAAGCGGTCATTGGATACGTAACTCGTTTGTTGGAGCATCATGCGGTCAACCGCCAGCACCCTCAAGGTAAGACAAGCACATGGCAACCAGCTGGCTTCGGATATCGGCCTGCAGCTCTGCGGGCATGCTGCGCTCAAAGACATTGCGCACCGTGCCGAAAATCACTGAGAGGAGCGTGCTATTGACCAGATCAAGGCTGGCATAATGCGCGGTCGGAGCGGTGACTAGCATGGCCGATGTCGCTCGATCCATACGCATAGCGAAAGCTTCGATAAGCGCCTCGTTGTCCAGCTCGACCGCCGAACTGTACAGGACGCGTGTGACGTCGCTTCGCTCCGTCTTGGCATCCCAGTAGACTGTGACCAGGGCAGTTACCATCTCGGCTGTCGACTTGCCGTGAAGGTTCGAGCAGGTCGCTTCTACGCGTTCCGCCAAGCGGTCCAGATAGCGCTCATTGAGCGCGTAAAGCAAAGCCTGCTTGTGCGGGAAATACTGGTACATCGTGCCAACGGAAACGCCGGCGCGTTCGGCTACGCGCGTAGTAGTCAGCCGATGAATGCCCTCGGTCAGCAAAACCTGAATGGTCGCTTCGAAAATGGCATCAACTGTCACTGCCGAGCGAGCCTGACGCGGCTTTTTGCGGGCATTCAGATGGTTCGGCGCGGCGATGTCCATATGCGAATCCAAAACTTGAGCGATCCTTCATATATTATCGGCAGGCCTTGAGCCAGATATGAAGGATTTCGAATATGACGACGAAAAAGGTTGCGCTGGTAACAGGCGCCAACAAGGGGATCGGCCTGGAGATCGCCCGGCAGTTGGCACAGGCTGGCATCAAGGTACTGCTGGGCGCGCGCGACAGTGCTCGCGGACAGCAAGCCGCCGCTGGACTTGCTTCTGATGGATTGGACGTCGAGGCTGTGTCGATTAATCTCAATGATGAGAGGACCATCGCAGCGACTGTTGAGACGATCACAGGCCGGTACGGCCGACTCGATATTCTGGTCAACAATGCAGGCATCGTTGATGCGGAAGATGGCCCACCATCCGTCGGCAGTGTCGCCGCCGCCCGGCGCTTGATGGAGACCAATTTTATCGGCACCCTGGCAGTTACACAGGCCATGCTGCCGCTGTTGCGGCAGTCGAAGGCAGGCCGCATTGTCAATCTCGCCACGACGCTGGGCTCGCTCTCCATCAATGGCGATCCGGCCTCGCCCTACTATGAAGCGCGCCTGATTGGATACAACGCCTCAAAGGCGGCACTCAACATGCTGACCGTACAACTCGCCGCGGAATTGAAAGGCACCCCGATCGTCGTCAATTCTGTGGCACCGGGCTATGTCAAAACCGACTTGACCGGCGGCAATGGCTTTATGACTGCCGAAGACGGTGCCCGCTTGCCTGTCGAGTATGCTCTTCTTGGTGATGGAGCAGTGTCAGGGCGCTTTGTCGAGCCCGCAGGTAATGCTCCTTGGTAACCACGGACAGTCCGGCACTTAATGGTAAGGGACGCGCCATTGAAGGCAACGGCGCATTCCTTCTACTAGCCTCTCGCTCGACCGCTTTCAGGTAAGCCCGGCGAGAGGTTAAACGTCTGAAATGGCGTCGGTTTCCGCCGGACAGGATCGCGCCCTCAGCCGTCGCGGTGCAGCACGCCTTGACGATGGCCGTCCTGCCACCATTGGCGCAACAGGGTAAGCAGGTCGGGCGAGAGCATGGCGTTGCGGTATCGTCCGCCTTTGCCCCGCTCGACCCGGATCAGCATGCGCTCGCTGTCGATATTGCGCACCTTGAGCATGGCGACTTCGCCAACGCGCAATCCGGCGCCATAGGCCACCGACAGCGCTGCCTGGTGCCTGAGGGTGGTCGTCGCGTTGAGCAGGCGGGCGACCTCATCGCGGCTTAACACCATCGGGAGGTTACGGGGGCGGCTCACCCGCACCAGCTTGCGGGCCAGGTCAGGTCGATCAAGGTATTGGTAAAGAAGAACCGCAGCGCGACACCACGCTGTTCATCGTGGGCGCCGGCACGCCTGCCTCGCTCTGGGCCAGTTGGAACTGGCGCACATCCTCGGTAGTCGCTGTATCCGGCGGGCGTCGCAGGAAACTGGCGAAGCGCCCGCCATCGCGAATGTAGTTGCGTTGGGTCGCCATCGAGAAATGGCGCATCTTCATATCGTCGATCAGCTTCTGGCGCAGCGGGCTGCCAAGGGTGTTGGGAAGCGGCGTGGTCATCGTTGGGCTCTTGGGTTGAAGGAGCCAAAAGGGAACGCCCGAACAGAAAGAAGCTCAATCGAGCCGTGCCGCAGCGGGTTAGACTGCTATCTCACCACGCGCACCCTCCCGCGCAGCGGGTTCGTTCATCGGCCCCATAGCAGACGCTCATGGCCAAATGGACGGACGCAGCGCGTGGTGCGCGTTCGACCGTTTGCTCAGTATAGACCTAGGAGGCGACATCCAATGTGCCGGAACGAAGGGGCGACAATGCTTGAGAAATCGAAAGGCACTCCGTCAGGATAGACGACACCTTTGTTGATCAAAGTGCAACATTCGTTCGATCAATTCCAATTTTCTCATGGGTCGTGGGCTGGCAGCATACTAAGCAGGCACGTGGAGGAGTAGTGCCGCCCATGGCCATTGCAATCATTGCGAGTGCAATTGCGCTATTGGAATGCAAGGGTCCAGCGAACAACGCGACGGCCCGCTCAAGGAGGAGAAGGATGCAAAAGACACGCTTTCTGGCCGGGATCGCCCTGGCCGCGGTGGCCGGTGCCGCCCCGCTTGCACCAGCATACGCCGACAAGGCCGACGACACTTTGCGGGTGGCATTTTCCGAGGAAATCATAAACCTCGATTACCTCTACACAACGAAGCGCGAATACATCATTCTTTCTGAATTGATCGATGAGAAACTCTTTTCGATCGATCCCGATACCAACGAATATATTCCTGCTCTCGCTACGGAATATCAATATCTCGACGACACGACCATTCAAGTGAAGTTGCGCGAGGGCGTCAATTTTCACGACGGATCGGAAATGACGGCAGCCGACGTTGCCTACACCTATAACTTCATCATTGACGACGCGAGCGAAAGCCACGCAACCGGTCGCATTGCGCCATGGTTGGACTCGGTCGAGATCGTCGACGAATATACGGTCAATTTTCACCTCAAGATGGCGTACCCGCTCGCCATCCGCGATATGGCGCTCCGCGTGCCAATTCGGAAAAATGGCAGCTATCATAAGGACGGCGAAATCGATCGCGGCGCGATGGCGCTGGCTCCGATCGGTCTTGGCCCCTACCGGGTCCAGAATTTCGAAGCGGGGCAGGATCTTGTTCTGACGCGGTTCGAGGACTTCTACGCCGACAGCCCAAAAGGAGATCCAGCGATCGGTTCGATCGTGGTGCGCACCATTCCCGATATCGGAACGCAGCAGGCCGAGCTGATGAGCGGGGGCGTGGACTGGATGTATTACGTCCCACGCGAGGTCGCCGAGGCGATGGGGGCGGCGCCGAACGTTGAGCACCTGTCGGGCCCGGACTCCCGCATCGCATTTATCGTGCTCGACGCGGGCGGGTATTCCGATCCCGACGGTCCGATGACCGACCTGAAAGTGCGTCAGGCGCTCAACCATGCCGTCAATAAAGCCGAAATCGCCCAATTCCTCATTGGGGGCGCCGCCCAGCCGATCGACACACCCTGCCATCCGACGCAGTTCGGTTGCAGCCAGGACGTCACGCACTATGAGTTCGATCCCGAAAGAGCCCGGGCCCTGCTCGCGGAGGCTGGTTACGCCGAGGGGTTCCAACTGGAGCTGTGGGCCTATCGCGACCGCGCCATTGCCGAAGCAATCGCCGCGGACTTTGAAGACATCGGAATTGATGTCGACCTTCGCTACGTTCAACTCGAATCGCTGAACCAAGCCCGCGCCAACCGCGATATCGAAGCCTATATCGGCACCTGGACGTCAGATACCGCCGCAACGACGACGGTTCACTTCGCTGCCGATACCGACAGAAACCTTACCGGCGACCCCGAAGTTTCGGAACTGGTACTGGCAGCGGATTCAGCGATCGATCCACAAGAAGGCGAGATGTTGTACGCCACGGCGCTGGACCGGATCACGAGCCAAGCTTACTGGGTGCCGCTCTTCACCTATTCGGTCAACTACCTGGTCGATGCCAACCTCGATTTTCCCCTCAGCCCCGATGGGTTCCCGCGTCTTTATGCGGCCGAGTGGAAATAGCATTCCCGTTTGACCTTTCTGCCCCAACGGCGATTTGCAACCAAGGTGCGCCCTTAATTCTGATGGTTCCAAGAGGAGGAGACCTATGAAAAAATCAGCCATTATGACCGGCATCGCGCTGGCCGCGCTCACGAGCGTCATGCCCCTTGCGCCGGCTTTTGCCGGCAAGGCCGACGACACCATGCGCGTGGCCTTTTCCGAAGAGATTCTCGAGCTCGATTACAATTACACCACCAAGCGCGAATACATCATCATTTCCGATCTGATCGACGACACGCTTTTCAGCGTCGATCCGGAAACCAACGAATTCCTGCCGGGGCTCGCCACGGGCTACGAATATATCGACAACCGCACAATCGAGGTGACCCTTCGCGACGATGTCACTTTCCACAACGGACAGCCGTTCACGGCGGCGGACGTGGCCTATACCTATAACTGGATGATCAACCCCGAATCCGAAAGCAATGCCGGGGCGACCCATGAAAGCTGGCTGGAAAGCGTCGATGTCGTGGACGATCATACCGTGCGGTTCAACCTTCTGAGCGATTATCCGCTGGCCATCCGCGATCTCGCCAGCCGGGTGCGCATCCGGCCCGAGAATACCTATCATGTCGATGGCGAGATCGTGCGCAACGCCGCGGCTCTGGCACCCGTGGGCCTGGGCCCGTACAGGGTGGTGGAATTCGAGCCCGGCCAGGATCTGGTTCTCGAGCGCTATGACGGCTATTATGCCGACGGCCCCAAGGGCGATCCCGCCATCCAGACGATCATCGTTCGCACCATCCCCGATATCGGCACCCAACAGGCCGAGCTGATGAGCGGAGGTGTGGACTGGATGTACAATGTTCCGCTCGATGTGGCGAAGTCGATGGGCGCCGCGCCGATGGCAGAGCATCTTTCCGGCCCGGACCTGCGCGTAGCATTCGTCGTTCTCGACGCCGCCGGTTACACCGATCCCGACGGCCCGTTGACCGACAGGCTCGTGCGGCAGGGACTCAACCACGCGATCAACAAGCACGATATCGCCGAATTTCTCATCGGCGGGTCGTCGCAGGCGATCCATACGCCGTGCCATCCCGCTCAGTTCGGTTGCGTGCAGGACATCGCCAATTACGAGTACAATCCTGAGCGTGCGGCTGAACTGTTTGCCGAAGCGGGTTACCCGGACGGCTTCCCGCTCGATCTTTGGGCCTATCGTGAGCGTCCCGTGGCCGAAGCGGTGGCCGCCGATCTCGAACTCGCCGGCGTCGACGTCAATCTGCGCTACGTCCAGCTCGAATCCCTCAACCAGGCGCGCGCCAACCAGGACATCCCGGCCTATATCGGTACATGGGGTTCTGGTGGCACGGCGGACACGGCGGCGATCGCTTCGGTCCACTTCAACGACACGACCGACCGCAATCTCTCCGGCGACGCGTACGTATCGGAACTGATCCAGGCGGCCGAGGAAACTTCCGATCAGGATGAGCGTCTCGATATTTATACCGAAGCGCTCAACATCATCGCCGACGAGGCCTATTGGGTGCCGCTCTTCACCTATTCGGTAAATTACCTGGTCAATGCTGACCTCGACTTCCCGCTCAGCCCGGATGGATTGCCCAGGCTTTATCAGGCAAGCTGGAAGTAGTCTGAACCACCCAATCGACTGGCGTGGCGGATGCCGCGCCAGTCCCAGAGGGGATAGCCGCCATGCTCAGATACATTCTCCAACGTGGAGCTCTGGCCCTCGCCGTCGCCCTTGTGGTGTCGTTTGCCACCTTCATGCTTTTGAATTTCGCCACCGACCCTGCTTCAGCCATTGCGGGGGAAGACGCCACGCCCGAGGTCGTCGAGCGCATCCGGGTAGCCTATGGGCTCGATCGTCCGGTGATGGTGCGCTATTTCGATTGGCTCGGCGGAGTGGCGCAGGGCGATTTCGGCGAAAGCTACTATTGGAACAAGCCAGTGGGCGAACTGGCGCTCGAACGGGCTCCGGTCACCATAACCCTGGCGCTGTCGGCCCTGATGGTGACGATCGTCATCGCAATACCGTTGGGCGCGATCGCCGCGCTCAATCCCAATAGCTGGGCCGACCGCTTCGCGCTCACCTTCGCGGTTTCGGCACAGGCCATGCCCAATTTCTGGCTCGGGCTCCTGTTGATCATCCTCTTCGGGGTGATGTTTCCCATCCTGCCAATCTCGGGCGACAGCACCTGGCAGCACTACGTCCTTCCGGCTTTCGTCCTTGGGTCCAGCTCGGTACCCGCCGTCATGCGGCTGACGCGCACCGGACTGATCGAGGTCATGGAGTCCGACTATATCCGCACGGCGCGGTCCAAGGGCTATCGTGGGCTGGGACTGTTGCGGCGTCATGCCATGCGGAACGCTCTCCTTCCCGTGGTGAGCGTGCTCGCGGTGCAACTGGGCCAGAAGTTCGGCGGTTCGGTGATTACGGAATCGGTCTTTGCCATCAACGGCCTGGGTCGGCTGGCGCTGCAATCGATCTTGGGGTCGGACATCCCCACAGTGCAGATGCTCATTTTCATCTTCGCCATCACATTCGTTCTGATGAACCTTCTGGCGGACCTTCTCAACGCAGCCCTGGACCCGAGGATCCGCATCGGATGACCGTTCATACCGATCCCACTATCCTGCCCGAAGAAACACTCGCGCTTTCGCCGCGCAGCCAGATGATCAGGCGGGCACTGGGCCACAAGGGCCTGATGATCGGCGCGCTGATCGTGGGCACGCTGATGGTCGTGGCACTGTTCGCGCCGGTTCTGGCCCCGCACGATCCGTATCTGCAATCGCTGGCTAAACGCCTCTTGCCGCCGGCCTGGGAAGAGGGCGGTACCTGGGAGCACATCCTGGGAACCGATCAGGTGGGCCGCGATTATCTCAGCCGTCTGATCTACGGCACCCGCGTTTCGCTGACCATCGGGTTCGGCGCGGCGCTGGTCGGCATGCTGATCGGAGTGACCCTGGGGATTTGCGCCGGCTATTTCGGCGGGTGGATCGACACCGTCGTCAGCTTCGCGCTCACCGCCCAACTCGCGCTGCCGGGCCTGCTGCTCGCCATGGCGCTGGTCTTCATCATCGGGCCGTCGGTCTGGGTGGTGATCGGCATCATCGGGGTGCTGCACTGGACCTATTACCTCGTGGTGACGCGGTCGGCGACCCAAAGACTCAGAAGCCAGGATTTCGTTGCCGCCGCCAACGCCATGGGCGCCAGCCGCTGGCAGGTGCTGCGCACCGAAATCCTGCCCAATGTCTCGAGCCAGATCATCGTGATCTTCACGTTCGAGCTGGGCATCGCCATCCTTGCTGAATCGTCCCTGTCGTTCCTCGGCGTCGGCATACAGCCGCCTATCCCCTCCTGGGGGTTGATGATCGCCGAGGGCAAGCAGGCGCTGTTCTACCGGCCCTCGCTGATCCTGTTTCCCGGTCTTGCGCTGTTTCTCCTGGTAATCGGGGCAAACCTGCTCGGCGACGGGCTGCGCGACGTCACCTCACCCGAGGGGAGGAACTGACAATGCTGGACAACCGCACAATCTTGTCGGTTCGCGATCTCGAGGTCGTGCTCGATATTCCTGCCGGCCAGCTCAAGGCCGTGCGCGGCACCAGCCTCGATCTCAAGGCCGGTGAGGCCATCGGCATCGTAGGGGAATCGGGCTCGGGCAAATCGATGACCGCGCTGGCGCTCATGCGGCTCCTGCCGCGCAACGCGCAGGTCAGGGCCAGGACCATCAGCCTGTGCGGCGATGCACTCGGCACGATGAGCGACAAGCAGTTCGCCAATACGATCGCCGGGCAGAAGGTCTCGATGATTTTTCAGGAGCCCATGACATCGCTCAACCCGGTCTATTCGATCGGGCGGCAGATGACCGAGGCCGCCACGCGCACAGGGCGGCTGAGTCAGGCCGCGGCGCGGGTGCGGGCCATCGAACTTCTGGAAAAGGTCGGTATTCCCGATCCGGGCGCGCGGCTCGACCAGTTCCCGCACCAGCTTTCCGGCGGGCAGCGTCAGCGCGTGATGATCGCCATGGCGCTGATGAACGAGCCCGACCTGATCATTGCCGACGAACCCACCACGGCGCTCGACGTAACGGTGCAGGCCCAGATTATGGATCTGCTCGCCGAACTGCGGCGCGAATTCGGCATGGCCATGATCCTCATCACTCACGATCTGGCCGTGGTGGCTTCGACCGTCGACAAGGTGGCCGTGATGTATGGCGGGGAGATCGTCGAGCAGGGCAAGTGCGAGGACGTATTGCGCACGCCTTTGCACCCCTATACGCGGGGCCTTCTGGCCAGCGCGCCCAGGATGTCAGACGTGCCGCGCCGGCTCGGGGCCATCCCCGGTATCGTTCCCTCGCTGATCGGTGATGTCGATTACTGCGTCTTTGCATCGCGCTGCGCATATGCCCGCCCCGAATGCCGCACGAAAAAGCCCCCCGTGCGGCAGGTCGGCGACCGGCAATATGAATGCGTCCTGCCGCCCGAAGAGATTGCGGCATTGGCCCCCGCCCAACCGGACATCGAGATGGCGCCCAACAAGGCGGATGCCGATGCGCTGCTGATGCAGGGGCGCGGGATCGAGAAGATTTACGACATCAAACGGTCCCTCTTTGCCAGGCCGCGAAAGCTGCACGCGCTCGACGACGTTTCGATCGACATCCGGCGTGGGGAGACCTTCGCGCTGGTCGGGGAATCGGGGTCGGGAAAGACCACGCTTGCGAAAATTCTTCTAGGTCTCAATCCCGCGACCCATGGCGAGGTGCTGCTCGAAGGCGAGCCGATAGCCAAGATGGACCGGCTCAAGCGGGCACGGATGATCCAACCGATCTTTCAGGATCCCTATTCCTCCTTGAACCCGCGCCATACGGTGGGGCAAATCATCGCCCGCCCTCTGGAAATTCACAGGATCGGTGACACGGCCTCACGCAAGGCCGAGGTCGCCGAAGTCATGGAGCGGGTCGGCCTGTCCCGGCGGGTGATGCACAACCATCCCAACCAGATGTCGGGCGGCCAGCGTCAGCGCGTGGCGATTGCGCGCGCCTTGATCATGAAGCCCGCGCTCCTGGTCTGTGACGAGCCGACATCGGCGCTGGACGTGTCCGTGCAGGCCCAGATCCTCAATCTGCTGTCCGATCTTCAGCGCGATCTTGGGCTCACCTATCTTCTGATCACCCACGATATCGGCGTGGTGCATCAGGTCGCCTCGCGCATCGCGGTCATGTATCTGGGCCAGATCGTCGAAACGGGGGACGCCTCGGACGTTCTCCGCGCGCCGCGCCATCCCTATACGCAATTGCTGCTCTCCTCGGTGCCCGAACTCGAGGGCGCCGGCAAGGCCCGGAGGCCCGGATCGGCAGTTGTCACCAACCCTCTCGATCTGCCGCCCGGGTGCCGGTTTTCCGAGCGATGCCCCTATGTGGCCGAAGCCTGCCGGGTCGCGGTCCCCGATCTCATGCCTGCTGCCAACGGACTCCAATTGACACGCTGTATCCGCGACGAGGTCGTCACCCAATGAACTTCCATGATGTCGGCCTGACGCCGCAGACGCTGTTTTCCCGGACCAATCTTTGGCAATGCTGGCTCGATGTCGAGGCGGCCATGGCCCAGGCCCAGGCCGAAATCGGAATGATTCCTCAATGGGCGGCCGACGAGATCAGCGCCAAGGCGCGGCTCGAAACCTTTGACCTTCAAGCCTTGGAGCGCTCGGTCACCGAGACCATGGCGCCAATCGTTTCACTGGTCCGGGCACTTTCGGATGCCTGCGGCGAAGCAGGGCGGTATGTCCACTGGGGTGGCACCACGCAGAATATTATGTCCACCGGGCGGCTCTTGCTGGTGCGGCGAGCCCATAAGGCAGTGTTGGCGGAACTGGCGAACGCCAGCCGCTGCCTTGCGGCCTGGGCCGAAACTCATGCCGAAACCATCATGGCCGGACGTACCAACAATCGCCATGCGCTGCCGATCACCTTCGGGTTCAAGGTCGCGGGCTGGATCGAGGAACTGGCGCGCCAGAATGCCCGGTTCGAAGAAGTGGAGCGCCGGGTCTTTGCGCTTTATTTCGGCGGCGCGATCGGGGCAGGGCACTCGTTCGACGGACGCGGCGCCGAACTTTCCAAGGTTCTGGCGCGCCGGCTGGGTTTTGCCGAAGTGCTCGCCCCCAGCCGTGCCTCACTCGATACCCTGGCCGAGTATGTTTCGAGCCTTGGACTGTTCGCGATGGCCGCTGGAAGGATCGGGACCGAGCTCTACCGCCTCATGTCCGAAGAGGTGGAAGAGGTGAGCGAGAAACTCGGCAGGGACGTAGTTGGATCGTCCACCATGCCGCACAAGGTCAACCCCAAGCATGTCGTGCACCTCATTTCCACCGCAGCGCAACTGCGCGGGAAGGTGGCCCCGGCCCTGGAAGCGGGCCTGCCCTCTCACGAAGGCGACGCGGCGAGCAATCAGTTGATGTCGGCAACGCTCGAAAGCGCCTGCACTCTGGGATGGGATTTGGCGAGCCGGCTGTCGACCACGCTTTCGAGGATCGACATCCATCCCGACGCCATGCGCCGGAATCTGGGCCTGAGCTCGGAGGTGATCGCTTCGGAAAACCTCATGATGGTTCTTGCGCTCAAGATCGGCCGCACCCGTGCCCATGACCTTGTGCATCATGCAGTTGCCGAAGCGGTCGGGCGAAACACTCCGGTCATCGCAACGTTGCTTGCCGCACCCGAGGTCGGTGCCGCAATCTCACGTGAGGAGCTGGAAGCCGCATTGGCCCCCGAAAGCTATCTCGGCGACAGCGCGCTTATCGCACGCAAGGCAGCGATATTAGCGGCCGAATTGGCCAGAGGGCTTTCCGATCGCGCCGTCGTGCTCGCCTGAACGGGGCGTCTCAGATCAGCCGCAGCGTGTCAGCGATTTCTGTATCACGGGCCCGTTCGCTTTCCACGAACGCGCACATGGCCTCGACAAATGACTCGGCCAGAAACTGGCGCGGTCCCTGCGGATGGATCGTCGCATAGGTGATCCAACGCTCCTGCGCCAGAGGCCGCAGAACGAGCGGCTCATTGTCGAGCACGCGACCGCAGACACGGTCCACAACCGTGATCCCGTGTCCCTCGCGCACCAACTGCTTGACCACGGGCGTTGAGGTCGTCTCCAGGTTGATGCGGGGCGAGACACCGGTTCCGGCAAAGACCTCTTCAAGCCGATCGCGCCAGCGCTGTCCCTTGGTCAGGGCAACGAAGGGCTGGCCAATCAGCTGATCGAGAGTGATCTCGGCATTCGCGGCCAGCGCGTGGTTGGTCGGCATCATCACCGCCATTCGGGCTTGGAGGAACGGCTCGATCGATAACTCGATAATGGCGTTTTCAATCGGTAGCGAGATCACACCGAGATTGTAAGCCCGCGCGGCCACTTTGGACTCGGTGTCGAAGCGCGTCTCGACGTTAATGATGCACTCGAATTCGGCGCCTGCCCCCTGCATCGCGGCCAGCGTCGGTGATATCAGGCCCATGGCCACCGGCGCCGCCGTTACCAGGGACAGCTTTTCGGTGTTCTGGCGCTTGATGTCGTCCGAAAGCACGGTCAGTTCGTCAAGCCCACGCAAGATATGTTCAGTCTGGCGGTAGAAGCGGTCTCCCTCTTCGGTCAACTCGAGCCGCCGCCGCACTCGCGAGAAGAGTGGTAGTTTCAGTTCGGCTTCCAATAGTGCGATCAGACGGCTGGCCGCCGAAATCGATATATTGAGCTCCTTGGACGCCTGCGCCAGCGAGCCGGTGATGACGACGCGTCGAAAGATGCGGAGCGAGCGTAGGTTCATGAACAGGAGCCAAGGCAGGAGTTTATATCAAGAACGCCGACTCTAGCTTACTTTATGATCCGGTGGTAAGCTGCGGGAAGCAGATTCGCTCTGCCAAACAAGCCCGCCCCACTTTTGTACAGAACCGCTATGGCCCAGCTCCGCCGGATGGCGAAGTGGACGAACGGCAGGTTTCGGATGTCGCGAGGAGCATTCCGAACGGCGATAAATGGGTCGGCAGCTGAACGGCGGCTTTCTTCGGTTATTTGCCAGAACCGGTCAGTCTGGAATCGGCCCCGATTCAGCCGGTAGACGAGCGCGCTGGGAACGACCGCTTTCGGGAAGCTATTCGCGATCTTGGAACGTCGGGGATGGCGTCGGAAGCCGCCCCCAAGCAGTGAGATCGGATCAGCTCACAGCGCTGATCTTGCCAGCGGGATGATCTCGGCGGGCTTTCCCGCCAGTGCGTCGTTAACTTTTTCAATCAATTGGGCGAGCGAGAAGGGTTTGCCCAGGACGTCATAGATCAGGGCGTCCAGGCCATGGGCGCGTTCGCGTTGGTCAGCGAAGCCGGTCATCAGGAGGATGGTCATGGCGGGGTATTGGGCGCCGATGGCGAGGGCCAGGCCGATGCCGTCCATGACGGGCATCTTGATGTCGGAGACCAACAGGTCGAAATTGCCATTGTGCTCGTTGGCGATTTCGAGGGTGAGGCCGCCATCGGACGCGTCGATCACTTCGTGGCCGCTCATTTCGAGGGCGCGGGTCACAAAGGCGCGGACGTTGTCGTCGTCTTCGGCCACCAGAATGCGTGCCATGGGGCTCTACCCTTATTCTTTGGAGCAATGGCTTGATTGCTCAATCTCGGTGTGTCGTGTTTCCGAACCGCAAAAGTGGTAGCCACTTTTTTCTGGAAACACGACCAGTCTCGGTTTGGTCTTTCAGTTGCCTGCCGCCGAACCGTTGGCGCCGTCGACAAAGCTCAGTCTAATATTTGTCACGCCTTGCGGCGGTCCGATCAGTTGCGCGTCGATTGCCAATGTATCACCGGGCAAAACGTTGCGTGTGGCGGGCGTTACCGTCCATTCGTAAACAATGGTGCCGGCGGAATCGAGCAGGCTTACCAGCACCGATGGCACGTAGGTTATGCGATTCGTGATGTTGGAAATCTTAGCGTTGACCACAATGGCGGGGTTTCCATTCTGCGTGGTTCGCAAAGTCTTAATTTCGGTGAAATCGAGCCCGACGACATTGGTTTTAAGCCCCACTAGGCGATAGAGCCCGTCGAGCTGGGGGATTGCGGAAACGATCTCTGTGCGCAGGGCGAAAGCGGCGACAACGCTGGCGATCATCAGGACAATGATGGCGAAGCGGAACATGCGGCGGAACCGGGCGATCGGGTGCGCGGCGAGCATGCCGTTGCGGCGGCGGGCCAGGGCCTCGATACGGGCCTGGTTGGCGGCGCTGTCGATCGGGGGGCGTTGATCTCCGGGATCGGGCAATGGCGCGGGGTCGTTTGGAAACGGGTGTTCGGGTCCGGGCTCTGCGGGCTGACGGGCAGGCTGGTTGCGCAGGAAGGAGGCGTCGAGCATCTCCTCGTCGGCGGCGGAAAACAGGGTATCGGTATCGGCGCGGAAGATCAGCTCGTCGTCTGTGGGTTCGGGATCGCGGCGCGGGGCAGAGGGCCCGGGAAAGCTCGGGGTGGCGTACCAGAGTTCGGAACACGCGGCGCACTGAACCTGCCTGCCTGCGGCGCTGAGCGCATCGGAGCCAAGCTTATAGCGCGTCTGGCAATTTGGGCAGGTGATGATCACGCGCGAGGAACCGAACGGGTTGAGCGAAAAATCGAAGTCCCGACCGTAAGCGGGCCGGGTTAAAACTCTTGAAACGCCGCCTTGATGCGGCCATTGGGAGGTGATGGCTGGTAGGATAGTGTCCAGCCAGATGATTCGCGGAGAAAAGCGGTTTGATCGCGTTCGAAAATGTGGGCCTTCGATACGGACACGGGCCGGAAATCCTCAAAGACCTGACCTTTGCGATCTCGCCGGGTTCGTTTCATTTTCTCACCGGACCCTCGGGGTCGGGCAAGACGTCGCTTTTGCGGTTGTTGCTGCTTTCGCTCAAGCCCACGCGTGGCTCGGTTTCGATGTTCGGGGAAGACGTCACCGCGCTCGACCGCGACAGGCTGTTGCAAATGCGGCGTCATATCGGGATCGTGTTCCAGGAATTTAGGCTGCTCGACCATCTGACCACCTTTGAAAACGTCGCCCTGCCGCTGCGCGTGCGCGGACAGGCCGAAGCAAGCTATCGCGGCAATGTTGAAGAACTGCTCGACTGGGTGGGGCTGGGCGACCGGATGGACGCGCACCCGGCGGTGCTTTCGGGCGGGGAAAAGCAGCGCGCGGCGATTGCCCGGGCGGTGATCGGCAATCCCGACATCCTT
>DFMV01000067.1 GCA_002375765.1 Rhizobiales bacterium UBA3584 | reverse complement strand
CCAATCCCAAATCATATCCATGAAGCGGGTCAATTCTCGGTGAAAATACCGGGTCACTTCTCAGCAGAAATCAACAAACGCCTTTCTAAATTTGGCTAGCGCCGAGCGCTATAACGGAGCCGGGTTAAACAAGTAGGTAGTTGCCATGTTCCGATCAGCTTTGATTCACTCTCTGCCATTGGAGCTCCGGAGAGTTATGTCGCGCAAAGAAGCCGCCAGCTATTTGGGCGTCAGCCCCGGCTACTTCGATAAGTTGGTTCGCTTGGGCCATTTGCCTGGTCCGTTATCCTTCCCGGGCGTCAAACGCTGGGACAAGGAGGCACTGGACCAGCGTCTCAATTTCGATGCTGGCGTTGCGTCGACGGGTGAAGTCCACTCTCAAACCGCATACGACACTTGGAGCCGCTGCCGTGGTGCGAACTAAGCTGAAGGGCGTGAACACTGTTAGGAAAAGGCTCAGCGATGGGACAATCGTGCGATATTATTACCACCGTGCGACTGGGCGACGGCTCAGGGGGATGCCTGGCACCGGCGAGTTCCTGCTCGATTACGCAGATGCAGAAAAGCTGCTGACAAATCGGCGGGCCGGCACAATTAACGGCTTGATCCGTGATTTTTTGCTTTCGCCGGAATTCGCGAAACGTGCGCAGAGCACGCAAAAGGAATACCGGCGAATGCTGACAAAGGTCGAATCCGAATTTGGCACAATGCCACTGGTCGCACTTGAGGATAAGCGCGTCCGCGGAGACTTCATGGCTTGGCGCGATGAGGTAATGAGGAAGTCAGGTGCTCGTGAAGCAGATAATCGGCTCACAATTTTGTCCACATTGCTGTCCTGGGCCGTCAACAGAGCCAAGATCCAGAACAATCATGCCCGAGGAATACCACGCGTCTACGAGTCCGACCGTTCAGACAAGATTTGGCTCCCCGAGCACATTGACGCCTTTATGAAGGTTGCTTCCATAGAAATGCAGCGCGCACTGATACTCGCACTGCACACGGGCCAACGGCAAGGCGACCTCCGCAAGCTTGTATGGACAAACTACGACGGTGAAGGCATCAGCCTGCGGCAGAGCAAGGGCTCACGCCGCGTCTATGTCGCTTGCACGCTGGCACTTAAGACGATGCTCGACGGGATGGACCGTAGGGCCGCAGTCGTCTTGACTACAAAAACAGGACGCCCTTGGGAGAAGCGGTATTTCGCCGCTCAGTGGGACGAAGCGAGCAAGGCGGCTGGCATCACTGATCTGCACTTCCACGACCTCCGTGGCACTGCAGTGACCATGCTTGCAGAGGCAGGATGCAACGTGCCTGAAATCGCGTCGATAACCGGCCACTCCCTGAAGTCCGTGCACACAATTCTTGAGAGATACTTGTCGCGCACCAAATCGCTGGCAAGGTCAGCAATGACCAAGTTCGAGAACGCAAGCAGCACAGATTTTGCAAACCGGCTGCAAACCAAGAACCCCAAGCAGGGAGCAGACGCCAGCTAAGTCATTGAAATGAATGGCGCGCCCGAAAGGATTCGAACCTCTGACCCCCAGATTCGTAGTCTGGTGCTCTATCCAGCTGAGCTACGGGCGCGCAGTGCCGTTGCGGTGAACGCGGTTTCGGGGCAGTTCGCCCGAGCGGCAGGCGAACGCTTATACTGGCTCGGCGGCCATTGCAAGGGGCCAGAGGGGGAAGTTTTTGAGGAAATTCGTCAGACGCCCCCAGCGGTGCCCGACGGCAGATCGATGGCGAAAGCTGTGCCTTGCGCCGTCTCGAGCAGTTCCACGCGTCCGCCATTGGCTTCGACAAGTTCGCGAACGATGGCAAGACCCAGGCCCGTGCCGCCGGCCCTTGCGGAGCCCTCAAATGCAACGAACAGGTTCTCTCGCGCGCGGGGCGGCAGGCCAGGTCCATTGTCGGCGACAACGAGCCGCATACCCTCAGCCGTCCGCTCATTGGAAAACTGGACATGGGGCGCTGCGACATCGGGGCTGGCCTCAAGCGCTTCGCGTGCATTCTTGAACAGATTGGTCAAAACGCGCGCAAGATGGTCAGGATCGACAAGAATGACCGAATCATCGGGAACCTGATTTTCAAACACGATCCGAGGATGCCCCGTGAGCCCGGCCGAAAGCGCGGCCTCGAAGCCGAGAGCCCGCAGATCGACTGGCTCGGCACGGGGCGGGGCCGATTGCTGACGACCGTAATCAAGCACCGTCTGGGCAAAGGTTATCGCCTTATCGAGCGTGGTTACGAGCCGCGGCGCCAGGCGCTGCACCTGGGGGTCATCGAGATTGGCCACCTGGTCTGAGAGCAATTGGGCCGAGGTGAGCATATTGCGCAGGTCGTGATTGATCTTGGACACAGCCATCCCCAGATCGGCCAGATGCCGGCGCTGGCGCAGCATGGCGAAGAGTTCGGCCTGCGTGTCGGCCAGAGCCCGCTCGAGAATGCCGATTTCATCCTTGCGGGCCGCGTCAGGCACGATGACCAGCGTGCCGTTTTCGGGATTTTCACGAAATGCCAGCATCTGGTTGGTGAGGCGCTTGATCGGCCCGATCAAAAGGCTCTCGGCCAGGATATAGATGACAAAAGCGGTAACCCCGGCAACGACGATGGAAACGAGCACGATATTGCCGGCATAGGTCAGAAGGTCGGCCCGCAGCGGGCTCTCGGGCATCAGGATTTCGACCACGGCGTCGCCCGCGCCGGGCGGGACGCCAACGATGCGCAGGGTGCGCTGCCCCCCAAGAAACAGAGTATCGAGCGCCTCGACAATCAACCGCATGGGGTTGGTGTCGCGCAGATCGGCCAGATGGGGCTGCTCGGGCATGGACACGGCCTCGAGCCCGATCAGATCGGTCTGTCCCTCACGGCGATAGACGATGGCGATGGCGCCGGCAGCCTGCAAGAGCGGGTCGGTGATCTCGGCTGGCAGGTCCATAACGTCGGGGGCGGTGTCGAATACCCGCACGGCCACGCCGCCGACACGCAGCCGGTCCTCGAGCCAGCCAACGCGATAATTGGCGAGCGAGGGCAGGAAAACAGCGACTTCCACAAGAAGAATGACCAGCGCGATCGCCGCTATGATCTTTATGGAGAGGCCGGAGAACGGGCCAGGCACCTTGGCGATGTCGCGTGTCATTGTGCCAGCCTACAATCCGATTTTACCTATGGCAACAAACGCTTAAGCAGACGCCGCCAGCCTGTGAACGCGGCGCCGGGATGGCCCCGGGCATATTCGGCGGCGGCCAGGGGTATGATCTGGGCGAAAGATGGGTATGGCACGACAAGCCCACCGAGTTCGGACAGCGTCATTTTCCGCGCAATGGCAAGGGCAAAGACCGGCACGAGTTCGCTGGCAGTGGGGCCCACCACGCCTGCGCCCACCACTCTGCCCGAGTCGTCGAGAATGATCTTGGCATGGCCATGCCGCTCGGCGCGCGCCAGGGCCGCGTCAGTCTGGGCCAGCGCGATGCGGACAATTTCGAAGCGATCCTTGAATCGTGCTCTGGCTTCGGGCTCGGTCATGCCGATCCTGGCAATGGCAGGGCTGGTATCAACGACGTGCGGCACCAGACCCTCGGCGCCTGCCGAACCGGCTATGGCATCCACAGCGAGCTCGGCGCTGTGGCGCGCCGCGTGAACCCCGACATGTCCGGCGGCGTCGCCGACAAGGAAGATGCGGCGGTTCGAAGTCCGGCCAAACCGCGCCAGCGCCGGGCGCGCGCCCTGCATGCGCACACGGGCAGCCTCTAGGCCCAATCCCTCGAAATCGGGCTCCCGCCCGGTTGCGAACAGCAAATGGGTGCCCTCGATCCGCTCTTCATCGGGTCCGGCCTTGATATCGAGGGCAACCTGCTCATTGCCGCCGGCGATAGAAACGATCCCTGTGTGGATGCGCAGCTCAAGCCCCTCGGCCCGCAGACGCCGCAACACGATATCGACCAGTTCGCTGTCTTCACCGGCCAATGGCTCGAGCATTTCAACGACGGTAACCTTGGCGCCCAGCCGCAAATGGGCCTGGGCCAGCGCCAACCCTGTCGCGCCCGCCCCTACGACGATCAGGTGAGACGGGCGGCGGGTTAGCTCGAAAATGGTTTCTGGCGTAAAGAACGGTACACCATCGCGCCCGGGAATGTCTGGCAGGATGGGCCGCGATCCGGTGGCGAGCAGAAAATGGGGCGCCTTGATCGAGCGTCCCGCGACCTCGATCGTGGCCGGGCCGGTGAACCGGGCCCGGCCCTTGACGATCTCGACGCCCTGGCCGACCAGATGCTCGGGAGAAACGGTCGCATTCGCATCTTCGATCATGGCGCGAATGCGCGCATTGATGCGGGCGAAATTGATGCGCGGTTCATCGGTGCCCAGGCCAAGATTCCTGGCGTTGCGAATATGGTCGGCTCGCTCTGCTGCGGCGGCCAGCGCCTGGGACGGCAGAGCCCCCCAATTGTGCGCAACGCCGCCAAACTCTCCGGCTTCGACCAGCACGACACGCAGCCCGCGCGCCAGCGCACGCTCGGCCGCCGCTATCCCGGCCGGACCGGCTCCAACGATGCAAAGATCGATCCTGTCGCCCTGCGCCACGCGGCTGCCCTCAACCTTTGACCTTGATCCAAGACCCCGGCCGAATCCATGATGGGTTATTGCCCCGCTTTTAGCGCGGCCAAAGCGCGCTGGCCAGCGCCAGAGAACACACGCGATTGTGGCCATAGCACAATTGACTTGCCCCCACCTTTTCCCTATAAGCCGCCCAACCTTTGCCGATGGCCCGGG
>DFMV01000052.1 GCA_002375765.1 Rhizobiales bacterium UBA3584 | reverse complement strand
ACATCCGCGCCGACGGAACATTGACCCGTCTGGCCGATCGCTACGATCTGGACGCAGACATTCTGTGTCCGTCCGATACCGGCTCATGCTGACAGCCCCCAGGCCCTGCCCCGTTTACGCCATTGCAAACGAGCAGTTGCTGCCGTTATCGGCCAGGCTGTGCCCGGTCGCCCGAGCCGAGATGGACGACCGTTTCGCCCGTGGCCGCAAAGGTCCGGGTAACCTCGCCGGCATCATAGATGAACAACATCTCAACCGGGGTCGTGCCCACATTGTGGAAGCAATGGTTCTGACCGGCAGGAACATAGACTACTTCCATGGGACCAACGGGGCGTCGCGCTCCATCGAACTCGGTTTCGGCATTTCCGCTCAGAATGACAATCTGCTCGTCGCAATTGTGGTGGTGCAGTGCCACGCTCTTTCCAACGGGAAGCGAGGTGGTTCCAGTGGTAACCTGAGCGCCGCATATGTCTGCATTGAAAAACAGCCGCGTAACGACGCCGTTCCCTCTGTCGAATTCATCTATCGTGGTCAGGGTCCTGACCATCGCCCGCTTTTGGGTCATCGTGCTTCTCCCAAGCCGTCGCAGCCGTGCTCAGGCGACCTTTTCGAAATCGAAGCTGCCCGCCGCGAGAAAGCGGGGGATCTCCGTCGCACGGATAGGCGGTGAAAAGAGGAAGCCCTGAACTTCATCGACCCCGGGCAGCTCTCTGAGCAAGGCAAGCTGCCTGGGCGTTTCCACGCCTTCGACGACCACCGACATGCCGAGTTCCGAACTCAAACTCGCCACGCCCGCCAGCAGGCGCCGGGAGCGGCTGCTCACCTCCACGTCCTGCAGGAAGGAGCGGTCGATCTTGACCTTGTCGAGCGGGAAGTGGTGCAGATAGCTCAAGCTGGCATAGCCCGTGCCGAAATCGTCAAGTGAGATGCGCACGCCAAGGTCGCGCAATTTTTCCAATATGGCCCCGATGGCTGCCGTATTTTCGAGCAGAAGCGATTCCGTAATCTCGACTTCCAGCCGATGGGCCGGCAGGCCCGAATGCTCAAGGGCGGAAATCACCGAAGCGATGACGTCCCCCCGCCGGAACTGAACCGGAGAAATGTTGACGGCAACATGCACGCTGCCCGGCCACGTCACGCACCGTCGGCAGGCCTCGTGCAATATGAAATCGCCCAACTCGATAATCAGGTTCGTTTCCTCAGCGACGGGGATGAACTCGGTGGGCGATATCAGCCCCCTTTGGGGATGCCGCCAACGCGCCAGCGCTTCACACACCGTGCTCTTGCCCGACCTGAGATTGACGATGGGCTGGAAGAACACCTCGAAATTTCCATTGTCGAGCGCCGTGCGGATATCGATCTCCAACGCCCGGCGCGCCTGCACCCGGGCATCCATTTCGGGCTCGAAAAAGCGCCAGACACCGCGACCATCCGACTTGGCGGTGTAAAGCGCCAGATCGGCGCATTTAAGCATTTGCTCAAAACTCGTGCCGTCACGCGGCGCCATGGCGATGCCTATGCTCGCGCCAATTACAAACTGATGGTCCTGGACAGCAAATACATCGCTCAACGTCCTTACAATTCGCTGAGCGACAAGGCTTGCCTCGTCAGCAGACCCTTTCAGCTCGCGCAGGACAACGAACTCATCTCCACCGAGCCGAGCAATGATGTCGGACGATTTCATCACCTTGCGAAGCCGGTCGGCCACAAGGCACAATAGAGCGTCCCCGCACGGGTGGCCCAGCGTGTCGTTGACCACCTTGAACTGATCGAGATCGATAAAGAGCAGCGCACAAGGATTGCCACGGGCAATCAGCGCTTCGAACTGTTCCTGAAAATGCGATCGGTTGGGCAGGCCGGTCAGCGCATCGTAACGGGCCAGATGTTCGATCCTCGCCTCTGCCTTGCGCTTTTCGGTGATGTCTTCGATCAGCAGCACAAATCCGCCAGCCTTGATGGGCTGGAAGGTCAGCTGAAGAATTCTGTGCCCGGCGGCGTCGATTACGAGGGCCTCCGTCCCCTCGGCCTTCATCCATTTCCGAAATGCGGAAAATACCGTGTCGCACGCATGACGCGGCACACCGTTGGCCACAAGTGCCGTATCGAGCAGCGAGGCGATTTCCTGCCCCTTCCAGGTGGCTCTTGCATCGAGATTGAGCAGGCTCGTAAAGCGATCGTTGAAAACAACGAGCCGCTGGTCGGCGTCGAACATGCATAGCCCGTGCGGCATGTTGTTGACGGCAGTGTCGAAATGGGTGGCGAGCGCACGGAGATCGTGTGAGGCGACCACCGCATCGAAAAGCGTAAATCTCAGCCGCGTGGCGATGGTTCTCACGCTCAGGAAGAACGGCACGAGCACCAGCGCAAGAAACAGATAGGCCGCTTCAAGGTGAAGCAGAAGTCCCATGACCATGGGGATCGCCGCACAAGCCGTGGTGAAGGTAACCAGCTGGTCGGATGAATAATTGCGCCCGGTGATTCCGATCATATAGGCAAGGCAGACCGCAAAACTCACCAGATGGACGGCTGGATCGGACGAGAGCGCGAAAGCAAGAAAACACCAAAGGCTCAGCAGCACCGCGAAGGTGGACGAGCCTATGATGTAGCGCCTCTCCCAGCCACGCGCCTGTTCTACCGTTTGCGGACTTGCTGCGTTGCGCTCATAGGCATTCATGTCCATCCAGCGCAAGATGCCGGTCAGCGCAAGCGGAATGGCGCACATGGCAAGCCAGATGATCCCGCTTATCCAGCCCGTCACCAGCGAAGCGGCAATAGCGCTCGCAGTGCCGGAAAAAAGAGAACGCCGGTCCCTATAAAGAGCGCTCACCGAGGAAATATAAACCTCAGCGGGGAGGTCGGGCGCGTTTTCGGGAGAGACTGTACCCATGGTTGCTTCGCCATACCCCTGCAGAACCAATACGATATAAATTGAAAGCTTTTAAAATTTTCTCACGCTATCTCGGCAATTTTAAATATTCCCCTCTCCGCTTCCGGGATTCGACAATTTTACGCCGAGCAGGAACACGCGATCGGCCTGCATTTTTTCTTAAAACCCGCAAATCCTTTTTGCAGCACCCTGATGCTTAATGCACATCTATCGCGCGACTCATAGTTAATACTCGGTTAAAGCACAGTATTACTGTCTTCACAGACGAAGCAGATTCAGCAACGCCGCCCCGCTGACACCGCCCTGACATATTCCTTCAATTGACCTTAGTTAAAATTTTGTTAAAGTAGCTCCCTGTGTGGTTTAGGGGGCGTTCCATGAGTTCAGTATCATCAGTTGGGGCGATTTCGTTTTCCCAGCGTCTGATCGATTTTCTTGACAGGATTCAATATCGTCGTCTGGAAAGAGCTGAAGAACTCGAACATGCGTTCCGCCTGCGCTACGCGGCCTATGTTCGTGAAGGCATGATTCCGATCGGTTTCGAAAAGCGCCTGACCGACGATTACGATCACGCTGACAATGTCCATGTTTTCGGCGTCTACATGGACGGCGAGATGGCCA
Source organism: Rhizobiales bacterium UBA3584 (assembly GCA_002375765.1). Classification (GTDB taxonomy): domain Bacteria; phylum Pseudomonadota; class Alphaproteobacteria; order Rhizobiales; family Devosiaceae; genus Pelagibacterium; species Pelagibacterium flavum. The sequence goes on along the minus strand of DFMV01000052.1, from coordinate 3,316 downwards.
GCACCATCAGGGTGCATCATGCCAGCCCTGAAAATCCGCATTCCCCTACCGTGGACGCATTTCCTGAAACTCTGAGACCGGAAATCGACAAGGGTCACGTCATCGTCGATCCGACCCGCTTTGCCGTGCACCCCTCTGTCAGTGGTCAGCATCCTGAACTGCCCTATATCACGGCAAGACTGGGCTTTCTGGCTTCCGAGTATTACGGCGCCAATCTAGGCCTTGCCTCGGTGCGGGTAGAGCATCAGGCTTTCTACCGCCGCCTTTTCGGCATGCGCCCCCTGTGCCCGCCGCGCCAGTATCACGGGTTGAAAAAGCAGCTAAGCTTGATGGGCATCGATTATTGCGCCGTGCGAGAAAGCGTCATTGCGCGCTATCCCTTCATGAACGCAACCGAAGCGGAACTCGACTTTCTCTTCAGTCCAGACCGCGCCAAGGTCGACCCGATGGCCACCGCCATATTCGCAGGGCGAGTGGAGCCGGCGAACCTGCACTAGAGCGTTTTCAGGATAAGGGTACCACTTATCCGGTTCGGAAGCGCGACAAAACAATAATCTAGAAGGCAAAATCAGCCGTGGCGCCGGCCAAGGTCGGACGTCTGGCTGAGCACGGCAAATGCCGCGGCATCCTCGATGAACCGCCCGAGCAGCGCATTGAACTCACCCGGAGCATCAAGAAAGGCAGCGTGTCCCGCCGCATTGATAAGATGACATTGCCCATCCCAGAGATTGGCATAGTCAAGACCGGTGAGGTAATCGAGACGCGCAAACGGCTCCCGCTCGCCATTGACCACAGCCAGGGGAACCGGGCTGTGCTCGACGACCTTTTTTTGATCGGCTCCCGCTCCCATCATCAGGCCATACCCCAGGATCTTTCGCATGCGCCAGTCGGCGCGCGCTATCGCATCACGAAAGCGCTGCGGCGGCGACTCCCCGAAGCACAGGCGAGCGAGCCTGTCCATTTCCCGGGGCGTCAACCGCCCCTTCGTGGTCAACGTCAGGTCGAATTGCGGCTGGAAGCCGCGCAGCATGCCCAAAATGCCGCGGGATACCGGCGGCGTTCCCATAATCATGAGCCCCGCGATGCGAGGCTCGCGCTCCAGCAGTTCGATGCCGATATGCCCGCCAAGCGACCATCCAACGACAGCGACGTGGTCAATCGCGAGGGCGTCGAGCACTTCGGCAACCGTGTTGGCGAATCCGGGAATAGTATAGGCTGCCTTCGGCTCGATGGCGTCATCGGATGCACCGTGACCCGGCAGGTCGAGCGCGATGAGGCGATGGCGTTCTGCAAGCGGGCTTTCCAGCTGTCGCGCAAAAACGTCGCTGGAGCTCGAATTCCCATGCAGAAACAGCACCGGAAAGCCGTCCTTGCCGGTTTCAACCAGCGCGATACTTGCTTGCCTTGTCTGAATGCGACTGTACAACATCTCAGGTTCCACCCAGGATACCAGTTGACCCAATTTTAGCGGACCGCGCGTGTAGGCCGCGTTAACAACGCAATTGAGAACTCCCCGCAGGTTCGGACCCATATCCCGGCAAATCATCTTCAGAGGACACCAATGAGCGGATCGCAAACTCAAGCAAAAGAGCAGGCCTACATATTGGGTCATTCCGAACGCGAGTTGGTTCGGCTCGAGCGTCAGGCCGCCCTGTTTGCCGATCTCACCCGCGATATCCTCTTGCGGGCGGGGCTTGAGAAGGGCATGCGTGTGCTCGATGTAGGGTGCGGGGTTGGCGACGTTTCCCTGATCGCAGCCGACATCGTGGGAACCGATGGCGCAATTATCGGCCTCGACCCTTCGGAGGCGGCTCTCTCGGTGGCTCGTGCGCGGGCAGAGGCCAAGGGGCTCGATATCTCGTTTGTCCCCGGCACGCTCGAGGCCATGGAAATCCCCGCCGACATCGACGCAGTGATCGGACGCTTCCTTCTGCTCCACATGACCGATCCCGGCGCCACCCTGGCCGGGCTGGCGGAGCGGCTAAAGCCCGGCACGCTCGTCAGCTTCATCGAGTTCGATATTTCGACCTCTTATGCTCAGCCCGCCTTGCCCCTCCTGCATCGCTGCATCGAGCGCATCACCGAGGTCTATCGCCGGTCAGGCAGAACCGCCGATATGGGTGCTATGCTCTATCCCGCCTACCGGACCGCGGGTATGGCGCCCGAGATGATCGGGCTGACCCGGATCGGCAATGATCAGGACGTCGACGGCTTCGAGTTCATCGTCGAATCCACCAGAAGCCTGACGTCAGCGATGGAAACTTTGGGTATAGCCAGCGCTGCAGAGATCGAAATTGAAACACTGCACGAGCGACTGATTCACGAAGCCCAGGCCGGAACCGACCCGTGCATTTTCTATCCCCGACTCGTCGGCGCCTGGGCGCGGGTTTCCTAAAAGCGGGAAGCGCCGTAAAGGATGGTGAAGGTGCGAGGCGAAGCCTCGAACCCAAGGCCGAGACTGCGACCCGCGCCACGTTACGCGCACCCCATTGGAGCGCCAGAGAACCACATGGCCCGGCTTTTGCGCGTCATGCGGCGGACGGTGCGGCGTGTGTGATGTCATAACCAAAGAGACATGAATCGGTTATTCACCCGGAAACCAGCACTCGATCAAAAACCTTTGACTCCTCAATCCAGCGATTCATGAATCGATTTTGCTGTCCTGCCCAAGAAATCTGAATCGGCTACTCAAGCCTAAGGTCGCTTCATCCTCTTAGTTCGGTAGATGGTCTCAGTCTTCCCGGCAAAGCTAAATTTTGCCTGTTCCCATATATCTTCTCCGTCCACTTCTCGAGAGCTCTGACGTAAGCGGTTGTAGACCCTTTTTGATATAAAGGTGCTGTATGGGTATTCGCGGAGATCTGACAGCTTGGCCGAGAAACTTGGCGACTTTCCAATCCATATAAGATCGTTGTTGTTCCGGATCCCTGCGCGCACAGCCCGAGACGTTCCACAGTCCACACCACAGGCCTGCCGAATTCTAACATAATTTTCACGGACGGACTTAAAACGTTCCTTTGCCTTCACTTGAAGTAGCTTCTCGGTCACCCAATCGATCTCGCGGGCGCAATCGGTAGCATCAGAGCGCATTGTGTTCCCCTTGAAGACACCCATGACGCGATCTCCATCAAAGCTTCTGACCTCTCCGCCATAAGCTCGAATTAATCGAACGCTGCATTTTAAGTATGCTCTGATGATCTTTGCAGTCGTCTGCCAAGGGCAGACAGAGGCGATTTTTCCAGACCCAGCGAGATCAGCATAGAGAAATGTTGCCTCGATTTTGACGGCACCATTGTTGATTTCCGCTGAGAAGTGA
>DFMV01000086.1:30418-34939 GCA_002375765.1 Rhizobiales bacterium UBA3584 | reverse complement strand
TGGCACACCTCCCCCGAAGCCGGTCCGATCAACGCATCGAACCCGTGCTCGGAATATATGTTCCTCGACGATACCGCCTGTAACCTCGCCTCGATCAACCTGCTGCCCTATCGCGGCAAGGATGGCGTGTTCGCAACCGGCGATTACGAGCACACCGTGCGCCTGTGGACCCTCGTCCTCGAAGTCTCGGTGATGATGGCCCAGTTCCCCTCCAAGGCCATTGCAGAGCGCTCCTATCTCTACCGCACCCTCGGTCTGGGCTACGCCAACATCGGCGGCCTCCTGATGACCTCGGGCATTCCCTATGACAGCGACGAAGGCCGCGCCATCGCTGGTGCTTTGACCGCCATCATGACCGGCGTGTCCTACGCGACGTCCGCCGAAATCGCCTCCGAGCTCGGTGCGTTCAAGGATTACAAGCGCAACGCCAAGCACATGCTGCGCGTCATCCGCAATCACCGCAATGCCGCTTACGGCAAGGCCGATGGCTATGAAGCCCTCTCGATCACGCCCGTCCCGCTCGACCACGCCTCGTGCCCCGATCGCAATCTGATCGACCGCGCGACCGCCGCCTGGGATCTGGCGCTCGAACTGGGTGAAAAGCACGGCTATCGCAACGCCCAGGTTTCCGTCATCGCCCCGACCGGCACCATCGGTCTGGTCATGGATTGCGACACCACCGGCATCGAACCCGATTTCGCGCTGGTCAAGTTCAAGAAGCTCGCCGGTGGCGGTTATTTCAAGATCATCAACCGCGCCGTCCCCGCCGCCCTGCGCTCGCTGGGCTATTCGGAAGACCAGATCGCCGAGATCGAAGCCTACGCCGTGGGCCATGGCAACATGAACCAGGCCCCGGGCATCAACCCGGTCACCCTGGCCGCCAAGGGCTTCCCCGAGGACAAGATCGCCGCGCTCAACGCGGCCATGAAGTCGGCCTTCGACATAAAGTTCGTCTTCAACCAGTGGACGCTGGGCGCTGATTTCCTTAAATCTCTCGGCGTCACCGATGCGCAGCTGATCGACCCGACCTTTGAGCTTCTGCCCTTCCTTGGCTTTGCCAAAAAGGACATCGAAGCCGCCAACATTCACGTTTGCGGCGCCATGACGCTCGAAGGCGCGCCGTTCCTCAAGGACGAGCATCTGCCCGTCTTCGATTGCGCCACCCCCTGCGGCAAGATCGGCAAGCGGTATCTTTCGGTCGAGTCCCACATCCGCATGATGGCCGCGGCTCAGCCCTTCATTTCGGGCGCGATCTCCAAGACCATCAACATGCCCAACGATGCGACCGTCGAGGATTCCAAGGAAGCCTACATGCTCTCCTGGAAGCTGGCGCTCAAGGCCAACGCGCTCTATCGCGATGGCTCCAAGCTCTCCCAGCCGCTCAATTCCTCGCTCCTCGCCGATGAGGACGAAGACGAGGACGAAGTGGCCGAACTCGCCGCCGCCGCGCTTTCCGAGCGCATCCCGGCCGTTGCCGAAAAGATCGTCGAACGCATCGTCGAGCGCGAGCGTTACCGTGAGCGTGAACGCATGCCCGACCGCCGCAAGGGTTACACCCAGAAGGCAATCGTTGGCGGCCACAAGGTCTATGTCCACACCGGCGAATATGCCGATGGACGCCTGGGTGAAATCTTCATCGACATGCACAAGGAAGGCGCCGCCTTCCGCGCCATGATGAACAATTTCGCCATCGCGATCTCGATCGGCCTGCAATATGGCGTGCCGCTCGATGAATTCGTCGAGGCCTTCACCTTCACCCGTTTCGAGCCTGCCGGTCTCGTCATGGGCAATGACCACATCAAGAACGCCACATCGATCCTCGATTACGTGTTCCGCGAGCTGGCCATTTCCTATCTCGACCGCACCGATCTGGCCCACGTCACCCCCGACGCCGGCGCCACCTCGATCGGCAAGGGCGTCTCGGAAGACAACCAGGTCAAGGACCGCTCGGCTCCCGCCCCGGTCCCGGCCGACAATTTCGTCTCCCGCGGCATGACCCGCGGCCGCGTCAAGGACAAGACCCTGATGCTGGTCGCCTCCTCCGACCTCAAACTCGCCAACCCCGTCCAGGCCATGCAGACCCAGACGGTCACGGCTTTGAAGCAAGGCACGGCGCTCAAAGCCGAACCGGAAGCCGAGGCCGAAGCCGCCGCCACCAAACTGGTCGACGAAGCCCAGGCCAAGGACACAACAACCCTGCGGCTGGAAGCCCAGATGAAGGGGTACGTGGGCGAGGCATGCTCGGAGTGCCAGAACTTCACGCTGGTGCGGAATGGCACGTGCTTGAAGTGTGATACCTGCGGGAGCACGACCGGGTGTAGCTGAGGTCGCGATCAGCAGCGCGGAGGAGTCTTGGGCGATGGAAAAGCCAATTAGACTCGAGATTATACAGGGAGGAGCTCAGACTCCTCCCAACTGGCTCGACTTTCCGAAAACGGTGGTTGGTCGAGCTACCGATGACAAGGAAAGAATTGTAGCATATCGAATAGCCACGGAAGATGCTCGCCTTGCTGCACGAATGGGCCGACGGCAAAAGGTATTCGAACTGTGGAGCGGCGTGCTCGGCAAAGCGCCACCTGTTTCTGGAATTGGTCGCCATTTGCCCATCGGTCTAACATCCTTGGCCCATGCACATGCCTGCTTTCGGGGGCTCAAACGCCCGGTGTCAGACGATAAAAACGGTTTTGATTGCTTCGCATTCATCATACAGTCGAAGGTAATATTCACACCCGTCGGAGACATGGTATGTTGTGCGGAACCACACATCGTCCCTGACGATTTGTTATTTGCGGTGTACGTTAGAATGGACTACCCCCAAGGTCGCCCCAACGCTTTTTCGGCGAATTTGGCTCAACCCGTCGGCATCGTGACCCATTGGGAATTTCTGGAGAGGGACCCCGATGATGAAAAACTGCCAGTCGATCACAAAAATCGGTATCGAAAGCATCTTTGGTAGGGCGTCGTAAGATGCGCCCCCAACAAATAGACCCTGACACACCTTGGTACAGTCCAAGGGCCATTTACTATAGCCAATCTGATTGCATCGAATACATTCGGAGAGATGTTCCCTCGGTCTATCGGCGTATAGACGAATGCTTGACGCTCGTTTTATCCATGCGCGAGCGCAAAGTGATAGGCTTGAAGCTAAAGGGATTCAGGCATTTTTACCTGTCCAATATTAAGCCGAAATACAATTTCGAGGAAAAGCACTTCCTCTACCTAATTTATGTATTAGAAGAAGCGATGACGTGCATTGGGGACGAAATTTTGTCGCACGAAGACCGGCGCGAAGCGTACAGGGTGGCTTCTGAAATTGCTCAGGAAGACAACGTAATTCTTTCGGATCTGCCAGAAGTAGCCTAAATTACCGCTTCGCCGGGTTTAATCCGAGGGACACACAGCCTCGGCTCTCACTTCCCCCACCGTCATCTTCGGGCTTGCCCCGGGGATTCGCACCGCTTCCGCGTCGCACCTCAGGCGTTTGAGCCCGGCCGCCTAAAACGACCCCGCCACGCACCATCACGCACCTACCCCAAAGCCATCGCGCCAACCACCACCAGAAACACAACCAACCCCGCAACAATCGCCCATTCCGCTCCGCTGAGCGAAAATCCCCCGCCCGAACCGCCGGCACCTGCGACAGGGCCGCTGCGGCGTCCGTAGCGGCCGGAGACGCGGCTGAACCGGCGCTTCAGATCACGCAGCCGCGCTTCAGCCTCTTCGGCGTTCTCGCCATTGATCGGTTGGGGTTTGCGGGCCATGACTGCCTCCATCACGCATTACTGAAACACGACATTTAGTCGGCCCGCCGGCCAGTTCAACCGTTCGCCGCAACAACACTCACACGTGCTGGTCAATCAGGACCGGGTTGCCGTCCGGATCGAGCAATGTGCAACTTCCCGGTCCGCTGCCGGCCTCGTCCACCTCCTGCTCGAGAGCGAGGCCAGCGGCCTTCAGCTTCTTCTGGATGTCCCGTATGTCGGTAAATTCGCCAACCGGTTGCGCATTGCTGTCCCAGCCGGGATTGAACGTCAGGATGTTTTTCTCGAACATGCCCTGAAACAGCCCGATGACCGCCGTCGGCGATTTCATGATGAGCCAGCCCTGCTCGGCATCGCCGTGAAAGACCTCAAACCCGAGCTTTTCGTAAAACGCGCGAGATGCGGCGATGTCCTTGACCGCCAGGCTGACGGAAAATGCACCCAATTGCATCTGTGTCCCTCCTGTAATTGGATGAACGGGATTGTTTTCGCGCATCGGGCGCGGCACAAGTCCCGGCCAATCACGATTGTGACATACCCTGCCCCGCGCCGCACAAAATCTTGTCCCCGCATCTGCGCACCCGTGCCATTCTCCCCTCACGGCCGCACCAAGGGCGAGGATGCATACGAGCTTCCGGTGAGGTCGATCCGGGTCCGATGGGGGTCGCCCCAGCGGAGGCCCAAACGTCACAAGCGCCGGACGGCGTGAACCGGCCGCCTGATCTCGGTTTCGAGGCTGGCGCGATTTTGCTAACGCCGT
>DFMV01000086.1:0-30257 GCA_002375765.1 Rhizobiales bacterium UBA3584 | reverse complement strand
GACTAAGCCAAAAACCCCGGATGTGAACGGCGAAGCTGGCTTCGCTTGACTACCAAACTACGGATGAAGCTTGCTTCGCCGTTCTCCGCCCCATTCGGGCGCGCTAATATAAACCGGGGCTTATGGCCGTCGGGCGCTTTTGCGCGTCCTATGCCCCGAGATGATCCAGCACGCCCTGCCCCGCCGCCCGGCCCGTGGCAAGGCACGCCGAGAGCAGATACCCGCCGGTTGGTGCTTCCCAGTCGAGCATCTCCCCGGCCACGAACACACCCGGCACCCTCTTCAGCATCAGCCGCGCATCGATCGCGCTCCAGTCGATCCCGCCCGCCACCGAAATCGCTTCGGCAATCGGCCTTGGCCGCACCAGCGGCACGGCCAGGGCCTTGATCGCCCCGGCCAGCGCACCATTGTCCCCGCGCACCGCCTCGCTGGTCAGCTCTCTCACCAACCCGGCCTTGACCCCGTCGAGCCCCGCTCCCTTGCGCAACCGGTTCGAAAGGCTCGCCTTGGCCGGCTGCCGCGCCAGATCGCGCTCGAGCCGCTCGGCCGACCGGTCGGGCGCCAGATCGAGCACCAACGCCGTCGGCCCCGCCTCCAGCCCATCGCGCAGCGCCGCCGATTGCCCATAAACCAGCGAGCCTTCGACACCATGCCGGGAGATGACAAACTCCCCCCGGGTCGCCCCCACCGCCACGGCCTTGACCGGCACTCCCGCGAACCGCTCGATGAAATGCGCGCTCCAGTTTACATCGAACCCGCAATTGGCCGGGCGGAACGGGTTTACAGAAACACCCCGCGCTTCAAGCCAGGCCACCCACGCCGCATCAGACCCCAGTTTGGGCCAGCTCGCCCCGCCCAGGGCCAGCACCACCGCATCGAACGTCTCGCGCACCTCGCCCTCTGGCGTCTCAAACACCAGCGCGTCGTCCTCGAACCCCGCCCAGCGATGCCGCGTGCGAATGGCAACGCCCTGCCCCGCCAGCCGCTCAAGCCACGCCCGCAGCAGCGGCGAAGCCTTCATCGCCTTGGGAAACACCCGCCCCGAAGACCCCACAAACGTCTCGCTGCCCAGCCCCGCCGCCCAGGCCCGCACAGCCTCATTATCGAACGCTGAAAGCAAGGGCTCCAGCCGCTCCCGCGCCGCCCCGAACCGGGAAAAGAGATCCCCCATCGGCTCGGCATGGGTTAGGTTCAGCCCGGACTTGCCCGCCATCAGCAGTTTCCGTCCGGCCGTGGGCATCCGCTCGTAAACGGTCAGGTTATATCCCGCCGCCGAGACCACTTCGGCCGCCATCAACCCGGCGGGCCCGCCCCCAATGATTGCAATGCGCTTGTCCATGGCCAGCCCAGAACACCCTTTCGCCGCCGCTGTCAAACCGATAGATTTCCCGCTCAACCTGAGTCATTTCCAAAACAAAGAAGACCCATCATGCCCGACTCGCGTTCCAACGCTCCCGTCAACGAGGAAAAGCTCGACAAGCTCGCCCAGGTCGCCGTTCACACCGGCCTCGGGCTCGAAGCCGGTCAGGATCTGCTCATCACCGCCCCCCTTTCGGCCCTCCCGCTCGTGCGCAAGATCACCGAGCACGCCTACAAGGCCGGCGCCGGGCTGGTGACCACCCTCTATTCGGACGAGGAGGCCACCCTCGCCCGCTACAAATACGCCAATGACGAAGCCTTCGATCACGCTGCCGGCTGGCTCTATGAAGGCATGGCCAATGCTTTCGGCTCCAACACGGCGCGCCTCGCCATTTCCGGCGACAACCCCATGATGCTGGCCGAACAGGACCCCGAAAAGGTCTCCCGCGCCAACCGCGCCAATTCCAAGGCTTACAAGCCCGCCATCAAGAAGATCACGGGCTTTGAGATCAACTGGAACATCGTTTCCTACCCCAACCCCAAATGGGCCAAACTGGTCTTCCCCGATCTCGGCGAAGACGAAGCCGTCGCCAAACTGGCCGATGCCATTTTCGCCGCCTCCCGCGTCGACCAGGCCGATCCCGTCGAAGCCTGGAAGCAGCATAACGCTGAGATCCACGCCCGCCGCGACTGGCTCAACAAGATGAAGTTCCGCGATCTTCACTTCCAGGCACCGGGCACCGATCTCGTCGTCGGACTTGCCGACGATCACGAATGGGCCGGTGGCGCCTCCCTCGCCAAGAACGGCATCACCTGCAACCCAAACATCCCGACCGAAGAGGTCTTCACCACCCCCCACGCCCGCCGCGTGAACGGCACCGTGCGCGCCACAAAGCCGCTGGCCCACAATGGCTCGGTGATCGAAGACATCGAAATGGTCTTCAAGGACGGCGTCGCCGTCGAAGTACGGGCCTCCAAGGGAGAAAACGTCTGGAACAAGGTTCTCGACACCGACGAAGGCGGCCGCCGTCTGGGTGAAGTGGCACTCGTGCCGCACTCCTCTCCCATCAGCCAGTCCGGCGTTTTGTTCTACAACACGCTGTTTGACGAAAATGCCGCCTGCCACATTGCCATGGGCCAGTGCTACACCGAATGCTTCGTTGGAGGCGACAAGCTTTCCGAAGACGAAGTCACCGAAAAGGGCGGCAATTCGAGCCTCATCCACATCGACTGGATGATCGGGTCCGACCAGATGGATATCGACGGCATCACCCAGGACGGCGAACGCGTGCCGGTCTTCCGCAAGGGCGAATGGGCCAACTGATCGCAAGCGCTGCAAACAGGATGGAAAAGGGCCGGGTTATCCCCGGCCCTTTTCTTTGCCTTACCATCCTGTCCAACATTTCATCTGGCGGACAGGCTGTCGTGAGCTTGCATCCCCTAGTCTCTTTTCCACCGGCGCAAGAAAGCTGCGCCGCCCATGCAAAGGAGACGACAAATGAAGAACCTGACACGGACGGCGATCGTAACCATCGCCGCCGCCTCGATCGGAGCCGCAACGCTCGCTCCGGCCCTCGCTCAGCCTTTCGGCGGCGCCCGCGACGGCGTTGCTGTCCACCAGATCCAGGGTGAGGGAGCGCGCAGCTTCCGCCCCGGCGGCGACAACCAGATGGGTCATTTCCGTCGCGGCGCGGCCTTCGGCCAGGGTGGCGGCCTCGTCGAAATGTTCTTCTCCAACCGCGGTGCCGAAGCGATCGATATTGCCGCAGTCCGGCTCACCCATCTGCTTGAGTTGACCGAAGACCAGCAGGGACTGCTCGAAGACCTGCGCGTCGCGGCTCTCGATGCCTTCGAAGACGTCCAGGCCGCGCGAGATGAAATCGCCCCTGTCGCCGAGGAAGAGGCCGAAGCGCCCGATCTGGTCGCCCGCTTTGCCGGCATGGTCGCCATGACCACCGCCCGCGCCGAAGCCCTCGAAACGCTCCAGCCCACTTTCGAAGCCTTTGTCGAAAGCCTCGATGAAGCCCAGCTCGAAAAGCTGACCCCACAGCGTCCCGGTGGTCCGCGCAGCGCGCCATCGGCTCCCACAACCGATGCCGCTCCCGCAACTCCCGAGGTCGAGGGCTAAACCAGCCGCAACATCACAAGCACAGTCGACCCGGCGATCAGGAACGCCGGGTCGGCCCACGAAAACCCCGGCACGCCCACCATAGTGCGTGTTGGCGTCGCTCCGAACCCCCGCGCTTCCATGGCAATCGCCGACCGCCCGGCCCGGCGCACGGCAAAAGCCAAGAGCGGCACCGCCAGCGCCGCCATCTCCCGCGGACCCGGAATACGCCGCATGGGACGGCCAGCCCGCATCGCTCGAGCCATGCGCATCTGCGCCGCCTCGGCCAGCAAATCGGGCACCAGCTGCATGGCCACAAAAAGCGCATAGCCCAGCCGCGCCGGAAATCTGAGATAGGCGATGAGCGCCCGCACGAAAGCGCCCGGATCGACACTGAGGGCAAACAGGATCGAAATCGTCCCGATCGCCAATGCCCGCAGGCTCAACGTCAGCCCCGCCGAAAGCGCCCCACCGCCATTATCCCCGCCCGCGATATGCATGGCAAAATCACTTTCCTGGCGGAACAGCAGATTGGTGGTCACAAATCCCATGCCGAACAGAATGAACGGCACCATCAATGCCAGAAGCAGCAGCGGCGGCACCCGCTGAATGCCCACAAGCACCAGGGCGACAACGCCAATCACCGACATCTGGAAAAACGGATCGAACGACGTAGCGATCCCGACGAAAAACGCCACACAGACGAAAAAGACCGTCAGCGGATTGAGCCGTCCCAGCGGCGCGTCCGCAAATCTTTCATACAGCACAGCCATCCCCCCTCACCCCGCAGCCCGAATGCGCGACGCCATCTCGACGCGATCCAGCCAATCGATCACCGGCGCAAAACTCGGCCGCGCCAATCCCGCCTTTTCGGTCGTGGCAGCATTGCCCAGGATGTCCCGAGGTCTGCCTTCGGCCAGTATCCCGCCTTCGACAACCACGGCAATCCGGTCGCAGAGCCGTACCGCCATATCCATGTCATGCGTGACGAGCACTACGCCCTTCCCCCTTTTCTTCAACTCAAGAAGATGGTCAGCGACCATTGCCGCCCCCGCGGCGTCCAGCCCGGAAAATGGCTCATCGAAAGCCATGAACGGCCATCGCCCGCTTGCATCGAGGCTTGCCAGCGCCAGCCGGCGCTTCTGCCCGAATGAGAGTTCGAACGGATGCCGGTCCGCAAGCGCCGTGAGCCCCCACCGCTCCAGCACCGCCCGGCTATCCCCGCCACCCTCCATCGCCCCAGCGATTTCCTCCCGCACGCTCGCCGCCACCAGCTGGGCCTCCGGATTCTGGAATGCGATACCCGCCATCGGCCCCTCCCGATGCCCCGCACGCAGCCTCAGCACCCCTGCCAGGCTTGCCGCCAGTGTCGTCTTGCCCGCCCCGTTGGGCCCAACCAGCCCAAGGATTTCCCCCTCGCAAATATCGATGTCGACGCCCTTCAAAACGACAGGGGCCATCGGCGGCGCGCAGTCGGCCTGTCTCAGAGATGCAATGACCTTGCCGGCCGGCGACGGAGAACTGACGTGTTGGTCAATGTACCGGCGTGCAACGACGCTGGCCGCTGCAATTGCCGCACCATTGCCGACGCCCGGCTCGAATGGCGCCAGCACATCCGAAAAGGACAGCGGAGCCCGCTCGGAGGCAAGTCCGACCGCACCAAGCATATCGTCGAGCGCCGAAAAAGCGGGCCGCCAGATACCTGCGCCCAAGAGATCCGCTCCACGCTCCCGAAACAGCGGTCCCGGCGGCATATCAGCCAGCACCGCTCCGTTTTCGCCAAGCACGACAACGCGATCGATAGTGTCGATCAACCCGTCCAGCCTATGGTCTATGACCACAACGGCCTCAAACGCGCTCCTGTCCGACAACAGGCCATGGACCTTGGCCGTGGCCGCCGGGCTCAAATGCGAGGTTGGCTCGTCGGCGATCAGTATCGGCGTCTCCTGCGCCAGCACCGAAGCTAGCGCGACAAGCTGGCGTTCGCCACCTGACAGTGCCGAACTGCGCCTGTGTTGCCATACCTGTGGCAAGCCGAGTCTTCCGAGAACGTCAGCTATTCGCGCCGCAATCGTTGCCGGCTCCACCCCCCGGTTTTCCAACGCGAACGCAATTTCCTCGCCCACCCGCATGCCACACAATGTTTCATCGGCATTCTGGAAATATTGCGCCACGGTATCGGCCCATTGCGCCGCGCTGCGGCTGGCAACGTCAACACCATTCAGTTTGATCCGCCCCACAACGCTCGCCGGAACGGCATTCGGGATCAGCCCCGTCAGGGCAAGCATGAGTGAGGACTTGCCTGACCCCGATGGCCCGAGCACAAGAACTCTTTCACCATGCCCGATGGCGATATCGACCGGACCAACAGCATCGCTGGTGGCGAAGGGATACCGGATCGATACCCCCTCCCATTGCGCCAGGCTCATTGGGCTGCCTGCGCCACAAGTCCGGCGCCGCGGCGCTCGATATCGATGCGCAGCCCTCTGAGCACACCGGTACGATAGAGAGCCTCGACGATCAGATGCCCAAGAACACCCGCCAGTACCGCCCCGCTGATAAGCCGGACGACAAACATTGCACCAACCAGCCAGGGCTCGAGCGCGCCGTAATCGAACAGGAACCAGTTATAGACAAAGCTCGTGACCGAAGCGCCCATCCCCGCAGCGATCAGAACCGGCAGCCGATAATGCTTCCAGCCCAGCGCCGCAAAAACCAGCTCGGCTCCCAACCCCTGCACCACCGCGGCGATCAGCAACCCCAGCCCCGCGGGACTGCCGAGCAGGATTTCAATCCCTGCCGCCAGCACCTCGGCCATCAGGGCAACACCGGGCTTGCGTATGACGGCGGCGGCAACGATGGATGCGGAAAACCAGAACCCCATGAAGACGTCCATGGTCACTGGCCCGAACACCGCCTGACTGACCAGCCAGACCTGAACCCAGGCCAGATAAAGCACGGCAAACGCGGCGCCGAAAACGGCAACGACAAGGGTTTCGCGCAGCGTCCAGCGCCACGATTGCGAAGCGAAATCGGACATGTCCTGTCCTCCTTTGATAACGATGTTGGTAAAAGCGCCGCGGGACCGCGCCCCGCGGAAAGATCACGCAGCGGCGTCCTTGGACGGGCTGTTGGCCGAAGCGGTCAGATCGATCGCGACATGGGCATTCGGGTCGCCAAAGCTGAGCCAGGCTTGCGAAAGAGCCTCAAAGACCGGCCCGGCGTCGCCAGCCAGCCTTGTGCAATAGTTCTTCGCCCTGTCGAACACCGGCGAGGCTTTCAGGAAATCGATGCAGCCGTAGATTTCGTCCATGTAATCGGCCGGGCCGAGCGGATAGAGCGAAAATTGCACGGCAACCCGCTGGCCGGTCGAGGGCGCGTCGTTCACAGCCTGCGCCGCCAGAGCCTTGCGTCTTTCAAGGTCTTCATCGAAGGCCGACGGCTGTCCGGGTTCGCAGATGTCCATGTCCGGCTCTCCCGGACACCCGCGCGAGATGGTGGCATGCATCGCCACGTGATGCCCGCTCCGCGCTGCGGCAACGAACAATTCGCGCATGGTTGGAAAAATCAACTCGGGCGGCCCGACGATGAGCGTCGAGATATCGTCGCTCTCGATGCGCAAGCGATCCCGATAGGGTGCCATTGCATCGAGGGAGGACAGGATTACGCGGACGAAATCATCCGCCATGACATAAAGGGAGAGTTGTGCGCCGCACTTCATCTTCGCCTCGCTCCGCTGGTATTATCCAGATCAGCTTTAGGGTTAGATGGCTTTGCGCCGTCCTCTCAGCCCCGGCGATACGGAGCACCCCTGTCGAACGACTCGATGGTTAGCACAACTTTGGATCGTGTCGCAACGGCAACTTCCTGCTTTGAGGAAACAGCGTTTTCCGGCACTCTGGTTTCACGATCATTGAAGGGCCGACCAATGCGAACCACTCTATTTTTAATGACAGCACTGCTTGCCGGCACTGTTCCTGCCATTGCCTCCGCACAAGAAAGCCCACTGTCCGAAAGCGACGCATTCGCACGCTTTGCCCAGAGCTTTCCCCAATTGTGCTATGGGCTCGAAGACTCTGCCGCCGCGGAATATTACCCGAACGAGAGTTGGAATCTGAGCTGGGAAACCGAGTATTCGGACACTCCGCAAACCGCAACGCTCTACAGGTTCTTCTGCGGTTCGGGAGCCTACAACGTCAATCACATGTACTATCTTGAAACCGAGTACGAGGGACTGGTCCCCGTCGGTTTTGCGACGCCTCAGTTCGATGTTGTCTATGAGAATGACGATTTCGAAGGCGCGGTTCTCGAAATGCCGATGACCGGCTATGGCAGCCAGTTGTTGCTCACTAATTCCGAATTCGACCCCGAGACAAAGACAATCACCAGCCACGCCCTCTGGCGCGGCCTTGGCGATGCCTTTTCAGCGGGAACATGGACCTTCAATGACGGTCAGTTCGTGCTTATCCGCTACGACGTCGATGCGCAGTATGATGGTGAAGCCAATCCCGAGACGCTGGTGAGCTTCAAATAGGAGAAAGGCTCCATGTCAGAGCTCAAGACTCGCCCAACCGACCAGAAGGTCTCGCAATTCATCGACGCGGTTGAGCCCGACCAGAAGCGGCAAGACTGCTGGACCGTCGTTGATATAATGCGCGGGATAACCGGTTCCGAGCCCGTCATGTGGGGGGCCTCCATTGTCGGCTTCGGAACCTACACCTACGTAAACACGACCAAGAAGCCCGCCGAATGGCCCATCACCGGCTTTTCGCCGCGGAAGGCCAATCTCACGATCTACGTGATGCCGGGGTTTGCCCAGTACGATTCTCTCATGGAGAAGCTGGGCAAGCACTCAACCGGCGTTTCGTGTCTTTACGTAAAGAAGTTGGCCGATATCGATCTTGGCGTTCTCGAAGAGATCATTCGCCGGTCGGTCGAATACATGCGGGCGACCTACCCCACCAGATAAGAAGAGACCGCAGCGCCGGGCGGACGACTGCGGTCTCCATAACCGCTTCCGCCGCGCTGTTGAGGGCTTGGGGGACTACAGCGGAAGCTTTTGTCCGCTAGTGCATGGGCTCGTTTGCCAGTCCAGCAGACACACCCAATATCGGGTGCCATTGCGGCGACAAAAGGCCCAATCACCGAACTGTGATAAAATGCTGCTTGGATGAGGGCCCATTGCACGGCGGAGCCGAAACTGGCATGCCTTGGGGTTAAAACCAAAAACAAGAACAGGACTTGCGCATGAAACTCGTCACTCCACCCGCCATACCGCTCAAATCTTTCTCCGACCCGGTGAAGGCTTGGGAATATGTCTGCGAAATCTACGACCGCAACACGAGCTTCATCCGCGACCATCTGCTCAATCTCACCAAGGGACAGGTGCCGCCTGGCAAGGTCCGCGCCCATTACCCCAAGGTGCAAGTCCTCTCAACGAGTTTCCAGCAACAGGCCAACTCGCGTCTCGCCTATGGCTTTCTGCACAGCCCGGGCCTCTATCAGACGACACTGACCCAGCCCGCGCTCTTTCACAAATACCTGATCGAAAACCTGTCGCTGATCCTCAAAAACCATGGCGGTGAGATCGAGGTCGGAGAATCCGAAACCCCCATTCCGCTCCATTTCGCCGTCGATCCCAAGGAACGTGTTGAAGGCGATACCCTCCTCGATATCGGCGTACCGCTACGCGATCTGTTCGACGTGCCCGATCTGGCGCATATGGACGACGAGATCGCCAATGGCACCTTCATTCCACCTTCGGGCGGCCCCTACCCGCTTGCCGCCTTCACCGGGCCCCGCGTCGATTATTCGCTGCACCGGCTCAATCACTATACCGGCACAGTGCCCGATCACTTCCAGAACTTCGTGATCTTTACGAACTACCAGTTCTACATCGAGGAGTTCACCCGTCTCGCCCATCAATGGATGAGCGAAGGTCATGAATTCTATGAGAGCTTTGTCGAGCCGGGCAACGTGATAACCACCAACTCCCGGCTTGGTGGAGGCACGAATGGCACCATTCCGACCCGCCAGCCGCAGATGCCAGCCTACCACCTTACCGCCCCCAACGGCCGGGGCATCACGATGATCAACATCGGCGTCGGCCCGTCCAACGCCAAGACAGCCACCGACCACATTGCCGTTTTGCGCCCCCATGCCTGGCTGATGCTGGGTCACTGCGCCGGGCTGCGCAACTCTCAGTCCCTTGGCGATTACGTGCTCGCCCATGGCTATGTCAGAGAGGATCACGTCCTCGACGACGATCTGCCAGTGACCGTTCCCATACCGGCCCTGGCCGAAATCCAGGTTGCGTTGCAGGAAGCCGTAGCCGAGGTGACCCACCTCGAAGGCCTGGAGACCAAGGCCATCATGCGCACCGGCACGGTCTTTACCATCGACAACCGGAACTGGGAGCTGCGCGACCAGAGCGAGATCACGCGCCGCCTGTCACAATCACGCGCCATTGCACTGGACATGGAGAGCGCCACCATTGCCGCCAATGGTTTCCGCTTCCGCGTGCCTTACGGCACCCTGCTCTGCGTTTCAGACAAGCCTCTGCACGGCGAACTCAAGCTGCCCGGCATGGCTTCGGACTTCTATCGCACTCAGGTCAACCGGCACCTTCTCATCGGGCTCAAGGCAATGGAAATCCTGCGCAATCAGCCCGTCGAAAGGCTGCATTCACGCAAGCTGCGGTCCTTTGCAGAAACAGCGTTCCAATAAAAAAGGGGGGCCTGCAGCCCCCTTTCTTCAGCCCTTAAGAGCCAGACTTTCGTTTGCGGTGATCGCTGTCATATTCACGATCCCGCGGCTGGTCACCGACGGCGCCAGAATATGCGCCGGGCTCCGCGTTCCCATCAGGATCGGCCCGACCGGAAGCGCGTTGTTGAGTTCTTTGAGCAAGGTCATGGAAAGATTCGCACTTTCCAGGTTCGGGAACACCAGCAGATTGGCCTCTCCCTTAAGGACCGAGTCGGGGATATAGCGCTCGCGCAGCCCCTGGTTCAGCGCCAGATCGCCCTGCATTTCACCTTCGACGATGAGATCCGGCGCGACGCGCTTGAGCTTGTCATAGGCGGCTTTCATCTTGTCTGACGACGCCCCCTCGCGCGAGCCAAAGTTCGAATAGCTCAACAGCGCTGCCTTGGCTTCAATATTGAAGCGCTTGAGGTGGTCGCGGGCCTGAAGCGTGATCGATACGATCTCGTCAGCGCTGGGGTCCATGTTCACATAGGTATCGGCAAGGAAAAACGCTCCGCGCGGCATAATGAGCATCGAAAGAGCCGAAACGTCCGAAACGCCGTCCGACAGCCCGATGACGGATTTGATATCGCGCACGTGCTTGATGTAACGCCCCTGAAGACCGCATATCAGCCCATCGGCATCGCCGCGCTTGACGGCAAGCGCCCCGATGATCGTGGTGTTGGTGCGCACGATCGTCCGTGCCGTGTCGGGCGTCACGCCCGAACGACCGACAAGCGAATGGAATTCAGCGACATATTCCTTGTAGCGTGGATCGTCTTCGGGATTGATGATCTCGAAATCCTTGCCTGGAGTCAGTTGCAGCCCGAAGCGTTCGATGCGCTGTTCGATAACGAATGGCCGCCCGATAAGGATTGGCTGTGCCATTTCTTCCTCGAGAACCACTTGCGTGGCGCGCAATACGCGCTCGTCTTCGCCATCGGCAAAGGCGATCCGCTGGCCGGCACCCTTCGCCCGTTCGATCATCGGCTTCATCACCATGCCCGAACGGAAGACGAAGCGATTGAGGCTGTCCTTGTAGGCGTCGAAATCAGCAACGGGGCGCCGCGCAACACCCGTGTCCATGGCAGCCTTGGCCACAGCCGGTGCAATACGCAAGATGAGGCGCTGGTCGAACGGGTTGGGAATGAGGTAGTCGCGGCCGAACGTGGAAGGCGCGCCCGGAACCGACTCGAGCACCGGCTCATGCGCCAGCTTGGCGATGGCGTGCGCGGCAGCGGCCTTCATTTCTTCGTTGATCGTGGTCGCGCCGACGTCGAGTGCCCCGCGGAAGATGAACGGAAAGCACAGGACGTTGTTGACCTGGTTGGCATAATCGGACCGCCCCGTGCAGATCATGGCGTCCGGACGCTCTTCCTGAGCGATTTCGGGCATGATCTCCGGCACCGGGTTGGACAGCGCAAGGATCAGCGGGTTTTCCGCCATGTCCTTGAGCATTTCCCGCTTGAGCGCACCGGCAGCGGAAAGTCCAAGGAAAATATCGGCCCCCTGCATCACTTCGGCCAGCGAGGTCTTGTCGCTATCCTGGGCGAAGGCACCACGCCAGCGATCGACCGAATTGTCGCGCCGCGTCGTCACCAGCCCCTCACGGTCGGCAACCCAGATGTTTTCCCGCTTGGCCCCAACGGCCATCAGCATGTTCAGGCAAGCGATAGCCGCGGCGCCCGCGCCGGACGTGCAAATCTTGACCTTGGAAATGTCCTTGCCGGCGATCCTGAGCCCATTGAGAACAGCAGCCGCAACAATAATGGCCGTACCATGCTGATCATCATGGAAAACCGGGATCGGCATGCGCTCACGCAGCGCTTCCTCGATTTCAAAACAATCCGGAGCCTTGATGTCTTCGAGATTGATGCCGCCGAAAGAGGGCCACATCGGCGCAACGGTTTCGATGAACTTTTTTGGATCCTGCTCGTCAATCTCGATGTCGATGGAATCGATACCGGCAAACTTCTTGAACAGAACCGCCTTGCCTTCCATCACGGGTTTGGATGCCAGCGCACCGATATTGCCCAGCCCGAGCACCGCGGTCCCATTCGAAATAACGGCCACGAGATTGCCGCGCGACGTATAAAGCGCCGCCGTTTCGGGATCCGCGGCGATTTCCTCACAAGGCGCCGCCACACCGGGCGAATAGGCAAGCGCAAGATCGCGTTGATTGGCCAAAGGCTTGGTCGGGGCAATTTCGATCTTGCCCGGCTTTGGATATCGGTGGAAATGCAGCGCGGCTTCTTTGAGTGCCTTCTGCGGATCGCGCGGTTCTTCCGTCATGCCGTCTCCTCGGATTAGCGGCGAGATACCTGCCACCAATCGCGACAAAATGGAAGGCTTGCTGAGCTAACTTTTCCGCACGCAGGAAATTGGCCGTGCGGCCCGACCGGCAGAACCCCGATTCAGGCGGCCAGACCCGGCTCCAGATTGCTTTCCCGACCGGCTGGCCGCAGAGCATTCGCCAGGACAAGAAACGACGACAATTTCATGGGAGGGGCGAAAAGGTAGCCCTGCGCAAAAACGACGCTCTTGGACCGCAGATAAAGCGCCTGCTCCTGGGTTTCCACCCCTTCGGCGATGATCTCGATGTCGAGCTCACGAGCCATCGAGATGAGCCCATCGACCACCGGCACGGGCTGGGTAGCGTCCTTGATCATTTCAACGAAAATTTTGTCGATCTTGATGATGTCGATGCCAAGCGTCTGCAAATAGGCAAGATTGGAGTGCCCGGTGCCAGCGTCATCCATGGCGATCCGCGCGCCGAGCTTGTGTAGCGCGGTCATGACCCTGTTGGCGGCGTTGCGATCGTCAAGCGGCCTGCGCTCTGTAATTTCGAAAACGAGCTGACGATAGGAAATGCCACTGCCCTCAAAGACAGACTGGACGTCTTCCACGATCGAACCATCGCGGAAATGACCCTCGAATAAATTGATCGACACCTTGAAATCCGGCACCTCACGGCAGATGTCTTCAAGGTCGTAACGGACCTGTTCCATCAGGCTCAGGGTCATGGGAATGGCCAGGCCGGACATTTCCGCGTAGTCGATAAAAGCGCCGGGCGGAATAACCTCACCGTTTTTTTTCACCCATCGAATGAGAACCTCGCACCCCGTCAGCTTCCCGGTCTTGAGGTTGATGACCGGCTGATAATAGGGCTTCATTTCCCCCGCGATGATAGCGCGCTCGAGATCGAATGCGACAATGTCAGCCTTGCGGGCGTATTGGATCGCGAGCACCAGAATGAGCGCGCCCAGAAAGCACGCCGCCACGGTAAAACCGATGTCGAGCGATGAATAATCCGATCGAACTTCGGAAAATAAAACGCCGGCCTCTGCCTTGAGTGGTATTTCTCCGGCAAAAGACCGTGCGAACAGATATTCAGACCGGCTCGATCCCTGGCCGATCCGCGCATCACCACGCAGCAGTATCGACGTGCCGCTTGTCAGCGCCACCTGCAAATAGCTGATCTGGCCCAGCAGCGGCACGTCGTTGCGCATGAGCATGGGAGAGGCCAGGACGAACGCTGAAACGGTCCGTTCGCGCCCGAATGCTTGGGTTATCTTGAGCAATGGCGTCTCGTTGCCGTCGATCTTGATGACGCTCAGCGTTTCGGTGTGCCCAGGAATTGTAAGGCTTTCCGAAAGTACGCGATACTGCACCGCGCGGTCGAATGCCGAGCAGTATTGCACCCCGTCACGGTTCTCAACGACGACCTGACGCAAGAACGGATTGGCTTCGAGTTCGCTGTTGACGTTCTGCACGAAGGTCGCGGCACACAATGAGGGGCTGTTTGCCAGAATGCGTCTGAGCGATTGAATTCCCTCGTGAACGGTAAGCTGGGAGTCATGGGTGATGGCATCGACTGTGGTCTGCAGCGCGGTTGTTTCCCGCGCCATCACATAACCGTCGATCACATGATCGACCGCCACCACCGGCAGAAATGCCAGCAGCGCAACGACGAGCAGTACAATTTGTGAAAAACGCGACCGCAAAAAAATGCCCGGAAGTATCGAACCCTCAAATTCGATCCTACCGGGCAACACTTTAACTGCGCATTAAGCCTGGCGTATTTACGCCGCGTTCGTCAGGCGTTCTTCTTGTCCGCCGGTAAATTCAGCCGCAAATGAAGTTCGCGCAACTGCCGGGGTGACGCATCACTGGGCGCGCCCATCAGCAGATCCTCGGCCTGCTGGTTCATCGGAAACAGCGTGATCTCGCGCAGGTTCTGGACGCCGCACAAAAGCATCACGATCCGGTCGACACCCGCCGCCATGCCACCATGTGGAGGCGCGCCGTACTGGAACGCGCGATAGAGTCCGCCAAACCGGTCTTCGACGTCCTGACGCGATAGTCCCACTTTCTCGAAGGCGGCAACCATGGTTTCGGGTTCCTGGTTACGGATCGAGCCCGATGCGATTTCAAAGCCGTTGCAGACGGCGTCGTACTGGTACGCCTTGATCGACAGCGGGTCTTCGCCATCGAGAGCCTCGCGCCCCCCCTGCGGCATGGAGAATGGATTGTGGGCGAATTCCAGCTTCTTTTCTTCTTCATCCCATTCATAGAACGGAAAATCGACTATCCAGCACAGCGCGTAGCTGTCGAGGTCGAGAAGTTCGAGATCGGTACCGACCTTGGTGCGGGCCGCACCGGCAAAGCTGTGGAACTTGGAGGGCACACCACAGACGAAAAACACGGCATCGCCGTCCTTCAGTCCGAGTTGGCTGCGAATGGCGTCGGTGCGCTCCTCACCGATGTTCTTGGCAATCGGCCCCGAACCTGCGCCATCCTTGAAGAAGATGTAGCCCAGGCCCGGCTGGCCTTCGCCCTGTGCCCAGGCATTCATGCGGTCACAGAACGCACGCGACCCGCCGGTCGGTGCCGGGATGGCCCAGACTTCAACCTTGGGATCACCGGCGATCTGGTTGGCGAAGACCTTGAACCCCGAGTCGCGGAAATGTTCGGTAACGTCTTCCATCTCGATCGGGTTACGCAGATCGGGCTTGTCGGAGCCATATTTGCGGATCGCCACATCATAGGGAATACGCGGGAACTCCTGCGTGACCTTCTTGCCTTCGGCAAATTCCTCGAACACACCCCGGATCACCGGCTCCATGGTATCCCAGACTTCTTCCTGGGTCACAAAGCTCATTTCAACGTCAAGCTGATAGAATTCGCCCGGCAGACGATCGGCACGTGGATCTTCGTCGCGGAAGCACGGGGCGATCTGGAAATAGCGATCGAACCCGGCCACCATCAGCAATTGCTTGTATTGCTGCGGCGCCTGCGGAAGGGCAAAGAACTTGCCCGGATGAATGCGGCTGGGCACCAGGAAGTCGCGCGCGCCTTCGGGCGACGACGCCGTAAGGATGGGGGTTGAATACTCGGCGAACCCGATATCGGACATACGCCGGCGCATCGCCGAAATGATCTTGGTGCGCTTGACGATGTTGGCATGCAGCGTTTCGCGGCGCAGGTCGATGAAGCGATAGCGCAGACGCGTGTCTTCGGGATAGTCGGGCTCACCGAACACCGGCAGAGGCAGCTCGGCAGACTTGCCCAGCACTTCGATGTCGCGAATGAACACCTCGACCTCGCCCGTGGGCAGGTTCTTGTTGATGGTTTCGGGCGTGCGCGCCTTAACCTCGCCATCCACCCGGATGACCCACTCGGCGCGGACACTTTCGACCAGCTTGAATGCAGGCGAATCCGGATCGATTACGCACTGGGTCAGCCCGTAATGGTCACGCAGGTCAAGAAACAGCAATCCGCCATGATCTCGAATGCGATGCACCCATCCTGACAGGCGGACGGTCGAGCCGACATCTGCCTTGTTGAGCTGGGCACAGGTGTGCGAACGATAGCGATGCATCACAACAGATCTTTCGAGTACGGAGTGGGAATTTGTGCCGGAAAAGCGCATGTGAAGTGTCCAATGTCAAGCATGATGCGCCTTGGCACTTTGCGGCGGGACGACAATGCTGATAACAGACATCCCATTATTTTTGAACTGGATACCGACTCAATGCAGGTCATCACTTCGACGCGGGCGCTGGAAGCGTTCTGCAAGGACGCTGCGACCTATGATTTCGTGACCGTCGATACTGAATTCTTGCGCGAAACGACTTATTGGCCAAAGCTCTGCCTCATTCAGGCTGCCACCACCGACCGGGCGGTCATCATCGACCCCCTCGCCGATGACATCGATCTGGCGCCGTTCGCTGAACTTCTTGCAGATCGGCACGTGACAAAAGTGTTCCACGCCGCACGGCAGGACATCGAAATCTTCGTAAAGCTGTTCGGGGTCGTGCCCCACCCCATCTTCGACACGCAGGTTGCCGCCAGCGTGTGCGGTCATGGCGATTCGGTGTCCTACGACAATCTGGTGCGCTCGGTGGTCGGCGAGCAGATCGACAAGAGTTCACGCTTTACCGATTGGTCGCATCGTCCGCTGACCGAAAAGCAACTCACCTATGCCCTGGCGGACGTCACCCATCTGCGCGACATCTACGCCCAATTGCGCACCGAGATCGACAAAACCCGTCGCGGCGCATGGGTAGCCGACGAAATGGCCGTACTCGAAAGTATCGACACCTACATCATTCAACCCGAAGTTGCATGGAAGCGGGTGAAGGCTCGCGTCAATAAACCCCGCGATCTCGCCGCTCTGCAGGCTATTGCCGCCTGGCGCGAACGCCGTGCACAGGAAAACGATCAACCGCGCGGCCGCATCCTCAAGGATGACGCCATCGCCGAATTGGCTATCCAGCGGCCCACCTCCCCTGACGCCTTCGAAAAGCTCCGGGCCGTTCCGCGTGGCTACGGCCGGTCCTCAGCTGCGGCAGAATTGATTGCCGTCATCAAGTCGGTGGAAGCGGCAGACAAATCGAGCCTTCCCAAGATTGCCGAGCGCCCGCGCGGGCCCTCGCCGAAAGGTGCGGTCGGCGACCTGCTCAGGGTCTGGCTGAAAGCCGTTGCAGATACCAATGGTGTAGCAACCCGCATAATCGCCAGCTCCGACGACATCGACGCCATCGTGCTCGATGACAACGCCGACGTCCCTGCCCTCAAGGGCTGGCGCCGCAAGCTGTTCGGTGAAAAGGCCCTTGCGATCAAGCACGGCCGTTTGGCGCTGGCCGCCACACGCAAGGGTGTGGTCGAAGTGCCTGTGGACCTCGTCGACGAATAAGGGTCAGTCGACCCTTATCGTGCCATCCTTGAAGCCTGCTTCTATGGCGAGCTGGCGCTGACGCCCACGCATCCTGTCCCCGTCAAGAAACGCCAGATCTGTCGGCAAGCGCAATTCCAGCGTCTTGCCATCCACCGTGAACCGCGTCCGCGGCAAAATGCCCGGCATGGCTGCCGCGAGGGGATAGGCGACCCGGAAATAGGCAGCGATCAGCCGCGCCCTCGGCCCAAGATTCTTGCCAGCGAGCTCCAGCAATTTGGCGTTGGCGCTCTTTTGCTTGAACCCCATGTACCGGAACGCCAACGTTTGGGCGAGAAAGGCACGACCGGCATGGCTGATCCCGACAATGTCGGAAAACGCCACCATCTGGATACTTTGTTCACCCCGATAGTCAGGATGCGCCCGCCATCCGATGTCGGAGATGTAGCAGGCCGCCTTGCGCAGCCTTTCCTCATCGGTGGTTTCCTGGACGCCGATCAGATTGAACAACTCGCCGCTGCCATCAATAAGGTCGCCTGAAAACTCCGGCGCCCGGGAACGCAACATCGAAATCTCTTCAGCGGCCTGCAGCAGGGGATCGATTCCCTTATCCGCATCCGCAAGCCTGTCATAAAGATAACCTTCTCGAACGCCCTGGGCCGAAAAGACCACTTCATCGAACTCTCCGGCCCGCAACACTTCGGCCAAGACCGCAGCGCCATAAGGCAGAAGGTCTTTTCGAGATCCCGACACCGTCTCGATGCCCTTGACCAGTTTCTTGTCGCCATTGCCCTCGATAAGGGCATCGCAAAGCGGCAGGATGTCAGCTGTGCGCACCACATAGTCCTGCACCATATGCAGCGGATAGTTGCACCGGGCCTGATGCAACTTGGCCAGCGCACGCCAAGTGCCGCCGATGGCTGCGAAAGACTTGTGCTTTCCGCGATCGAGCAGTTTTGAAGCCTGGAGACGATCCTTGATGATGCCCGACGCCTTGCTGGGGGTCATCTGGGTATCGTCCTGCAGCCGGATGACACCCAGCTCGTGGGTCTCCCCACCCGTATCGTGGCCGCCATCCACCATGGCCAACTCGAGGCTCCCGCCGCCCAGATCGCCCACTACACCCATGAACTCGGGCATGCCTGAGACCAACCCGAGGGCCGCATAGTGGGCTTCTTCGGCTCCACTGAGCACCCGGACCGGCACGCCAATGATGTCTTCAACGGCTCGCGCGAATTCGGGTCCGTTTTCCGCCTCCCGGGTCGCCGATGTCGCGATGGCGTAGATATCGCCGACTTCGGTCAAACGGCAGACAAGCGCAAACCGACGGATCGCCTTGAGAGCGCTGGCCATCGAGGTCTCGGCCAGCCGTCCCGTTGCCGCGACCCCGCGTCCAAGCGTGCTCGCAGACTTCTCGTTGTAGAGAACGGTCAGAGCGCGCGTGAGGCGCTCATAAACGACGAGACGCACCGAATTCGAGCCGATATCGAGCACCGCGACAGGCTTGGCGCCGGCAAGGCGCCCTTGGCCAGCGGGATCGGACTCAAGGCTCCAGAATCGAATCAAAGATCACTGTCCTCGTCGTCGCTGTCCCCGTGCAATGCGCTGCCGCGCCCTGACAGAGACGGATTGGTCATGAAGTAGTCATGGGCATTAAACGATTCTTCTCCCTCACCCGGCGTTATTCGCTGCGCCGTTCCGTCCGGCAAGACTTCCCAGCTTTGCTGGTTGTCGCGAAGATTGGCCACCATGATGCGGTCGAGGATCTGCCTGTGAACGGTCCGATTCTTTATCGGTACCAGCGTTTCAACGCGCCAGTCCAGATTGCGCGGCATAAGATCGGCCGACGAAATATAGACCGCCGCCTCGCGTGACGGCATCTCGCCCCCATTGCCGAAACAGTAGATGCGGGAATGTTCAAGGAAGCGCCCGACGATCGACTTGACGCGGATGTTCTCGGAGAACCCTGGAATTCCAGGGCGCAGACAGCATATGCCGCGCACAATCAGCTCGACACTGACGCCAGCCTGGCTGGCTTGGTAAAGCGCATCGATCAGCTCGGGATCAACCAGTGCGTTACATTTGAACCAGATGGCAGCAGGCTCTCCCCGTCTGGCCAGGTCGATCTCGGTAGCAATGTGCTCCATCAATGTCGCGCGCAGCGAGAACGGCGAAATCGCAATGGCTTCGAGTTCGCTGGGCCGCGCATAACCGGTGATGAAATTGAAAACCCGCGCCACGTCACGCGTGATGATCGGATCGGCGGTGAAATAGGAAAGATCGGTATAGATCTTGGCAGTTACCGGGTGATAGTTGCCCGTCCCGACGTGACAATACGAGACAAGCTTTCCCTTCTCGCGCCGCACGACCTGGCTGAGCTTGGCATGGGTCTTGAGCTCGATGAACCCGAAAACCACCTGTACGCCGGCCCGTTCGAGATCGCGCGCCCAGCGAATATTGGCTTCCTCGTCGAACCGGGCCTTGAGTTCAACCAGCGCGGTCACCGATTTGCCCATCTCGGCGGCCGCAATCAGGGCCTTGACGATGGGGGAGTCCTTGGACGTGCGGTAAAGCGTCTGCTTGATCGCCACCACGTCCGGATCGCGCGCCGCCTGGGCGACAAACTGCGCGACGACGTCAAAACTCTCGTAAGGGTGGTGGACGACGATGTCCTTTTCCTGGATCGCCGCGAAACAATCGCCATGATGGTCGCGGATACGCTCAGGAAAGCGAGCGTGGTAACGCGGAAATTTCAGCTCCGGCCGATCCAGGTCGCAGATCTTGCCCGCATCGGCGAGCGCCATGAAACCCTCGACCTCAAACGTATCCTCAGCCGATATCCCCAGCTCTTCGGCAATCAGCCGCTTGAGCGAGCGCGGCATCGACCGCTCGATTTCCAACCGGATCACCTGTCCCCGACGCCGCTGGCGCAGGGCCGATTCAAATTCGACGACCAGATCGGCCGCCTCGTCATCGATTTCGATCTCGCTGTCGCGGACAATGCGGAAAGATCCGTGCCCGACAATGTTGTAGCCGGGAAAAATCTTGTGGAAGAACAGCTGGACCATCGTCTCGACGGTAACCATTTCGACCCGCCGGTCCGAGATCGCCTTGGTGGGCAGCTTGATGAAGCGATCGAGATTGGCAGGAATGCGCACCAGCGCGGTCAGCCGTGAATTGTCCGTCGCCCGATCAAGCTGGAAGGCCAGAGAGAACCCCAGATTGGGGATGAAGGGGAAAGGATGGGCCGGATCGATGGCGATCGGGGTCAGCACCGGAAAGATTTCTTCCCGGAAGATTTTCTGCAGAAACTCCACCTGCTCGGATGTTAGATCGGCCGCTTCAAGCAGGACGATGTTCTGCTCGAACAGTTCCTCGCGTATCGACTGCCACTGATCCTGCTGCTCGAGGTGGAGATGCTGGGCGAGCGTCGTGATCTCCTCGATCTGCTCGCTCGGTGTCATGCCGTCAGCGCTCTCGCGCGGCAGGCCCGCGCGCAATTGCCCCTTCAGGCCCGCGACGCGCACCATGAAGAACTCATCGAGGTTGTTGGCCGAGATGGAAACGAATCGTAATCTTTCCAGCAAGGGATGATTGGGATTGGCGGCTTCTTCGAGCACCCGCATGTTGAACTGCAGCCAGCTCACTTCGCGGTTTACGAACCGTGCGGGGCTCGTGCGCAGTGCCTCGATATCGGGCGCAGCCTCGTCCGTTGAGTGCTGCTCATAAGCCATATCGTCCATTCCTCACCTTTCCAGTTCGGCTAGCGTTCCGAGCGAATTGCAAGCGCCTCGGCCGCAATGGCCCGCGTGATAGCCCGGCCGCGTGATAGCGACATCCTGTCGAGCAGTTCCACCAAAGCGACAACCTCTTCCGATGAGCGCTCCATGCGGCCCACCAGGTAGGAGATTACTTTCGGATCGACCGACAACTGCCTGTCGGCGAACAATTTCACGAACATCTGCGACAACAAGATGTCATCGGGGGCCGTGAGCGAAAAGTGCGCGGCCAGCCTGGCCCGCGATTTGACGTCGTTTGTCCTGTACGGCCATTCACCAACCTGCGTTCTTGCCGTCATCAAAATCGGCCGCTCGTCCCGCATCGATTGGTTGAGCAGGTGAAAAAGCCCTGCCTCCTCATACCCGTTCCGATCCGTATCTTCCACCAGAACCGGCTGCTGACCACCCGAAGTGGCCAGCGCTTCGACATCGTCGGCGCTGGCAATAACGGCCCCGGCTCGCTTGGCCCATATCCGCGCCAGATGGGATTTCCCCGACTTGGCAGCACCAACGAGCAGCGTCATGGGCGCCGCCCAGCCCGGGAAAGCCATGACATGGGCGAAAGCCAGCTCGTTCCCCGCGCACACCATGAAATCATCCTCGGTCTGGGCAACGTCATGCCCAAGATCGAGGATAAGCTGTTCCTTTGTCAGCGGCGACAAGGCGCTAGGAGATTTCTTTTGGGCTTGCATCGGCGCTAGCCTTTTGCGGAGCAATCATTGCTGTCGTCGAAGAATCGTAGATTGGGCTCTGTTTGTACTTGCGAACCGCCCAGCGAACCAGAACGCCACAGATGGCCGCAAGCGGAACGGCAATCAAGACCCCCAGCGCCCCGAACAGAACGGCGAAGGCAAAAAGCGAGAACATCAGCCAGACGGGGTGAACACCAATGCTCGACCCGACGAGCTTTGGATAAAGGATATTGCCCTCGAGAAACTGGCCGACGAGAAAAATCGCCAGGATCACAGCCATCATGGGCCAGTCGGGCCAGAATTGCACGAGTGCAATGCCCATCGAAAGAACGAACCCGATAAGCGCGCCGACATAGGGGATGAAGCTGAAAAGGCCAGCCATCAGCCCGATGGCAAGACCGAAGCTCAGCCCGGCCAGCGACAGCGACACCGCATAAAAGACTGCCAGTATCCCCACCACGGCACCCTGGCCGCGCACGAAGCCGGCGAGGGCAATGTCCATGTCCTTGAACAGTGCGTGCATTTCAGCACGGTGCGCAGGCGGGAACAGGCTGTCCACGCTTGCCACCATCCGGTCCCAGTCCAAAAGCAGGTAGAAGGCCACCACCGGGGTAACGATCATGACGCCGATCGTATTGATGATGCTCATCGATTGCTGCATCACCTGCCCCGTAAAGCCGGTGAGCATGCCGATGCCATCGGCAAACATCTGTTCGATGCCCCGTTCGAGTTCCTGCATCCGCTCGGGACCGAGCCACTGCTCGAGCCTCGGAATCATGTTCTCGATGAACACCTGCAGTTGCTGCACGTAAGTCGGAATGTTGCGCGCCAGCCCGAAGGCTTGCTGGAGCAGGAGCGGAACGATCAACAGGAAAACCGCAAGCAGCGCTAGCACCGCCAGCACCATCACGATCAGCGTGGCAAACCCGCGATGCACCTTGCGGCTCTGAAGCCAGTCGACGAAGGGGTTGAGCAAATACGCCAACGTGATGCCGAGCACGAACGGCAGCAGAATGCCGCGGAAGACCCACAACAGCACGCCCAGAATGACAAGCAGTGCGATCCAGAACGTAATCTGGTTCTTGAGTGACATGGCAGTCCTTGCGCGTAGCGTTGTGAGCCGGTATCAGCCTTTCGAGATACAGAGCCCGACCGGGCCGATCAACGTTAATCTGATGCCGACCTTCATGACGGCGCCTCACCGGGGATGGCGTATTTAAATGTCCGACGATGCAAACCTGCCCTCGAATGGCCTTTCGTACAAGCAGGCCGGAGTCGACATCGACGCCGGAAACGCCCTTGTCGAAGCCATAAAGCCGGCGGTCAAGTCAACCCGCCGCCCCGGCGCCGATGGGGAAATCGGCGGCTTTGGCGGCCTGTTCGATCTCAAGGCCGCAGGGTTTACCGACCCGGTTCTGGTTGCCGCCAATGACGGCGTCGGCACCAAGCTTCGCATCGCCATCGAAGCAGGCATCCACGATACCGTCGGCATCGATCTGGTCGCCATGTGCGTCAACGACCTCGTCGTCCAGGGTGCCGAGCCGCTGTTCTTCCTCGATTACTTCGCTACCGGGGCGCTCGACGTCGCCCAGGGAACGGCCATTGTCGAAGGCATCGCTGAAGGATGCCGTCAGGCCGGCTGCGCGCTGATCGGCGGAGAAACCGCAGAAATGCCCGGCATGTATCACGGTGGCGATTACGATCTCGCCGGATTTGCCGTCGGCGCCGCCGAACGCGGTGCGCTCCTGCCCCGCGCCGATATTGGGCCGGGCGACAAGCTCGTTGCCATCGCTTCGTCCGGCGTCCATTCCAACGGTTATTCTCTGGTGCGCAAGATCGTCACCATGTCCGGCCTCGACTGGTCCGACCCGGCACCCTTTGCTCCGGAAACCAGCCTCGGCGCCGCCCTGCTCGTGCCCACCAAAATTTACGTAAAGCCGCTGCTCGACGCGATCCGGTCCAGCCTCGATATCAAGGCGCTGGCCCATATTACCGGCGGCGGGTTTCAGGAGAATATACCCCGCGTCCTGCCCCAATCGCTGGCGGCACGCGTCGATCTCAACGCCGTTTCGACACCGAAGGTCTTTGGCTGGCTCGCCAGACAGGGCGGGATTGCCGAACGCGAAATGCTGCGCACCTTCAATTGCGGTGTCGGCATGCTCGTTGCCGTTAGCGCCGAGGATGCCGAAGCGCTGGTCACCAGGCTCGAAAACCAAGGCGAATCGGCCAGCATCATCGGCGAACTCGTCGAGCGCAGCGGCGATGCCGTCGAATTTGCGGGTGCCCTCGCCCTATGAGCGGCAAAAAACGCGTCGCCGTATTGATTTCCGGTCGCGGCTCGAACATGACCGCGTTGATCGAAGCAGCAAAGGCGCCAGAATATCCGGCCGAAATCGTCGGCGTCTTCTCCAATCGCGCCGCGGCGCCCGGACTTGAAACGGCGCGCGCCGAAGGCATCCAAACGGCCAGCCTGGCGCAAAGCAGTTTTGAAAGCCGCCTCGATTTCGAGAACGCCCTGACAGAAATCCTTGAGGGATGGGCAGTCGATTACGTCTGCCTTGCGGGCTTCATGCGCATCCTGACAGCTGAATTCACGACGCACTGGCAGGGCAAGGCAATAAACATCCACCCCTCGCTCCTCCCGGCCTATAAGGGCCTCGACACCCACGCGCGGGCCATTTCCGATGGTGCTCTTGAGGCCGGGTGCACGGTCCATTTCGTAACGCCCGGCCTTGATGAAGGCCCTCCAATCTTGCAGGCACGGGTGCCCGTTCAACCCGACGATACCGCCGAAACGCTTGCGGCCCGTGTACTGGTGGAAGAACACAAGCTCTACCCTGAAGCTCTGCGCCTGCTCGCCTCCGGCGCGGTCACCTATCGCAATTGACGTCAAAAGCGGGTCGTTTCATCACCCGATTTGATGCATGCCATTTCCATTACTGCTTCGACATCGCGCCGGCGAAGGCGTAGCGTCGTTCTTTCCCATTTATTGGCATTAGATCATGGCGACTCGCGACTGGTTCTGGATCTTCCTTCTGGGAGGAATCTGGGGATTTTCCTTCATTTTCAACGCAATTCTGATCCGCGAACTCGGCCCTCTCTGGGTGTCGGCGCTGCGCGTCTGCATCGGGGCGCTGGGTTGCTGGGTGGCGCTGTTCGTCATGCGCAAGCCTCTCCCGCGTGACCCGGTTCTCTGGCTCAAGCTCGGTGCGCTGGGCTGGCTGGCCTATTCCATCCCGTTTGCGCTCTATCCGCTGGCCCAGGGGAGCCTTGCCAGCGGCGTCGCGGCGATCATCAATGCCCTGACCCCCATCATGACGGTCATCATCTCGCTGTTCTTCCGCGAGGGTGAGCGGGCCAGCGTGCTCAAGTTCGTTGGTGTGGTCTGCGGATTTACCGGTGTTGCCATTCTTGCCTCTCCGGCTCTTGGCGAGGGTGGCACCTCGCAACTCTCGGCCATCATGGCATGCCTGGCTGCAACCATCTGTTATGCGCTTTCGCTCAACATCACCCGCAGCTTCAAAGGCGTGGAGCCTACCGCATTCGCGGTTATGGCCATGTCGGGTGCAGGGTTGAGTTCGGCCCTTGTGGCGTTGTTCTTTGAGGGGGCCCCGGTCATCACCTTGCCGGAAACCTGGCTGGCGGCGATGGGCATAGGGCTCGTGGCCACGACCTTCACATTCATCATCATGTACCGGATCCTGCCCCGGGTCGGTGCGACCAACTTTTCAACGGTCACCTTCCTGGCACCCGTATCGGCCATCATATTCGGCTTCCTGCTGCTCGGGGAAATCATCCTGCCCACGCACCTTTTGGGCATGCTGGCCATCTTCATCGGTCTGTTGATGATTGATGGCCGCCTGCCCCGCTGGCTGGGCATGCGCTCCCGTGCGGCCAGCTAGAGCGCTTCCAGGATAAGTGGGCACCACTTTTCCGGTTCCGAAGCGCGACAAAACAGAGGCTTAGAGCAACTGAAGCGATTCGAAGAAGCGCTGAAATGCTCTAGCTCCGGACAGGCTGAACCGGATCGCCCGGATTGGGCGGAATTTCCGGTTCGGGCGGACGCGGTATGGGGTCGGTCGGATCAGGAACGGGACTGTCCGGCGGTGGCGGAACCGGATCGGGCTTAGGCCCCGGAATCGGCGGGGTCGGATCGGGATTGGGAATAGGGTTGTCCGGTGGTGGGTTGGTCATGGCGACCTCCTTTCCCAACCAACGACAACCCTATCGCCTGTGTTCCCTGTCTATTCCAGTCCCAGCTTGGCTTTCAGGATTTCATTGACCGCCTGCGGGTTGGCCTTGCCCCCGGTCTGCTTCATGACCTGACCAACAAACCAGCCTAAAAGGCCCGGCTTGGTCTTGACCGCTTCGACCTGTCCGGGATTGCCGGCGATGATTTCATCGACGATCTTTTCTATCGCGCCGGTGTCGGAGACCTGCTTCATGCCGCGTTGTTCAACCAGTTCGGCCGGATCGCCGCCCTCGGTCCACACGATCTCGAACAGATCCTTGGCGATCTTGCCCGAAATCTCGCCCTTGGAGATCAACTCGACGATGCCGCCGAGCTGGTGGGCATCCATAGGACTGTCGTCGATGGAAAGACCTTCCTTCGAGAGGCGCCCGAAAAATTCGTTGATCACCCAGTTCGCAGCAAGCTTGCCGTCACGCCCCCTGGCGACGTCCTCATAGAAATCGGCATAGCGGCGGTCAGAGACCAGAACCGAGGCATCGTAATGAGTGACGCCATAATCCTTGACGAGGCGGGCGCTCTTTTCGTCGGGCAACTCCGGCAGGTTCTCTGCGAGCATTTCGATGAAGGCATCATCGAATTCGAGCGGCAAAAGGTCAGGATCGGGGAAATAGCGATAGTCATGCGCTTCTTCCTTGGACCGCATCGACCGGGTCGTGCCGGTCTTGGGATCGTACAGGCGTGTTTCCTGGTCGATCACCCCGCCATCCTCGAGGATATCAATCTGGCGGCGCGCCTCATATTCGATGGCCTGACCGGCAAAGCGGACCGAATTGACATTCTTGATCTCGCAGCGCGTGCCGAATTCGCCGCCCGGTCGGCGAACCGAAACGTTGATATCTGCCCGCATCGAACCCTGCTCCATATTCCCGTCGCAGGTGCCCAGATAGCGCAGAATGGTGCGCAGCTTTGAGAGGTAAGCCTTGGCCTCGTCCGCCGAACGCAGATCGGGCTTGGAGACGATCTCCATGAGCGCCACGCCCGAGCGGTTGAGATCGACAAAGCTCATATTGGGGTGCTGATCGTGGATTGACTTGCCGGCATCCTGCTCGAGATGCAAACGCTCGATGCCGATTTCGACCTCGCCGTCTTCACCGAGGTCGAGCATGACCTTTCCCTCACCCACTATCGGGTCCTTGAACTGGGAAATCTGATAGCCCTGGGGCAGATCGGGATAGAAATAGTTCTTCCGGTCGAACACCGAGCGCTTGTTGATCTTCGCCTTGAGCCCCAGCCCGGTGCGCACGGCCTGCCGCACGCACTCCTCGTTGATGACAGGCAGCATGCCCGGCATTGCGGCATCGACGAATGACACGTTGGAATTGGGCGCATTGCCGAATTTTGTGGACGAGCCAGAGAACAACTTCGATTCCGAGGTTACCTGCGCATGCACCTCCATGCCGATCACCATTTCCCAATCGCCAGTGGCGCCGGAGATGAAATATTTCGGGGTGGGCGTGCGTGTATCGACCAGTGTCATGGAGGCGAAAACCTGCTTGATTGCTCAGGCGCTAGACTGCGCGGAAATATGATGTCGGGGATAAAACAATTGATTGGGAAGCGCTAGTGGGCGGTGACCACGAGTTGCTTTTCCATGCGCACTTTTTCGATGCGCTGGCCCAACATGCGCGAAAATTTGATACCCCGCCAAACGATTCCGTACCCCTCACGGGCGTAAAACCGGATGGCGCCTCCATTTTCGGCATGGGTTTCAAGAACCGCAACATCGTGCCCGGCGCGGAAAACGTCCTGTTCCACGGCGCCGAGAAGCGCGCGGCCAATTCCATTGCGTTGATGGGCAGGGCTGACCCAGAGGTCGGAGATATAATCACTCATCGGTTCACGGGCGCCCCAGCCGACCAGTTCGCCATCATGATCGGCAACCGTGATGGCATCGCTGGCGGTGATGCAGAACAGCTGGAACGAAAGCTCGAGCGCAGCGCGCTCTGCGGCCACACCCTCTTCGGATTCCGGGCTGATGATGTGGCGCATGCTCGAATCCCAGGACGCAAAAGCCAGCTTGCCGAGCTTGTCCGCTTCGGCGATGGAGGCGCGGCGAAGGATCAGATTGTCGAGCATTTTCCTCAGGCGCTCTATTTTTTCCGGTTCCGGGCGATGATGATGCCCTTTTCGTAGTTGATGTTCCAGTCAATTAATGTGCGCCAGAGCAATTCGATCTGATCTTCATCGATATCGAGTTCCAGAGCCTGGGCACGCCGTTTGGCAACAATCGCCTCGATCCGGGCAGGATCGTTGGCTTCATGTGGGTCGGTCTTGATCTCGGCCATCCGCGTTACATAGGCATGCCGCTCGGCAAAAAGTTCGATCAGCGCGTGATCGATCCGGTCGATCTCAAAGCGTACATCATCCTTGGTTTCACATTCGGCTGGCAGTTTTGTGGCGGTCATGGCCGTGTCCCATCTAATATACGTGATGCAGGTGTGCATCGGCGGCCGATGATTTTCAACCACCTCATTCGCCCCACTTGCCTTCTGGGCTTTCCGGGCTTATCCGGATTGCTCATGTGTAATCTGTCTGAGCTCTGCTGAGGCCCGGCCGAATTAGGCTGGGCTGAAAATCGAACCGACCGACCGCCTGGCGCGATGCGGGCGGCACGGTTTTGTTTGACTGGCGGTCCCACCGCCCGATTTGCAGACAGACGTACATGGACATTTCCCGAGACGAACAGCGCGTGTTGCACGCGCTGGCCCAGGGCGGCTACATCCAGCCTCTCAAGGACGCACGCGGCAAGATCGCCGACATCGAGTGCTACAATCGAGACGGCTGGCTCTTGACCCAATGCGATTTGACGCTGTTCAAGAAACTGCGTCGCCGCAAGACCATTGCCTCTCAAGGTGGCGGCCCCTACCGCATAACGCGGCGGGGCATCATGCTGGTCCGCGGCCAACTGGATAACCGCTGATCAACTGCGCTGGACCGGCGGCACAGACCACCGCCGGTCCAGCGAACACCGGTTGTCGCTGAGCCATGAATGCTCCGCAGACAAGATCAGCTTGCGCTAATGCCGGGGCCCGTCCGAGAGCATCATCGCCATGTGCTCCCATTCCTGGGATACGGTGGGTGCGGTGCGGCGCTTGCCCGAGCGGCGATACCAGTAATCGGCATTGCCCATGTCGGCCTCGATCCAATGCAACAGGGCATGAACCCAATCGAAGGCTTCCACGCCCTCCATCTGCACGACGATCCGATGCGCCTCCTCCCATTCCGGCCCCATGCGGAATTCGCCCTTGCGGATCCACCACAGCGCCTGAAGCGGCATGCTGAGATCCTTGGGCGGAGCGGACCAATCCTGGGTGGTGAAGATATCGGACATGAGTTTCTAAAATACCGGAAAACTGTTGTAGGTGTGAGTTAGCCGCTAAGGGCTTTCAGTGCAACATGGTGACTCAACGCGCCCGCGGGAAGACCCTGATGCCAAGGGGACGCACGATGTCAGTCAACTGATCGGCGGAAACCTTGAGGCCCTCAAAGCTCGTGAGCTGGGTGACATCCAAGCCCAGCAATGTTGCATCGCGCAGATCGGCATTGTCGAGGATGGCACCATTGAAGTTCGCTTCTGAGAGATCGGAGCCGCGCATATCCGTGCTCGAAAGCGTCGTCTGGCGCAGATCGGCCTGACGCAGGCTGCACTCGGAAAATACGCAATCCTCGAGCCGCGCCTGCCGGAAACTCGACATGTCGAGCTGGGTACCGATGAACCGCACGCGGGAAACAGCGACCCGGCCCGAGGTTTTGGCAAACCGTGCATCCTCGAAATCAGCCCCCGCAGCCTTGCAATGCTTGAAAGTGGCATCGAAAAGGCTCGCCAGGCCGAATTTTGCCGTTGCCAGATTGCAGTTCTCGAACGTCGCCCCCCTCGAAATCGGCGCGCGAAAAATCGCAGCCCTGCCGGGTCTCGGCATCAAAGAACGAACAATTGGAAAATACCGCATCGGTGAAATTGGCGCCGCCGAACCATGCCCGCTCAAACGTGCAGTGCTCGAACTTCGCACCGGCCAGCTCGGCATCGGTCAGATGAGCGTCGCGAAAAACGCAATGGCGCGCATGCAGCGCGCCATCGACAAGATCGGACCAGTCTATCGCCGACAGATCGGCGTTCTCGACAAGCTTTTTGGCAAGGATCAGCTCT
>DFMV01000078.1:27086-27275 GCA_002375765.1 Rhizobiales bacterium UBA3584 | reverse complement strand
GTCGATCACACGGGAATCTACAAAGCCGATATCGGCCTTAAGGACGGTATGATCACGGCGATCGGCAAGGCGGGAAATCCCGATACCCAACCGGGTGTCAACATCATCGTGGGCCCTGGTACCGAGGCGATTGCGGCCGAAGGCAAGATCGTGACGGCTGGCGGCTTCGACGCTCATATCCATTTCATC
>DFMV01000078.1:0-26723 GCA_002375765.1 Rhizobiales bacterium UBA3584 | reverse complement strand
GTGCAGGTGATGATCCACACCGACACGCTCAATGAATCGGGCTTTGTCGAAGACACGATCGAAGCCTTCAAGGGTCGGACCATCCACGCCTTCCATACCGAAGGCGCCGGCGGCGGACACGCGCCAGATATCATCAAGGTGTGCGGGCTGGAAAACGTCATCCCTTCATCCACCAATCCCACGCGCCCCTACACGCGCAACACGCTGGCCGAGCATCTCGACATGCTCATGGTGTGCCATCATCTCGACCCCTCGATTGCCGAGGACGTGGCGTTCGCGGAAAGCCGTATCCGCAAGGAAACGATCGCCGCCGAGGATATCCTGCACGATATCGGCGCCTTTTCGATCATTTCCTCGGATAGTCAGGCCATGGGCCGGGTGGGCGAAGTGATCATCCGCACCTGGCAGACCGCCGACAAGATGAAACGCCAGCGCGGGCCCCTGCCAGAAGAGACCGGCGACAACGACAATTTCCGGGTCAAGCGCTATATCGCGAAATACACGATCAACCCGGCCATCGCCCATGGGATTTCGACCCATATCGGATCGATCGAAGTGGGCAAACGGGCCGATTTGGTTATCTGGAACCCGGCCTTTTTCGGGGTAAAGCCCGAACTGGTGCTTATGGGCGGAATGATCGCCACCGCACCAATGGGCGATCCCAATGCCTCGATTCCGACACCCCAGCCCATGCACTATCGCCCCATGTTCGGCGCCTATGGCAAAGCGATTGCCAACACGTCGGTAACCTTCGTTTCCAAGGCCGCGCTCGAAAGCGGCCTCAAGGACAGCCTGGGCGTCGACAAATCAATGCTGGCAGTCGACAACACGAGGGGCGGCATCGGCAAATCAGCGATGGTCCACAACAGCGCTACCCCCGAGGTAACCGTCGATCCGGAGACCTATGAAGTGCGAGCCGATGGTGAATTGCTGACGTGTGAGCCTGCCGACGTTCTGCCCATGGCACAGCGCTATTTCCTGTTCTAGCACGAGCCAGGCAGGCATCTGGCTTTCCGAAAAGATCGGTCCTATAGAGGGTAGAACTATCCATCCTCTATGACCCTTACATGTCCTCTCCCCTCGCCAGTTTCCGCTCCGGCGCAAATGCGTCAACGCCCATCGCCATCGGTTATGTGCCGGTCGGCGTTGCGTTTGGCATTGCTGCTATCAAGGCGGGCTTTTCGGCGTTGGATGCCATCATGCTCTCGGCGGTGGTCTATGCGGGAGCGAGTCAGTTTCTGGTTCTGGCGCTGGTGGGAGCGGGTGCGCCGATCCTGGTCACTGCGCTGTCGATCATCGCCACCAATCTGCGGCACGTTTTTTACGGTCCGGCGATCCTTGAAGCGGCCCGTGACCGGGCAACGCGACGCCATGCCTGGGCGTGGAGCTTTTTCCTTTCCGACGGCGCATTCGGTTCGGCAATCATCGCGCTCAATCGATCAAAGGATAATTTTTCGCCGCGATTCATGTTCGGAATCGCCGCGGGCCCCTATCTTTCCTGGGTGACCGGCACGGCGATAGGCGCCTTTCTCGGCACTTCGCTGGCTGAATGGCCCGCGGTCGATGCGGCCATGGGCTTTCTCATGCCTGCACTTTTTCTGGCCATGGTGCTTTCACTTCTAACCAAGGAGCATATTCCCGTAGTGATCGTCACGGCATGCGTCACGCTGCCGTTGATCCTGCTCATTTCGCCCACGGTCGGGATACTGGGCGGGATGGTGATCGGCGCGTTCACGGGTTTGGCGGTCAGGAAGCGGCAATGAACATCGAATTTTTCATTGTTACGTTGCTCGTCGGGCTCGGGACCTGGATGCTGCGCTTTTTACCGACGCATTTCATGCGCGGCACGGGTGACCCCGCGGCACCCTTGAGCCGGTTCCTGTCGGCGACCGGACCGGCGGCCATCGCCGCGCTCTATGTCGGGGCGATCCTGCCCATGCTGTCGCCAGAGCTGCATGCCAATGCTCCGCTCGTGCTGGGCTCAGGCGCTGTGATCGGGATCTATTTCTGGCGGCGTGACGTCTCGCTGGCGACGCTGGGCGGCGCCATTGTCTACGGTATCGTCTTTGCCATTGTGTGATTGGACCAGTCATGGTGCTGCCCGGAATCCGATGCTAGGCTTCATCGGTCAAATCTCACAGGAGGCCAATCATGAAGCCCTTTGCACTCGTCGTTTGTCTGGCTCTTGCTGCGCTTCCCGCCAGCGCAGTGGAAACGTCCATGCAGTTCGTTCTCGAGTTCGACGGCAACGCCCAGCGTGATGTGATGACCTATCAATGTGACGGGATCGACGAGCCAATGGATGTGCAATACATCAACGCGCATCCGACTTTTCTCGCCATTGTGCCGATCGAGGGCGAGGACATGATTTTCGTCAACGTCATCTCCGCCTCTGGCGCCCGCTATGTTTCGGGCCAGTATGAATGGTGGTCACGCGGAAATGAGGCGATGTTCACCAACGTTATGGACGGCACCGATGAGGCCGAGGCCGAACCGATCACCTGTCACGCCGCTCAGGATATCCCCTGATCGCTGGCGTGGTTCTTGCATCGGATCCTCCACAGGAACGGACTGACAATGAGGAAGGGATGCGCGCGACAGGCGTTGAAACGAAAGGCAAATGGCAAGGCGCTCTCGCTGGGAGGGCCGAACTGGCCCATGATCAGCGCGCCTTGCGCCGCAAGCTGGTGACGCTCGACAATGGGCTCGACGTTCTTGTCGACCTGCCTCATACCGTAGCGCTGGAAACCGGCGATGCACTGAGGCTCGAGGACGGGCGTTTTGCCGAAATCGTCGCGGCCAAAGAACCGCTCTATGCGATCACCGGCAACAGCACGGCCCATCTTGCCCAATTGTGCTGGCATATCGGCAACCGCCATCTGCCCTGCCAGATCGAGGCCAGATCGGGCGTGCCAGAACGGCTTCTGATCGGACGCGACCACGTCATCAAGGACATGCTGGAAGGGCTCGGGGCCAAAGTCGCGGAGATCCGCGCACCATTTTCGCCGCTACGCGGTGCCTATTCGGGCCACGAGAACGGACACACGCACCATCATCATGGATGAGCAGACCGCCTTGATCCGGTTGTTTTCCTGGCTCTCGCCGGCGTTCCCCATTGGCGGGTTTGCCTATAGTCAGGGTCTTGAGACGGCCATTGCCGATGGGCGCGTCAGGGACAAGGACCAACTTGCCGGCTGGATCAGCGGTCAGTCGCATCGTGGCAACCTGCGTACCGATGCCTATTTTCTCGCCATAGCTGCCCGCGCGGTAGCCAATTGCGATTGGACAACGCTTGCCGAGGCCAATCAAGTATGCCTCGCGCTGCAGGTATCGGCTGAGCGCGACAAGGAAACGCGCGAACAGGGGAAGTCCTTTCTGCAAGCGGCATCGGCATGGCCGATGCGCGCGCCAGATGCTCTTAACGCCGCTTTCGAGCAAGCCATGGCCTTACCGATCGCATTTGGCGCAATGGCTGGCCTGCACCGTGTTTCACCAGGAGCGGCAATCGCGGGCTTTGCCAACAGCGCCGTCGCCCAACAGATATCGGTCGGCGTGCGGCTCATCCCTCTTGGGCAAACGGCAGGCCTTGCCGTTCAGGCCAGCCTCGAAGCAGAGATCGCACAGATGAGCACAGAGGCCCTTTCGGCCCAATTGGCCGATATTTCGGGCCTTTCCTATGGCACCGATATTGCAAGCATCAAACATGAAGATCTCAGGGTAAGGATTTTTCGATCATGAGTTCAAAAAACGGCCCGCTCCGCGTCGGAATCGGAGGTCCGGTGGGATCGGGCAAAACCACGCTCACCGAAAAACTCTGCAAGGCGCTGCGCGACAATTATTCGGTGGGCGTCGTCACCAACGACATCTACACCAAGGAAGACGCCATGATGCTGGCGCGCCTGCAGGCGCTGCCCGAGGACCGGATCCTGGGGATCGAAACCGGCGGCTGTCCACATACGGCCATCCGCGAGGATGCATCAATCAATCTGCGCGCGATCGCCGAGCTCAATGCCCGCATCCCCGATCTCGATATCGTCTATATCGAATCGGGCGGGGACAATTTGGCGGCGACGTTTTCGCCGGACCTTGCCGACATCACGCTTTATGTCATCTCGGTCTGCCAGGGAGAGGAAATCCCGCGCAAGGGCGGGCCGGGCATTACGCGCTCGGACATGCTGATCATCAACAAGTCCGATCTGGCCCCTTATGTCGAAGTCGATCTGGACGTCATGGAGGCCGATGCCCAGCGGATGCGCGATGGCCAGCCCCACGTCTTTACAGACCTCAAGCGGGGTAAGGGCGTCGACGAAATCGTTGCGTTTCTTGAGCGTCACGGGGGACTGGTCCGCACGCAGATGGCGCTGTAAGCGCAACAGCACGCCGGCCTTCAGCTTGTAGCTCTTCGTTGTCCTCGCGCAGCGCAAAGAGGCTGATGGGACCTTCTTCGTGCATCACCTTGCGGCTGATGCGTCGCAGGTCGGCCTCGCTTAACCCCAGGTCTCGCCTCAGATGAGGATCGAGCCGCCTCAGCGCACTATAGGTCTGGTGGAAAACGATCCAATCACGCAGCATCATGAAAGCGGATTTGAACATGGCGCGGCCTTTCAGGCGCGCTCAACGCGCCTTTTCCTACATATGAAATATGGATGACAGGCGATGAAGGATGCTCATCGACAGTCCCACTATGCGCCCAGGCGACCGCGGGGCGCTACAGACGTGTTCGCAACCAGTATTTCATTTCTGAAATATCGAGGGTCTGGCCACTACCGTTCAGAAAGAATAAAATGAGAACATGAGCCAGACCGAATCCAGTATCGAGCCCCAGATCGTCGATGGTCGCCAGTCACCCACCGCGCTGCGCGTGCAGCGGGGCGTGATGCGTTTTCTGCGTTCGGTCCATGATATGACGTGCTTTGCCGAAGTGCCGCTTTCCAACGGGCGGCGTGCCGACGTAATTGCACTGGGCGGCAAAGGGGAAATCTGGATCGTGGAAATCAAGTCGAGCCTTATGGACTATAAGGTCGACGCCAAATGGTCCAACTACAAGGATTTTTGCGACCGGTTCTTTTTCTGCAAGCCGCCGGAACTCGATGCCGAAATTTTCCCCGCAGAAGAAGGGCTGATGGTGGCCGACGGCCATTGGGGGGATATCCTGCGCCACGCGCAGCACGATCCCCTGCCCGGCGCGCGGCGCAAGGCGATGCTGTTAAAGCTCGCCCGGCTGGGGGCGGACAGAGTCCATGCGCTGATGGACCCCGAAACCCGCAGAGAAGACCTATTCTGAGGCGCACGCCGCAAGCGTTGCGACAGCTTTGCCTTCTTCATTGAGGAGGGTGAGTATCTCTCTCGCAATGACGTAGTTCGATGTTGTGCCAATGCGTCGAAAAGGCGCGCTCCTGACCGATTCTGGGCTTTTCTCCGGCTATCATCGTCGAATAAGACATCCGAAACCGACAGGGCACCATTGCCTCCGACCGTAGTGGAGCACGG
Source organism: Rhizobiales bacterium UBA3584 (assembly GCA_002375765.1). Taxonomy (GTDB): domain Bacteria; phylum Pseudomonadota; class Alphaproteobacteria; order Rhizobiales; family Devosiaceae; genus Pelagibacterium; species Pelagibacterium flavum. The sequence goes on along the minus strand of DFMV01000078.1, from coordinate 21,233 downwards.
TCTTGCCGGTTCTGCGGGGTGAACCGGTGCAAGTGAAAGGCCATCTATTGACGGCGCCAGATAGCGGATGGCCCGCCCAGTGACGAAATCATTTGAGTTCGATGCTTTTCCTCTGGCACAAGAAGAAAAATTGACGCTCGGGAGGACAGTTGCCGTGATCGTTGTGTTCGGCTCCATCAATATCGATCTGATTGGCCATGCGCCCACGCTGATGCGGCCGGGCGAGACCGTTCTGGGCACGAGCCTTGAATTTTCACCTGGCGGAAAGGGCGGCAACCAGGCGCTTGCGGCCAGCCGGGCCGGCGCGGAGGTCAAGATGGTGGGGTGCGTTGGCGGCGACGATTTCGCGACGCGCGCACTCGCCCTTCTGAGCGAAGCGGAGATCGACCTGTCGGGCGTGCGGCGCATGGACCGGCATACCGGCACTGCGCTGATCATCGTCGATGACGCAGGGGAAAACATGATCACCGTGCTGCCCGGTGCCAATTCGCGTCTGACGGCAGCGGCGCTGGAGCAGGCGGGGATTGCGGAGGGCGACTATCTCCTGCTGCAGTTGGAGACGCCGATGGAGGGGGTGCTGGGCGCCGCGGCGCTGGCTCGCGAGAACGGCGCCAAAGTCGTTCTCAATCTTGCGCCGTTCATGGACTTCGATCTGGCACTGCTGGACAATGTTGATGTCCTGGTGGTCAATGAGACCGAATTGGCCGGGGTGCTCAAAATGCTCGACGCTCCCAAGCTTGACGAGACCGAAGCCGTCGTCTGGCTGTCGGAAAAGTTCGGCAATATTGTCGTGGCAACGCTCGGTTCGCGCGGCGCCATTGCCGCGGCCGATGGGACGGTCACCACCGTTCCATCGCTCAAGATCAAACCGGTCGATACCGTTGGCGCCGGCGATACGTTCGTGGGCTATCTGGCTGCTGGGCTGGCGGAAGGAAACGAGCTGTCCCCAGCAATGAAACGGGCTTCGGTTGCCGCCGGACTGGCGTGTCTGACGCCGGGCGCCCAACCATCGATTCCCGAGCGCGCCGCGGTCGAGGATCGCCTTGCGGCTGGCGAGAATTCAACAGCGAAATGAGCCGCATTGAAACGCTCACGATCGAGCGCCTCGGGCATCGGGGTGAGGGCATTGCGACGCTCGATGGTAAACCTGTCTTTGTCCCGCTGACCCTCGAAGGGGAAACCGTCACCGCGGCAATCGAGGGCAATCGCGGGCGTCTTGTCGAGATAGTCACCCCCAGTCCGCGGCGGGTCGAACCGTTCTGTCCCCATTATGGTGCGTGCGGGGGCTGCCAGTTGCAACATCTCGAGGCGGAGCACTACCGCCAGTTCAAGCGTGGCCTGATTGTTGATGCGCTATCGCGTGCCGGCGTTGACGCCACAGTCGCCGACCCGATCACCGCTCACGGCGCTGGTCGTCGGCGGGTCACAATGCATGCCACGAAATCGGCGGCCGGTTTCATGGCGCTGCGCAGCCATGCGATTCACGATGTGGATACCTGCCCCATTCTGGTGCCTCCATTGGCGCGTGCGCCCGAAATTTCGCGCGCCATCGCGACCGTGGTGGGGCCGTGTGATGTGAGCCTTACAGCCAGCGATACGGGCCTCGACGTTGCCATCCGGGCCAAGGGCGCCAGGGCCGGTGCGCCGCTGACCAAGATCGCTCAGCGGTTCGATCTCGCACGGCTCTCACTCAATGGCGAGCCTCTGATCCTTTTGCGTCGGCCTATGGTTGCGATGGGCCAATCAAATGTGCCCCTGCCCGTATCGAGCTTCCTGCAAGCAACCGCAAGAGCCGAAGAGGTCCTGGCATCTCTGGTCATTGAGGCGGTGCGGGGTGGCAAGCAGGTTGCAGATCTTTTTTGCGGCGTCGGCCCCTTTGCTCTTCGGCTCGCCGCCAGCGCCCCGTTGTTCGCCGCCGATTCCGATATCCACGCCATTGATGCGCTTGATACCGCAAGACGCAATACCAAAGGGCTCAAACCCATAACCGCCGAGCGGCGTGACCTGTTTCGCGAACCACTCGGCGTATTCGAGCTCAATCGCTTCGATGCTGTGGTGCTCGATCCGCCGCGGGCCGGCGCCAAGGCCCAGGTCGAGGAACTGGCCAGGTCAAAGGTTTCGACAATTGCCTATGTCAGCTGCGACCCTCAGAGCTTTGCCCGGGATGCCGCCATTCTGATCGCGGGCGGATATCGCATCAGTGCGGTGACGCCGATCGACCAGTTCGCCTATTCGACCCACCTCGAAGTTTTCGCGGTTTTCTACAGGGCGGAATCAGCGCGCTGAATCGGGTTGTTAATTGTGACGATAGTGTCACAATAGCTTGGTCGTTCACGCAAAAATGTGGAGCGGCCGGCCACACGATCGTGGCGTGAGGAGGAGGCCAGAGGACCTGTCGCGAGCTTGCCCGAGAAGCTTGACGCCGCGCGCGTCGGGGTTTTCCACTGTCATGCAATCATCACGATACTGTCACCTGCGCTTTGCACGCCCCGTCTAGGCATCACGCCCATGGTTTTAAGCCATCGGCCGGATGCGGTCGCAATGACATTGATCGGGAGAACATCATGTTCAAAACACTTCTGGCCAGCGGCACTGCCGGTTTGGCTCTTTTTCTGGGCGCCTCTTCGGCGTTTGCCCAGACCGAGATTTCCTTCTGGCACTCAATGGGTGGCGAACTGGGCGAGCGCGTTGCCGCTATCGCCGAGGATTTCAATGCGTCTCAGGACGAGTATGTCGTAAACGCCTCTTATCGCGGCGAATATGAAGAGACCATGGTCAACGCCATCGCCGCTTTCCGCGCAGGTGAACAGCCCACTATCGTTCAGATTTACGAAGTCGGCACGGGCACGATGATGGCCGCCGAGGGCGCTGTCTATCCGGTCTATGAGCTGATGGAAGCTCACGGCAACAATTTCGATCCTTCGGTCTATCTGCCCGTCGTCACCGGCTATTACACCGACACCAACGGCAACATGCTCTCGATGCCGTTCAATTCCTCGACCCCAATCCTCTATTACAACAAGGACGTGTTCGCAGAGGCTGGCCTCGACCCCGAAACCGCCCCGGCCACCTGGACGCAGGCTGAAGAGTTCTCGCGCCAGATCGTCGAGTCGGGCGCTGCGAGCTGCGGCATGGCCATCACCTACACCGCCACATGGATCGGTTCGGAAAACTTCTCGGCCCTGCACAATTTGCCTTATGGCACGCTGGAAAACGGCTTTGGCGGCATGGATTCCGAATTCACCTTCAACAACGAAGTCGTCGCCCGCTTCTGGGACGATCTTGCTCGCTGGCAGGATGAAGGCATCTTCGTTTATGGCGGACCGGCCGGTGGCTCGGACAATGCTCCGGCCTTCTATTCAGGCGAATGCGCCATCTATATGGGCTCGTCGGCTTCACGCGCCGGTGTTGTCGCCAATGCCGACTTCGAAGTCGGCTACGGCATGCTGCCCTATTATGACGACGTTGAAGGCGCTCCGCAGAACTCGATCATCGGCGGCGCGACCCTGTGGGTCCTCTCCGGTCACGACGAAGCCGAGTATCAGGCAACCGCCGCTTTCCTCGACTATCTTTCTTCGGCCGAAGTTCAGGCCGAATGGCACCAGGGCACCGGCTATCTGCCGATCACCCAGGCAGCGTTCGAGCTGAGCCAGGAGCAGGGTTACTATGAAGAAAATCCCGGCACTGACATTGCGATCGAGCAGATCAACCTCAATGCACCGACCGAAAACTCAAAGGGCCTGCGCTTCGGCAACATGCCCCAGGTTCGCATGATCATGGATGAGGAACTGCAGTCGGTTCTCGCCGGCGAAAAGACCGGCCAGGAAGCTCTGGACTCGGCTGTCGAACGCGGCAACCAGATCCTGCGCGATTTCCAGGCCGCCAATTCCTAAAGCGGTTCTGACCTCAAAAATTCCGACCCCGGCTTTACCTGGCCGGGGTCTCTTCCATTAAACCGGTCCGTTGCAAGAAGACCGGCGGATGAGACAATACCCAGGGGCGTTGCATGCAGACCAAACGGTCGATCTTTACCAATCGCTGGCTTCCCTATGCGCTTCTGGCGCCGCAGTTGGCCATTACCGCGATCTTTTTCATCTGGCCGGCCAGCCAGGCAGTTAAGTCGAGCTTCGAGCGCGAGGATCCGTTTGGCTTCCGCACGACGTTCGTCTGGTTCGAGAATTACACCCGCATCCTGTCGGACCCAAGCTATCTCAATGCGCTTGGCCGAACCGCGGTGTTCGCTGTTTCGGTCACCGTGCTGTCGATGGGATTTGCGCTTCTGTTGGCCGTCTGCGTCGATCGGGTATTGCGCACGGCGAAAGCCTATACAACCTTGCTGGTCTGGCCCTATGCCGTGGCCCCGGTGGTTGCCGGTGTGCTCTGGTGGTTTCTGTTCAACCCAACGATCGGCCTTCTGCCCTATGTGCTCGACTGGTTCGGCATCGATTGGAACCATCGCGTCAACGGCACCCAGGCCATGGCGCTGATCACCATTGCCGCTGCCTGGAAACAGATTTCATATAATTTCCTGTTTTTCGTCGCCGGGCTGCAATCGATCCCCGCCTCGCTGTCCGAAGCCGCCTCGATCGATGGCGCCGGACCGTTCAAACGGTTCTGGACCATCGTTTTTCCGCTACTCTCTCCGACCACGTTTTTCCTTCTGATCATCAACATCAATTATGTGATGTTCGAGACCTTCGGTGTGATCGACGCCACGACGGAAGGTGGACCGGGACAGGCAACGATGACGCTGGTCTACAAGGTCTATACGGACGGCGTGGCCGGGCTCAACATTGGTTCATCATCGGCCCAGTCGGTGCTCTTGATGGGTATCGTGATCATCCTCACCTTCATCCAGTTCCGCTACGTGGAACGCCGGGTCAATTACTAGGAAGGACCCAGACATGGTTGAAAACAGGCCCTGGCTCGATTTCCTCACCCATCTCATCCTGATCGTCGGCGTTCTGATCGTCGCCTTTCCGGTCTATGTCGCGTTCATCGCCTCGACCCACGAACCCGCAGCCTTCATTCGTGGCGTCATGCCGCTTTTGCCGGGCGACAATATGGGTGCCACCTATTCCCAGATGCTGGGCTCGGGGCTCGAAGTGGCCGGCACACCGCCGGTGTGGCTGATGCTGGGCAATTCGTTCTGGATGGCGATGATCATTGCCGTGGGCAAGATCGCCATTTCGATCACGTCGGCCTTTGCCATCGTCTATTTCCGCTTCCCGTTCAGACTCCTGGCCTTCTGGATGATCTTTGTCACCCTGATGCTGCCGGTCGAGGTGCGCATCATCCCGACCTTTGCGGTGGTGGCAAACCTTGGAATGCTCAATTCCTATGCCGGGCTCACCCTGCCGCTGATCGCGTCGGCGACGGCCACCTTCCTGTTCCGGCAGTTCTTCATGACGGTGCCCGAGGAGCTCATGGAAGCGGCGCGGGTCGATGGCGCGGGTCCAATGAAGTTCTTCAAGGACATCCTGATTCCCATTTCGATCACCAATATCGCCGCGCTGTTTGTGATCATGTTCATCTATGGCTGGGTGCAATATCTCTGGCCGCTGCTTATCACCACTCAAGAGCAGTTCTACACAATCGTGATGGGCATCAAACGGCTGATGGCCAATACCGACAGGGAGCCGGCCTGGAACCTTGTCATGGCGACCGTAATGCTCGCCATGGTCCCGCCCGTGCTCGTCGTCCTCCTCTTGCAGCGCCTGTTTATCAAGGGCCTCGTCGAAACCGAGAAATAACACAATGGCTACAATTGAAATCTCCGACGTCCGCAAGGTCTATCCCGGCAATGTCCAGGCGATCAAAGGCATCGACCTTTCGATCGAGGATGGCGAACTCGTCGTTCTCGTCGGTCCTTCGGGCTGCGGGAAATCGACCTTGCTGCGCATGCTGGCCGGGCTCGAAACCATCACTTCGGGCGAAGTGCGGATCGGCGAAAAGCTCGTCAACAAGCTCGAACCGGCCGAGCGCGACATTGCAATGGTGTTCCAGAACTATGCGCTTTACCCTCATATGAGTGTGCGCGGTAATCTCGAATACGGGTTGAAAAACCGCAAGACGCCGAGGGCCGAGATCGATGAGCGCGTCAACGAAGCGGCGCGCATTCTCGAGATCGAACCGTTTCTCGATCGCAAGCCGCGTCAGCTTTCCGGCGGTCAGCGCCAGCGCGTGGCCATGGGACGGGCCATAGTGCGCAAGCCCAAGGCATTCCTGTTCGACGAACCGCTGTCCAATCTCGATGCCAAGCTGCGCGGCCAGATGCGGGTGGAAATCCGCCGGTTGCAACGCACGCTGGGCACGACCTCGGTTTATGTGACACATGACCAGCTAGAAGCCATGACGTTGGCGGATAAGCTGGTGGTCATGAACAGCGGGCGGATCGAACAGGTTGGAAAGCCTCTCGACATCTATACAAACCCCGCATCGGTGTTCGTTGCCGGCTTCATGGGATCTCCGGGCATGAACCTGCTCGATACAGCGGCGCTCGCACGGGTGGCGGGCGACCTGCCTGATTTCGTTTCCTCCCAGTGCGGCACCATCGGCATTCGTCCCGAAGACATGACGTTAACGACGCCGGCCAAACCACACCTCAAGCTCGAGGTCATTGTCGACGCGGTCGAACTGGTCGGCTCGGAAAGCCTGGTCTATGCGCATGCGGAGGGGATCGCCAAGGAACTGGTTCTGCGCACGCAGGGCATCCATCCTGGTGAGCATGACGACAAGCTTACGCTTTATATCGAGCATGCGCATCTGCATTGCTTCGATGCGGACACGGGGCGGAAAATCGCGCGCTAGAGAGGCCTTTTGCCGGAATGGTGCCCCAAAGCACGGTCACTGTACCTGACGCGACCCGATCGGTCGGTGACAATCGGAGGATAATGGTGACGCGCATCCTGACCATTTTCATAGCCGCCATGCTCGGTATGCCGGCGCTCGGGCAGGCCCCTGATACCGGGGGTTACGCCAAGTCGCTGTTCGGGCGGCTCTATCCTGAGGACCAATCACTTGCCAAGGGCTGGGAGACCGGACTTCAGGCGCTGCTCGATGAACTCAAGGACAGCTCAGAGGATCAGGAAACCCTTGATGCCATTCCTGAATTTGAACGTTTGATCGAAGCGGAGCATCTGGCGTTCTCGATCGAGGAGCTTGATGGTTCATGGCGGATGCGTTCGCTTCAGGCGACCGATTATGGCGCCTTTATCTATCAGTATTTCCCCGCACGGATTTATCCGGAAGCCCAAGCCATGGTCTTCGACAAGAACTCGGGCAGTCAGCGGCACCGGGGGCTTATGGCCCAACTCGACGCGGAAACCGTGTTCTTTGTTGGCGCCCTCTATTATGGCTATGAAGACCCGCGGATCTATTCTGCAATGACTCCGGGCGAGGTCACCGAGGAGCAGCGCGAGTTCGACGCCGTGGCCGAAATCTACAAGATCGGCGACAATCACTTCCTTATGGCATTTGCGCCGAGCGCAAATCGCTTTCGACTCTATGAAATCCGCAAATAGCGATTCATGGCGATGGGTAGAACACCATACACAGAAGCGGGGATAATGTTCCCGTTCCCACCCACTGGACAGACCAAGGGCAAAAAAGGCGGAAGTTTTTTTTCCGCCGCCGATTGCCGCGACCTCCATGCAGGGCTAGCCATCAATCTCCATCCCTGTGCCGCCTCTCAGTGCACAGGCGTTTGGAATATGGAGGAAAATCAAATGACTATAGCTACCCGCTCCCTTGTTGGAGCCATGGTTCTGCTCGCCTCTAGTTCAGCTTTCGGCCAGGAAATCGCCGCTCAACCCGGCGCTTCCGACGTCGGACTGGATGCCCCCAGGCAAATCCTGTTCGTTGGCAATTCGTACTTCTATTACAATGACAGCCTGCACAACCATACCAGCCGAATGGTCGGAGAAGGCCAGGGGATCGATGATCTTGCCTATCGCTCCATCACCATTTCGGGCGGCTCGCTCGATATGCACCCGTTCGGCCATTACCTCACACCCGATGCAATCGGGTATGATGATCCCTTCGACGTGGTAATCCTGCAGGGTCATAGCGCGGCGGCCAATTCGGAATCGCGCAGCGAACGCTTTCGTGACGCGGTTGTTGCAGCCGATGCGCTGATTGATGAAAGCGGCGCACAAACCGTGCTTTACATGAGCCACGCCTATGCCGAGGGGCACAACAGCCACGATCCGGAAATGACCGCCAATCTGGCCGCGCTCTATACCGAGGTCGGGGCAGAAGTCGATGCACTGGTGATCCCAGTGGGACTGGCATTTGCCAAGGCGTATGCGGAGCGGCCTGACCTCGAACTGCATATGGAGTTCGACCACAGCCACCCCAATCTGGCAGGCACCTACCTGGCGGCGGCAACGACCTATGCGACGCTTTATGATGCTTCGCCGGTCGGGCTGGCGTATGATTACTACGGGCGGCTGGATGGTGAGACCGCCGCTTTTCTGCAGCGGATTGCCGCGGATACGGTGGCGGAATTCCAAGGCACAGGTTCTTAACGGTCGATCCGCGTCGAGAGAATGATTGATGACATGGTGCGCTCGACTCCGTCGAGCGCACCAATTTTGTCGATGACGGCATCGAGTTCGGCGACTGAGGGGGCTTCGACGATGACGATCATGTCAAAGCTGCCCGAGACCGAGTGGACGGTGCGGACTTCGATCAAATCATTGAGGAACCTGACGACCTTGGGCGCGAGCTTGGGCGAGACCGTGACCATCAGGTGGGCGCGAATCTGGCCGGCCAGATAGTCGTAGGAGAGCTTTACGACATAGCCAGCAATAGTGCCGTTGCGCTCGAGCTTTTCGAGGCGCGACTGGGCCGTGCTCCTTGAAATTCCCAGCTTTCTTGCAATCTCGGCGACCGGCATGCGGGCATTTTCGCGCAGCAGGGCGATCAGTTGGCGATCGGCGTTAATTTTCGTCATTGTGGCGTAAATTTTCGGCTATTTGCTTTTTTAAAGCTGCGATTGTGTCTGATGGTAGTCTGCAAATCAACGAAACTGTGTGTCATCATTTCAAGCAATGACGCCAAAAGCTGTGAAGTTGAGCGTTTGGTGCCCAACATTTGGGATCTTTGACCAAGAGGGGTTTTGGGATGAAAGAGATCGTTGTTATCGGTGCCGGACGCATCGGCGCAACCATCGCGGACATGGCCAGCCAAAGTGGCGACTATTCGGTGACGGTGGTGGACCGTTCCGCCGACGCGCTGGCGGCGCTCGATACGGATGCGAAGGTGAGGACGGCACGCTGCGAAGTGGCCGAACCGGGGGAACTGGAAAAAATTCTTGAAGGGAAGTTCGCTGTCCTATCAGCGGCTCCCTACTCGCTGACCACGCGGATCGCAGAAGCCGCCGCTGCGGCAAAAGTCCATTATCTCGATCTGACCGAAGACGTTAAATCGACTCGGCGGGTCAAGGAGATCGCGGCGAAGGCGGAAACGGCGTTCATCCCTCAATGTGGGCTGGCGCCGGGGTTCATTGCCATTGTAGCGATGAGCCTGGCGAAAAAGTTCGATACGCTCGATACTGTCGCCATGAAGGTGGGGGCGCTGCCCCAGTTTCCGACCAATGTGCTCAATTACGCGCTGACCTGGTCGCCTGAGGGGGTGATCAACGAATATTGCGAGCCGTGCGAAGCGATCGTTGACGGGAAGATGGCCGAAATCGCGCCGCTCGAGGATATCGAGCAGCTGACCATCGACGGGGTGGATTACGAAGCGTTCAACACCTCGGGCGGTCTGGGTTCGACGCCGGAAAAGCTGCTGGGCAAGGTCAGAAATCTCAACTATCGCACCATCCGGTATCCCGGCCATGCGCGCATCATGAAGCTGCTGCTCAACGACCTGAATCTCAAAGACCGGCGCGATCTGGCGCTGGACATTTTTCGCCACGCACTGACCCCGACCAAGCAGGACATGGTGGTGATCCAGGTCGATGTGACTGGCACCAGGGACGGCAAGCCGGCGCACGAGATCTTCGAGCGCAGGGTGCTTTCAGGCTATATAGGCAAGAAAGAGCGCTCGGCCATCCAGATCACCACGGCTGCGGGCATCTGTACGGTGCTCGACATGCTGGCGGCGGGCGATCTGGCGCAGAAGGGGTTCGTGGCGCAGGAAGAGATAGACCTCGATGCGTTTCTGGCAAACCGGTTCGGTCGGGCGTTTGCGGCGGATCAGGCGGCGCGGAAGGTCGCTTAGCGCGACAGGGAGCCCTGAGAAGGACGTGGAGCATTACTTCCTCGGACGGACGGCGTGCTCCGTGCTGTCAGGCGTAGCACGCCCAACCGCGGAAGCTCAGGCCGGCATAAAAGAGGGTAATATCGGCAAATCCGGCCTCTTCCAGCATGGCCTCTTCCTCTCGAGGTGAGAGGATGAAGAGTTTTGTGGCGATGGCGGCACGGGCGGCTTGGTTTTGTGGATCACCGCCACCGAAGGCGATGTGGCGGGCGATCCATTGGTTGCGCTCGGGCTCAGATTGAGCAAAGCTGATATGGGCGAGGACAAAGGGCGCGCCGGGCGCCAGGCGTCGGCGGATCTGACGGAGCGTTTCGAGCCGGTTTTCGCGTGGGATAAAATGAAACGTCAAAAGGCACACCGCGCCATCGAACGGGCCGTCGGGGGCATCCGCGATATAGCCATGATGCAGACGGATGCGGGGTGCGTGGGCGCCGATGGTCTCCCGCGCCGCCGCCAGCATATCGGCTGAGGGATCAACGCCATCGAAGTTCCAGTCGGGATGCTTTTCGGCGAGCGCCTTGAGCTCCAGCCCGCCACCGGCCCCGAGCACCAGAACTTTCCCATCCTGCGGCACGCGCTCGGCCAGAAGCTGGGCTGTCATGGCGTGCAGGCCATCGAAACCGGGCACTTTGCGCGGCGTGCCGGCCGCATAGGTGCTGGCGTGGTCGGCGCCGAAAGCGGGGGCCGTGGGTTCGGGTGGCTTCATGTAACTTTATGTGTGGCGTTTTGGCGTGGGTGTCAAGATGGGAAGCGGCGGGCGATTTTTGACACGAGCGATGCCCACCAGCGGCTGTGGCAGTGTTCGAAATGAGCAGGCCGATAAAATTGCGCCAGATAAATGGAAACGCTGCCATCCATCGCCTAGCCCAAACCGCAATAGATCGTCCGGACCTTACCTACCCATGTTGGACGCGCCTCAATCTATTTCTAGCGAGCGCTGCAGATCCAGGCGTCGAGGCGGCACACGCGGCTTCACCGGGTCGGATAACCGCACGGTTGCCATGGGGTCTGGGATAGGCTAGAGGGGCGCCCCCATTGCCGGAGGTATTTCCATCGGCAAGCAGCTATTGCCCACTTGAAAGCCTTCTCTCATGTCATCGCTTTATTGTGGCGTCGATTTCGGCACCACCAATTCCACTATCGGTGTGGTCCAGCCCGATGGCGCACCGGTGCTGATTCCGGTCGAGGGGGATGAGGTAACGTTGCCTTCGGCGCTGTTTTTCAGTGTCGAGGACCAGAGCACCCATTTCGGGCGGTCGGCGGTGCATGAATATATGGACGGGGCCGAAGGGCGGTTCATGCGGGCGCTCAAATCGGTGCTGGGGACCCAGCTGATGGAGGAGACGACCCAGATCGGGCGTGAGCGGATCGGGTTTGAGGGGTTGATCGGGCGGTTTTTGAGCCATTTGCGCGACAGGCTGACCGCGCACACCGGGGCGATGCCCGAGCATGTGGTTCTGGGGCGGCCAGTTTATTTCGTCGACGGAGACCAAAGCGCCGACCGGGCGGCGCAGAACCAGCTGGTAGCGGCGGCACGCGGCGTTGGATTTTCCCATGTCGAATTTCAGTTCGAACCGGTGGCGGCGGCGCTACATTTCGAGCGCACGCTGGAGGCCGAAGCGCTGGCGCTGGTTGTCGATATCGGGGGCGGCACATCGGACTTTTCGGTGCTCAGGCTTTCGCCGGAACGCCGGGCCAGCGCCGACCGGCGACAGGACATCTTGAGCACGACGGGCGTGCATGTGGGCGGCACCGATTTCGACCGTCAGCTCAACATTTTCAAGGTGATGCCCGAAATGGGGAGCGGAACCATGACGCGCGACGGCAAGCGGGAGATGCCGCGCTGGTATTTTCACGACATGGCGACCTGGCATAAGATCAACCAGCTCTATCGCCCGGAGATTTTGCGCGACATCCGCGAATTGCAGCGCGAAGCGGCGGAACCAGAAAAGCTTGAGCGGTTCAGGCACCTCCTCGTCCACCGCTCGGGACACCGGCTGGCCGGGCAGGTGGAAAAGGCAAAGATTACGCTGACCGATACGCCGATGGTCGATATGACGCTCGATGAGCCGGGGCTGTCGCTGGCCATTGCCACGACGCGGGCGGAATTCGAAGCAGCGAGCGCGGGGCTGACCGAAAAGATCGGGGCAGCGCTGGACGATGCGCTCATGGCAGCGGGTGTAAACGCGGAGGCGATCGAAACGGTGATCCTGACCGGCGGCGGCGCCCAGGTGCGCCAGGTGCGGGCGCTGGTCGATACGCGCTTTGCCCATGCGCGCATCGCACAATCGGACCGGTTCGGCGCCGTGGGGCTGGGGCTGGCGGTGGACGCAGCGCGGCGGTTTGCGTGAACGTTGCTGACCGAGGTCAGCCGGCGCGCCTTTTCACCCTTTCGATCAGCGCCATTGCGGCGGCGGGGTTTTTTTCCTTGAAGCCGGAAATCACGAAGGCGAAGACGTCGCGAGGCTTTTCGGTTGGTGCAGGGCCGAAGCTGGGAAGATCGTTGGGGACGCCGCCTTTGGCATAGGTGACGATGCGGTCGGCCCAGGCGTCGAGGGCTTTTTCCGAATAGCCTTTTTCGTTGTCCTCGGAGGTGCCCTGGAGGCGCAGATAGACGAAATCGGCAGTGGGGTCGGCGATCACCGAATATTCGGCATCGGCGCCGGTGATCAGCGCCACGCCGTCCTCGCGGGCCAAGGCGACTGCCTCGGCATTGGCAAAACTTTCGTGGCGGGCCTCGACGGCGTGACGGAGGGCCCTGTTATCCTGAGTGGCGGGCAGGAGTTTCAAAAATGCGCCGAAATCGGCGGGATCGAACTTCTTGGTGGCGGCGAGCTGCCAGTTGATGGGGCCGAGCTTGTCCTTGAGTTCGACGATGCCCGACGACGTGAAACGGTTGACCGATTCGCCGGCCTCGGCCAGCACCTTCTTGTTGGTCGCGTAGCGGGTGCCCTTCAATGTGAACATGAAATTTTCTGGCACTTCGTCGTGCCATTTGCGGAAGCTTTCGGGCTTTTGGGAACCATAGAAGGTGCCGTTGACCTCGACCCCGGTCATGGTCGAGCCCATGTGTTCGAGCTCGCGCTTCTGGGTGAGTTTTTCGGGGTAATAGGTGCCGCGCCAAGGCTCGAACGTCCAGCCGCCCACGCCAATGAAAATCCTGCCCACAGCCATTGCAGCCTCCCATAACATCGTTTGCGACAGACTAGCATTGCGGTCCTCAATCGAAAGCCCGGAATTGACGGCGGGGCAAAAAATCCTGGGTGGCAGGCAACCGAATGGAAAGCGGGGGGTTCAATCGGAGCGACAAGGCGGGTAGCCTCGGCGCACATTCCATCAGCCCATCTGCAGGTCCATGCCGCTTTTTATCCTCCCCCGCCTGTTCCGGTTCGTTGCTGTCATAGTCATTGGTCTGGGGCTTTGCCTGCCAGCGATGGCGCAGGATGAGGCCGCCGACACCGCCAGCGAAAGCCCACAGGAGGCACTGAGCCAGCTGATCGAGGTGCTGCGCGACGATGCAGCGCGCGATGCACTGATTGCCGAACTGGAAGCGGGGCTCGAAGGCAGCACGGCGAGTGATGACACCACCGAACCGACCGAGGGCGGCGAGGGCAACGAATTGCAGTCGATCGGCGGTCAGATTTCCGACGTCACCCTCTCTGCGGTCGAGAACACCATGGCCTCGCTGGGTCAGCTGTGGCGGCAGCTGGCCGCCACGCCGGAAATCTTTGCGGCACTTTCGCTTTCGGAGCTCAATGCGCTGTGGGGCATTCTGGCCAATGTCGCCGCTCTGGTGGTTCTGACTTATGGCGGACTGTTTTTGATGCGTCGGCTGGTGCGCATTCCGCGCGAGCGGCTACGGGCGCTGTTCAATTCAGGCGGCTGGATCGCCAAGCCGGTGGCGCTGGTTCTCGAATTCATGCTCGACGTGCTGGCGGCGGCCATTCCCTATGCCGTGGGCTATGGCATCGCGGCGGCGTTTCTGGGCGAGGCCGGGGTAATCCGGCTCGAGCATGCGCTCTATCTCAATGCGTTCCTGATGGTCGAAATCGTGATGGCGATCATCCTGACCATTGTTTCGCCCAACCTGCCCGAGCAGCGGCTGGTGCATCTGTCGGACGGCGAGGCGAAATCGGTGATGGGGTGGTCGCGGTTCATCATCTCGCTGTTCGTTTTCGGGCAGATGATGGTGCTGCCACTTATAGCCGCTAGCGTTTCGTTTGCAGCGGGGCGGGCCATTTCGGTTGTCCTTTTGCTTTTGACGCTGATTGCCATGGCGGTGGCGGTGATGGTGGCGCGCCAGCCGGTCAAACACAAGCTGATGGCGATGATCGAGAACAAGGAGGCGCAGCGCGGGTTGGGCCTGCCGATCCGCAACTGGCACATCTTTGCGCTGATCTACCTGGCCGTTCTGGCGGTGATCGCTCTGACACGGACCAGCGTCCAGTTTCAGGCCTATGTCTGGGACAATGTGCAGGTGGTGATCGCCATCATGATCGGGGTGGTGATTCTCAATCTCATCAAGCGCAGCGCCCGCAAGGGGTTTAACCTGCCCGAAGGCCTGCGCAGGCGTTCGCCCGAGCTGCAGCGGCAATTGCACAAGATCGTGCCCGCCGTGCTCAAGGTGGCGCGGTTCATCATTATCGGCGCGATCGTGATCTTCTGCCTGCACAAGCTGGGCTTTTTCAACTTTGTCGACTTTATTGAAGGCGAGTTCGGGGCGCGGGTGGCCGGATCGGCGGTGACGATCCTTATCATACTGAGTGTCGCGGTCCTTGCCTGGGTGGGGCTCAACACCTGGATGGACAGCCAGGTCAATCCCGAACTGGCGCCTGGCGCCACGGCGCGCAAGCGGACGCTGTTTGCTCTGTTGCGCAATGCGTTGACCATTGCTCTCATCGTCATCACGCTGATGTTCGTTCTGTCTGAAGTCGGCATCAATATTGCCCCGCTTCTGGCCTCGGCCGGTGTTCTGGGCCTCGCCATCGGTTTCGGGGCGCAAAAGCTGGTGCAGGACATCATCACTGGCATCTTCATCCAGCTTGAAGGGGCTATCGATGTGGGTGACGTTGTATCGGTTGGCGGAATTTCAGGTGTCGTCGAGCGGTTGACCATCCGCTCTGTCTCGCTGCGCGACATCGAGGGCTCCTATCACATCATTCCGTTTTCCTCGGTCGATACGGTCACCAATTTCATGCGCGGCTTTTCCTATGCGGTCATCGACATGGGAGTGGGCTATCGCGAGAATGTCGAAGAGGCCCGCCAGGCCATGCTTGATGCGTTCGAAGAATTGCGGGCCGATCCCGAATATACGAGTGCGATCATCGACGATTTCGAATGGATGGGCGTCAATGCGTTCGGGGCGAGCGAAGTGGTGCTGCGGGCCCGCATCAAGACGCTGCCTGGCAAGCAATGGGGCATCAAGCGGGCCTACAACGCCATCGTGAAGCGGATATTTGACGCGCGCGACATCGAAATCCCCTTCCCACACCAGACTTTGTATTTCGGCGTGGGCAAGGACGGCAAGGCACCGCCCATGCATATGGTTCGCGAGGACGAGCCAGCCGACGATACGGCGACGGCGAAACCGGCCAAAACGCTGGAGGCCAAGCCAAAGCGCCGGCGGCGCGAGGACGAAATCGCGGGTAAGGATATGCCCGATGTCGATGAGGGCCCAGAGGACGAGAACTGAGGTTCTCAGCTTTGTCGCGTTTCGCTTGCACGGCCCTTCGGGTCCGAACCGGATAGGTGGGCGCCACCTATCCTGGAAACGCTCCGTGGCAAGGTTGACATGATGATGCCTTTTATCGGCCTTTCGATCGTGCTAGTGGACCGTGCTTTCCGAACTTAGTGCGAAAGCTCCTCATGTCTCCGCTCTCCCATCCCTTCGATGCCGTCATCTTCGATATGGACGGAACGCTGCTCGATACCGAAGCGGTGTTCAAGGCCATTGTCTATGAGGTTTGCACGGAGATGGGGTTCGAAATGACCGACCTCGTTCACGGGCGCATGGTGGGATCCTCGCACGAGGCGACAGCCGCGCTGCTACTGGAAAATTTCGGCGCGCATTTCCCCTATGAGATGTTCGACGACAAATGCCGGGCTTCCATGAAAATCCGGATGGCGGATGCCGTGCCGGTCAAGCCCGGCGCTGTGGAACTGGTCACGGCGCTGCGTGAGCTCGATATTCCGCTGGCGGTTGCGACCTCGTCGCGGGCCAATCATGCACTGGGCCATCTCGAAGCGGCGGGGGTGATCGGGTTTTTCGACACCATCGTTACCCGCGACGACGTCATCAACCCAAAGCCGCACCCCGAACCCTACCTGACGGCGGCGCGGCGCCTCAAGGTCGATCCGGTTCATTGCGTGGCGTTCGAAGATTCGGTGTCGGGGGTTAGGGCGGCGCATGCTGCGGGTATGCGCACCGTAATGGTGCCCGATCTGGTTGCGCCGTCCGATGACGTCGCGGCGCTGTGCGTGGCGGTGCTCGAGAGCATGACCCACGCCCATAAGCACCTGGTTTCAGCGCCCCGTTCTGCAAATGGCTTTCAGGAGCATTTGCAAGTAAAATCAAGAGGATAGACACAGCGCATCGGTTGGGCTAGGGGCTAGCCTATTGCTTCTCAACCGTCGGAGCGCTTGAGGCGCTCTCGGTCCTTGTTTGTCGCGCTTCCGAACCGCAAAAGTGGAGACCACTTTTGCTGGAAGCACTCCAGGTTGCCCGCCATGTCACAGGTCCTCAAACTCGCCATCGGAAGTATCGTCGTCGCGCTGGGCGTTCTGGCGCTGAAATTGTGGGCAGCTCAGATCACCGGGTCGGTGGCGTTGCTCTCGGATGCGCTGGAATCGATTGTCAATCTGGCGACAGCGGTGGCGGCGCTAGTCGCCGTGCGCCTTGCGGCCCGGCCTGCCGATTCCAAAATGCCCTTCGGCTACTACAAGGCCGAATATTTTTCCGCGGTGCTCGAGGGCGTGTTTATCGTCGTTGCGGCGCTGCTGATCTTTCATCAGGCTTGGCAGGGATTCATGGCCCCCACCCCGCTTGATGCTCCGTTCGAGGGCATCGCCATTTCCATGGTAGCGACGGCGATCAACTGGGGCTGGAGCGTGGTACTGGTGCGGCAGGGGCGCGAGCTGCAATCGCCGGCGCTGGAAGCTGACGGGCACCATCTTTGGACCGACGTGGTCTCCTCGCTGGGCGTCGCCGTGGGGCTGGTTCTGGTGGTGGTGAGCGGTCAGCCCCTGCTCGATGCGGCTCTGGCGGTGCTGGTGGGGCTCAATATCCTGTGGTCGGGCTCAAAGCTCCTGGCGCACAGTGTAGGCGGGCTGATGGATGTTTCGGCGGGGCCCGAACGGCTCGACGCCATCCGCCAGACCATCGCCGACAACGCCGACGGGGCCATCGAGGCCCATGACGTGCGGGCCCGTGAGGCGGGCAAGGCGGTGTTCATCGATTTCCATCTTGTGGTGCCCGCTGCAATGAGCGTCAAGGACGCCCACGACATCTGCGACCGGATCGAGGTGGCGCTCAAAAACACCGATTCCGGCGCCATAATCACCATCCACGTGGAGCCCGAGCACAAGGCCAAGCACTCCGGGATCGTCGTGCTGTGAAAGTGCGCCGGGCGTAGTCGGCGAAAATTTGCATAAAATCCAAGGTGTTTGAAGCACTCCCCGTTCAGGCCCCTCCTTTAGGGCTCTTTGCAATACGATCCAAAAGCGATACAAATTAACCATTGATTAAGCTTAACATCGCGTTAATGGCTTAATCGGGTTAAGGGTCAGGGCAACGAGATAACGGCATCACTGTGAGGTGCCGAACCGGACAAGGGGACACATGGCTGGCGATTTGGCGCGGGGCAAGCACGCCATCTTGAAGTGGGTGACAGGGGCCGTTCTCGGTCTGGTGAGTCTGTTTCCGGCATATGCCGAAGAAGCGGTCCTGACCGCTGATCTGCTCAGCGAATACGTTTCCCAGGGCTATGTGAGCACCGCCGAGCGCAAGCAGTTTGCGGCTGCGGAAATCGAGTGCCTTGCCCAGGCGATCTACCATGAATCGCGTGGCGAACCCGATCGCGGCCAATGGGCCGTTGCATCGGTGATCCTCAACAGGGTCGACAGCCGCACCTATCCCGATACCGTTTGCGGCGTGGTGTTCCAGAATGCCCATATGGTCAATCGCTGCCAGTTTTCCTTTGCCTGCGACGGTCGCCCTGATGATGGCGGGCACGGCAATATCATTGATCGGGAAAGCTGGGTTCAATCCAACATCATGGCGCTGATCGCCTATCGCAAATCGCTCGAGGGCAAGCGGCCTGAGGACGGGCTGACCACGGCGATGCACTTCCACACCACCACGGTTTCGCCCTCCTGGGCCTCGGCCTATACGCAGGTCGCCGCGATCGGCAATCACATCTTTTATTGATCGAAGGCCGAGGTGACAGAACAGCGGGCATGACCGGGCCGAACCTTTCACAAAAGAAAACCCGCACCGGACGTATCCGGCGCAGGCTTTCCTCACTGTGAGATGTTTCCCCCGATGCTTATTCGGCAGCCACTGCAAGGCGCGGGCCGGCTTCGGCGATCTGGGCGTCGGCAGCGGCAAATTTTTCGAAATTGGCTTCGAAAAGGCCGACAAGCTTGGCTGACTGGCGGTCATAGGCAGCCTTGTCTTCCCAGGTTTCACGCGGTGTAAGGAGCCTGGAATCCACACCTTCAACCGCGAGCGGGACGGCAAAGCCGAACACTGGATCGATACGGGCCGGAACGTTGATCAATTCGCCCGACAGCGCCGCATTGAGCAGACGACGGGTATCCTTGATCGAAATGCGCTTGCCAACGCCATAGGCGCCGCCGGTCCAGCCGGTGTTGATGAGCCAGCATTCGGCGAGGCTCTCGCGGATGCGCTTTTTGAGCATGCGGCCATAGACAGTTGGGTGCAGGCTCATGAAGGGGGCACCGAAACAGGCCGAGAAAGTGGCCTGGGGTTCGGTGACACCGCGCTCGGTTCCGGCGACCTTGGCGGTGTATCCGGAAAGGAAGTGATAGATCGCCTGATCGGGCGACAGCCGGGCAATGGGGGGCAGGACACCAAAGGCATCGGCAGTCAGAAGCACCACATTGGTGGGCGTGGGGCCGGTCCCGGTGCGCGAGACGTTGTCGAGCACATAGAGCGGGTAGGCGGCGCGGGTGTTCTCGGTTTTCGATCCATCGTCGAAATCGGGCTCGCGGGTGTTCTCGTCGAGCACGACGTTTTCCAGCACCGTTCCGAAGCGCTTGGTGGCGGCGAAAATTTCCGGCTCAGCCTGGGGCGAGAGGTTGATGGTCTTGGCATAGCACCCGCCTTCGAGGTTGAAGACGCCATCATCGGACCAGCCATGCTCGTCATCGCCGATCAGAATGCGCTCGGGGTCGGTGGACAGGGTGGTCTTGCCGGTGCCTGAGAGGCCAAAGAACAGCGCCGTGTCGCCCTGCTTGCCGGTGTTGGCCGAGCAGTGCATGGGCAGAACGCCATCTGATGGCGCATGGAAATTGAACAGCGAAAACACCGATTTCTTGATTTCGCCGGCATAGGCCGTGCCGCCGATCAGAACGATATTGCGGCTCAGATCGAGCGCAATAACGGTTTCGCTGCGGGTGCCATGGCGCGCCGGGTCGGCCTTGAAAGCGGGATTGTGCAGGATCGTTACATCGGGAGCAAAGCCGGTAAGGCCGGCGCGCGCCGGGCGGATCAACAGATTGCGGATGAACAGAGCATGCCAGGCCGACGGGGTCAGCACTTCGACATTGAGCTGATGTTTGAGATCGGCACCCGCGAAAAGCTGCTGACCGAACAGGTCGGCACCTGCGAGCGACGCCGTGAAATCGGCGAGCAGGATTTCGAACTGGGCCGGATCGAGCGCCTTGGTGTTATCCCACCAGACCAGTTTTTCGGTCAAATCGTCGCGCACGATAAACTTGTCAGACGGCGAGCGGCCGGTGAACTTGCCAGTATCGGCGACAAAAGCACCATCGGCGCTGAGCCGCCCCTCGCCGTTGGCGATGGCGGTTTCAACAAGGATCGGCGCGGCGTCGTTGAACCGGACCGATGCGGCTTTGGCAGCAACGGTCTTGGCAAGGCTCTGGCACGTGGTGGTGGTCATCTCTGGCACTCATAAATCCTATGGCATATTGAGCGCCACCATAGTCCCCCCGCCAGCCCCGCTTCCATCTGGCAATGGGTCGTAAGACGTTCGTCTAGCGCACCGGCATGGAACCGGGGCCACAAGCAAGCGTTTGGTTTTGCCATAATTTGCGCGTATTGTGCACGGCAAAAGTCGACACAAGAGTTTCACTGAAGCGACATTGAAAAGCGCCCCATGCAGTCTTACCTGCCGGGCGCTTGCAACAGATAAAGGGAAATCCATGCCCAAAATCGCTCTTGTCGATGACGACCGCAATATTTTGACGTCGGTCTCGATGACGCTGGAGGCGGAAGGCTATCAGGTTGCCACCTATACCGATGGTGCGTCAGGACTTGACGGGCTGACATCGGAGCGTCCCGATCTGGCCATCCTCGATATCAAGATGCCCCGCATGGACGGCATGGAGTTGCTGCGCCGGTTGCGGCAGAAATCGGATGTTCCAGTGATCTTTCTGACCTCCAAGGATGAAGAGATCGACGAGTTGTTCGGGCTCAAGATGGGGGCCGATGATTTCATCACCAAGCCCTTTTCCCAGCGCCTGCTGGTCGAGCGCGTCAAGGCCGTGCTGCGCCGTGCCGCCGCACCCAAGGAGGCCGGTTCGACCGTAGTCAATGGCGACGAGGGCGCGCCAAAGACCTCACTGGAACGCGGCGCGCTGGTGATGGATCAGGAGCGCCACACCTGCACCTGGAAGGGCCAGCGGGTGACGCTGACGGTGACCGAATTTCTGATCCTTCTGGCGCTGGCCCAGCGGCCGGGCGTGGTCAAGAGCCGCAATGCGCT
>DFMV01000076.1 GCA_002375765.1 Rhizobiales bacterium UBA3584 | reverse complement strand
GCCTATATCGATGACAACATCTATCTCGGCGTCGAGGCCGGGGCCGCGGAAAGTCGGGTCACGATCGATCTCGACATCACCGAGCAGCTTCGGGCCCGCGGCACCACCAGCACGACGGGCAATTCCGGTGTCGGCCTGTTCTACGAACAGGATTACTGAGCAAGCCGATAGGGCGCAACGGTTGAAAGCGGCAGCGTGTCATGGACAGACTGTCGCCTTTTTTCGTCCCCTTTTCGACACCTTCTGCCCGGCCGATGGAACCAACCCACACCCGTGACTCTTAGTCCCTCACGATAAACACAGCGCACACAGTGCAATGAGGGACTCGGTTTCATGTTCGCAGGACTTTTGCTCTGGCTGATCGGCATCCCCCTGCCGCTGATCATTTTGCTTTTGATTTTCGTGCTCTAGCGAGTGCGCTAGATCGATTTCGACAAGATTTACCCCGGGCTTAGCGCGGGCAAATACAGACGGAGAACGACAATGAATTCCATCATCTATCTCGTCGGCCTTGTGGTCGTAGTCATGGCCATCCTGTCCTTCATCGGCCTTGCTTGAGCGCCCAACCCAAGGACTGAAAGCCCATGACGACAATACCCCCCACCGAGCCGGCAGCCGCCCAGGAAACGTCCTCCTACGTCGATTGGCCGGCCATCCTGGCGGGCGGCATTGCCGCTGCCGCCATTTCCTTTGTCCTTCTCGCCTTCGGCTCGGCCATCGGGCTGAGCATGACAGATCCATTCGGTCGTGAAGGCGTATCCCTGTTCTGGATCGCCATAGCCATGGCGATCTGGGTTATCTGGGTTCAGGTTTCCGCTCTGATGATCGGCGGCTATCTTACCGGCCGCATGCGCAAGCGCAATTACGACGCGACCGAAGAGGAATCCGATATCCGTGATGGCTTTCATGGCCTGCTGGTCTGGGCGACTGCCGTTCTCTTTACGGCCGTGCTCGCCTTTGGCGGCATCGGCAGCCTTGCCAACAGCGTCGGTTCGGCCGTCGGCGGCGTCGCGCAGGGCGCAGGGGCGGCAGCCGGACAGGCGATCAGCGATCAATCGGGCCCGTTCCAGTCAACCATTGACCGTCTGTTGCGCACCGCGACGGCGACCGAAGGCGATGCTGCCGCGACACGCGACGAAGTCGGCCGCATCCTGATCGATGGCGTCACCGGCGAAGGCGTTTCCGAAGACGATCGCGCCTATCTCGCCCAGCTTGTCGCCGCGCGCACCGACCTCGATCAGGCTCAGGCCGAAGCGCGGGTCGATGAAACCATCGCCCAGGCCCAGGCCGTGCAGGACGATATCGCCGCGGCCGCCGATCAGGCGCGTGCGGTCGGTGTTCTTGGCGCCTTCCTCACCGCCGCGTCGCTGGCGATTGGCGCCGCCGGCGCCTGGTTCGCCGCGGTCACGGGCGGCAATCACCGCGACACGCACACGGTGACACCCTTCTTTGCCCGGCGGCGCGCGCCGCTCGCCTGACCTAGGGGCAACCGACAAACAAGAGCCCCGCCATCTGGCGGGGCTTTTTCGCGTTCAGGCTGAAGGAAACGCCCAGGCTAGAATTCGGACCAGTCGGTCGCAATCGCTGCGTTTCCCGCACTGGCATGACGAGGCTGCGTCGCCGGGAAGTCTTCGCGCTCGTCGTGCTCCCATCGGGCCTCGTCATCGCCCATGGCATGTCCATCGATCTTAAAGCGCGCAACGATGCCGTCCAGTGTCGTCACTTGCGTCTCGGTCTGCTCGATCGTTGCGTTGGTTTCTTCCACGAGCGCGGCGTTGTGCTGGGTCATCTCGTCGAGAAGACGCACGGCAGAGGACACTTCCGAGATCGCCGAAGCCTGCTCGCGGCTTGCATTGGAAATGCCGCCCATGATCTCGGCATTCTCGGTCACCGCCTCGCGGATTTCCCGCAGTGTTTCGGTGGCCTGTGCCACGAGGCGGGACCCGCCCCCCACTTCGCTGGCGCTCTGCTCGATCAGCACCTTGACCTCCGAGGAGGCCTGAGCAGCCGATTGCGCGAGCCGCCGCACTTCGACGGCCACCACGGCAAAGCCCTTGCCCGCCTCTCCGGCCCGCGCCGCTTCCACCGAAGCGTTCAAAGCCAGAAGATTGGTCTGGAAGGCGATATCGTCGATCATCTTGATGATGTCGGACACCTTGGCCGAGGATGTCGTGATGCGCTCCATGGCCTGATTGGCCTCGCCCATCACCGTGCCGCCCTTTTGGGCCAGCTCCGATGCCGCGCGCGTCTTGTCCAGCGCGTCCTGGGCCTTTTGCGCGTTTCCGGTCACCGCGACGGCAAGCTGTTCCATGGAGGCCGAGGTTTCCTCGATGGTCGCCGCCTGCCGCGTCGTACGTTCCGACAGATCGTTGGCGCCCGAAAGAATTTCGCCTGTCGCTGTCTTGAGCGCTCGCGATGTGTCTTTGAGCCGCCCCACGATGTCGGCAAACGTATCGGCCATTGCGTTGGTATCGTCCTTGAGCTGCGCAAACGCGCCCTCATAGGTTCCGCTCACCCGCAGCGAAAGATCGGCATCGGCCATTGCCGCGAGCACCTGCCCGGTTTCCGAAAGCCCCCGGTCCACCGTTTCCATCACCATGTTGACGCTCTGCGCGAAGCTCTCGAGTTCGGCGTCGTCGTAACGCACATCGATGCGCCCGGAAAAGTCGCCGGCCACGGCGGCCGAAACAACGCTCTTGATGCGGGCCTGCAGATCGGCGCGCAGCCGGTGCTCTTCGGCGTCCCGTGCCGCCATCTGGGCCTTCTCGCTGTCCATGTCGCGCATGGCCCGGCCATTGTCGCGAAACACCGTGAGCGCCTCGACCATCTGGCCCACTTCGTGGCGCTGATGCTGATCGAGGTCCAGATCGAGATCGCCATCGGCCAATTGGCGCATGCGCCCGGCAATCTGCTTGATGGTGCCCGACAGGCCCCGGCCGATCATTACCGCCAGAAGGCTGCCGGCAATAAGCGCCGCAAGCCCAGCCAGAAGAACGCCGTTGAGCGTGGTGGCGGCGATGGCTGCACCCGAGGGCCCGAGCGCATCCTGGCGCGCCTGAACCGATGCCAGCATGGCGCCGAAAGCCTCTTGCATCTGCGGCCCGAGCACGTCGAGCTGTTCACTCATCACCGCGTTTCGGGCATAGATCGCATCGGCAACGCTGCCCGCATGCGCCATATAGGCATCGAGCCCCTCCATCATGCGATTGGCCGTCGCCTTCTGGGAGTTGGAAATCACCGCATCGTGCAGCTTTTGCAAATTCTCCTTGGCAACGCTCGCATTCTCGGCCGCTGCCTCGAGCCGCGCAGGGTCGGCCGTCAGCAGGAACTGTTCGACCTCGAACTGGGTGAGAATTGTCGCCTGAACGCCAAAACCGGCCGAGCCCGTGGCGTTGAAATTGCCGCTCACCGCACGCAGCGCCGCGCTCGAATCGGCGCGCAACTGATCGCCCACGGCGCGTAGCTGGGCAATTCCGGCGTCGATCTGCGATTGCGTTTCGGTCATTTCGACAAAGGCAGCCTCATAGGCCTGCGCGGAACTGGCAAATTCGGCTATCGCCGCTTCGGTTTCCGCCTCGCCCTCAAACAGGGCCATCACCTGCGGATCACGGGTTTGCAGATTTGCAATCCGGTCGGCCAGTGTCTGCGCCTTTTCCGCCGAGGTCTCCAGCCGATAGTCGAGATCGGCCAGCCGGGCGGCCGAAAGCTGTTCGACAAAGCCGGAAATGGCCAGCGTCTGCCGAGCGGCTGTGCGGTAATCTGTAAAGCTCTGCGATACCGCGCTGACGCCAAAATAGGAAAACACCACGATCGCGGCCAAAAGTGCAATCATGGCGCCGAACGACGCATAGATGCGCTGCGCCACACTAAGTCTGGACAGCATGATACCGGCCCCCTTGCCCCTTCTGGGAAATTGCGTAGGACCAGTAAGGGCGCGCAGGGTTAATGAAGGCTCAATTTTCGGCCCAAACAGGCGCTTTTGCGGGCCGATTTTTCCCGGTGCCCAAATTTTGGGCTATCGGCCTTTCGCCGGGGCCGGCTCGCTGCGGTTTGCATACACTTGCCGCTTCCCCCAAAACGACAAAAGGCGGCCTTGCGGCCACCTTTGCATGTGCGTGCGGCAGATCGGGCAATGGGCTCAGCGCGGCGCGAGCACCATGACCATCTGACGGCCTTCGGCCCGGGGGTTGGATTCGACCTTGGTGATCTCCTCGAACTGATCCTTGACCTTGTGCAGCAGTTCCAGACCGATGTTCTGGTGCGCCATTTCACGGCCGCGGAACCGCATGGTCACCTTGACCTTGTCGCCCTCGCCGATGAACTTTTCCAGCGCACGCATTTTCACGTCATAGTCATGCGTGTCGATGTTGGGCCGGAGTTTGATCTCCTTGACCTCAATCACCTTCTGCTTCTTGCGGGCCTCGGCGGCCTTCTTCTGGGCGGCGTATTTGAACTTGCCCAGATCGAGGATCTTGCACACCGGCGGTGCCGAATTGGGTGAGATCTCGACCAAGTCCATCCCCGCTTCCATGGCCATGGCAATGGCTTCGCTGGTCCGCACGACACCGACATTGGTGCCTTCTGCGTTGATAAGCTGGATTTCGGGGACGTTGATTTCATTGTTGGAGCGCGGCCCATCCTTTTGGGGCTGCACGGGTCTCATCGGACGACGAATGGCTGAATTTCCTTTCAGTGGTTTCCCATAGCTGCGCACGCCTGCTCATGGCTGGCGCAACACGTCTAAAATCTTGGTAAACTGGCCCAAAGTCAACAGGCAAAGCAGACCTCGTGCCATACCGTCATGCGGCTCGCTCGCCAATCGCCTGTGAAGCGGTCTTGCGATCTGACGGCCCAGCGGCTACATCCCCGATATGGTGTTCGAGCCGGAAAATGCAATGCGCGACAGATCTGCCACCCTGACCGTGGGTCACGGCGACGATGCGCGCGAAATCGCCACCCTGCGCCGCCCCGGCGGCACGCCCGGCCTGTTCTGGCTGGGTGGGTTCAAGTCCGACATGATCGGCTCCAAGGCCGAGGCGCTCGCCGACTTCGGCGCGCAAAAGGGGCTGGCGGTCACCCGGTTCGATTATTCCGGCCATGGGCAATCGGGTGGCGCTTTTCTCGACGGCACGATTTCGCGCTGGCTCGAAGAGGCACTGGCGGTATTTGACACAACAGAGGGTCCCCAGATCGTTGTCGGCTCGTCAATGGGCGGCTGGCTGGCCCTTCTGGTCAATCGCGCCCTACGCCAGCGCGGCGTGGATCGGGTCAAGGCCGTGGTGCTGATCGCTCCGGCCGCCGACATGACCCGCGATCTGATGCGCGAAACCTTCACCGATGCCGAACTGCTCGACCTGTGGGAAAAGGGCAGGGTGGAACAACCGTCCGACTACTCGGACGAACCCTATGTCCTCACCCGCGCGCTGATCGAGGACGGAGAAAACCATATCCTGTTCGGCGCTCCCATCCGCACGCACTGTCCCGTGGCCATCCTGCAGGGCGGCAATGATACCGACGTGCCCCCGGCTCACGCGCTGAAACTGGTCAGCCACCTCGTCTCCGATCCGGTCACCTTTACCCTCATCCCCGATGGCGATCATCGCCTCTCGCGCGACAGCGATCTCGACCTGCTGCGCCAGACCATCGAGCGGTTGCTCTAATCGTTCAGCCGGTCTTCAAGGATCGTCCCCAGCGCCGCGGCTTCCTTTGCCACTTCACGTGCGAAATCGCGCACCATGTCGCGCTCGAAAGCCGATTTCGACAGCGCCACGATGGCGATGTCGCGATGCAGTGGCATGAAATCGCGCGGCGTGATCTCGACCAGCTCGCCCCGCTCGATCTCGCGGCGCACCGTTGAGCGCACGAAAAAGCCCAACCCCTCTCCGGCCAGCGCCAGCCGCCTTGCCGGCCCCGTGGGAATTTCCACGCTCGTCTGGGCTCGCCGCACCAACGCCGTGGCGCCTTCGGGATCCACCTGCCACCAGCGCAGCGAAATCACCCTTGGAACCAACGCCAGCACATCGGCCAGGCTCGGGTTGGGCTCAAGCTGCGCCGCCAGGTGCGGTGCCAGCACCAGCGGCACCGGTTCGCGCATCACCACAATCGGATAGATCTCGGGCACCAGCGGGTCGAGATTGGGCCAGGCGATGATCCCCAGCTCCGCCACCCGGTCGTGCAGCATGGCAGTGACGTGATTGTGGTGCCCCTCGCGCACGATCACATCGACCTCCCGGTGTCTCTCCTGAAAACGCAAAAGGCTTTCCGAGATCAGCGGCGTCACCATGGACCGCAACGAAGCGACGGTGATCCGTCCACGCTCGACCCGCCGCAGAGCCTCTCGGCCTTCCTGGACCGAGTTGAGAATGCGCCGCGCATAGGGCAGGAAAGTCATGCCCTGATCGGTCAGAGCCACCTTGCGCCCGCGCGTAAAAAGCTGCACACCGAGGAAGTCTTCGAGCACCCGAACACGCATCGAAACCGTGGCCTGGGTCACGTTGAGCCGGGCCGCCGCCTTGGTGAAGCTTAAGTCGCGCGCGATCCGGTCGAACGTGCGGAGTTGATCGATATCCATAAGGAAATTCAATTAGTAGAATTGATACTTCTATATCATTTCATTTTACCATCAGTTATTCCGATTTGAACAGGTGCAATTGCCCCAAATGAATATCCGCCCCGCCACTGACAGCGATCTGCCCCAGATCCTCGACATCCACAACGATGCCATCCGCAGGCTCGACGCCATCTGGAGCGAGACCGAGGAAACGCTGGCCGATCGCAAGGCATGGCTGGATGAGCGCAACGCAAACGGTTTTGCCGTTCTTGTCGCCGAAGAGGATGGCCGCATTCTCGGCCACGGCAGCTACGGCACCTATCGCTCGCGCTCTGGCTATAGAAAGACCGTCGAGCATTCGATCTATCTGCGCGACGAGGCGCAGGGCAGGGGGGTGGGCTCGGCGCTGATGGCTGCCCTGATTGACGACGCGAAAGCCAAGGGCTTTCATCTTATGGTCGGGGTCATCGACTCAAAGAACGAAAATTCGATCCGTTTTCACGTCCGGCATGGCTTTGAGATGCTCGGCATCCTGCCCCAATCGGGTTTCAAGCATGGCCGTTGGCTCGATCAGGTCAATATGTACCTGATCCTCAACGACGATCCCGCCCCGCCGCGTGGCTACTGAACGTGTGAAAGAATGTTGATGAGCTTGCCGAACGGATCGCGCACGTAAAAGCGTCGCACGCCCCAGGGCTCGTCTGCCGGGCCGTATTCGATGTTAATGCCCATGGCCCGCGCTTTTTCCAGCACGGAATCGACATCGTCGACCTCGATGGATATGTCGGGCACCGGCGTGCCCGCCCCGCCCTCTGACATGATGCTCATCTGAACCGACATCTGCCCGTCGGTGCCATAGGTGCGGATCCAGCCCATGTCCATCATGGTGTCCAGTCCGAGCAGGTCTCCATAAAACCGCGCTGCCGTCTCGGGCGAGCCCTCGATATTGGCAACGATCCGTTTGACCGCCATGGGTTACCCCTTTCGGTTTCGGGTCCGATCCGCCTCGCGCCGCGCCTTGTTGGCCAGCCGCCGCTGTTCTGCGGCCTTTCTCACGTCTTCGCCGATATGAGCCTCGCCACGCGCCGCGGCCAACTCGATCTGCCTTTGCCGCTCGGCTGCGGCCTGGCGCCTGGCTGCGTTCTCTTCGCCTGCGCAATGGTGGCACTGCACGCCTTCGATGAACTCTTCGCGGTCCCGGTCGGCTGGCGTCAGCGGCTGACGGCAGGCCCGGCACAATTGCGCATCGCCGATTTCCAGTCCATGGCGCACCGAAACGCGCTCATCGAAAACGAAACACTCCCCATCCCAAAGGCTTTTGTCTTCGGGCACTTGTTCGAGATAATTGAGGATGCCGCCCTTGAGGTGGAAAACCTCCTCGAACCCCTGCGCCAGCATGTAGGACGAGGCCTTTTCGCACCGTATTCCGCCAGTGCAGAACATGGCGACTTTCTTGTGCTTTTTGGGGTCCAGCGTTTTGGAAACGTAATCCTTGAACTCGGTAAAACTCGCTGTATGCGGGTCTTTCGCGTTCCGGAACGTTCCCAGCGCCACCTCGTAATCATTGCGCGTATCGATGACCACCACATCGTCCTGGTCGATCAGATCGTTCCAGTCCCGGGGGTCGACATAGGTGCCAACCTGCCGGCCCGGATTGGCCTCCGGGGCTCGCAGCGTCACGATCTCGGGCTTCAGCCGCACTTTCATGCGATAGAACGGCTGGCTTTCGGCAAACGAATATTTGATCTCGGCTCCCCGGAACCGCCCGCCGAAGATGTTGCCGTCATTGAGCCATCCCACCAGCGCATCGATCGCCTCGGGCGCCCCCGCCACCGTCCCGTTGATCCCCTCGGGCGCCACGAGCAACGTCCCCTTGATCCCCCGCGCACAACAAAACTCCGCCAGCGGTGCCTTGAGGGATTCAAAGTCCGGCTGATCGACGAATTTATAGATCGCGAGGATTTTGATGTCAGATCGCGTGGCCAGTCTCGTTCTCCTTCCAGCCGTAACGGGCGATAATCATAGTCATCATGCAAAAAAGCGTCAGCTGCAGGGCCTGCCCCATGAGCCGGCTCGT
The DNA here is from genome assembly GCA_002375765.1 of Rhizobiales bacterium UBA3584. Taxonomy (GTDB): domain Bacteria; phylum Pseudomonadota; class Alphaproteobacteria; order Rhizobiales; family Devosiaceae; genus Pelagibacterium; species Pelagibacterium flavum. The sequence continues at coordinate 13,945 of DFMV01000076.1, read as the reverse complement.
CAACCCGAAAACGAAGAACCCCACAGCGAGCACGAGCGCACCATAGACCCGACCAAGGAAAACCCGGTCTTTCGGGCCGGCCATCACGCCAACCACCGGTGCCGCCAGCATGGCGAAATAGGATATGATGCCCAGAGTTACGGCGATATTGGCGAAGTGAATGGCGTTGATGACATGCCCGCCGGCGCGCGACTCCTCGAGAACAAAGACCTGCACGCCTGCGACAACCAGCGAGAGCAAAGCCCCCGCCGCCGAAAGGACGGCGATATGAGTGAGGCTTGCCTGGGGCCGGTAATTTGCCTTTGCTGCTACCAGAGGCAAGGCAATGAGCAGCGGAGCGAAGTTGAGGATGAACCGCGCGTCCCATAAGCCATGTGCCGATATCGATAGCGCTACAGCCATCAGAACAAATGCGGTCAGCAAAAGCCGGACAGCATGCGTTTCGGGAAAGTCCTTGGCAATAAGGCGTGGTGCGGCAGTTATGGCGACAAGGCCGGCCGTGACCATGATAAGGGCCGTCCCCACATCTGCCAGAAGCACGGGAAGGCAGAACAGCAGCACAAGCAGCACGCCATGACGCCAATCGCCAAACAGCGCAGTCATGACAGCGTCGTTTCCACGCCCAGGCGTTCAGCAACACCCGCCAGAGCGCTGCCTGATGACGGTCGTTGCGGCTCCGGACGACGCGAGCGACCGGTGAGAGCCATGCGCCACAGATGCACACCAAGCGTCTCGGGATGAATATAGCGCTCGAGACTGCTACCAGGCGAGAGCAGCGACCGTACGTCGTCATAGGGCAAGGGATAGAAAGCGGTGGCAGCCAGGGCCTCACCGTCCTTCCCCAGCTTCCTGGCAAAATAGGTTAGGGGAAATGGGCCGGTGGCTCCAAACTGCATATGGGTCAGGCCGACGCGCTGCCCCAGCATGCGCCGGAAGGCAATTTCAATGCGGCGGTAGCGCGGCATCCACACTGGATCGACTTTCTCGCTGTCGCCATCGAAAATGCCCAGTAACGCTTCCAATAGCGCGCTGTCCTTGGGCAGACGAAGAACGGCGTTGTTGATCTGGCCCGCGTGAGGTCCCCGACCCGGCGGCACTTCATAGCCGAAGACATAGGGTGAAAGGCCGGAAAACGGACGGACGCAGAGCATGTCGCAATCCACCCAAATCCCCGCCTCGCGGACCATCAGCATCAACCTGAAATAGTCGGCAAAAACGGCTGGCGAACGGTCACCCTTGTAAAAGAAGATGTCTTCGCGAGGCACGATTTCGGCCGCGTCACGCCATCCGCAACCTTCGGGCAGCCCCTCGGGACGCTCATAACTGTAGAGATCAAATCGATGACCCTGGGCGATAAACGACGTGATGCAGAGCCGCTCCAGCCAGGACATCGGGCCGTGCCAGAATGAGCAGACTATCGGCAGTTTGGACATGCCCGGAAAGGCTCCTGTCTTTGATACGAGAAGCGGGGCCCGACCTACAGGGTCTGGCGGGCGATCTGGAGTTCTTCGTCTTCGACAAGGGTTTCGATGTCAATGCCCTTGATGTCCGTCCTCTCTTCCTTCCAATTGGTGTTGATGCCTTTGAAGTGGAAGAACATAGCAGTGTCATCAAGCTGCCGGGCCGTTATGGGGGCACCGTGGATGCGGTGGAGATAGGGGTGGACCGATAGGGGCTTCACCCAGTCACGGCGCGGATCCAGAACCCATTTGGGTGGCGATAGCCGATGGCGGAAATTGGCCAGCCTGTGCCGGAAGGCGTGATGACGAGCCTCCATATCGGGGGCCCGCGCCGCTTCGATCCACCGCCCGCGCATGCGCACAACGCCCACAGCGCTTTGGCCGGCTCGCTGGTAAACCGATTGGCCCTCCGCCCAGGCCAGCTCGTCAATGTCGCAATCGAGCAAGCCTTCCGCGTCCATCCCGAACCGGCGCAGCGCCAGGTTGGTCATCGATATCTGCAAGAAGCGCGGATAGAACTTGGTGACCAGGACCGAGGTGTCGATCGGCCCGAACTTGTGCGGCACGTCGATGACGATCACCGTCTTGAGCCCGTCAACGCCGGCCAGCGTGGCTTCCAGTTGATCGATCGTATAATCGGTCGAACCGTTGTCGAACAGGATCACCGTATCGGTGCTATGCAGCGCCGCATGCCAATGCGCCCAATCGGCGATCCATTCGAGCCGGTTGTTCTTGTTGATCGTGAACAGGATTCGCGCGCCCGAAAGGGCAGTCGAGAAATTGGGCTGGATGGCCAGATCGAAAATCTCGCCGAACGCCTCGACCCGCACCGCCTGTGCATCGCCCGGCACATCGGCAAGCCGGGTCAGCATGGTCGAGCGCGAGGGGAACAATTCGGCCTTGAGCGTCGTCCCCGACGGAAGCGCACTGTAGCGCGCCGCCGCAAGCCCGGACCGAAGATTGAGTGGTGTCGGGCCGACCAGCAGAACGTCCTTGCCGTTCTCGACCCGGAACGCGTCGTAATAAAGCGCCTTATCCTCGAATGCCGTCCAGAAACCGGCCGGACGGGGACGCCATGGCGATCGCGGCCGACGCCGTGCGGGGTTGTCCGCGGACAACCCCGCAAAGCTCAACTCGGTTCGCAGAACCTGCGCTCCAGCCCGGCGGAGGGCCGCCTCACCCACGCAACACGCCCCCTGTCGCTTTTTCTACAGCCGCCACGATCTTTCCCGACACCGCCTCGATCTCCTCATCGGTCAGCGTTTTGTCCTTTGGTTGCAGGGTAACTTCGATAGCCACCGATTTGTTGCCTTCGCCCACATGAGCACCGGAAAAAACGTCAAAGATCGTCACCTCGGTGACGAGCGCCTTTTCGGCACCCCTGGCCGCGCGCAAGATATTTGCGGCTTCGACATCTGTACTCACAACAAAGGCAAAATCGCGCCGCACCGGCTGCAGCGTGGACAGTGCCAGCGCCGGCTTGGCCCGTGTCGCCTTCTTGCGCGGTTCGGGCAACGCGTCGAGATCGATCTCGAACGCGGCAACCGGGCCGCCAAGATCAAATTTTGCCGCCATTGCCGGATGCAGCTCCCCGAACCAGCCAAGGATCAGTTTGGGCCCGAGCTGGATGCGTCCGCCGCGCCCCGGATGGCTCCAGGGTGCCGGTTCGGAAACCACCTGCACCTTGTCGATATCGACACCCAGAGCATCGAGCGCCGCGCCGAGGTCCGCCTTGGCGTCGTAAACCCCGACCCTTTCGGCCTTGCCCTGCCAGTGCCGTCCGGCCCCGCCGATCCCGCACGTGCCCGTCCGGATGCCGGTTGCGTGCGTGCGCTGGCCCTCCGGCGTATCGGAGAAAAACACCTGCCCCACTTCAAACAGCGCAACATCGTCCAGCCCGCGATTTCCGTTGCGCGCCGCGCCCATGAGCAGGCCTGGCAACAGCGATGGCCGCATGTCGGTCATGTCCGAAGCAATGGCATTGGCCAGCCGCAATTGAGGCTTGCCGCCACCGAAGGCTTGGGCAAGCTCGGTGGAGATGAACGACCAGGTCATGGCCTCGTCCATGCCGCGCGCCGCCAGCGTCCGCCGCACGATGCGGCGCCGGTTCTGGATCGGGGTCAGCATTTTGGGCGCCACGCCGGAGAGCCGCGGCAAGGGTTCGACCGGCACGCGGTCAACGCCCACAATGCGCATCACCTCTTCAACGAGGTCCGCCTTGATCGTCACGTCCGGGCGCCACGAGGGCACCTTCACATGCCGAACGGGCCCTTCGCCCTCCATCACAAAGCCCAGCCGCCCCAGAATGTCTTCCACCCGGTCGGGGGAAACGTCGAGCCCGGTGAGGCGCGCGGTTTCCGAAAGTGGGAACTCCACAACGGTATCGGGAAAAACATCCTCGCCGGAAATCGCCGGCTCCATGGGCTCACCGCCGCACAGCTCCAGCACAAGACGTGTGGCAAGCTCCAGTCCCGGTTCGGTCAGGGCCGGATCGACCGAGCGCTCCAGCCGATAGCGGGCATCGGAGATGATACCGGTCTTGCGGCCCGACTGGGCGATCAGTTCGGGGTCCCAGCTCGCGCACTCCATGAACACATCGACAGTCTCTTCGGTAACGCCCGACCGGGTGCCGCCCATGATCCCGCCAAGACAAAGCGGGCCTTTGTCGTCGGCAATCACCGTCATGGTCTCGTCGAGCGTATAGATCTTGTTGTCGAGTGCCTCGAACGCCTCGCCGCGTGCGTTGCGCAGCACCATCTGTCCCTCGATCTTGGCCGCGTCATAGGCATGCAGCGGACGCCCCCAGCCCAGAGAGACCAGATTGGTGATGTCCACCACGGCGTTGATCGGGCGCAGCCCGACGGCGCGCAGGCGCTGCGCCAGCCAATCGGGGGAGGGGCCGTTCTTGATGCCGGCAATGTAGCGGCCGGCAAACTTGCGGATGGCTTTGGGCTCGCCCTCGGCAAATTCGTGCGGCAGCGGCGCAATGGGGCTGGCGCCCTTGGAGGCCACCGGCGACATGTCGGTTGCCTTGAGCGTACCAAGTCCCGCCGCGGCCAGGTCGCGCGCAATGCCGTAAACCCCGGTGGCGTCACCCCGGTTCGGTGTCAGCCCGATATCGATCACCACCTCATCTATCCCCGCATAATCGGGGTAGGGCACGCCGATCGGCGCGTCCTCAGGCAACTCGATGATCCCGTCATGATCGTCGGACAGCTCGAGCTCGGCATTCGAGCACAGCATGCCGTTCGACACCTGCCCGCGGATATTGCCCTTGCCGATGGTGATGTCCTTGCCGGGGATATAGGTGCCGGCAAAGGCAAAGACCGATTTCAGCCCCGTGCGCGCATTGGGGGCGCCGCACACCACATCGATCAATTCCCCGGTGCCCGCATCCACCTTGCACACCCTCAGCTTGTCGGCATTGGGGTGCTGCTCGGCGGAAACCACATGCGCGGTCACGAAGCTTTTGAGCGCCGCGCCGCTATCGCTCACGTCCTCGACCTCAAGCCCGATCATGGTCAGCGTGTCGATGATTTCGGCATTGGAGGCGGTGGTCTCGAGGTGATCCTTGAGCCAGGAAATCGTGAATTTCATCTTCAGGTCCTATCGAGAACTTCAACGAGCGCAAAACGCTCACAAACAAGTTTCATTTGGCCGTCCCAGCCGCCATTGCGGCCAAAAAAGGCGATGTGTCCTTCGCGCCAGGCGTCATAGGGACCTTCGCCCTCGGCTTCGGCAAAATCGGCCGTGACCGCGTCAAACGGCACGATCTCGACCGCTGTGGTTTCAATCACGCAGGCCGGTTGCCCGCGTCCATCCAGAACCACGTCCTGCCGCCCCACTTGCGGCATGGGTTCGCCCGCCTCGTGATCGCGCAGCGCGCCGCACGTTGCTGTTTTCTTGCCGGCAAGGACCAGGGCGAGCAATTCATCCGCCAGTTCAGGGCTGTCCCCGAAGGCGAACTGATGCGCACCGCTGTAACGGTCAGGCAAAACCATCAGCTCGACAGCCCACCGAACAGCGTCGGCAGGTCGAGCGGCCGGAAGCCGTAATGGTCGAGCCAGCGCTTGTCGGCGTCAAAGAACGCGCGCAGATCGGCCATGCCGTATTTGAGCATGGCGAGCCGGTCGATCCCCATGCCCCAGGCAAAGCCCTGGTAGACATCGGGGTCCAGCCCCCCGGCTTCGATCACATTGGGATGCACCATGCCGCAACCCAGGATTTCCAGCCAGTCATTGCCCTGCCCGATCTTGACTTCATTGCCCGAGCGGTCGCATTGCACGTCCACTTCCATGCTCGGCTCGGTAAAGGGGAAAAAGCTCGGGCGGAACCGGGTCGTAACGCTCTCGACTTCGAAAAACGCCTTGAGGAATTCTTCGAGCACCCAGCGCAATTGCCCGATATGGCTCTGCTTGTCGATCACCAGCCCCTCGACCTGATGGAACATCGGAGTGTGGGTCTGGTCTGAGTCGTTGCGATAGGTGCGGCCGGGAATGATGATGCGGATCGGCGGTTCGCTCTGTTCCATGGTGCGCACCTGCACCGGGGAGGTATGGGTGCGCAACAGCTTGCGGTTGCCCTCGGCATCGGGCTCGAAAAAGAACGTGTCGTGCATTTCCCGCGCCGGATGGCCCTCGGGGAAATTGAGCGCCGTGAAATTGTAATAATCGGTCTCGACGTCCGGCCCTTCGGCAATCGCAAACCCCATGTCCGAAAAGATCGCCGTGATCTCGTCGATCACCTGGCTCACCGGATGGACACGTCCTGTGGCGGTGGGGGCCGGGCGCAGCGGCAGGGTCACATCGAGCTTTTCGCTGGCCAGGCGCTTTTCGAGCGCGGCTGCAGCCAGCGCCTCGCGTCGGGTTTCGATGGCGGCGCCGATCTCGGCCTTGAGCCCGTTGATCGCGGGGCCTTTTTCCTTGCGTTCCTCCGGGGTCATTTTTCCCAGCGTGGCAAGCAGCGCCGAAATCGACCCCTTCTTGCCCAATGCCGAAACCCGCACCGTCTCGAGCGCGGCTTCATCCTGCGCATTTCCAATGGCGGCGTGGATCGATTGGCTGAGGTCGGCGATCTCGTCGGACATGATGTTCTCTAACATGGGAAACTCTTTTTGCGGGCGAAGCGGTAGCAAACGAAAAAGCCCCGCGCCACCCCAAAAGGGGCAGCGCAAGGCTTTCAAATTCGGCCTCAGCAGGCTGGAGCGTTGTCAGAAAAAGTGGGAACCGGTTTTTTCGGTTCGACAACGCGATCCATAAAGGCTGGTGGAGTCGCAGATGCCTTTTAGGCGGAAATGCGCTCGTGCGTGGTCGCTTCGACGTCGCCCAGATAGGCGAGGGCTTCCTTGGCCTTGGCAACCAGCGCTTCGAAAGCTGCCGGTTCGCGCACTGCCAGATCGGCCAGAACCTTGCGGTCCACAGCAACCTCAGCCTTGCTGAGGCCGTCGATAAATCGACCATAGGTCAACCCATGGCTGCGCACGGCGGCGTTGATGCGCTGGATCCACAGGGCGCGGAAATTGCGCTTCTTCTGCTTGCGGTCGCGATAGGCGTACTGGCCGGCCTTCTCGACGGCCTGTACGGCAGAGCGGTAATTGGTGGAACGGCGACCGTAATAGCCTTTGGCGGCCTTGATCACCTTCTTGTGGCGGGCGTGGGCGGTAACGCCTCTTTTTACGCGGGACATATCTTAATTCCTCAAATCTGACTGTCGGAGCGTTGTCAGGAAAAGTGGTCTTCCCGGTTTTCCGGTTCGACAACGCGACAAAACAAGGGCAGCCGCTTACCGGTCGTACGGCATGTACTTCTTGACAATCTTGGTATCGGGGGCGGACATGACCGAGGTACCGCGATTGGAGCGGATGTACTTTGCGTTGTGGCTGATAAGGCGGTGGCGCTTGCCGGCGGGGCCAGCCATGACCTTACCGGTGGCAGTCACCTTGAAGCGCTTCTTGGCGCCAGACTTGGTCTTCATCTTGGGCATTTTGCGGGTCCTTTTTGGTCTTCTTGGATGTCCGGTCTCCCGAACGTCCGCTTTCATGAGCTGCCACGGCATGCCTTTTGGCCGGACGGCTCGTTCAATAGAAATCTGCGGCTGGCCCAAAGGACCAACCGGAGACGGCGCGTTATAGGGAGAATGGCTGCCAAGCGCAAGACCCATCTGCGACAGGCCCCCGCGCTATTTTAACCTCTTCCAAACCGCCCCGGTTTGGATAAAGTCTCGCCCATGATCGAAATCACCCGCCGCCGATTCCTCACCCTTTCCGCATCCGGCGGCGCCGCGTTCGTTTTGGCGGCCTGTTCCTCGGGCACCGTCATCATGACCACCGAGCGCGCCACCCCGGTGTCCTCGGTCTCGATTGCCGAAGCGACCCGGAAACTCAACGCCATGCGCGCCGAGCGCAACCTGCCGCTTTTGAGCCACAACGCGACCCTGCAAAGGGCCGCCGAGGAGCAGGCGCGCCTGATGGCCGAAAATTCGGTCGTCGCCCACACAGCCGCTCCCGAGCAGACCTTGCACACCCGCCTGCGCCGCATGGGGTTTGGCGGCGGGGCTGGCGAAAACCTGGCCGGCGGCCCGCCCAATCTCGATACGGCAATCGTGGGCTGGCTCAAATCGCCCTCGCACAACAAGACGATGGTCAACCCCGATTACGTCCAGTTCGGCATCGCCATCGAGCGCGGCCCGGCCACGACCTATAACACCTACGGCACCTATTGGGCCCTGCTCATGGGCGTCCGCTCCCCCGCCGGCCGTCCCTGATCGCCACGGCGCTTGCCCCTTCGGCATAATCGCGCGAAAGTCCGCCCAACCAGAATCGTAAAGGCGCGCCAGTCCGCGCCCCGGGGAGCCCGCCATGCATCTCGTCCTCGTCGACGGCTCGTCCTTCATCTTCCGCGCCTATCACGCGCTGCCGCCTTTGACGCGCAAGTCCGACGGCCTGCCGGTCGGCGCCGTCTCGGGCTTTTGCAACATGCTCTATAAGCTCACCGAGGATCTAAAGGGCGAAAACGAGCCCACCCATTTCGCGGTGATCTTCGATTATTCCGGCAAGAGCTTCCGCAACGATCTTTACGATCAGTACAAGGCCCACCGCCCCGAGGCCCCTGAGGATCTGATCCCCCAGTTCCCGCTCACCCGCGCCGCCACCCGTGCCTTCTGCCTGCCCTCGATCGAACAGGAAGGCTTCGAGGCCGACGACATCATCGCCACTTATGCCTGCCAGTTCCGCGACGCCGGCGGCAAGGTCACCATCGTTTCCTCAGACAAGGATCTGATGCAGCTTGTCGGCCCCAATGTAACCATGCTCGATACCATCGCCCGCCCCGGCCAGCCGCCCCTGCGCTGGATCGGCCCGGACGAGGTGGTCAAGAAATTCGGCGTCACCCCCGACAAGGTGGTCGACGTTCAGGCCCTGTGCGGCGATCCGGTCGATAACGTCCCCGGCATCCCCGGCATCGGCATCAAGACCGCCGCGCTGCTGATCAACGAATATGGCGATCTCGAAACCCTGCTGGCCCGCGCTTCGGAAATCAAGCAGCAAAAGCGCCGCGAATCGATCATCGAACATGCCGAACTGGCCCGCATCTCGCGCAAGCTGGTCGAGCTCGATTGCAACACCCCCGTCGAACTCCCCTTCGACGCCCTGGCCCGCGAACCGCTTCAAGCCAAAACGCTGATCCCCTTCCTCAAAGCCATGGAGTTCACCTCCATCACCCGCCGCATCGCCGCGCTGCTCGAGGTCGACCCCGACGATTTCGAGCCCGATGCCGAACTGGCGGTCAAGGGCGCCTCGATCCCCGGCGCCGTCGATGTCTCCGATGGCCCGGCCCCCGCCACCGGCGCCGGCGGCCCCGACGCCCACGCCGAAAAAGTGCTCGAGGCCATCCGCGCCATCCCCTGCAATCTCGACGATTACGAGATCGTCCGCGACGAGACAGCGCTGGCCAACTGGATCGCCGATATCATCGCCACGGGCCATGTCGCCGTCGATACCGAAACAACCGGGCTCGACAATCAGGCCGCCGATCTGGTCGGCATTTGCCTCGCCACCCGCCCCGGCAAGGCGTGCTATATCCCGCTCGGCCACACCACCGGCAATGACGACATGTTCGGCGGCGGCCGCGCCGAGGGCCAGATGGATATGCGCCTCGCCCTCGACATGCTGCGCCCGGTGCTGGAAGACCCGGCAATCCTGAAAATCGGCCAGAACGTCAAATACGACATGGGCATTTTTGCCCGCTATGCCATCACCATGGCCCCCATCGACGATACGCTCCTGATGAGCTACGCGCTCGATGGCGCCCGCAACAACGGCATGGATGCGCTCGCCCTGCGCTGGCTCGATCACACCTGCCTCAAATTCACCGACCTCGCCGGCACCGGCAAGAACCAGCTCACTTTCGACAAGCTCGAAATCGAGCCCGCCGCCAAATACGCCGCCGAAGACGCCGATATCACCCTACGCCTCTGGCATATTCTAAAACCCCGCCTCGTCGCCCAGGGCGTCACCACGGTTTATGAGACGCTGGATCGCCCATTGACCCCGGTCCTCGCCCGCATGGAAGCGCGCGGCGTTTCGGTCGATCGCCAGATCCTTTCGCGCCTCTCGGGCGATTTCGCCCAGCGCGCCGCGGCTCTCGAAGAAACCGCCCACGCACTGGCCGGCGAAAAGTTCAATCTCGGCTCCCCCAAGCAATTGGGCGATATCCTGTTCGGCAAGATGGGCCTTGAAGGCGGCACAAAGACCAAGACCGGCGCCTGGGCCACCGGCGCTTCGGTGCTCGACGATCTGGCCGCCCAAGGGGTGCCGCTGGCCCAGACCATTCTCGATTGGCGCGGCGTCACCAAGCTGCGCTCCACCTACACCGACGCGCTACCCACCTATATCAATGCGCGCACCAACCGCGTCCACACCTCATACAATCAGGCCTCGGTCGCCACAGGCCGCCTCTCGTCCAACGAACCGAATTTGCAAAACATCCCCATTCGCACCGAGGATGGCCGCAAGATCCGCACAGCCTTCGTCGCCGCGCCGGGCAATCTTCTGATTTCCGCCGATTACTCCCAGATCGAGCTGCGCGTTCTCGCCCACATCGCCGATATCGATGCGCTAAAGGACGCCTTCGAGGAAGGTCTGGACATTCACGCCATGACGGCGTCCGAAATGTTCAACGTGCCCATCAAGGACATGGACCCCATGGTCCGCCGCCGCGCCAAGGCGATTAATTTCGGCATCATCTACGGCATTTCCGCCTTTGGCCTCGCCAATCAGCTCGGCATCGCGCGGTCGGAAGCCGGGGAATACATAAAGACCTATTTCGCCCGCTTCCCCGGCATTCAGGATTACATGGCCGAACAGCGCCGCATCGTGAAGGCCCAGGGCTACGTCTCGACCATTTTCGGGCGCAAGATCCCGTTCGAAAACGTCAACACCAAGAACCCCTCCGAACGCGCCTTCATCGAACGCGCCTCGATCAACGCCCCCATCCAGGGGAGCGCCGCCGATATCATCCGCCGCGCCATGATCCGCATGGAACGCATCCTTACGCAAGAAAACGTGCCCGCCGATATGCTCTTGCAGGTCCACGACGAACTGATCTTCGAGTCTCCGGCAGACAAAGCCGAACAGGCGATTCCGATTATCAAGCGGGTGATGGAAGGCGCGGCGGAACCGGCGTTGCGGTTGTCAGTGCCGTTGCAGGTGGATGCCAAAGCTGCGGAGAACTGGGAAGCGGCGCATTAGTACAGCTAAGAGCTTTCGCAACGAGCGAGCTTTATCTTCCGCATAAGGTGTTGGGCAAAAACCATCACCTCTAGCGCGGTGTCAGGGTCATCGATCCAGTTAAATTCATGCGCGCACGGGTTTCGTATACCCAGCATTGCTCCGGAAAATAACCTCATATAACCAGCTTGCTCATCACGCTCTGATTGGCTTTCTTGGCTACTCCACCAAAGAATAGGCTTATTGGGACTAAAAACTTGTTCCATTAGCTGGGTGCCGGAGTTAGTGCGGCCCGACCTATCCTGCGCCAGCTTCTCTACCGCTTTGAAAGCCTCTTGCAGAGCTATAGCGAAATGGCCAGATGCAAATAAATCCCGGGATACGGCTACGATTTCTTCTTCGACGATTAAGAGCGAGAAGAGAGATTGGGGATTGAGGGTATCCTCATCGTACGAAACAGAGAGAGTGCGTGGCGAAGGGATATTGAGAGAAGTTTGCGCGGCCCCAATTTCTGTCAGAAACTCCCGGAAGCTACGGATTTCCTCAAGAAAGTTTTGCATTACCTAGATGCTTCCTCATCGAACTAAATATTGCGTCTATCTGCTCGGCAGAAGCTTCTGAGCTGATATGTATTTGCAAGTTTAGATTGACAGGAAAAACACTTGACCCGGTTCTCGTGTCAGCCGACCGATCAGGGGAGGTTTTGTCTACCTGCACCGTTTCAGTCTGCTTAGGTTTCTTTTTTGTTGCTCGCGGGGTGGGAGTAGCCCCATTTGTTTTGGATGCCGACTGGCCAGGCTCAGGGCTTCCTATCAGAAAATAGGTGGCTGCTTTATTGCGAGCGGCTCCGCTACCCAATCCTTGGTACTCGAACCAAGATACGGCCTTTTCTTTATCATCAACAGTGGGTGCAAGGTTCAAAAGTTCTTCATTATATGCCGATGCTAGGATTTTCTCTACCGCGGCGGCATACTCATCATCTAATCGCCATTTCAGAGCCAAATCTGTAGGTTTTCCGTCTTCATTGATCAAGCCCACACGTCTAAGTTCGCTGGTGTACTGACGAGCCGCAGCAGGTTGAACGCCCAATTGAACGGCCAAAAAACTTTCGTTTAAGATGGCTCTAGTTGTTTTCTTCAATATGTCACGGACGCCCCACCACACAGTGGCCGGAATTTGTGGAAATGAGGTCGTTTCAGCCATTTTCTTTTCCTTTGATAGAATCGACCGTCGGAAGATTGTGAAGCGGAGAGTCTTCACGTTTTGTTCCTAGAGTCAATTCATGAGTGCAACAGCTTTCTCTGTCCACTCGTTTATGACGCTAGAGTCAAGAGCGGCCATACACCACTTCCTCACCGCCCAAACCCCCATCTACCCTACCGCCCTCGCCGAACTCCGCGCCGGCCACAAGCGCACCCATTGGATGTGGTTCATGTTCCCGCAAATCGCCGGGCTGGGCATGAGCGCCATGAGCCAGCGCTATGCGCTGTCCTCCCTTGACGAAGCCCGCGCCTATCTCGCGCACGAAACCCTCGGCCCGCGCCTGCTCGAATGCACGCCCGCCGTCCTCGCCCATCCCGAAAAATCGGCCAACGCCATCTTCGGCGCCCCGGACAATCTCAAATTCCGCTCGTCCATGACCCTCTTCGCCCACGCCGCCCCCGACCAGCCCGAATTCTGGCAGGCGCTGGACACGTTCTTTGACGGCAAGGACGATCCCGAAACCTTCAAGCGCATCTAACCGGGCAGGGGCGCCGCCCCACCCGCCGATGGCATCCGCATAAGAGGGGCGCCCTCACGCCCCCAAATGCTCCGCCATCCCCTCAACGGTATCCATGGCGCCCCGGTCGGCCCCCAGCGTTCTGACCACCGAAAACGATCCGTCGGTTTCCAGCACCACGGCCTCGACATCGCCCGGCGATCCCGCTCCGCTCGCCCGCATGGCCGCCAGAATTTCCTCGCGCGTCACCCGCTCGCGCTTGAGGTGCCGGTCCAGATACCGCCCCTTGAAATACAACAGGCTCGGCTCGGCCTTCACGAACCCCTGCACGGCGTCCGAGCGCACCGACAAAAACGTCACCCCAAATTGCAGCGCGCATAAAAGGACGAACGCCAATAGCCCTTCGGACAGCGAAACGTCCTGGCTGAGCAGTGCCGAAGACAGGGTCGAACCCAGCGCCACGGTGATCACCAGGTCAAACGCGTTCATTTTCGAAAGCGTGCGCTTGCCCGTGGCCCGCAGGATCACCACCAGCCCCACATAGGACAGCACCCCGATCACCACCAGCCGAACCAGATCGTCCCATCCATCAAAAAACATCACCGCCTCCTTGTGCCTGTCCCCCGCCAATGCCGCCCTTGCCATAGCGTTCCCCACCACCCTCGCTGCCCCGGCGAACGCCGGGGCCCATGAGCCTTGCCCCACGCTCCAGAGCACCGGCGATGCTGCTGGGTCCGAATCAGGTCCGGGACAGCGATGGGACTGGGGTTGCGCTCGCGGCTCCATCACCACCACCCACCCCACTCCCCATTGTCATTCCGGGGGTGAGAAGCGGTTCGGCCTTGGCCGAAGCCAAAGCTCCGGTGGAGCTTTGGCAGCGCATGAACGCCTTGAGGCCTATGGCCGAAGGCCCCCCGGAATCCATCATGATGAGCCCCCACACGCCCCAGCCGCAAAGAAACTTATGCCCGCCCATTCAACTTCCCCCATACTCCCTCTCACGAACCCGCGCATATGGACGCAAGCGCAACGAACGTTTGG